>JAHHID010000034.1 GCA_019359015.1 Spirirestis rafaelensis WJT71-NPBG6
GCGATAACAATTTTCTAGTTCGTCAATACTTAGATGAGGTTCTATGGAAATGCGTCTTGGCATATACTTCGTAATCTAATCCACTTAGACGATTATACTATGTGCAATCAACCGGATTTGATATCATTAGATTATAGCTGGAAACTAGCGGCAAACACGCATTCAATTCGTGTTATTTTTTGGTGGGTAAGCTAATGAGCATTTGGCGTTGCATATTTTTGCTTTTTGGAAAAAGCCGTCAATGCTTCCCCCCCTCTCCCACTCTCCCCCTCCTCCCCTCTGCCCAAACAAGCAATATTATTTGTTTATCAGCTTAGTATGAGCGCGATGTCTGACGACAACCCTTCGCGAGTCCGTGTACGCACACTCACCCCACAAGCAGACATTACAGCGATTTTGATTCTAATTAGACTACATACAAACCTCGCTTCCATTCCTCTTTTCTGCAATGAGAGAGGCTTTGATTTTTCCCCCTTCACTACTAGGGTAGGGGGTTAGGTTTCATATTTATGATTCATTTAACTGAAAACTGCTTAAATGATCAATCACCTTAATCTGTGGGAAGCGATGCAATTAATTGCTGAAAGCGCTTATCTTTGACAATCTCATCAAAATCTATGTCGGTTTCTGCATCTTCTTTGTAACTTGGATTCAAGTCAATTGAGAAGTGCAGATTTTCTAAGGCTAATTCAACTTTCCTTTGCAGGGCGTAACAGGCTGCTTTGTTGTAATATGCATTAGCGTAGTCAGGTTGAATTGAAAGTGCTTTATCGAAGCTATTAACCGCTTCCTCATCACGTCCTAACCTAACTAGGGCATAACCTCGGTGATTCCAAGCTTTGTATGAATCTGGTTTTAGCTCAATAACTTTATCATAAGAAGCGATCGCCTGTTCATATTCTTCCAACTCTTCTAAGGCTAAACCTCGATTAAACCAAGCTACTGCGTCATCTTTTTTAAATTGCGTAGCTTTATCAAACGAGATGAAAGCTTCTTGATGTCGTCGCAAATTTCCTAAGGCAACGCCGCGATCGCGCCATGCTTGATGATAATCTGGTTTCAGTTCAAGTGCTTTGTCATAAGAAGCGATCGCATCTTTGTATCGTTTCACCCTCGAATTAGCAATACCTACCTTAAACCAAGCAACAGCTTTTTCTGGCTCGATTTTCAGTGCTTTTTTATAGCAAGCGATCGCTTCTTCATAGCGTCTTTCTGATAAGAAAGCATCTCCTTTTTCCAGATAATCATCAGCATTCAACTTAACTCGAGGATATGCAGGTTCTTCTAATACTTCCGGCTGTTTTGATTCGTGTATTTTTTCCTCAACTGCACGATTCACCGCTTCTTGAATTAATGGAGGTGAACTTTCAGAAACTTGCTGTATAATTAATTCTTTTCTTTCTTCAGCATTTATCTGTAATTTAGATACTTTAGCTACATCTGACTCTAATTTTTCTAGCTTGTTCAGGATTCTATTCTTTTCTTGTTCTGCATCTTTCTCTAATTCAGAAATAAACTGTGAACCGAATTTTTCTAAATTCTCTATAATTAACTCTTTTCGTCGTTCAGCATTTTCTTGCGATTTATAAAGCTGAGAGGCTAATTCTGAATAGGTTTTTTCTAATTTTTCAATATATTGATTTTTTTGCTGTTGCGTTTCTGATTGCAATTCTGCTTCTAGCTTTTTCAGATTATGCAGTATTACATCTTTTTGCTGTTGCGTCTCTGACTTGAATCCTAATACTTGAGATTGCAATTCTGCTTCTAGCTTTTTCAGATTTTCCAGCGTTACATCTTTTTGCTGTTGCGTTTCTGAATTAAATGCTGATATTTGAGATTGCAATTCTGCTTCTAGCTTTTTCAGATTTTCCAGCGTTACATCTTTTTGCTGTTGAGTTTCTGAATTAAATGCTGATATTTGAGATTGCAATTCTCCTTCTAGCTTTTTCAGATTTTCCAGCGTTACATCTTTTTGCTGTTGCGTTTCTGAATTAAATGCTGAGATTTGAGATTGCAATTCTGCTTCTAGCTTTTTCAGATTTTCCAGCGTTACATCTTTTTGCTGTTGAGTTTCTGAATTAAATGCTGATATTTGAGATTGTAATTCTGCTTCGACTTTTTTCAGATTATGCAGCGTTACATGTTTTTGTTGTAGAGTTTCTGAATTAAATGCTGAGATTTGAGATTGCAATTCTGCTTCTAGCTTTTTCAGATTATGCAGTGTTACATCTTTTTGCTGTTGCGTTTCTGCCTGAAATCCTGATACTTGTGATGTAAACTCTGATTGTATGCTTTGTAAATTTTCCAGCGTGACATCTTTTTGCTGTTGCGTTTCTGACTCGATTGCTGATAGTTGTGATATAAACGCCGACTGTATGCTTTGTAAATTTTCCAGCGTGACATCTTTTTGCTGTTGGGTTTCTGACTGTAATCCTGATACTTGTGATGTAAACTCTGATTTGATATTTTCTAGATTTTCCAGGATGCGAACTTGTTGTTTTTTAACATCCAACTGTAATTCTGAAAATTTCTCAGTGCCCGCAGATTCTAAAATTAATAAATTATTTAACGTTATATCTTTTTGTCTTTGAGCATCTGACTGTAAATCAGATAGTTGAGAAGCAAAATCAAGTTCTAAATCTGCTACTTTTTGTTTAGCCGTTTTGATTTTATTCTCTAATTCGGCTAATAATTTTTCTTTTGATAAGAATTCAGATGTAAACCCAGATAAATTATCTTTTTCTGCTTTTATTTTTTCTTGTAGTGCTGCTGCTTCAACTTCTAATTGAGAAGTAGTACTTTTAACTTGGTGTATAATATTATCTGCTTCTTGCCTAACAGAACTTAACTGGTTTTGTACTTGTTTTACTTCCTCTAGCTGTTTCATCGCTCTATCAACGATCGCACGAATTACCGCGCGACGAAATAGCCAAAGTGAAGCGATCGCACTTACTGGAAGTAAAGTTAATATAACTAGCCAGACGTTGCTCTGGATACTTCTACGAGCCAAAGCGCGATCGACTTCAGATTGCACTTGCTGTTTAATTCGCGTCTCTTCTCGATTCGATATAGTCGTTGGCGTTTGCTGGGGAGACACCTGTGACGCAGGTTGGCTTCTAGCAACACCAACAGAGAACACAAAGCTAGAAAAGATAATAGCGCTTCTCAACATTAAAGCAGAAACGCGCCTAGAGCAGCTTTGAGTTGATTTTTCTATATGCGCTCCACGGCGAAAACCGCAGGCTAGGCTAGAGTAGACGAGCTGATTTTTGCTCTTCATACAAACCATCCGTATCCATTGGTAAGTTTTTTAAGTGGGGAACCTATCTCTAATCTAGCAGCCCTGATTGAAGCGCATATTAGGTCTAACTTTTATTTACCACCTTTAGTATATTATCGTCCATCGTTTGGACCTTGAAAAGCATCAAAAGCATCAAAAGCTAGCCCCAAACCCCAGCCCAAGATGGGCCAGTAAGCCCAATTTAAGTTACCATCTGTCATAAAATCGATCACAACTAAGAAAGTATTAATGATGAGATACAAAAAAAGATGTGTCTTAAATTGGCGGCGACGATTATTACTCATATTACTTAATACCTGCTTCGCACGTTGTTTTTCCGATTGCTGCGTTAACTGTTTTTCTGCGTCTGCGATCGCTTCTTGAGATATCCCCAAATCTGCCGCCATTTCTAACAATTCCTGACGGGAAAAATCTCTACCCTCTGCCTTTTGTGTCATGGCTAGCTGGAGAATTTGTTGTACATCTTCTGAACGATAGGAATTTGACATGTGGTGAGTGGGGAACAACGGGGACAACGGGGACAACGGGGACAACGGGGACAACGGGGACAAGGGGATTAATGACCAATGCCCCATGCCCTATGCCCTATGCCCTAATCCCTAACCCTTTTACCTTTTTTTGATTTATATTTTTGTGCCCTATGCAGCCATCAGTTCTCAGATAAGGGAAGAAGGAACGGGCAACAGGCAATAGGGTAATCTCCATAACTCTCAGCGAGAGATTAGCAGCAAAAGACTGCCACGCAGGCTACTCCATAATTTAGTATGATAAAAAAGTAAGGCTAAATAGTAAGAACAAGGAGGCACACCTTTGGCTAAGAAAGTAACAATCACACTTGATGAAGATATTTTGGCTTTTATAGATAAGCGAGGTGCTAATAATGGAGAAACTCCTAACCGTAGTGGATACATCAACGATGTCTTGAGTCAGCATCGTCGTACAGTCCTAGAAGCAGAGATGATTGCAGCGCTTCAAGAAGATGCTAACGACCCAGAGTATCAGGAAGAAATCGCACTTTGGGATTGCGTCGCTGGGGATGGAATTGAATAATGCCTAAAGGTAACTTAACTTATCGACGTGGAGAAATACGCTTTTGTAAACTTGACACAACAGTGGGTACAGAATTACGAAAGACACGCTCTTGCCTAATTGTTCAGAATAATATAATGAACCAGCACGGTTTGTTAACAGTTGTAATGCCATTCAGACCAGGAAGTAAAAATGCTCCTTATGTTGTCAATGTCGTAGCATCTGCTATGAATGGTTTAGACCAAGACCGTTACATTGATGTTGGACAAATTCGCAGTATTGATAATAGCCGAGTTCTTAGCTTAGTAGGAGTGTTGGAGGAAGAATATTGGCAATCAATTCGTGCAGCATTGAATATAGTACTTGAATTTTCTTGATAAATCACCAATTAACCAGAAATTAAGGGAAAATTTCTCCTCTTTTTTGTATAAGTGGTATTACAGCAACTATTATTTAGTCTGACAGCAATATATCCGAAGTTATAGCGATTCTCACCTAAGTTGTAGCTATGTATTCTTGTTGGTTTTGAGCTTTTTTTAGGTTGAAATACTTTTTATTTCATAAGGGGATCGGTAGAACCTCTATTCAACTGTTTTACTTTTTACCTTTTCTTGCACTTTGGCAATGCTTTTACTAACCTTCTCTGCATCAGGAGATTTCAGCCGTTGTAATATTTCCAAAGATGGCTGTAAATAGTTTATTGCAGTCGCAAAATCTCCTTGCTTTTGTGCTAAATCTCCTAAGCACCACAAAGTCATCGCTTTCCCTTGAATATTACCAACGCGTTCCTCTAATTCCAAAGACTGATTATAAAGTGCGATCGCTTCATCCACATCCCCACGCTTTGCGTAGATACCTGCAAGTTGGTGTAACGTCGCTGCTTTCCCTTGAATATTACCAACGCGTTCCTTTAATTCCAAAGACTGATTATAAAGTGCGATCGCTTCATCGACATCCCCACGATTTGCGTAGATACGTGCAAGTTGGTGTAACGTGGATGCTTTCCCTTGAATATCACCAACGCGTTCAGTTATTTCCAAAGACTGATTATAAAGTGCGATCGCTTCATCCACATCCCCACGATTAGCGTAGATACCAGCAAGTTGGTGTAACGTCGCTGCTTTCCCTTGAATATCACCAACGCGTTCCTTTAATTCCAAAGACTGATTATAAAGTGCGATCGCTTCATCTATTTTCCCCAAATCATCATAAAGCCAACCTAAATTGTGGAGAATACTGGATTTTTCTTTAGCTAATTCTTGCTTATCATCAACCAAATCTAAAGCTTTTTTAAGAAAATCTTCTGCTTTTTCAACCTCTCCAATGCTGCGATAGGCGATTCCTAACTCTTTGAAAATATTAATGCACCCACGTATATTAGTTGATGCTTGATGATTATTATCCGGGCTGTATTCCATTAACAACCGCTGAAGTAAATCAATGCGCTCTTGTCTCTCTGCTAATTCCAAACTTCCTCTTATTTTGTCAGAGTTAAGCGTTTGATCAATCGCATAGTCTTTGGTTTTTTCATCTGTTTGAAAATGAAAAACTCCTGCTCTCCAAGCCCAAAAATCTGGGGCGTATTTTGCCAAGCGAGTCAGGGCATAATTTGGTAAAAATAATAAAATAGGATGAGCAACGCTAGTTGTAAAAGCATCGCGGACAAAGTTTAGGTCTTGCAATACAGGGGGATATTCGCCAGACATTCCTATTGATTTTTCTAAGCCGATAATAATAATAACTAACTTTTTGTTTTTTTCAATTTTTATTCCGGCTAATTCTTCAACAATTGCATCACGCAGAAACCGCAATTCTTTATCCGAAAAATTCAATATTTTAAATTGTATTTCCTGACATTGTGGATGATTCTGTAGGATTTTAATTAAAGCATCTCTATCTTTAGCAAAGTTGATTTCTACAAAACCGATTGTTAACTTTTCATCGGCAAAATCGATAAATGTCAGCAGTTCTGCTAAGGACTGCTGATTAAGCGCCAAAAACTTTTCTTTCTCTGAATTAAACTTAAGGATTTTTTGTAATGAATTGTAAAGCTTCTTGAAAGGCATTGCTTTGCCTCACAGTAGGGTTAATATAATTCCAGCGGGTTTTGCCGTTATATTCAAATACCCAAAGACTAAACAGCATCAACCGTCCGGTTTCATCTTTAGGAACATCTTTAGTTAAACACACTTCGGCTAATTTAGAATAAAGTTCTGTCGGGATACTCCGCTCAAAGTTAAATTGCTCTTGCTTAATCGCATAATTAACATCATCGGCAGTTACTTTATTATGTTTACGAGTTGCTGCTGTGAGAAAAGCTTTTGCCGTTATTTGCATTAATTGGCGTATATGACCACCGCTAGCTTTGGCTAATTCGAGCAAATCTTGACGCGATTCAAATACAGCGTCTATATCAACTCGTTGCTCTATCAAACTCGCAACCGCTTTTATCCCGACATCATTATATTCTAAATCGCAGCGTTGCTGCTCTAATTTATATATATTTACCATCGGCACAATATTGGGTGTGTCGAAAGCGTTACTTAAATTTTTTTCGGAATAAACTACAGAAATTGGTGCTGTAAAAACAATCGTACAATCTAAGCTTTGCAATTGTGCCGGATAGTCAAAAAATAAGTGATTAGCTACATTGAGCGGAACTCGATCCAAGTTATCAAATATAATTAAAAATCCCTTTTCATATTCAGGATATTTTTGCTTGAGCTTAACGAAAGCATCAGCCAATAATAAATTAATATCGGCTTGCAAACGCCCGATATCTTTTTGCAGTAATTGGCGAATTATTTGCTTTTGTTTATCAGCCCCTTTAATTTGCGCTTGAATTTTCCCTAAAAGCTTAGAAATAAAGGGAATTTGTCCGCCACCTTCGGCACTGGCACTGCTAGTAAAAGACCTTTCAACTGTTTGTTCTGTTTCTTGAGTAATTTCTTGAAACCAAGATTCAAAGTTGTGTAAGAGTTTAGCGTCAAACTTTAAACCCAATTTATCTAGTTCATCAGCAACTTTTTTAATAATTACCAAATATAAATCTGTGTATTCAGCATCCAAAATATCAATTTCCGCATCTGCTTCGATATAAATTACTTTGTATTCAACTTCCCAACGTTTCTGAATCTTCTTTAGTTCAGTACTTTTACCACATCCGCGATGCCCAGTAAACAATATGCTGTCAAATTGTGCGGCATCGAGAAATTCTAACTGAGTATTAACACTTTCAATTGCTTCTGTGTTGCGGACGTTGGACAAGTCTACATAATATCGCTCAATGTCCGGACCTTCCAAGGGTTTGACATCACAAACGCGAAACGCTGCTTTCAAAGTAGTAGCGCGGTTAGGAGGAAATGAAGCCATCGGTTAAACCTAGTTAAAGTCTCCATGTGCCAATTTTAGGCGATCGCTCATGCCATCACCAAACACATTTTTTCCTAAAAAAAGGTTGAGATGAACATTTGCTAAGTGGTAGCGTCTAAAAGGTGACACAGGAGTTGAACGGATTTTTCAAACTATGAAGCGTTTTATCAGCCTTGCCTTAATATCTACCTTTTTCGTACCACTCAACGCGATCGCTGCACCCCCCAGGAACCCAGACAGAACCGTAAATTGTGACATCTTGGTTGTCGGTGGTGGATTATCTGGGGTTGCGACAGCTTACGAAGCTTTACTCGCTGGTCGCACAGTTTGCCACACAGAAATTACCGATTGGTTGGGAGGACAAATATCTTCTCAGGGGACATCTGCGTTAGATGAACGTCCAACGCAACGCGCAAAGCAATTTTACTCTCGCGGTTATCTAGAATTGCGAAGCCGGATTGAGAAGAAATATGGCAAACTTAACCCTGGTAACTGCTGGGTAAGCGAATCTTGCTTTCTTCCCCGCGATGGACATGAAATTCTCAGCCAAATGCTCAAAGATGCGGAGAAACGCGGCAAAGGCAAGTTGCAATTATACCCAAACACCGTAGTTAAAGAGTTGGAACTTAGTAGCGATGGCAAAATCATTAATAGTGCGATCGCGATCGAACACAAACCAACTGCTTCTACACCGCTCAACACCTATACTTTATCTCAAAGCATCGAAGACTCTTATCGCTACGAAAACTCATCTAAATTCACTAAAAACATTATTCGCTTTGTCCCCAAACAAACAAGCAAAGCTGGTAGCAATACACCTAATTGGTACGTTGTAGACACCAGCGAAACCGGAGAAATTATCGCTCTAGCTGATGTTCCTTACCGTTTGGGTATTGACGATCGCTCTTACTTAGAACCTTCTTCTTCTAGTGCCACAAATGACCAGTATTGTACTCAAGGCTTTACCTACACCTTTGCAATGGAGGCAACCAAAGAACCCCAACCGCAAACAATGCCTTCATTTTATGAGCAGTACTCGCCATATTACAGCTATGAATTAAAGCGGTTAGCTAGTTTCCCGTTAGTTTTCACCTACCGTCGGATTTGGAGTCCCCAACCAGGACAGCCAGGACAATTTGGCGGTGTCAAGTTTACAAATCCCGCACCTGGGGATATCTCCATGCAAAACTGGACTTGGGGTAACGATTATCGCCCAGGAACCGCCGAAGATAATTTAATCTACTCCCGTCAACAGTTGCAAGCTAGCGGGCAATTGCAGCCCGGAGGCTGGATGGGTGGACTGCGGACAGACGCTTTACGCAAAGCTGAAGAAAATGCCTTTGGATATTATTACTGGTTGGTAGCCGGGACGACAGATTCTCAATTGGGAGATGGTGTAAAACAGCCGCAACCCAATAACCGCTTTCTTTCCGGGCTAAATTCGCCGATGGGCACAGTGCATGGTTTATCGAAATATCCTTACATGCGCGAAGGACGAAGAATTATTGGGCGTCCTAGTTGGGGACAACCCGCAGGTTTTATGATTTGGGAAATTGATATTTCTCGCCGCGATTACAGCGATCCGTATTACGCAACAACACTGGGAAATAAAGAATATCGCAGGTTACGAGCAGCACTTTCTGGTTTAGAAGCTGCATCAGTACTTTCCGGACAAACCCCAGCACAAAACGCTGCGCGGCGGACTCGTTCCACTATTTTCCCCGATGCTATAGGTATCGGTCACTACGCCATAGATTTCCATCCCTGCATGACTAACAGCCCCCCAGAAGCACCTGGTAACAAAGAACGTGAGGGTGAAAGACGCGGCGCCGGACAAGCTTACCCCTTCCAAATTGCCCTGAGAGCGATGATTCCCCAGAAAATCGACAATTTACTAGTTGGGGGTAAAAGTATTGCTACCAGTCACATTGCCGCCGCCGCATATCGAGTACACTCATTTGAGTGGTCAGCTGGCGCCGCTGCGGGAACTATCAGTGCGTTTGCTTTGAAAAATGCGATCGCACCTTACCAACTAGTAGACAATTTGCCGCAACCAGAACCGCAACTCGAAGCGGTCAAACGTCTGTTAGAACAAAATGGCAATCCTACTGCTTTCCCCGACACCTCAATTTTCAATCAAAATTGGGAAGATTGGAAATAGGAAATTAGGGACTGGGGACTGGTGACTAGAAAAAGAATCATTCCCCATTCCCTATTCCTATTCCCTATTCCCTAGCCTCTAGTCCCCGACTATGAACTAAACTAGTAATTTGTAGTGTAGTTTTGTAAAATCCTCTTTTATGATTACCAGACTTTCAGCAGCTGTTTACGGGATGGCGACAGCACCAACTGTAGCTCCTGAACGGTCTAGTCAAGCTACTCGCCAGCTTTATCCAAACTTTAAAGTCATTGTGTTGAATGATGATTTTAATACATTTCAGCATGTTGCTGAGTGTTTGGTAAAGTATATACCAGGGATGACACCCGATCACGCTTGGGATTTGACTAACCAGGTGCATTACGAAGGTCAAGCGATCGTTTGGGTTGGTCCACAAGAACCAGCGGAACTGTATCATCAGCAGTTGCGTCGAGCTGGCTTAACAATGGCTCCTTTAGAAGCAGCATAATTACAATGGGCAAACCTACCGATGCCAGATTAGTTTGGAATCACTCAACCCACATTCCCGGTCTTATTCCTATTTTAGAACGTCTCTGCCAGCACGAGGGACTGCAAACTGTCACACCGGGAGTGATTGGACGGGTGAGAGGTCACTGCCCAAAAATGCAATTGCGCGTGTCTGTACCGATTCGCGGAGGCTTCAAGGTAATCGCACGTCAGGGTAAAACGGTGCAAGAGGTGTTTATCCTGACCATTTTGGATCAGGATAAACTCGAAGAAGCGATCGCGATCGCTATGAGAAAGTAATAGTAATTTGTCCGCAGTCACAAAAGACAAATCGCTACTCCTGAACGTGCCGCACTGCAAATTTGTGTAGCGGCAGACTGAGAATGCAAGAAAATGTTAATAAATATGACAACGCTGTCATCATTCTCAACGACATCACTACCCCTGACCATTCGGGTAAAATAACTTTCTCAATACCAAAAGCAACGCAGTAAACTAACCAATAAGTAAAGCTCATTCTCAACAGAATTTGTTCTGTTTCCTCCCATTCATCTTTTTGCTGCTTGCAATCCCACAGAAGCAACAAACCAGCAATACAAGCCACAAAAGAAACAGCAACGACAAACTCGTGACAAATTAAGTTCACTGAATTCATGTTTGGATGTCCTAACTTATTCCCATTGTTGTTCAGTCTAAAGGAATAGTCCTTTGGGTTACAAAAAACTTTTACAAACTGCAATATCAACTGATAAAAGTGTAAATAATTGAAACGAATTATGAATTTATATTTTATAATTAGCGTTGGGCAATGGGCAATGGGCATTGGGCAATGGGTAATAGAAATTGAGAATTACTCCCTTCCCGCTCCAAGAATACTTCATTTAACGAACCACCTTCTCTGCGATAAGCTATGCCGAACGCGAGTGCGTCTTTGCGCTTGAGAAGGCTTTACGCCAAGGTCTTGGTCTCGCAGAGAAGACGCTGGTCGTATACAAAAAAAGAAAAAAAGAGGATAGGTAATCTTGCACTCTTGTAGAAAGTTGGAATAAAGTCAAATCTTTTTTTCATGCCCGATGCCCAATTTCCTAATTTCTTTATTAACAATCTTGGGTTTCACAAGCAGCAATGCTTACCCAGCTACTCGAACCGTCTTGCCAATGTTCTTTTTTCCATATCGGTGCAGTATGTTTGAGAGTATCAATAGCATAACGGCAAGCTTCAAAGGCTTCACGGCGATGAGGACAACCCACCGCTACTAAAACGCTGATTTCGCCGATTTTCAAGCGTCCAACGCGATGATAAATCACAACTCGACTCACATCAGACCAAGAGGAGCGAATATCAGCCGCAATTTGATAAAATACCCGCAGCGCCATCGGTTCATAAGCTTGATACTCCAGTGACATCACAGCTTTACCATCTGTTTGATTGCGAACCATTCCACTCATCAGCACGATCGCACCGTTGGCTTGATCGTCAACCTTAGCATAGGCTTCGTCAACAGACAATGGCGCAAAAGTAATCGTAAAGCTATCTTTAGCACTTGGTTTAATCGCAGAGGCAGGTGTTGTTGTCTTAACTGAGTTCATTTTATTCGGCATCAGTATCTACTCTTAAGTTTAAGCTTTGCTTACCAAGAAGGGGAAAAAGGAAGGGGTAAGGGTAAAGGAAGAAGAAAGAACTTTTGACTCTAGAGAACCGCACTTTGCAAGGGCAGAGGAGACATCACGAGCGGGTTCAACAGATGCCTCAGCGGGGGGGAAAATACGCACGGCACTGTTTCACTGCATCAAAGTGGCTCCTTTAGATGTAACTTCTTTAAGGCTGTGTGGAATTTCCAGCAATAATCTTTAATCGAACTTTATTGGTTGATCTACGCTATAACTACTAAGTAGTTCGACGTAAAACTCTAGCTCTACCTGGCTTTTTCTAAAAAAGATTGCCAATCAATACGTAATTACCGTTCCAATTACGTAGATTTCAGGAACTTAATAAATAAAGTCGTCATCCTTCTAAAGACATATTACTATGGGTACAGTTAGCAAGTTACCTGCTGGTTATTTTTAAATATCCCGATAGTGACTTGTTAGAAGCTCAAAAGTTAGGCGATCGCGCTACTTGATTTGGGCAAACCAAGCGCTGCTAGTAAGCAGCAGATGTGTATGGCTGTTGTCAAGATTTAGAAAGTGCAGCATTGTCAAGCCATCACTCTTACACCTTCCCTGCTTGTTGAAGCGAGCAACAACCATAAATAAAACAAGGGCAAGTGTAATTAAGTAATTGTTAGGTAAATTTAATGAATACTTTAACTCTTAAAAACGAAGCAAGAAGGCTTGACGCTCTGCGTCAGTATCAAATCCTTGACACTCCACCAGAAGAGGTATTTGACGATCTGGCATTTTTAGCCGCGCAAATCTGTGGCACAGCGATCGCCGTAATTAATCTTATAGACAGCAACCGTCACTGGTTCAAAGCTAAAGTCGGGCTGGATGTACAGCAAATGCCTAGAGAAATTGGGTTTTGTCCGTTTTGCATCGAAAAAGGCCATGCTTTGATTATCCCTGATACCTTGGCTGATGAACGATATGCCTCAGATCCTGTAGTTACGTCTGAACCTTATGTAAGATTTTACGCTGGTGTACCTTTGATAACACCAAGCGGAGAAGCGATTGGGACTGTGTGTATAGTCGATCAAAAGCCACGCCAAATTACTTTAGAACAGCTAGAAGCACTCAAAGCTCTTAGCCGTGCGATAATTAGACAATTAGAAATCCGGCGGGATTTAGCTGAACTAGCAAGCATTAAAACTGATTACAAAAAAGCAAAAGAAGCACTGTGCCAAAGTGAATCTACACTACACAGCTTTTTCGACAGCGCACCAATGATGATGGGAACTGTGGAGCTAAGGTATGATGACATCCGGCATATTTCTGGCAACGCTGCTAGTGCCAAATTTTTTGGACTCACTCCAGAAGCGATGAAAAATCGCTTTGCTAGTAATATGGGTGTACCTCAAAAGTATCTACATAAGTGGATTAATCACTACCGTCAAGCAGAAAAAACGCGATCGCCTGTCAGCTTTGAATATCTTCACGAAACTGAGGAGGCTAAAAAATGGTTTAAAGCTACTGTCTCCTCAATTGCTGCATGTTGCGATAGCCCTCAAAGATTTGCTTATGTAGTTGAGGATATCACAGAGCGCAAACAAGCAGAACAGCAAGTCCGCGAACAAGCAGCGTTACTTGATATCTCTGCAGATGCAATTGTTGTGCGAGATTTATCCAACAAAATTTTATTATGGAACAAAAGCGCCGAAAAGCTTTATGGTTGGAAAGCAGAAGAAGCTATGTGCCAGAATATTAATCAATTAGATAATGAAGCATTGCCGCAGCAAGAAATTTACCAGACTGTTTTGTCAGATGGAAATTGGCAGGGTGAGTTACAAAAATATACCAAATCAGGCAAACAAATCATCGTTGAAAGTCGTTGGACTTTAGTGTGTGATGAACATCAAAAAGCCAAATCAATTTTGGTTGTAGAGACTGACGTAACCCAGAAAAAACAGCTAGAAACACAATTTTTACGTGCCCAGCGGATGGAGAGTATCGGCACACTTGCTAGTGGTATTGCTCATGATTTAAATAATATGCTCTCACCAATTTTGTTGTCAGTGCCACTGTTAAAGGCAAAACTTTCGGATGAGCGCAGTCAAAAGGTATTATCGATAGTAGAAAACAACGCCAAACGCGGTGCAAGTTTGGTGAAACAAGTGCTTTCTTTTGCGCGGGGAATTGAAGGCGATCGCACTGTGCTTCAGCTAAAACATCAGATTTTAGAAATGAAGCAAATTATCGAGCAAACATTTCCCAAATCAATTACATTTCAGAAAGAAATTGAGCCAGACTTATGGCAAATTTGTGGCGATAGCACCCAAATACATCAAATATTGATCAATTTGTGTATCAATGCTCGTGATGCTATGCCCAATGGAGGGACATTAAAAATTTCTGCTAAGAATATTTTCATTGATGAAAGCTTTGCCAGAATGCATATTGATGCGAAAGTTGGTTCATATATACTCTTGAGCATTACTGATACAGGAATTGGGATTTCTCAAGAAACGTTAGATAAAATTTTTGAGCCATTTTTTACAACAAAACAGTTTGGTAAAGGCACAGGTTTAGGACTTTCGACAGTAATCGGTATTGTTAAAGGTCACGGTGGCTTTATCACTGTGTCAAGTGCGCTCAACAAAGGCACGAAATTTAAAGTTTATTTGCCAGCGGTGAATACAGATGCAATCCGGCAAGAAGAAAATCAGGAAATACTCACCGGACATGAAGAGTTGATTTTGATTGTCGATGACGAAGCCTCGATTCGGGAGATTACCACAACCTCTCTAGAAAAATATAATTACAAAACAATTAGTGCAAGTGATGGCATTGAGGCGATCGCACTGTACGCCCAGCATAAAAATGAAATTAAAGCAACAATTATTGATATGATGATGCCCAACATGGATGGAGCCACCACCATTAACACCTTGAAAAAAATGAATCCGCTACTGCCTATTGTTGTAGTCAGTGGATTGCCAACGAGCGAACAAGTCTTATTAAATAAAATATCTCAGCACGCAGCCTTTTTGCCAAAACCATATACGACACAAGAATTATTACAAACTTTACATAGAGTCCTTAGTTAATGGGGCATTGGGCATGGGGCATTGGGCATGGGGCATTGGGCATTGGGCATTGGGCATTGGGCATTGGTTAAGAGTTTTTGACACTCCCCGGCATAAATGCGCGGGGATTCTTAGTTCATCAAGCCCACTTAATTTAAATCCCTTGCAGTTTTTAAATCAGAGGTGGTTCTTTCCCTAAGCGTTTCTTTCCGAGTGCCCCTCGGTAGTTGTATTTCTACAAGTTCTTTTTTCTTACTTGAAACTTTTTTGTTTCAAAATCCTGTATTGTCTAGCCCCCATGAAGATTTTACCTATTCCTGGGCAGGAACTAGAACTATGGAATAGAACCCTATATCTTCAATTGTCAAGGTACAGATTACCGTTAGGTAGTTAGGTTTTTAGACAGGTTGAATACCATTCCTGTTACAATTATTGTAGCACTAAAAAGACTACAATGGCGCGAGAAAAGATATTAAGAGTTCGACTTTCTAACGAAGAATGGGAAAAGCTAAACCTATACGCTCAACTGAAGCAGTATTCAATATCGGAAGTAATTCGCGACTACATAAAAAGCCTGAAAGCAGGATAAATCCTGCTGCTAGCCTTCATCCCCGGTCTAAAGCACGAAAGACAGAACTACGTTCTTGTTTCTCCGGGGTTTTCGGCATTTCTCTTATAATCCATAATATTAAGGTTTTGAGCCTTAGAAGCTGAAACTTCGTGCTCGGAACTCGAAACTTCGTGCTCGGAACTTGAAACTTCTCGTTTTTCTCGTCTTTCTCGTTACAAAGCTCTGCCTTATAACGTAACTACTGGGCTGCTGCCTCCTGTAAAATCTGGAGGCAGAGCCTCCGGTAAGCATTCCCAGCCAGAGACTGGGAACGAGTTACCAATGACGCCAGTTGCCTCAACGGAGGACACCTCCGCACGGCACTGGCTCCCCCATGCCCCATGCCCAATGACCAATGACAAACCTAATTCTGGTTGTAGACGACGACGATTTTATAAGAATGCAGCTGTGCGACTTGATGCAACAAGCAGGATATCAGGTGGCAGAAGCAACTAATGGTTCCGAAGCGCTAGCTGCTTATACTCAACTACAGCCAGAAATAGTGCTGATTGATGCCATCATGCCCGTGATGGATGGATTTACCTGCTGCGCGCAATTACAAAAACTTCCTGGTGGCGCAAGCACACCCATTTTAATGATTACTGCTCTTGACGATCAAGCATCTATAGAGCGAGCTTTTGCAGTGGGTGCGACTGATTATATTACCAAGCCAATTCAATGGCAAGTATTGCGTCAACGAGTGCATCGTTTGATGGAAGCTAGCCTTCATGTGAAGGCATTACGACAGCAAACAGAGCAAGCGCAAATGCGAGAAGCGCAATTGCGGATGGCATTAGATGCAGCTCGCATGGGTACTTGGGATTGGGATGTCGTCACTAATAGAATAACTTGGTCAGATAACTTAGAACTGCTTTTTGGCTTAGAACCAGGTAGTTTTGAGACTACTTATGCAGCTTTTATTGAATGTGTTTATCCTCAAGACCGAAATTTTATTAGCCGCTCGGTAATTCAGGCAATTCGGGAAGAAACTGAATACGACATCGAATATCGCTTTGTTGCCCGCGATGGTAGCCTGGGTTGGGCAGCAAGTAAAGGAGTTGTTTTTCGCGACTCTTCCGGGATGGCGTTGCGGATGTCTGGGGTGACAATTGACATCACCAAGCGCAAGCAAGCGGAAGAACGGATAGAACTTTACGCTAATCGGCAAGCGTTAGTGGCAGAACTTAGCCAAAGCGCTTTAGCTGGCACAAACTTTACTGAATTAATGAATTCAGCCGTGACGCTGGTTGCCCAATCCCTAAAAGTTGAGTATTGCAAAGTTTTGGAATTACTGCCTGACGGTGAGGCATTATTGTTACGGGCGGGTGTAGGCTGGCAACCAGGGCTGGTAGGAGAAGCGACCGTCGGTGCCGACAGAAATTCTCAAGCTGGCTACACTTTGCTTTCTGCTGAACCTGTTATTGTTAATGACCTGCGTACAGAAACTAGGTTCAACGGACCCCCACTGCTGCATGATCATCAAGTAGTCAGCGGTATGAGTGTTGTTATTCAAGGTAAAGAGCGTCCTTTTGGCGTTTTAGGAGCACACACAACCCAAGCACGCAACTTCAGCCGAGACGAAATTTATTTTCTCCAAGCTATTGCCAATATTCTGGCTACAGCCAATGAACGGCAAAAAATCGAAGATGCACTTAAAGAAAGTGAGCAACGCTGGCAGTTAGCCGTGCAGGCTACTAATGATGGTATCTGGGACTGGAATATTAAAACTAATCAAATGTTCGTTTCAACTCGTTGGAAAGAAATGCTCGGTTATGAAGAGCAAGAGATTTCCAATTATTTAGATGAATGGTCAACACGAGTGCATCCAGATGATATCGTTCGGGTGAGACAACTTATTCAAGACCACTTTGCCAAAACAACTCCGTTTTACATCAGTGAGCATCGAGTGCGGTGTAAACATAATGCTTACAAATGGATTTTGGATCGCGGTCAGGCACAGTGGGATGAAGACAATAATGTAATAAGAATGGTTGGTTCTTATACGGATATTACTGAGCGCAAACTAGCAGAAGAACAACTGCACCAAAGTGAAGAGCGTTTCCAGATAGTTGTCCGTGCTACCAATGATGTTGTTTGGGACTGGGATTTATTGACAAATAAGGTGTGGTGGAATCAAGCTGTGCAGACATTTGGATATTCGACAGAAAATGTAGGTTCAGATACTACATGGTGGCGCGAACACATACACCCAGAGGATAAAGTCAGGGTTGTTTCTAATATGAACGCGGCGATCGCTAGTGGTAAGCAATTTTGGTCGAATGAATACCGCTTTCTGCGTGGCGATAATACTTATGCTTACATTTTAGATCGCGGTTATGTCGTTTATGACAATACTGGCATTGCTGTGCGGATGATTGGTGCGATGATGGACATGAGCCATCACAAGCGAGTAGAAGAAGAGTTACTTAAGCAAAACATGCGATCGCAATTGTTCGGCGATGTCACTGTAAAAATTCGCGAGTCTTTAGATATTAATGAAATTCTCCACACCAGCGTCACCGAAGTGCAGCAACTGCTACACGCAGACCGTGTGGTTATCTTTCGGTTGTGGTCGGATGGTTCGGGAACGATAGTAAAAGAAGCTGTAGTTCCCGGTTTCCCCGTGCTTCAGGCATGGAATATTATCGACCCTTGCTTTAATGAAAGTTACATCGAAAAATACCGCTACGGCAGAATTGGTTCTATTCAGGACGTAGACAACGCTAGCATCCATCCTTGCTACTATGAAATGCTGCAATCGTTTGGTGCCAAAGCTAATTTAGTTGTTCCGATTCTCTTTAAAAATCAACTTTGGGGCTTACTAATTGCCCATCAGTGCGCTCATCCCCGCAACTGGACTACCTGGGAAGCAGAACTTTTGCGACAACTAGCAGACCAAATCGGTATTGCTGTCTCCCAAGCGCAACTTTTAGAACAAGAAACTCGCCAACGCGAAGAATTAGCCCGTTCCAATGATGAACTACAACAATTTGCTTTTATCGCTTCCCACGATTTACAAGAGCCACTGCGGAAAATTAAAACATTTGGCGATCGCTTAAAAGCTACTTGCGGTGATGCATTCACTGCACAAGGACGCGATTATTTAGAACGAATGCAAAACGCCGCTCAACGAATGCAAAGTTTGATTGAAGACTTGCTGACACTTTCACGAGTTACCACCAGAGCACAACCTTTTGTATCTGTAGATTTAGCACAAGTAGCACAAGAGGTATTGTCTGATTTAGAAGTGGCTATCCAGCAATCCGACGCACATGTGGAAGTAGGCGAGTTAGCTACCATTACCGCCGATCCGCTCCAGATGCGGCAATTGTTACAAAACTTGATCGGCAACGCTTTAAAATTTCACCGCCAACAAGAACCGCCTTTTGTCAAAATCTACACTGAAGCTACTAGAATGATTAACGGTTCAGAACTTTGTCAGATCATCGTCGAAGATCAAGGTATTGGATTTGATGAAAAGTATCTCGGTCGCATCTTTAACATTTTTCAACGCCTGCACGGTCGCAGCGAATATGAAGGCACCGGCATCGGTTTAGCTATCTGCCGCAAAATTGCTGAACGTCATAACGGAAGTATTACAGCCACAAGTATACCAGGAGCAGGAGCAAAATTTATTGTCACTCTACCGATGTAATTTGCTTTCGTGATTTTTTATTGCTCGCCAGGGTTTATCATACCCCCATGAGATATTTAATCTTACAACACTACTTGATAATTTGTTGCGATTTAATACCAACTAGATACAATCACCAGCGCTAAGGGGAAAATTCATAGTGAAAGGTCGGCAAACAACCGTCACAATTTTGATGGCGGATGATGATGAAGACGACTGTTTGTTAGCTCGTGAAGCATTGGCAGAAAGCAGATTGTCAAATGAGTTACACATTGTAAGTGATGGTGAAGAGTTGATGGATTATCTGTACCACCGTGGTCAGTATACCAATGCTAAACTTGCACCGCGTCCGGGTTTGATTTTGCTCGATTTAAACATGCCAAAAAAAGACGGTCGGGAAGCACTCAGAGAAATTAAAGCCGACGCTAATCTGAGAAAAATTCCGATTGTTGTGCTGACTACTTCTAGAGCAGAAGAAGATATTTACCGTACTTACGATTTGGGTGCAAACTCGTTCATCATTAAGCCTGTCACCTTCGCCTCTTTAGTTGAGGTAATGAAAACAATAGGCAAATACTGGTTTGAAATTGTGGAACTACCACTAGAAGTAGTGGGAGGGAGAAATGAACAACAGTCCAATCAAAGTTCTTCTAGTTGACGATGACGAAGATGATTATATTTTGACTCGTGATTGGTTCGATGAATTTCAGGTAACTGGTAGCGAACTCGAATGGGTAAGTAGTTATGCAAAAGCTAGAGAAGCGATCGCTCAAAATCGCCACGATATCTATCTGGTTGATTATCGTTTGGGTGAGGGGGATGGACTGGAGTTGTTGAGCGAAGCGATCGCCAATGGTTGCGTTACTCCCTTTATTTTACTTACCGGGAAAGGCGATCGCGAAATAGATATTGAGGCAATGAAGGCAGGTGCAGCAGATTATTTAGAAAAAAGTCAGATGACAGCACCTTTGTTAGAGCGTTCGATTCGCTACGCGATTGAGCGCAAACAAACAGAACAGAAAATTCGCGAACAAGCTGCTTTACTTGATATCGCTACCGATGCTATTTTCGTGCGCGATTTGGACAATAAAATTTTATTTTGGAACAAAGCAGCCGAACGTTTATATGGTTGCAGGAAAGAAGAAGCGATCGGCAAAAGAATCCAAGAGCTTTGGCAAACCAAACATGTAATGCAACTGCAAGAAGCTCTCAACATTCTGATGAAAAATGGCTCTTGGGAAGGAGAGTTATATCAAACAACCAAATACGACAAAGAAATCATCGTCGAAAGCCGCTGGACATTAGTACCATTTGAAAAAAGCTCACAATCAATTCTAGTTGTTAACACTGACATTACGCAGAAAAAACAACTGGAAGCGCAATTTTTACGCGCCCAAAGACTAGAAAGCATTGGCACTTTAGCTAGCGGTATTGCCCACGACCTAAACAATGTCCTCGCACCGATTTTAATGACCGCACAGCTTCTAGAGACACAATTGCATGATGCGCGGAGTAAGCGACTGCTGCCGATATTAGTAACCAACGCCAAACGTGGAGCAAATTTAGTCAAGCAAGTATTATCTTTTACTCGCGGCGTAGAAGGCGATCGCACAATCTTACAATTAAAGCACTTAATATTAGAAATTCGCCAAGTTATTAAAGAAACATTTCCTAAATCAATAGAAGTTGATTGCCAGACCTCACGAAATCTTTGGACTGTTTCTGGAGATGCTACCCAGTTGCATCAAGTACTAATGAATTTGTGTGTCAATGCTCGTGATGCTATGCCCAATGGCGGAACTTTGACAATCTCTGCCGAAAATTTTCTCGTAGATGAGCACTATGCCAAAATGCATCTTGACGCTAAAATTGGTTCCTATATCGTCGTTATAGTTGCTGATACAGGAATTGGCATTACACATGAAGTATTAGACCGGATTTTTGAGCCATTTTTTACCACTAAAGAACTCGGTAAAGGCACAGGTTTAGGGCTTTCCACAGTGCTTGGTATTGTCAAAAGTCACGGTGGTTTCATCAATGTATACAGCGAGGTAGGGAGAGGCAGCAAATTTGAAGTATATTTACCCGCTCAGGAAACAGCAGAAACCCCCGAAGAAAAAGAACAAGAATTGCCACATGGCAGCGGAGAATTGGTTTTAATCATCGATGATGAACCTTCGATTCGAGAAATTACCAAAACATCCCTAGAAGCCTATAACTATAAAGCGATAACCGCTAGCGATGGCATAGAAGCGATCGCCCTTTATGCAGAATATCGCGATAAAATATCTATTGTCTTAACAGATATGCTAATGCCCTCAATGGATGGGATCACAACCATTCGCACTTTGCACAAAATTAACCCTAACGTCAAGATTATTGCCATCAGCGGACTTGCTACTAGCGATAAAATGAATGCAGCATACGATCTAGGAATCAAAGCTTTTTTATCCAAACCTTACACCGCAAAGCAATTATTGGAAACAATTAACATAGTCAAAAATACTTAGTGGTTAATTGTTCGTTGGGGAGCATCCCAATTTTGCCGCAATACCCTAGAAGGGTATCGCTATACGCACAAAGCCTGCCTTCGCAGGCTGTGAGTATTCAAGCCTGCGAAGGCAGGCTTTGTTTATTTAGCCCCAGGCTTATAGCCTGAGGGGCTTTTATGCCAAATTGGGATGCTCCCGTTCGTTGTTAGTTTTTTTTCTACCCGCTATTACCCATTACGCACTCCCCATGACACCTGAAGTTTTAGCCGCTAACACAGCTTTTTATCGAGCTTTTGAAAAGAAAGACATCGAAGCAATGAGTGTAGTATGGTCGCAGGGAACTGGTAGTCTTTGTATTCACCCCGGATGGAATGTGCTGCGGGGTTGGAAGGATGTTCGCACCTCTTGGGAACAGATATTTAAAAATACTGCGTACATTGAAATCAACACAGACATAATTACTACAGAAGTTCGCGATAATATCGCCTACATTGTACTTGTAGAAAACGTCTTTCAAGTCATTGAGGGTAGACGAATTCAAGCACAATCAATGGCTACCAACGTATTTGAACTTCTTGGTGGAAAGTGGTATTTAATTCATCATCATGGTAGCCCGATTATGCGGTAGAAGATAGGGTTTGGGGGAGATGGGGAGCAGGGGGGGACAAGGGGGACAGGGTGACAAGGTGACAAGGCAAATTATTCTTTTTTCCCAATGCCCAATGCCCAATGCCCAATGCCCAATGCCCAATGCCCAATTCCTAATCTCCAATTAACTCCACGGCATCTCTTCCATCCCAATCTTGCAGGTAAACTTTGACAACTTCTTCTTTGGCGGTGGGCAGTTGCTTACCGATAAAATCAGGATGAATTGGTAACTCACGATGACCTCTGTCTACCAGTACAGCTAAACGAACCACTTCTGGTCTGCCATACTCTTGTATTGCATTCAAAGCAGCGCGAATTGTCCGTCCTTTAAAAATTACATCATCTACAAGGACAACCGTTTTTCCTGTCAGGTCAATAGAAATATCACTTTTTGCAGGAGTTCGCAAGCCAATTTGGTCAAGGTCATCCCGATATAATGTAATATCTATTGCTCCTACTGACACGGATACATTTTCTAGTGTCTCTATCTGACGTGCTAGCAATTCAGCTAACAGTGCCCCTCTAGAATAAATACCCAATAGTACTAAGTCGGATAAATCACGTGTCCTTTCGACGATTTGAGAAGCGAGACGGGTTACGGTACGACGTATTTCTTCTGCTGACAGAATTTGAACGACTTTAGCAGACATAATCATAAACAATACCCTGAGTTATTGATTATACTGTGTGTTTTTTTTAAAAGGGGTAATGAGGAATGGGTTATGGGGGTTAGAGAAAAGTTTATTTTTCTCTTGCGTTATGTACGCAGTTCGACTATCTAGATCATTACCTTTTTACGAGCAAAAATAATAGAGATATACTTGGCAACAACCACAGTAAAAAGCAATATCGAGTTAATTGCAAAGCTTTCTGGATGTGAGTTGGTGCGATCGCATAAATCGCATCTCCTAGCAGTGGTTTATATGAAGCTATACCGCGATACCAGTTTGTACCTCCCATTTGCACACCCAAAATAGCAGCATAACAGCACTCGCTCCAACCAGAGTTAGGACTGGAGTCTTTAATTGCATCTCGCTGACAAATCCGCCAAACATGCAATGGTTTACCTGATAAAAGCGCTAATGTTATGACTGTCAACCGACAAGGAAGCCAAGTTAAACAATCTTCTAACCGCGCACTGAACCAACCTAAATAAGTATAGGGTGGCGATCGGTAGCCCACCATTGAATCAAGTGTACTACTAGCTTTGTATGCTAGAGCAAGGGGCGCTGCCCCCACAAATGGCAAAAATGCTCCCACAATTGCATAAAAAAGAGGAGCCATGACCCCATCAGTAGCATTTTCCGTAACTGTTTCCAGAACAGCTCGCAAAATTTCTGGTTCGGTGAGGTTTTGTGTATCTCGTCCTACATAATTACTTAAAATAGACCGAGCATCTTCAATTTGTCCTGTACCTAAAGGTAGTAAAACTGAAGAAGCTGCTGTTCTTAAACTTTTCAAAGCAAAACAGCTAGCCAGAAGAATACTTTCTAATATTATTCCCAATAGCGGATGCAGCCATCTTGCAGTTTGAATTATAAAAGCGCCAACAATCCCGCTACCAATTATGACGCTTGTGCCTAGTAAAATTCCAGCTATTCGCTGTGTTATCGAATTGTGACAAAATTGAAATGCGAATTTGCTCAAACGAGAAATGGCCCATCCCATAACTTGCACTGGATGAGGAAAACCCGAAGGATCGCCGATTAAGTAATCTAAAGTGGCGGCAATGATTAAAATAACAGATGGTGTCATTGGTTATGAGTCAAAGGTCAACAGTCAAAAATCAACAGTTAACAGTTAACAGTTCAGAATTTTAGACTATGGACTATAGACTAAACAATAAAGCTAGCTTCTTCCCCTTGAGCTGCTTGCCAACTACGAGCATCGTAATAGAGATCTGCTAGGGTAATACTATATAAAGCTTCTTTAAGTTTTTGCTGTAGTCTCTGCCATAGAGTAAATGTTACCCAATCTTCAGCTTGTGTTCTTTTGATGTCAGAATAAGGTAATTGGGTAATGCTTTCACCGACTGCTTCTAAAATTTGTCCTACAGAGATTAATTCCGGCGATCGCGCTAATTGATATCCACCAACACTGCCGCGAATTGATTTTACCAAGCCGGCACGACGCATTTCTATAAGTAATTTTTCTAAATAAGGAGCGGGGATATCTTGACGAAGCGCGATCGATCTGACAGATACAGGATTATATCCTACCTGTAAGCTCAAATCTAGCAACGCTTTTACACTATAGTGTCCTTTGGTCGTTAGTTTCATTCTGCAACGCCTTTGTAAGCTTGTAAGTTGTTAGTTATTTAAGTTAGATTACAGCCACTAACCACTAAGCACTAACCACCAATCACTGGCTATCGACACGCGGATCAGTTTTGCTTATCATCCTGTGTCTCAATTATCGCGCCCTAGCAAGTGAACAACTTATTTGAGCGATAATGCAAGGAAACTTAAACAAATATAGTGTAGCAGTGTTTCACAAACTATAGATATCTCCATAACAATCTTCTTTAAGATATATTCTCCGGAAAATATTGGATCAATCGTAAGATTTTTGTCGATTCGTGTAATATACTTGGCTAGGCTGAGATAAAAACGAAATAATTCCCACTCACGATTTTGAGCGTGCGAGCTATTTGTCAGCTAAAATAAAATCGATTCAAAAAATTCAACCATTCATTTTCGATCTAAGTTGATGGCTAAACAGAAAAAAATTGAACCCCTAGTCGGTCAAGAACTGCTCCATAAAGTCAAAGAGCTAGAGAATGTAAGCAAGGAAGACAAAGCTAAGAAGTGTGGCTACTACACCGTTACCAAAAACGGTATAGAGCGCGTCAATATGATGAAGTTCTTAAATGCCCTAATTGATGCTGAAGGCATTCAGTTGGACAGCGCTCCCAGTGCGAATGGGCGTGGTGGACGTAGTGCTAGTTATAGAATTAGCGTGCAGTCTAATGGTAATTTGCTGATAGGATCGGCGTACACAAAACAGATGGGTCTGAAAGCCGGAGATGAGTTTCTAATTACTTTAGGCAAAAAGCACATTCGTCTGCGACAAGTAGACGCAGACGAAAAAGAAGGTGCTGATGTACTCGAAGAAGCTACAGCTTAATAAGTAGTCAAGAGTTAATAATCAATAGTCAAAAGTCTATAGTCGATGTTTTTTGACTGTTGACTATTGACTATTGACTACTGACGAATAGCTAGACCAGTTTTTTGCATTACTGGTAAATAGTGGTGAATTGCTTTGCGCGTTACTGCTAAATTGCACGTTAAAGCGATTTGCTCTTTTTGTAGTAAACCTAAAATGCGTTCGTGGTTGTCTCGTGCTACCACAGGTAACTGTTGTAAACCTCGAACAGACATTCGGTCTAATGCCTCAGATAAAGGTTCATCGCAGTAAGCATAAACAATTTCTGTAGTACAAATTTCCATAAGACTTTGATTGGATATTTGCGCCTGGATTTCGCCTTGTAAATTTGGGTATTCCAAAACAGAAAGAGCGCGGTTAATATTTTCTAGAGAAAGGATACCAACTAATCGCTCTGCCTCATCAATTACTAAAGCACAAGATTGGCGATCGCGTGTCATTTCCAAAGCTGCCTCTAACACCTTCATAGTTAACGGCAGCTTTTTTGGACATGAAACCATAGCATCTTCTACCAAAATTGAAGAGAGTATTTCTGCTTTTTCATCTTTCAATTCCGCAAGACCGATTTGCTGTAAATTTGAATTAGAGTTGAAAGTTGGCTTCATCCGCTCCACTAACCAAAAACTCAAACCCACCGCCGCCATCAAGGGTAAAACAATGCGATAGTCTCGCGTTAATTCAAACAATAATAAAATTGATGTTAACGGCGCTCTGACACTTGCAGCCAAAACTGCCGCCATTCCCACCATTGCGTATGCTGGAGGAGCCGCCATTTGTGCGGCGATTCCTGGAATTAGCAAAGCCAAAATTTTCGCGTAAGCTGCTCCAAAAGAAGCACCTAAAAACATTGCTGGGGCAAACACCCCACCAACAAAACCACTACCAGCACTAATTGCTGTCATCAGCAGTTTGACTATTAGCAGTACAACCAAAAGTGAAAGCGAAAACTTCACATCTTGAAGCATCGCTTCCACAGTTCCATAACCGATACCCAAAATTTGGGGTAATTGTAAAGCTACAATACCAACTAAAGCACCGCCAATAATTGGATGAATTGGCTGGGGAATGCGTCCCAAAAATTCAAAACCGGGAACTTTCCCCTCAAAACACGCTTTCGCCAAATGAATTGACTGGGTATAAGTCAAAGAGACTAAACTTGCTCCCAAACCCAAGCCAAGATAAAGTGGTAATTCTAGAGGACTAATGACTTGATAAACAGGTAAAGCAAAAGCGGGTTGTGTTCCTAAACCAATTTGAGCAATCAACGCAGCTACCACCGCTGCTAACAGCACCACACTGACGGCAGAACTAGCGAAAGATGTCGCACCTAATACCACCTCTAAAGCAAAAAACACACCAGCTATCGGCGCATTGAAGCCCGCAGCCAAGCCAGCCGCAGCCCCAGCAGCCAAAAGCAAGCGCTGTCGCTCTTGAGAGACTTGCATCACTTGAGACATCAACATCCCCAAATTTGCGCCAACTTCCACACTCGGTCCTTCGGGTCCGAGGGAAGCACCACTTCCTAAAGAAACAGAAGCCGCTAACATCTTGGTTACTGGTCGTAGTTGTCGCGTAACTTCTGTTCCTTGGGAGGCGATGAGAGTTGAAAGCCCAGGTCCAAAGTCTTGAGTGCGCCAGCGCATCAAGCCGACAATTAAGCCCCCAAGAATCGGAACACAGGCTAAAGTCCAAGCACCCCAATGAGCGATCGCGCCCATGAAATTTTCCAGCATCAGGCGGTGAATTAGCTCAATCAAATAGTGAAACGTGACGATACCCATACCTGTGCCGCCACCAATTAGCACCGCTAAAAAGAGCACAACAGTTTCTGGAGATGGTTGAAAACGATTAACTAGGCGAGTTAAGCGCAGGGAAAAAGTAGGAAAGGCAGGTTGTTCCGTTACCTTCCTAAGTTCAGCGGGAGGCAGGAGAGTCATTGATAGGGGGGGTAAATGTAAGAAAAAAATTAAATTTTTATGTGTTAATTCTTATTGTGAAGCATTCTTTATCATCTAGACAAGTAAAGAGTTTGTGTGTTAATTGCTTAGTTTTTTTGCTTCCTTTACAAAGCTTTCGTAAAAAATTGCCACTTATTCATACTTTTATAGGGATAATGGTTGAATGGAAGAGAATTAATGGTCAATGGTGAGCGGTAGGGTGCGAGGAAGGCGCAGACTCTATTCTCTGCATAGAAAATATAGTACCTGTAAGCTCAGGACGCACACCCACGCGAGCGGCAACTAGAAGTCATAACTACTCAAATGTAGCTATACTCGTGTTGCAGCTAGAAGTTTTGAGCAGTTGCCACTCGAAACTTCAGAACTTAAGCCATGCTTAGTAAAATAAGCATCCCGCTTGTCGTATAAATACTTGATGTGTGATTCATGATTTATGTCAAACCACAGTCAGTAATTTACAACCCTGTTCGGGAATTCAATATAGCTATTCTTATAGAGCGAGTAAGTGGACTAAGCGGACAAGGTAGATGAATACACACACCTTTGATAATCATTATGTTACTTGCCCAATTTGCCGGAGAAATGCAACGCCAAAGCCAGTTAAGACGTGCATTGGGTTATTTACCTGTCCTTATTGCCAGGAACGCCTAGTAGTTTGTCAAAGCGGTCACTACGTCCGTGATCCTTTTATCTTGAGACAGATGATAATCTCATCATCACTACGTCGTCAAAGCAGTCCTTTAGCTAGAATTATACGAGATTTTATCGTTCTGAAGCGTCCTTTGCTAGCTTTAGCTGTAGGAAGTGCTATTTTTTTAGGGATGATTGGTATCACTCAGCAAAAGACCTCTGATTCCGATTCCCAAATTCTTCCAAGAACAGAGAAGGTGGAGAATAGGGAATAGGGAATAGGGCAATGGGCATGGGGCATGGGGCATGGGGACTTGAAGAGGGGAGAGGGGAAAAGGGAAAAGGGACTCATGGGAAAAGCCCGATGCCCGATGCCCATTGCCCAATGCCCAATTCCCCTATTCAATATGTGTCTTTTGTAATCAGTGTTAAACCTTCGGTTTGGTCAATTCGCTTCACTGATTCTAAATGGAGATTTTTTAGAGCAGATGCATCGAGTAAAAAGTAGGGTTGCTCGTTGTATTGCCAATAATATTGTAGTTCAGCACCAGAAGCGGGAATAATGTTGCGATCGCTATAAAAATTCAACGACGGGCGATTATACGGAAAAGATGTATAAATCTTCCTAACTGTGGGTTTTGCTCGCTGAATCATCATAGCGACTGGTTTAACAGGATAAGCTTCTTCTAATTCCCAAACCCAATAGTTTGATTTCATCAACAGCAGCAGCGAAATATAACTTCCCCAAAACAAAATCTTCAGAAATTGTCCGTCTCCTCGCTCTGCTAAAATAGCGGCTAGAGCCATAGTTATAGCTACGGCAGCAAAAATCATCTGTAAGTCAGATTTACCTGTTGTGCCCCAACTGTAATAAATGCTGCCAGCAGAAGCTACTACAGCCAACAATGAAAAACTAGCTACCCAAGCGCGCGGATAAGATGACTGTAAAGATCGATTTTCTGTCTCTGCCAGCAGCGCACCAAAAGCTAAAGCTAAACTGGGGTAAATCGGAAAGACGTACCAGGGTAGTTTGGTTCCCATGACGGAAATAGCTAGCAGGTAAACAGCACTCCACACCAGCACGAGTTTTGCCCAGCTAAGATTGCGATTTTCCCAAATTAAGCGTAACGCTTGCGGCAAAAACATCAGCCAGGGCCATGCGTACTTTAAAATTTCTAACAGATAGTACCAGGGTGGTCCAGAATGATTCTCAACATTTGTGCCAATGCGGTTGAGGGATTGACCGATAATACCAATACGGGCGAAACTTTCACCATAATGTATCCATTGGGAACCATACCAGAAAATTATCGGTATACTGCCAATGGTGATGGCTGTCCACATATACCAACTCGTGAGAAGTCGTGGGGTATCCCACAGAAGAAATAAAAATGCGATCGCTCCTAATAATATGCCTAACATGCCTTTAGTTAGACAAATTAAGCCAAAACCGATGCCGATACCCAGACAGTAACGTAAATCTCGACGCGATCGCAATACACACAACATCATCACCATAAAAAAGCAGATTACGGCACCATCTAACATTGCCAAGCGTCCATGACGCACTACCGGCAACATCGTTAGATAAATCAAAGCACTGTAAATCGCTGCCCAACGTTGGCGAAATATCTCTCGACCAATGCAATACAACAAAGGTACAGAAATAGCTGTTAACATTGCTCCTGGTAAGCGCGTAGTCCACTCATTCACACCCAATAGCGAATAAGTCCAGGCAATTAGCAAATGCATCAGCGGTGGCTTATTGTGATATGGTACACCTCCTAGCATCGGATAAAGCCAACGCATTGAACCGGCGGGAGCACGCCAAATTTCACGGGCAACTTGTGCCACAGTACCTTCATCCCAATCTCGCAGTGGCAATTCCCCAAGATTTATGCTAAATAGCAACACCGCTGCCAACAACAGCACTATCACCCATCCCCAATCAATCCTTTTCTCAACCACGCGATATTGTTTTTCTAGACGACTCCAAGTAAAGCTTCCTTCTTGCATAATCTAGGATAATAAGTATGAAAAGCACACTTCGATTACACTCCAGACGTTTTGGAGTCTCCAATGTTGCAAATACGTAACAATCACAGCCGCATGAATAATTCCTAGATTTAAAATTAGCTCAAATTTTGGCGTTCGGGAATAATCTTTTTTAATATTTTCTTCTCATAATTATTTTTTAAATTATTTAACAAATATTTCCCGAAAAAACTGATACCCATAATACAATACACAATATTCTACCGCTATTGGAGAGTCTATCAATGAATCTACCTGTTATTTTCGACTTGGCGTTAGGTTTAGTATTTACTTACTTAATATTAAGTTTATTAGCCTCAGAAATTCAAGAACTGATTGCCACTGTCTTGCAATGGCGGGCTGAACACCTAAAAAAATCAGTTGAAATATTTTTAGCTGGTGATGTTCTGGACTCAGAAGATCAAAATGTGATTGAACTAGCTAATAATATTTATTCTCATCCTTTAGTAAAAAATATTAACCAAGAAGCTAAAGGATTTCTTGTCACCTTACCGCGCAGACTTACTTGGGGAATTGGCTCATTATATCGTTCAGTAAAAACAGCGCGACCAGGAGGTGATCAAGAAGAAACTATTTTTGGAGAGAGGAAACGTAGCGGTCCTTCTTACATTCCTTCAGAGATATTTGCGACTACGCTAATGGAAACCTTGCAATTACCGACGCTGGTTCAGACATTAACTGAATCCAGATTAGAAAAATTTAAGAATGCCCAATTAGCTAAAATAGAACAAGTTTTAGTCGAATTGCAACAACAGGCAAATGAGGATGAACCTTCGGCTCCCTTCATTAATACTATGTTTCAGCAATATGCAGAAACTCAAGCCGATTTTGAACAAATAACTTGGAATTTTCAAAATCAAAAAGCTGACTTGAAGACTAGTGTTACTCGTTTGGCAGAAAGTCTGGATAGATATATAGAAGTTTTTCAGACCGAGATGCCGAAACAGGATGTATTTGACAAAGCATTGCGAAAAATAAAATTTGTTAAAAAAGATATTTTTGCAGATATAGAACAGGCAATTTTGTCAGGAGGTTTACGACCTAATCTCAATGAAGTTGTCGAATCTGTTAGAAGAGATAGTGCTATTTACAACGAAATTAAAGAAGCCGTAAAAGATAAAGAAAGCGCCACACATCAAGGATTTATAAATATAGCTGAAAGTATAGATTTAATTGAAAAACTGCCGAAATCTGTTGTAGAAAATCTTACTGTTTTAGGAAAACGTGCCCAATCAAGGATTCAAACTACAGAAGAAGGTATTCATACGTTACAAAAAGAAATTGAACGCACGTTTGATAGCTCAATGGAAAGAGCTTCTGGAGTTTATAAACGCAATGCTAAAGGAGTAGCGATTATGCTCGGCTTAAGTCTTGCTATCATCGCTAATGCGGATGCATTTCACATGATTAGTAGACTATCAAAAGATTCGGCTTTGCGAGAAACAATTACTAATAATGCTGGGGAAATATTACTGAAAAATCAAAATAATCAGGCGTTCGCCAATCCAAATTCTCAGGGAGAACCAGATAATAGTGCAACCCTAGATGTAATAAGAGAGCAAGCTGATAGGGCTTTAGACAATGTTGCTTTACCGATTGGGTGGTCTGATGTTAACTTAAATCAGCAAATTGCCTGGACACCTAACAAAAACCAGAGTTTCCCTTTTTTGAGAATTTTATATATGATTCCTGGTTGGATTTTCAGTGGTATTGCTATTGGTATGGGTGCGCCATTTTGGTTCGATTTACTTGGTAAATTTGTGAATGTGCGTAATGTAGGTAGACGACCTGCATCTTATTCTAGAAGTCAAGTTGATAATGATGAAAATGTAGGAGGGTGAGAAAAAGTGAGGAGAACGGAGTTAGGAGTCAATCCTTGAAAAACAGAAGATTGAAAATGCTCCACCTTATACTAATATTTATCCACATATACGCACATAATTCTCCTAAATTCTGGCTCCTGACTCCTGAATTCTTCGTTAAAAAATAAATATAATTTGCAATTGCCAATTTTTATCGTGGCGAATAATCTCAATTTGGCGAATGAATTCTCGTAGGTAAAATCGTCGCTCCGCTTCTGATAAGTCTAACCAAAATTGGGGAATTGAAACAGCTTGAGCAACAGAACGCAAGTTCACTGGTGGGAGTGTTGCTAGCTTTGCTTGGAGTGCAGAAATTTCTGTGCGGAGTTTGTATGCTCTTAATTTTGCTGTTTCTACATCTAAAATTCCAGTTTCCACTAAGGTGGGTAGCTGTTCGAGTATTTCTTGCTGGCGATCGCTCTTTTCTCCTAAACTATTCTTAACCGCATCTAATTGGGGAAAATTCATCTTAGCTACTGCATTGGGTAAGTCACGACAAACCGCTTCAATTGTCTTTTCCAAAATTTGTGCGTAGGGAATAGCGCGGCATTTTGGGCTTTTAGTGCAGCTAATTGGACGTAAATAAAGATACTCTTTATCTTGGTTACGCTGAGTCACACGGGTAACTGTCATATGTGATTGACACTCGCCACAAATAACCAAACCGGCTAGAGAACGCGGTGCGCTTGCAGTTCGAGATGGCAAACGGCTGTTACGGCGTAAAAGTCGATCAACTTGCGCTGCTTCCTCCTTAGTAACAATTGGCACATGTGTACTAGCAATTATTTCCCCGTTCTGATAAGCGGTATCGCCGCGATATACTGGGTTTGTCAGCCAGCGTCGCCCAGTAGTGACAGAGATTTTCTTAGCATATTTTTTCGCCAGATAACGTACTGCTCCCCGTAGAGAACCATAAAGCAGAAAGTTATCAAAAAAATCCTTGACTACTGGCGAAGTACTACGGTCAATGATGTATTTACCGTTACCTCTGCGGTAGCCATAGGGTGCTTTGCCTGGTGGTGGCGCAGCATCCAAACGATTGCGGGCGTGTCCTTGGCGGATGCGACGGCTGCGTTGCTGGCGCTGAATTTCGTGTAATAATTTGAATAAGTCAACACGGAAATGGGGAGTTTCTGAAGAGTAAGCTTGTTCAGTGGCAATTATTGCTACTCCCATCGCTTCGAGTTGCGTGACAGCATCACTTACTTGTTCTACAGTATCCCCGAATTCCTCTAATCGGCGAATGAGCAGATAATTTGCTGGTTCGGTTTGACAATCAGTGAATAATTTTTGTAACTGCGATCGCTTACCCAAATCTTCATAAACTCGATCCACCTCTGATCCCCAACTATTAGGATCGGGTGTGGCTTCCAGTAGAGGGTCAGTGTAAGTGTAAGCGATGATTTTCATAGAATTTGGAGTCAACCCCTGCGGGGAATTCAAAGTTCAAAATTCAAAATTCAAAATGAAGAATCCCCATAAATAAATAATGGTGCAAGAAACAAGGATGCCTTTTCAAGAGCGCTATGCGTCTCGGAAAAATTTTTTTTACATTTTCTATAAATAAATTCAGGGGCTTGTATCCTTTTTTTTTTGAATGCGTGAATTTTGAATTGGAGCGAAGCGATGGTCAGGAGTCAGGAGTTAGGAGTTAGGAGTCACCCCCACTCCCCCACTCCTCCTCACTGCTGACTCAACTCGATAATATTCCCATCTGGATCTTGGGTGAAAAGGGCGGGGCGACCGGATGCGCTGGGTTGTATAAAACAATTATGATTTAGTAGTTGCTGTTTTGCTGCATCCAAGTCGGTGACAGAGAAAGCGATATGAGGGTTGCGTCCCCATTTTTCATTTTGGTTTTCTGTGGGGACGGTGGGTGCGACTATTAGGTGAAGTTGAGATTCGCCAATTTGATACCACGCACCAGGGTATTTTAGGGAGCGATCAACTTTGGACAATCCTAATACTTTGCCATAAAAGTGTTCGGATTGTTCTAGGTTAGTGACGAGAATGGCGGTATGTAGACTTTTGGTTATTTGCATTTTTGGTGATATGCGATCGCCTTTATTTCGATTGTGACAATCAATGAGGATAAATATGGATGCTCAATTAACAAGTAATGAAATCAATCTTGCACGCGAGACTTTACACGATTTCGACCCCGCACAGCACGCGTTAAATAACTTAGAAAAGCATAATGGCAAATTGCAACGCTCTTTTGAGGATTTATGGGCAGAAAAAAATGGTCCACCACCGACGAAGGAGCGCAAATCACTTTGGGAAGTAACGCTGAAGGTACTACGTCAGGAACTATGCGGAGATGAAGGTTTTCGCGGTCAACTTAGTGAATATACTAAAAATCCAGGAAGTACACCTTTGCTGACAGGGTTGATAGTCTCCCTTGTGGGTGTGGCAGCGACGCATGGCTTACCGCTCGATCCGGCGATCGCTACTATAGTTGTTTTGTATATCCTTAAAATTGGACTTAATATCTTTTGCGAATATACTGAACCGACTGCTGAGGCTGCTTGATATCTAAGTGAAATAACATCATGCAGCTTATCATCATTAATCAAAACCCCATAAACGTTGTAGAGACGTTACATGTAACGTCTCTACAATATCAAATATGTAATGTATTACCGTTGAAACAAAATGCGATTAGGGTGGATCAAGTTTAAGAAACAAATTTTCGGGAACCACTTGTGTGGAGAGAGCGAGCGCCATTTTTGTTTTTCGCAACATAGCGGCTCTTCTCAAAGCCTTTAATTCTCTTGCCATGTAATCACCAACAACAGTTTCCGAACATTTACTTTGCCACCAATTTAAAGATTCTTGGTGTATTTCTTGCATGAGTTCCTGATTGTCGAGCAGCTTTTCCATCAGCGCTTCTAATTCTCGCCAATCGTTTATCTGAATCGCAGGTGAACCATCTAAATACCATCGTGAAGGCAAAGCTTCTGTCACAACAATGCAACCATATTTCATTGCCTCAAAAAAGCGAGTTGTTTCAAACGATGTACCTCTAGGAACAAGACATATTTTTGTATTCATCATTGTTTCAGAATAGCTGCTTGCTACTTCGCTGCTTCTTCCGTGGTACCCATCAGTAATTGATAATTCAACTTTCCAATCGGGATATTTTTCTTTAATTTTCTTGAGACTTAACATCATAAGTTTGCGAGCCAGAGTTTTGGGAGTTCCCAACCAGTACTTCAAAGACCAGATAGGATAAGACCTGTGTACTACGCTGCCTGAAAAATAAGTGTCATACAGACGGTTTTGTATGTCCTTAATTGGTAGATCCTGAGAGTTGTTGTAACCTAAAGGAATTTCGTATATTGGGGCAATTTTATCTGTGTTCAGTAGCCAGCTTTTGAACCGATGAAATTGGTAATTGATCACCCCAGGCATCCGGACAAGGAAGATTCTCAAAAATTGAATTAGCGTCAGCAAGTTTAGATGACAAGGCTTGAGGAGAGGATTACATCCGAGTATGGGGTGCGTGCCAATACACTTAAATACGGCTCCTACCTTGTGAGCATACTTTGGTATCCGATACCACTCGTCACCAAGTACCACAGCTACAACATTTTCCCCATATGATGGCAGTTCATCAATTTCGTCCCAAGTAACGTAGAAGACAAGACCGTTTATTCTCAAGCTCTTTTCCATAGCTTGTAAAATTTTACTCACATAAGTTGCTAATCCAAGGTCAATCGGAGGATTGGCATCGTATATGTTCCACGGAATTACTTCTTGATTTCGCCTGATGTAGATATAGTATTGATTTGAAAGCGATTTAACCTGAGGCATATGAGTATTGGTAAATCAAGTATTTAGATTGGTTTCTAGCATTTTTTGTACCTAGTGATACTTGTTTTTTGCTAGAAATTCGTATATATATTAGCCCTTTAGAAAATTTATATAAACTAAATAGACGAATATTGGTCAACTCTTTACGTATATTTCGGTAATTTAAAGTTTCTGTGATTTGTTACAAATACTACTTTTATGAGAGATTTTTGTGATCTAAATATCATTTTTTGTGTAATCTCACAGCGGTGGCTATAAATGAGCAGGTTAAGAAGATTTAAAGGTGAGATTATAAGTATAAAATAGCACTTAAATATTGAAAATCAGATGCTCATATGCAACGCTAATAAAAGAGGGACGCATATGAGCATCCCTAGAATAGGATGATTATCTTCAAAACAGGGCTTTCTGGCGCATCACGAATTAAAAAGTAAGCAGCAAATTCTCCAACTTCTACCTTGACGGGCTTGTGTATTGAGCAAATGTTTGAAAAACTAGCTTATAGAAAGAATCATCAGTGGTGCTGAATTTTGGGTGCTGAGGACCCAGCACGGGCAAGTATCCTCAAAGAAGGGCGATGTATATCTCAAACATCAGAACTTCCGAAGGAACCTCAGTTAAAGCGAGTAGCGTTGTGGAGTGTGAAGGCAGGGAGTTAATCATCTCCTAGTCTGTGGCTTTTGTGTGCCCCTCCCATAACGCCTGAATAACTATTCCCACACCACAATGAAATACCAGGTACTAGACCGGATTTTTAACAAAGCTTTGTCTTTACGCAAATTTGAACGCTTGGAGCTTGATGAGAACTTCTGCATTATAGATACATCCGAGCAAGTTCAACGATTTGCCGCTCGTCCTGAAGAGGTAATGCTAGGAAAAGATGTCCGGCTAAGTTTTCCGGAATTTATTGGGATTGAACATATTCTCATTTCTATCCTGCAAGGTGAACAGGAACTATTTGAATTAGAGACTATTGCACGCTTTTATGAAGACAAATCAGATATATATATCAATATATATATTATTGGCGAACAAGGTGAAAAAGAATTTGCTAATAGATTAGTTATCTTGCTTGAAGATATTAGTGAAAGAATATTTTTCCAACAAAACCTCAAGCAGAAGCTTAATGAATCTACTTTATTATTAAACTCCTTAGTCACGTACAAAAGTTACATGGATGAAGTTATCGCTTCAATGGCAGATGCCTTTTTAGTGACAACTAATTCCGGAAAAATTCAAAAACTCAATCGAGCAGCACAAGAACTATTCGGTTTTACCGAAGAAGAATTAATAAATCAGCCAATTTCTTTAATAATTGATGATAGCTTTTTCCTGCAAAGGCTGATTCGGCAGCCTTCTTTATATCACAAGTATTTCCAGAATATAGAATTAGTTTGTAGAACGAAAAAACGAGAAAAGCTTTTAGTTGCCTTTTCTTGTTCAGTTATTCAGAAAAAAACAGATGGCTTAGAAGATATTGTTTATATTGGTCGGAATATTACTGCTAGAGAACGCAGACAACAGCTTCATGCAGTACAGTATGCCATAACACGCATTTTATCAGAATCTCAAAGCGTAAAACAAACAATACCAAAAATTTTGCAGGCAATTTGTGAAAATTTAGGATGGGATTTAGGGCAACTTTGGACAGCAAATCAATATTTAGCCACATCAGCGTCCAGAGAAAAGAAAGATAAAATAAATCCTATACTTAGATGTGTGGAAATGTGGTCGGGTCGAACAATCACCGTTCGAGAATTTAAAGCGATCGCGTGGCAAACTACGTATACCCTTGGTGTTGGTTTCCCTGGTCGAATTTGGGCAAAACGTTCGCCCCTTTGGACTAAGGATATTATGCATAATTCTGACTTTTCGCGAACCCAAAAAGCTGCTGCCACAGGATTGCACGCTGCATTTGGTTTCCCAATTATAGATGACACTGAAGTTTTAGGCGTGATGGTTTTCTTCAATCGTGAAGTACAACCTAAAAATGTAGAATTACTACAAATGATGGCTTCTATTAGTAGCCAAATTGTTCATTTTCTCAAGCAAAAACAAGCAAATGATCTTGTTTTAAAAAGTGAAGAAAGATATCGAGATTTAGTTGAAAACGCTAACGACTTGATTCAATCTGTTAATGCTTATGGTCGTTTTGAATATGTCAATCGTGCGTGGCGAGAAACTCTAGGATATAGTGATGCTGAAATTGCTCAAATGAATGTATTTGACATTATACATCCTGATTTTCAATCTTATTCTCGACAAATGTTTTATAGTGTGCTGTCAGGAGAAAAATTTGAGCAATTTCAAACTGCATTCGTTACTAAATATGGTCAAAAAATCTTTGTAGAAGGAAACATAAATTGTAAATTGGTGAGAGGAAAACCAGTTGCAACTCGCGGCATTTTTCGTAACATCACTCAGCGGCTAGAAGTTGAAGAAGCACTGCATTATCAACAGAAACAAACTGAAGGCTTGTTGCTAAATATTTTGCCAGAAGCAATAGCTAACCGTCTCAAACAACAATTAGGGACGATCGCCGAAGACTTTGCTGATGTTACAGTTTTATTTGCAGATATCGTTGGCTTTACAGAAATCGCTTCTTCTCTAAGTGCGATTCAACTTGTAAGGTTACTCAACCAAATTTTTTCAGATTTCGATCGCCTAAGTGACCAATATAATTTAGAGAAAATCAAAACCATTGGCGATGCTTATATGGTAGTTGGTGGCTTACCCAGACGCAGCCCACATCATGCCCAGGCGATCGCTCAAATGGCACTCGATATGCAAATAGCGATCGCTAAATTTAATGCCGAAAATCAGCAAAACTTCTCGATTCGTATCGGCATCCATAGCGGTTCCGTAGTTGCTGGAGTAATCGGTATCAAAAAACTTCCTTATGACCTCTGGGGAGACACCGTGAACATCGCCAGCCGCATGGAATCCCAAGGTTTTACCAACAAAATCCAAGTATCGGAAACCACCTATCAACACTTGCGTGATGAATTTTTGTTTGAAAAGCGCGGTGAAATCGAAGTTAAAGGTAAAGGGAAAATGACAACTTATTTGTTGATTGGGAGGAAATAAGGAGTGGGGGAGTCGAGGAGTGGGGGAGTCGAGGACAAGGAGAATAATTCTTCTTTCCCCCCATCCCCCCCTCTCCCTGTCCCCCTCCTCCACTACGGAGTATTAGGAATTAACCTACCACAGGGATAAGTTGCTGCTTCATTAGAAGCGTTATCAGCCATAACAGCGGGGATTTTATCTACTGGTTGAGTTTTGGCTGCAAGATAGTCTTGACGCAGTTTCTCGGTTATTTCTTCTCGTCTGTCGTATATTCGCTTTAGAGGGCGAGGCTGGCACTGGTTCATCACGTATGCTGTTACCAGTGGTAAAGCGATCGTGCTATCTGTGTAACAAACAATCGTGCTGGGTAATTCTTCTGGGTCAATTTTACCCCAGCTAACGGCTTCTGAGGGAGTAGCCCCAGATAAACCGCCGGTATCTGGACGCGCATCGGTAAACTGTATAAAGTAATCGTGTCCCCGTTCTTCTAGTCCCAGGACTTCATGAATTTGTGGTTGGGTTTGTAGCAAAAAATTCTTGGGACTACCACCACCGATAATTACAGCCGCACTTTTGCCTTCAGATTCGCCTTTTGAGTCGCGTGCAGTGTAGGCGATCGCTGCCGTCTCGTTCACGTCAATTGAGGGATCTAAAATCAATTTAGAGCCTTCTAACGCCAAAGCCGCCACATTCATCCCAATTGAACTATCACCAGGAGAAGACGTATAAATCGGTACGCCACATTCATAAGCTGTCGCAAGCAAACAAGAATGCTGCACTCCTAATTGCTTTTCGACTTCCCGGACATATTTACCTAGCAAATAGTGAAATTCAGCCGTTCCCATCCGCTTCTGGAATGGCTCTGCTTGCAAAATCTTGCGGATAAAAGCATCAGTTTCCAACAGCACATCGTAGCCAAAGATAATGTCATAAATACGGATAGTGCTTTGCTGACGCAGTTTCACATCATCTAAAAATGGATTACCTGCAAACAGTTCAAAACCCAATCCATAATGCATATCGTGGTAAAGATTCGCACCAGTGCTAATCATCCAGTCAATAAAGCCGTTGCGAATCAGGGGTGCTAGCGCAGAAACTCCAAATCCTGCTGGTGTCATTGCACCGGAAAGGCTAACTCCCACGGTTACACCTTCGGTTAGCACATCCTTACTCAGCAGTTGGCAGATTTCTCGCAAACGCGCCGAGTTATAGGCGGTGAAGTAATTATCAATCAAATCAACCACACTAACATTGGTTGACATCGGTGTAGGTGAGATTTTTTGACCCAGCTGTTTTGACATTTTGCACTCCCGCAGAGTAAACACGCTCCCATGTAATGTTAACTAGCTTTGAGTAATTTCTTGCATCACCTGTAGGTACGAATCGTAAGTACTCTGGGAAAAACAGACAAAAATCACCTGTTTTATTGAGCGATCGCTCTGTAAAAACTTATTAACTTCACTCAGGGCAATTTTACTAGCACGTTCTATTGGAAATCGATAAACACCTGTACTAATTGCCGGAAAAGCGATCGTTTCAATTTTGTATTCTTCTGCTAAAGCTAAACTCTGACGATAACAACTGGCTAACAACTCATCTTCACCATGATTTCCACTCTCCCACACCGGACCGACTGTGTGAATTACCCATTTTGCCGGGAGGTTATAACCTTTAGTTATTTTAGCTTCGCCAGTTTCACAGCCGTTCAACTTACGGCATTCTTCTAGCAATTCTCGTCCAGCAGCGCGGTGAATTGCCCCATCTACACCACCCCCACCAAGTAGAGAAGTATTTGCTGCATTGACGATCGCATCAACTTTCAATTGAGTAATATCACCTTGAACCACTTCGATTTGCGTCATTGTCCCTGGTTTGCTGTTTTCTAAAATCATAGCTGCACGAATTGCTGCAAGTGCAGAATTGCTTGAATCTAAAGCGTTATCAATCATGGACGCTAAATGACCCCTAGAAAAGCGCGATCGCAGCGGACGTGGGTTGTCAATAATTTTTGTAAGGTAGAAATGTCAGCAGAATTTAACAATTCTGGATGTTGGATGAAACGTTGAGCTTCGTTCTGCCAAGTTGTCCAATCAAAGGAAATGACAAAATTTTCTTGGTAAAGTGCTTTAATGAATTTCTCAAATTCTTTAGAATAGCAATAAGGGTCTAAAGTTAAGGATTCAGTTTGTATATTATATAGTTTTGCTTTTTTGCTAGAAAGTATCGGTAAGAAAGCTAACACTGTATCAATATTTTTCCGGGTAATCTCGCTGGACATATCCAATAATGCCATTTAATTAAAATGGTATAAACAACCAAATTCTGATTCATTTTATAAGGAATTGCGGATTAGGGATTTTGGTTGATTTTGCTTAAAATCCCACCCCAAAGGTACGCGGATTTTTCCCAATCCCTAGTCCCTAGTACCCAGTACCCTTTATTAGTCGTTGAGAGTAATTTACATAGATTGATGAAACCCGATACCACAACAGAATTTAACTCAGACCCAGAAATTGATCGCTTAATCGATGAAGTAATAACCTCTTCTTTAACGGATGAGCAGTATCGCAAAAAGATGCAGCGACGTAAGGAAGTCCAAGATCAACGCATAGCGAATGCTGTCCCGGAAAAAGGGTTAGTTATTATTAATACCGGTAATGGTAAGGGGAAAACTACTGCCGCGTTGGGGATGGTATTGCGATCGCTTGGTCATGGATATAAGGTGGCGATCGTCCAATTTATTAAAGGTGCATGGGAACCTTCAGAAAAAAAGGTTTTCAGTATGTGGCAAGACCAGTTAGAATTTCATGCTATGGGCGAAGGCTTTACCTGGGAAACTCAAGACCGCGATCGCGACCTCGATAAAGCTTACGACGCTTGGCAAAAATCATTAGAATACATCCGCAATCCAGACTTCAAGCTGGTGCTGTTAGATGAAATTAATATCGCTGTGAAAATGGGTTATTTACAAGTTGACGAAATTTTAGCAGGTTTACAGCAAAAAACACCTGAAAAACACGTTATTCTCACAGGTAGAGGCGCACCAGCGGCTTTAATTGAACGAGCCGATTTAGTTACAGAAATGACTTTAGTTAAGCATCCTTTTCGCGATCAAGGCGTGAAGGCGCAAGCTGGGATTGAGTTTTAATTTTCAATGATGAATGATCGATGATGCCAAAACTCATTATTCATCGTTCATCATTCAGCATTCATTATTTTACTCACTTTTGATATCACCATCTGAAGCTTGATTGCACATCTGCAAAATTCGGTGATCGTTATCACTGACAGAATTTAATTTATGATAGTCTTGTAGAGCCAGTGAGTACGCATAAGTCATTGGCTCATCCGGATCTAGTTTCGGTAATGTATTTGCCGCAGCCACCTGTTCTAGACCTCCTTCACCTGGCGCAGTAACCGTCATCGCCAATGCTCCTGAGGACTCGATATTGCCTTGAAAACAACTAAACTCAGAACTGGGCATATACAACGCACCCATCACCTGATTTTGTCGCTTTTGAAATACAATATATCCTTGCCCAAGTTGGTTTGGTTGTGGAGATTGACCGTAAAGATAAACCCCATCTTGTTTGGGAAAGTTCGCGCTTTGAACTCCGGCGTTTTTTGTCGCTTTTTGACTGTCAGTAAGTAGTGCGGTAGTTGTAGGTACTGTTTTTAATTGTTTAGATGCTTTTGGCGCTGCTTTCGCTTGAGTGTTAGCTTTTGCAGAATTTTGAGCCGCACCCGCTCTACGAAGTTTTACTCGCTCGTTGTTTGTAGAAGATACCTTGTCATAATCCTCTTGGTTAAGACTAGCGTTAGCCTGGATTTGTCTTTGTTGTAAAACAGCGTTTCTAGAAACTTGCAAATCCGTAACCAGCAACGTTGATGTTTCTACTGTTTTTATTTGGTTGCTCAAAACTGGTTTAGCCTGTTCGCCAATAACACCAACGGTTATAACTAAGCCAGCGAGGGGAATTGTCCATTTGCGAGGGGGAAATAATTTATTAATATGCAGCACCCAAATTCTCCTGTGAAAAACTTACTACGTACTCTGCCACCTATTTAAACCGTAACCAAGTATCTAGGGATCAAGGCTCTGTCAAAGGTTTGATTTATATTGTGCGGAAAAACACACTTTCAAGAAAGGAAGTTTTTATCTAGTTTTTAAGCGTTAATTAGAAAATACTATTGTTTAAGCGATTTTCGCTTCATTAAGTAAATTCACTCTCTGGAGTGAGGTTTTCGGAAAATTCCTAATATATTTTTATTTAACTTTTTTATTTTCATAAATAATATTTATTTTCAGCCACCTCTCGTTCCTTGGCTCTGCCAGGGAATGTACTTTTTGGAGGCAGAGCCTCCATTACTGAAGGTCGAGGCAGCAGCCCTGTTGTATGCATTCCCAGCAAGAGTGCTAGAAACGACAAAAAAAATCGCCCCCTGAATTCAGGAGGCGCGTCGCCTAGAGCGATATAGCTTATAACTAGCTAGCAACGTACTCTTTAACATTTGCGCGACGACGACGCAGATGAGCAAGGGCTTGATGCTCTAATTGGCGGACGCGCTCGCGGCTAAGGCTTAAGCGTTCGCCAACTTTCGCCAGAGACATTTCGTTACCATCTTCTAAACCAAAGCGCAAAGCCAAAACTTCTCGCTGTTGGGGGGTGAGTTCAGCCAGAAGGGTGTTCAAGTCTTGACGCAAGAATTCTTGAGTCATGTAATACTCAGGTGATGGTCCATCATCTTCGAGCATTTCTTGCAACTCAGTATCTTGATTATCGCCAACTCGTACATCTAAAGAAACTGGCTGACGCGCCATATTTAGGTATTCGCGAATTTGAGCGGGTTCTAGCTCAAGCTCTTTGGCAATTTCTGCCGGTGTTGGCGATCGCCCTAACTTTTGAGCTAGTTCGCGCTGTACTTTTTTGATTTTGTTCAGCTTCTCGGTAATGTGGATCGGTAAGCGAATAGTCCGACCTTGTTGAGCGATCGCCCGCGTAATCGCTTGACGAATCCACCAGTAAGCGTAAGTTGAGAACTTATAACCCCGTGTCGGGTCAAATTTCTCTACACCTCTCTCTAATCCTAGAGTTCCCTCTTGGATCAAATCGAGAAACTCCATGTTACGCTTTTGGTACTTTTTCGCAATAGCGACGACTAAGCGCAAATTCGCTTCAATCATCTTTTGCTTTGCCCGCTTACCTTGATGCACAAGCTGTGTAACCTCTGCCTCTGGCTGGTTAACGTGGCTTGCCCACTCCTCTAAGCTTATTTCGCGGTGCAGTTTCTTTTCTAAAGCCTCTTTGGCTTCCACTAACTTCATCATGTGTTGCACCTGCTTCCCAAAGATGATTTCTTGATCACGGGTTAGCAGTGGTACACGACCAATCTCGCGCAGATAGGTTCGCACCATATCAGCCGTGAATTTGGTGTTAGTGTTTTCAGTTTGGGTGTTAGCAGTAGGCATTGGTGCGTGGTCCTCTTTTCCGTAAACACAATAAATATTTAATTACTAGGGCGGATGGGGAAAGATTGTGTTTTGATCTCACCACATTATGAACTACCGAAGACAATCATATTAGTACAGGTTTTGTCAAGACGGTGCTCCCTTTAGATAGGTTTCCCTATCCTCCCTAAATCTTTAAGTCGTTAGAAGTACGCGCTCTTTATTTCCCTTGATTTCTTTTCGTCCTCATTCGCTAGCAGCGACAGTAAGAATACGAAGTCAGTATGAGTTCTACTTATTTAATATTACGACAAATTAGTCGGATAGTAAAGGAGTTCAGATAAATCTTTCCATTATAAGGCAAAAATGTTGATTTGCCAAAAAAAAATGGCGAGAAATTGTTTTGTGCCCTTACTATATATAGTGACGCTAAAACCCCCCTCGCGGGTGCCCGAAATTAGCCGGATAACCGAACTGATTAATTGTAATATTACGAAATTAGGGATTAGGGACTGGGGATTAGAGAATGGGGATTAGGGATTAGGATTCTTCGGAGAACTTTAGTAATCAATTCACATCTGTAAAAAAGCATTTTATTTCTAGTAGTCTGCCAAGGTAACTTTGCGGGGTTTATGGTAAGAAAATCAAGTTCTTTCCCCCCCTGCTTCCGCTGCTTCCGCTGCCTCCCCTGCCTGCCTTCACCCGTCATTTTTGGGTTGGTTGAGTACTAGTCCCCAGTCCCCAGTCCCCAGTCCCCAGTCAGCAAATTAAAAACCAAGATCGGCTTTAGCTAGTTCAGCAGCAGCAAAGACTTCTGCGTCTGGCTTTTCTTCCCAAGCCGTATCGCCAATTTCTGCATAGAAAGTTGAGTCGTAAGGACGGGTACGCACCACTACAGGCATAGGTACGGCATGTCCTAAAATTAAAGCTTGTTGCTTTGAGTCTAACTTGGCTAAGACCGATCGCAAGCCACCACCACCAGAGACACCTGTAAAAATCGCGTCGATGTCTTTCTCATCATTGAGCAAAGCGGTGATGCGAGTGCCAATTTGTGACATAACTTCATTATCTATGCCTGAAGGACGTTGATCGACCACCAGAAGTGTAACGAAATATTTCCGCAATTCGCGGGCGATCGTTCCAAAGATGGTACTTTGGACAATAGCGGGGTCAAGAAAGCGGTGCGCTTCCTCGATGGTAATCATTAATGGCATTGGGCGATCGCATGGATTTTTACTTTGCAAGAACTTGTCAGCTTTTTTGACATACTTCTCGTGAATGCGTTTGGTAATCATGTTCGTTACCAACATGTAAGAAAGCATGTTGGATTGGGAACCAAACTCTATCACAACATTCTTCCCAGCTTCCAAACATTGCAAAATCTTATCGATGTAGTTTTGCGGGCAAGCCGCTCGTATATACTTTAAACTATCCATCCGCAAAAGTTTGCGTTGCAAAGCCATAATCGAACCTTTATGTCCTCGCTTTTCATCGCAGAACATCTCGATTTCTTCGTTCGTCATGTTCAGCAATTGGATAATCCAAGTTTTACCGAATTCGGAAAACAAAATATTGGCATTATCTAATGCTGCATCCGACAGTCCTAAATCCCGACTGCATAATTTAATATCTTCGACATCGATTTGGTCGTAACTTAGATATAGTTCTTGTGCATCGCGCACACCCCGACGTTTTGTAGATTCTGGGTCAAGGGTGTAAACTTCAACTTGACTGGGAAATAACTGCTTTAAACCTTTAACAGTATTAACATTTTTACCTTCCGCTACAGCTTCCCAACCATACTCCGAATGCATATCAAAAATTAAATTAACTGCTGCGCTTTTGCGAATCACACCAGCTAAAAGTAAGCGTGTCAAAAAGGATTTACCAGTACCAGATTTGCCAAAAACGCCGTTACTGCGTTCAACAAAACGATTTAAATCAATACAAACTGGTACATCCATATCCAACGGTTTCCCGATGGAGAAATTTTTTCTTTGCGGATCGTCTTCCCAACCAAATACTCGGCGAAAATCGTCTTCACTTGCTTCGTAAACTTGGCTAAAGTGACTAGGAATAGTTTTAACTGGTAACAGTTCCATCGTCGTGCTGGTTTGCGGTTGAAAAGATGCTAAACCCGTTGCCGATGGTACAAAGGGATTAACTGATTTGCCATTTGTGGCTGAATAAGATTCATTATTTTCAGGAGTGAACATCAACATCGGTGAGAGGTTGATAGTTCCGTAAGTACCGCTTCCACCTAAAACTTCTCTTAAGAAAGTGTCTTCCCAACTCGGAGGATTAGCGATAATTCTTTGGTTAGCAGTTCCTAGCGCTACATCTGTCAGCATACAGAAAAAACGCGATCGCATTCCTTGCACGACTAAAAACTTACCCACCCGCATATCTTCAACCGAAATATCCGGGTGTAATCTTACTTCTAATCCTTCTGTGAGAGAACCTTGTATTACTGAACCTAACGGTTGTCCCAAATTCATATCTTAATTTGTTAGTTGTTAGTTGGAGCGTTGTTAGTTGGAGCGTGGATAGTTGGAGCGTGAATAGTGGATAGTGACAGTTGTTAATTGTTGGTTGTGAAAAATTACTCCTAACTCCTAGCTCTTAACCACGCTCAGACTAACATCTATCCACAACCTCCTAACTCTTAACCACGTTCCAACGCTCCATCTATCCACTAACTCTTAATCAATTTGAATTGAAGTTGGAGCACTACCTGTGGTAGTTGTAGGTATTAATGGTATGCGATATTGACTATAAAGGCGATCGCGCCAGGTGAAGAATGGTTCGTAAAGGGGATTATCTGCTAATCCTGGGACACCTTTACCTCTAAGGCTGACTGGTAAATCTAGATAGGGACCATCGGGAAACTTCAGCAAAATCGACAAGCCCGCCACGGCAAAGTCTGCTAAGGTAGGTTGATCTCCGACTAAATAAGGACTTTCTGCCAGTATCAGCGTTAAGGCTTCTAAGTCTTGCTTTAAGTCGGTCATGGCGCTAGTTACCACATCAGGAGTATAACCTACTCCAATACCCAAAACTTTTAGTAAATCGTTTGGTACTCCTTGAATTAGAGTTTTGAAAACATCTGGTGTCGAAGTAGGTAATAAAGCCTTGCGGAAATTTTGGTCTTGACTAATCGCCGAAAATAACGCCTTGTGGCTTTTGATACCAATGGACTCATCTGCCCATTCTTCCATCATTAAGCATAAACCGCGTTGCTTTGAATCTCTGGGTATCAGTGGGCGATCGGGATATTGTAAGTCTAAATACTTAGCGATCGCTGTGGAATCAGCGATATATTTATTACCATCTTTCAGCACTGGCACTTGTCGCTGACCAGTCAACCGGAAGATATCTACTTGTCCAATTCCAGGTGTAATTTCAATTTTGCGGTACGCTAATCCCTTATAATCAAGGAGCAGGCGTGCTTTCTCTGAGTAATGAGATAGTTCAAATTGGTATAATTCCAGCATCTTTCCTACCCTGTAATCGGTGCGTTTATCAACTTTACAATTGTATCTTTAGTAGTATAGATTTTCATTAGCAATTAATTTATTTTGCACGAAACTAATCGAGACGAATCTTGATTTTTTGGTAAATGCACGATTTTGGCAAAAATAGTATTTACTATTCAATAAGTCGCCATGAAAGCTTGCATCATTGTAGATAATTTTAGATAAAAAGTTGCTTGCATCGCGTCTTTTATTCTGTACTTTTTCGCGCATTTCTGGTGGTGCTTATTAGACAAACAAACGAGAGTGAGAAACACTTTTGTATAGAAAGCTACTTTTTCCCCAAGTTAACAATTTTTTTGATGAAATTTGTGTGGAGATTGCTATCTGGTAAAGTTTTTTATCTCAAATAGTTGCTTTTTGTTTGGGTGACGCAATATGAAGACAGAAAATTGGGTGAGGGCGATCGCCTATACAAACCTAGTGATAAACTTTACTTGATTCATCTTATATTTGCTACAGGCGATACCTTCCAACCTTCGGTGGAAGAATTTCCGGATGGCTGAATTGTATCACCACCGCATATTTTGAACAAAAAAACTTACTTCTTTGGTTAGATTTTATGTGTAGCGAAATGTTATAACTCTTTATGTAACCTGTGGAAATTAAAACCAAACAAAATTTATGAACGTTGATTATAACAGAAAATTGCTGACTAAGTTACTAGGAGTATTAGGAGCAACCAGCGCTACTTTCCTCATGAGTTTTTCGGTTAGAGCCAATGAGGTACTAAATCCTAATCCTAGTGTTTTTTCAGAAACGCCCTACAACCGTGGTCAACGTGTTTTGGTAAACGCTGAATATACACCGACTGAGCCAGAATTAGCGAAACAGGGAAAGAAGCCTACACCAGGGAAAAACACCGTATCTCAGAGTAACCAAAGAGGCGGTATAAATCCTAGACCTAGTATTTTCAATGAGGCTCCTTATAACCGTGGTGGTAGCACTGCACCTGGTCAAACACCTAGCGCAACACCTACTACCCCAGAAGTTACACCGATCCCAGCACCCACACCTGGAACTACAGAGACACCCACCGCACCGACACCTAGCCAGACACCCAGCCCAACTAAACCGTCTGGAGGAAGTTCCAGCACCTCAGGTAAGAACTTGTTAGCGCTAGCGGAGGCTGACGGCTCTTTTACAACTTTAACTAAGGCGTTGAAAGCAGCTGGACTGACAGAGACTTTACAAGGTAAAGATAATTACACTCTTTTTGCGCCCACGGATGCGGCATTTGCTAAATTACCACAAGATGCGGTGCGCGATTTGTTGAAGCCAGAAAATAAAGAAGTGTTGGTTAAGCTTTTGACTTACCATGTGGTAAAAGGTCAAGTATTATCTACTGATTTGAAATCTGGCGAAGTGAAAAGCGTTGAAGGCGGTGCGATTAACGTTAAAGTTGATCCGGCAGCTGGCGTAACCGTTAATGAAGCTAAGGTGACCAAGGCAGATATCAGAGGTAGTAACGGCGTTATTCATGCGATCGATCAAGTGATTTTACCTCCTGATTTGTAATCTCATAAGTTTTCCGAATTTGGAAATAAGAATAACCCGTTCAAATGTTACTTTGGACGGGTTTTTTAAAGTGCTTAATAGTGCTGCAATGTAGTATTAACTTGCAGCTTAATTTCTTGATTGTTACTGTTTTTCATCTTTTCCAAAGCTATAATCACAGCACGATCGCTATATACAATTTGTCCTAGTCGCTTGACTGTATAAAGCTTGTAAGCATCCGAAGTATGCTGCAAGTCAGTCAGCAAATATGCTTTATAGTGTTCGAGAAAGTAATTTTCAAAGCATAAAGCGCGATCGCATAACTTACGCAGTTGCTTTCTGTCATCTGCATCTGACGGTACTAAATAATTCCACTGATAACGACATTGCTGATAAACTGCTTCTATAAGCGGTGTCCACTCATCGTTTATCCAGCGACGGTATTGTGTAACACAATGCTGCTTACTGACAACATATTGTTTTGCCGTGAGTGCAATTAGTGCTGTTGCCGGACATAAAACATTCAACACTAAATCTTTGGTTCCATATTGAATTATCCCATCAGCGCGTATCGGACGGCGATCGTAGCCGTAAAACTCACCCGCAGGATCGGGATAATCTAACGGAAACCTCAACACCTCCGGATTACCACGTATCCGCGCTAACAATCGGTATTGAAAATGCATATTGTCGCGAATAAAATCATCAATCGGCTTTAGCGGAACTTGAGCGCGGATATCTTCTCCATACATTAATAGAGAGGCTTTTTGGAATCTGACAGCACCAATGCGAAACAACGCTTCCTCACTATCTGGAGTGATGCCAAGTTCGATAGAACACATCTGCTGATAAGATTCGAGAGTTTGTGCAAATTGTTGTCTTTCTTCAGCCTCAAGTTTGCCTTTAAAGACAACACGCATATCAATATCACTAGTGGCTACTGCACTGTGATTGGCATAACTTCCTTCTAGATAATAACCGCGAATTCTATTTGGGAAACTCTGCTCAAGCAAGTTGATAATTTCACACAGTAATAAGTCAACCTTGGGGACTTTGGTTGAGTTGAGGAGAGTAATATTATTCATCAGCTTTTGCGAAAATTGCTACTTGCGTGTATAACGATGCTTCACCCCTACGGGGAAATATTCCGGATCGCCGATCGCTGCTAATATCACTTTTGGCATTTGATATTCTTGGGGGACGTAATTAGCAAACTCGCTGTTGAGCCGCTTTAATTGTGAGAGAATTGAATTGGCGATCGCTTGAGTTTTCTCTTCACTACCCTCCACCTCAGGCGCCAACTCCACAACGACAGATAAAAAGCGGTTCTTGTCTGCATCTTCCTTCACCTGCAATACAAACTTACCCGTCACCCATTCTTTAATTACAGGTTGCTCTAATCCTACCGTTACATTTTCTGGGTAAATATTCGCGCCAAAGTAAGAAACCGTAAAATTAGAACGTCCGAAAACATAAACAAAAGGTAATTGATTAATTCCCCTTCCACCCTGATTTTCTAACTCTGCAACAGGGTTAAATCCCCACTCTGCCAAAAATTGCAACATGGCATCGTAACTAATTATCCCGCCAGTATCTAAAATGTTATAACGTATCAAGGGGATGCCATTATTTCCCGTAAAGAACAAAGTGCCATCCTCAACTTCAAAAAAGCGACTTAAAGGGTCATACTGTACCAATGTAGGTAAACGAGATTCCCCAAATAAAGCTTTCGCAGCATCAGCATTTTCTGCCAAAAAACGGCGAATGCAGATACTTAAAGGTGTTTCATTGCCCAAAACACCTGCATCCGCAGTTCCATAAAGTGATGCTGAATCGTAACAGGGATTTTGCGAATTAATTCTTTCACCAACCAAACTGCGCCATTCTTCACTAAATACTTCTCCTGCCATAACTAACTTAACTTGATATTGCTGCCATTCCACACCACGAGCAATACCTGTATCAATTACATCTTTCAGAAATGGCGGATATCCTAACAATACAACTTGCTCGAAAGCTGAACCAAGTTCTTGCACAACTCGCAAGATTTCTTCTTTGTTGTTACCTGGTGTAATTACTGTGATAGGATAACCTTTGCTGCCAAGATAGCGACAGCAATTAGTTGTAAACATTCCACCTACCCAGGTTCCTAAAGTGAAACAAATCACGGCTAAAGTGCTTTTGGAATCTGCATGAAAGCTGTCGTGGAATATCTGCTCAAAACGTATCGCAATTTGCAGTTCATCTGTAAAGAAACGTGTCCAAAATGTCGGTTTACCTGTTGAACCTGAGGAAGCCGCTATCATGTCACATGCTTGTAATCCGTGGCGACACAAGTCAGCTAAAGGATGACGCGAGATATAATTTTCTTTGGTGATCGGAGGTAGTTTTTGGAAATCCTCAAAGGTTTGGATAGAGGCAGGATTTATATTCTGTTGTGCTAAAAAAGTCTTGTAAGCGGGTACGTTAGCAGCGATTTCGTGAAATAATGCCAAGGCTGCTGATTCGCTTTTAGTGTTTATATGGCGTTGTAATAGCGTTTCTAGAGGTGTAGTTATAAACTCTTGAAAAGCTTTAATTGCCCGCTGCTGTTGTGATTGAATGTTCATAGCACTTCATTTTGATGACTATCCTGGAGGGGGGACAAGAGGAAAGGGGGAGGGGAAGAGGGGGAGAGGGGGGAAGTAGAATAAGTTTCCCCCACTCCCCCACTCCCCCACTCCTCCACTCCCCCACTCCTCCACTTCCCCACTCCTCCACTTCTCCACTTCTCCACTCCCTATTCATAATTTTGCGTAAATGGGACTCTGCCCGTTGTAGCAATAAAGAAAACCCTTCATTCACCCTTGGGCATCATGCAAGTCTATTGCAGTAAACAACACGCAAATAATCAGAGTAACCGATTTTGTATCCACTGCGGTGAGCCGTTGCCTCTAGCTACGGGGAAGGTGGTGGAGAATCGCTATCATATTTTACGGCAATTGGGGCAGGGCGGTTTTGGACGCACTTATTTGGCTCTTGATAAAAATCAATCGAATGAAAATTGCGTGCTGAAGGAATTTGCACCCCAAGTTGAAGCGCAACAAGATTTATTAAAAGCGAAAGAATTATTTGAACGCGAAGCAAGTGTTTTAAAGAAACTTCAGCATCCGCAGATTCCGCGTTTTCACGCTTCGTTACAAGCTAAGTTAGGCAATAAAGATTTTTTCTTTTTGGTGCAAGATTATGTAGAAGGTGATAATTATTACGAATTATTAGAACAACGTCAAACTTTTAGTGAGGATGAGGTAATTAAGTTACTGCAACAAATTTTGCCTGTGTTGTCGTATATTCACTCACTAGATGTCGTTCACCGCGATATTTCTCCTGATAATCTGATTTTGCGGAGTTCTGATAATTTGCCGGTGTTGATTGATTTTGGCGGTGTGAAGCAATTACCTGCGAGTAAGGGTTTTTGGTTTACTCAGTTGGGTGGAAATCGCACGTTGTTGGGTAAAAAGGGCTACGCACCAGAAGAACAGTTACGTCAGGGAAAGGCTTTTCCAAGTAGCGATTTGTACTCTTTAGCGGTGACAGCGCTGGTATTGTTAACAGGTAAGGAACCGCAACATCTTTACGATAGCTATCAAGGTGTTTGGCGTTGGGGACAGGAAATTAAAGTCAGTTCGCAACTAGAAGCGGTGTTAAAAAGGATGCTTGCTTATAAACCAAGCGATCGCTATCAAACAGCGAATGAAGTTATCAAAGATTTAAACTTTTCTATCGCTGTTAAAGCCGCAAATCCGCACATAACCAAACTGAAAACTATGATAGCCGCTCCTGGGCGACAACGCGCTGGTGCTGTGGTGAGTAGTCTCCACAAAAGATCGCAATTAGTCGCTGGTGCGCTACCTTTACCTGTTTGGCTTCGTCCTTTTGCTGTTAGTTTGGTGGGGACAACTGCGGTTGTTTTAACTTTCGCTGGTACTTGGGCGGTAGTAAATGCCGTTGGGAGTGCTGTATCATCAATATCTGTATCTGTCCCCTCAATTTCTCTACCGAAATTACCGGGGGGATCGAATCCGGGAAGTAAACCCACAAATGATAAACAAATAAGTCAAATTGTTAATCGTCGTGAAGAATTAGAAATTCCTCAAGGATTTTTTACCCGGACTGTCGATAATTTATTTTATACAGAAAAACCAGAATTACAGGGACGCACTCTTACATCTAACCCAGAAGATAATGCTTTACGCAAAGAATGGTACGGTGTAGCTGACAACTTGCTGGATAAACTAGAACAGGCTAAACTCAGTACGTCATCGCGTCGGAAGTTGGGAAATTACGGTTCTCAAGATTACGAGGCTTGGAGACGCAAAGCGCAAGCAGGACAGTTAGGTGATTATACAATTAGTCAATTGAACAGAGACACAAATCAAAAATTTGATCGCTTGTTCCCAGGTCAGCGACGTGGGAAACTCAATCAAAAGACTCTCGGTCAAATTTGGTATGCGATCGCTGCCGATCAAGTTAATAAACGACAACAATAAGGTTAGTGGTTGGTGGTAGAGACGCGATTAATCGCGTCTGTACAATGTTAGTAGTTAGTGGTTAGTAGTTCATAAAATAATTAACAACCGACAACCAACAACTCACAACTCACAACTCACAACCAACAACTAACATCCAACCACTAACTAAATTATTATGAATTTCGTTTATTGTTCCAAAGGACACGGAAATCCTGCTGGTAGTAGCTTTTGTCTTCATTGTGGTGAAAAGCTAAATCAAAATCTGATGAGTCAGGGTATCCAACCGGGACAAACTTTAGGCGATCGCTATATTATTGTACGTCTACTCGGTCAAGGAGGGTTCGGACGCACTCATTTAGCTGAAGATATCAACCGCTTTCGGGAACTTTGTGTTTTAAAGGAATTCTCCCCCCAAGTTCAAACTCCCTACGTTTTACAAAAAGCCGAAGAACTGTTTCAGCGAGAAGCAACTGTTCTTTACAAATTGCAACATCCGCAAATTCCCCGCTTTCGAGAATTGTTTCGCAGCAACTTGGGCGGTAAAGAATATCTCTTTTTGGTGCAAGATTATGTAGAAGGGCAACCTTACAACGCTTTATTAAATACTCGCTTACAGCAAGGTTTGCGGTTTAGTGAAGCCGAAGTGCGTCAATTGTTGCTGCAACTTCTGCCAGTTTTAGATTATATCCACTCTTTGGGAGTTATTCACCGGGATATTTCACCCGATAACTTAATTCTTCGCACCGCTGACCAATTGCCAATCTTAATTGACTTTGGCGGGGTGAAACAAGTCGTCGCAGCCGTCGCTTCAGAATATTACCAAAACGGTGCAGGTGCGGCTACACCAGCCGCAACGCTACTCGGTAAGGTGGGATACGCGCCCTCAGAACAGATGCAAACCGGGCTGGTGTCGCCTCACAGCGATTTGTATGCTTTAGCCGCAACCGTGTTAGTTTTACTGACAGGTAGACAACCGCAAGATTTAATTGATACTCATACGCTAACTTGGCAATGGCGACGCGAAGTTAGTTTAAGCCCGAATTTGGGACAGGTGTTAGAAAGAATGCTATCACCTAGACCAAGCGATCGCTTTCAATCTGCGCGGCAAGTATTAGAAGCATTAAAGACATCACCTGTCAACTATCCGCCCACTCAATATCCTCCGACCGAATCAACATCTGCCACCGTAGCAGTAGCCCCCCCTCCCCCTCTCTCCCCCTTGCCCCCAACCCCACTTCGTGGGGACCCCAAAGCCCCCACTCCTCCGTCCCCCGATATTCCTCAACCACAAAATTCGTGGACATCAGGAAAAAGCTTGCTGGTAGGATTGGCGCTAGCTGGGGTTGTTGGTATTGGTTGGTTAGGAACAAACTTGATACTGTCTCGTGGCGGAGATTCTTCACAAGATACGTCGCAACCTACACCCGACGTTACACCAAGCAATAATCAGCCAACCGATCCGCTAGCGCAGTACTCACCAGAAGAACGCGCACGAAAAGAAAGATTACGCGATCGCCGTGAACAATTAGGTATAGATTCCAATTTTTATGTTAACTTGGTAAATCAAGTCTTTTGGGAGAGAAATCCCAGCTTAAAGGGACGCAAACTGAGCGATAATCCTGAAGATGACAGCTTGCGGGCTGAGTGGGATAAAACAGCCGCCGAATTGTTAGATAAGCTTGCGCCACTGAGTAGAAATGCACGTCAGCAATTAGGAAATTATACAGCAGCACAACGCGATCGCTATAAAGCCCAAGTCAATAAAATCAACGTTGGTAGTCGTTCTTTGTATGATTTGGGCGATGCGGCATTTTATCAGCAATTTCCCGAACAGCGCGGTAAAAATTTTACAAATACACCCATCGGACAAGTTTGGCAAGGATTTGTTAGTGATAAAGTTCAGGCGATCGTTTCAGGTAGAGCTTTTGAGAAACTTGTATTTGATCAAGGTGCTAACGGCAAAACTGTTAGCGGTACTCTCAAAGCTGCTGATGGCAAAGTATTTATTGCTGAACTTGCCAAGAATCAATTCATGGATATTAAACTACAAGCAAATTCGCAAGTTTTGCTATCAGTTTATTCACCTTCTGGCAAAATCAAATTTTTAGAAGATTCTACAAAACGTTCATTATCTACTGAACTTTCAGAAGACGGATATTATGAGTTTGTCGTCGTTTCCACAGCATCAAAACCACTAGATTATAAACTTAGCATCACCGCCGAAAATCCCGCACCAACGCCAATACTCACACCGACACCCACGGAAACTTCTACACCGATACCAACGCCAATATCAACGCCAACACCAACACCGACACCGACACCCACGGAAACTTCTACGCCAACATCCACACCGACATCGACACCGACTCAGACTGAGACAAAACCTTAGTGGTCTGCCAAATTGATTATAAGGGGTTAAAGATCCCCGACTTCTTAAAAGTTGTCGGGGATCTAAATACCTGCGACTCATCAAGATTAATGCTTACTACGAGTCATCAAAGTATAATTACCGTCTTAGCGGAATGCGAAGTACTTGCCCAGGAACAAGTACAGTTGGGTCGGGTCCAATCACATCTCGATTAGCCTCGTAGATGAGATTTAACAGATTGCCATCTCCATCTCCATAAGCTCTCTCAGCTATCAAAAATAGATAGTCACCTTGTTGCACAAGATATGTTTGACCAGGTACGGGTGTAGTGTTTCCTTCCAGTATTGGAATGTAAAGTATCTGCCCTAGTATGAGCGAGTTAGGGTTAGGTCCAATCACATTTTTGTTAGCGTCGTAAATTACTCTGAAGAAACTCTCATTACCGTAAGCTCTCTGAGCTATCTTCGACAGATCGTCACCTTGTCCCACAACATATGTTCTGCTAGGTATGGGTTGTTGAATTGGCGGGGTGGGGAAATTTCGAGGTTGGTTAGGCAAGTTCTTCAGGAAACTGATACTTGGCGAGAAAAAGTACTCACCCCCCTTGAGTGTGACAAAATTTGCAAAGTTGACATCGACTTTCTTGGTTGGTTGATCCCGCTCTTTTAACCAATTTTGGGGTGGCTTCGGCTCTTCTTTAATCAGGGGGTCACTCTGACCAGGTAAGCTTTGACCACTTACTGCATCCAATCCGGTCTTGTCGTAATTTTTATTTTCTACATTGCGGGACTTGGACATATCGGGTTCAAGGAATCTGGGATTGTTGCTCCAGAACCGTTGAATAAACTCAAACTGTTCCCAGATATCAGACTGGTAGCACATGAATAGCAACCCAACACCACCCTTAGGTAGATTATCGAGGTTGCCAGAGAAGTTGCTGAGTAGTCCATAGGTCATTCCGCGCCGCGCAATGCGATGTCCAAGCTCCTGATCTTTGCTTTGGGCAAAAGGTCCACCTTTTCTGACCGATTCGTTTCGGGGATTGGTCGTGCGAAGATGCGACTGGAATGGGCATTTTAGTCCAGCAGGATCGCTAGAATAGCTAAAGTTATTTAGGTTAGTACCCCCGTCACTGGACTTGATAACAAGTGGAGTGCCATCTTCAAAACGTCCCACTGCCATTGCACCAGCCAGCTTAGGAGAAATCCCTAATGCTTGACCCAAGGCAACTTCAGCCTTTTTGAATCCTTGAACATTTTGCTCAAGTTTGCGAAAGACAAGAAAACTACCAAAGCTAACATTTTGAGTGCCAAAAGGATCTGGAATCAGGACAAGATTGAGTGGTGCGCTGAAAAGTTTTTTAGCGGTTTCGCCTTCTTCCAGGTCTACATCTTGCTTGAAAAAGAGCGGTTTACCGATACCATCTGTAAAGCCAAAATGCTCAACAACACTCTTTTCTGGAGAATTTTGAAACTCTCGACGTACCGTATTGGCTCGTTCGATAGTGGCTATCGTCGCAATATCCTTCAGATTTTGAAGAATTTCTGATTCTTTATTACTCAGATCTGTTGGATTGTTAGCTGCAATGATTACCAACGCATCAATTTCCGGCTGGAATCCTGGCTCCCAAGCGCTAACTGGCGGGTCTATAAGTGCGTACTGTCGCGTCTTCATACCGTTTTGGAAGACATCAGCGTAGTCATTGTTAAGTTGGTTTTCGGTAGGGTTAGGTTTTGTTCGTTTTTGAAGATTGGCACCTTTCGGTTGAATAGAATCAGGGAAACCTAGTTTTTCGTAGCCTGAGGAAGATAAAGAGAAGTGTACAAATAGACCACCATCAATTTTTTTCTCCCTCCAAGCAACAGCATCATCTAACTGCTTTTTGGCTGATGTAATATTTTGAGCGGCAAATTGAGCGATCCATTGCCTAAGTGCAACAATTTTTTCTGGATTTTCCCTGGTATTGGGAAAAGTTAAGAAAATCTGTACAGAGTTGTTTCTTCCATGTGGTTTGAGAATGTTGCCTTGCAAGTCTTGAAGAACATCTTGATATTCTTGTTGGGTATGGTCAATTGGTGCTTTGTTGGAATTGAGGTCTAATGGCATTATTTACTCCAGAAATACCTTGTGTGTTTTTCGATTAAGCGATCGCTTTCTTGCTGTTATGGTTAGATTCCCGACTTATTGAAGAAGTCGGGAAGGAACGCAAGGAGCGATCGCACTAAGAGTGTTCTAATTGAGGTCTTTGATTAAATCGCAACTCAAAGATGGCTCTACCTTGGCAGAATCCATATTCGAGGTGATGCTGACGACCACGCAACGCTGATTGGTTGGATTGACTCCACTTGGGTCTAACGTTGCCAAATCAACTTTGTAATAAATGGTGTTGTTCCTTCCGAATGATGGCTAACCTCGTCGGATTTGTAGGATTGCCTCTTTCTCACCGAGTACTGTTGATGCCACCTCAACACACTTCTCGATTAAGCGATCGCGCTGTACTGTGTCCTTAGTCATGGTTATTTATCTTTTAATTACAATTCTTTAATCCGAATGTTGCGGAACTGAACGACCTCGGTATGGCACTGCAAGCCAATGAAACCTTCTGAACGCTTCTTCTTACCGTCGCTGGGATCGGCAAATCCTAGGAGTTCCGGGAAGGTTCCTGCACTAACCAATTGGTTATTCAGTTTGACTTCAATCTCATTGCCTTGAACTGTGATTTCATAGCTGTTCCAGTAGCTTGGATTACCAGAGTTGCGGGGGCTGATTACCTTAGCAGCCCATCGTTGAGCGGGGAAAACCTCGTATACTGCACCCGTCTTGTGTAAGGGGCTACCGTAGATGTTATTGGGAAAGTCGTTACCGCGCTCATCGATTTGGATTTCGGTGCTGGAGTGATAGAAGTTATCCTTATCATCAAGAGCCTTAGGTTCTGGTGTTCGCAGGAAGATACCAGAATTAGCTTCGATGTCAAAGGCTTTCCATTCCAACTTCAAGATGAAATCCTTGAATTGTTTGCGAGTAAACCAGAGAACACCAAGTCCGACGCTCTTATCACCAACACCTGCACCTAGAACTGGGATACTTTGATTTTGCACATCAAAGAAGTTTTGGCTACCTGATGTTGCTATTTCCCAGCCATCAGTCTTGAAGTTGCCGCGATAAAGGGTTTCAAAGCCTTGTTCTTCGCCAACATTCGCAACTTCGGTGTAGCGTTCAATAATTGAGCGAGCAATCTTACGAGATAGGGTTAGTCCTGTGGGCACTGGATTGGCTGAACCAACAGTGGGGAAAATCGACTGATCTACACAGTAGGCATTAGATACGTGGTGGAAACGACCATTAACATCTGTGACGGATTTGGTGTAGTCAGTGCCCATCCAGAGGGTGCCAGATTCATGATAGGTAGTTCCAGATGGATCTTCGCCTCCACCAAAGAAATGAATTGGAGCGTTATCATCGCGACTGGTTGCACTGCCTGGGGGCTGGTTAGCTAACGCCTCAATGAAGGCAAAAGCTGCTTGAGCCTGAGCCACTCGAACAGCTTTGTCATCAGGCGTTTCAACTAAATTTACAAAGGCTTTAGGTATCCGCAGGGGCTGACCGTTCTCAAAGTAGACATCATCGCCAGTGCCGCCGAAAGGATTAACACTCATCCAACTGACGTTGTTATTGCTATCAATGGGGCTGGTTCTGTAGCCAAAAGTTTCTCCAGTGGTGCGAATGCCGATAACAACTCTGTCCCCCAGACCTTTCTGGGCTTCGAGAATCGACTGCACATCATCTAAATTGGGTATCATCCGGTACAGAAACTCTTCTGGATTGTCAGCGGCACCGGGGAAGGCTCCTGTATTCACATTGGGAGCAGCATAAAATTGAAAATGGAATTGCCCTGCTCCCTGTGATGTCTGAGTTGAACCTTGAACATGCAACGCAGCAGTCCTCAAAGTGGTATCAGTTGCTGTGATTCCTAGGGCATTTCGGGAGACTTTCCAGACAAAATTACCACGAACGTGGGACATCAGGTTTCGCCCCATCAACTCTCCACCAGGCGCTAATTGACGGGGACGAGGGAAGGAATTTAAAGCTAGGCGTGTGGAGTTGATAGTATTGCCAGCGATGATCACCATAGCACTGGGCTTGAGATTCAACCTCACCACACGAGCTTTGCTCTTATCCTTTGGCGCAGAGGGATCGACCAGAGCAACCACAACCTGGGTTACAACGCCATTGACTGTTTCTAGTTTGATAACTTCAGCGTAAGGAACCAGGAATAGCTTACTTGATAGATCTCCTTTCTCTTTGGCTTCGCGGATGGAGTCGAGCAGTAAAGGTAGGCTGCTGAACTTATCGATGCTGAACAAGCCAGAAACCGGTGACTCACCCTGCACGGCGATTGGCGGTGGCAGTACTGCTTTGAGAGATGGGACACGCTGCTTTTCGATAATGTCCTTGCCGCTTTTGAACAACGCATCATACAAAGAGCCCTTGATAAAGTCTTGGACAGGATAGGCACCGATTTCTCGCTCAATAAACTCATATCCATCAGATACAGACCCATCTGGCTGAGTTTTGCGGAATAGATACTCCTGAACATCCTTAGGCCACAGCCTATCGCCATTTTCATCGACTTTCTCAACATCAGCATCGACTAAACGTGGTGTCCATCCTCCCCAGAAGAGTGATTTGCCACCTATACAGCGATGGTGTTGGACAAAAGAAGAACCCCGCACTTGACCTGGATCAACCAAGTTTTCTTCCACAAGCGAACCGATATCGCCTACACGAGTTAAGTTTTGAACATGTTCGCTAATCAGAAATGGACCAGACTCTAAAACCAAAACTCGTGGGGCTTGGTCTGGATTTGCCGTCCGGCGACCAAACTCGAATAGCTTGGTAGCGGTGTATGCACCATACATCCCTGAGCCAATTACCACCGCGTCGAACTCACCACCTGCTTGTGCTGCTAGAATTTCTTCCCAGGTATTGCAAACGAAACGAGCGATCGCATCTATTGAGAATGTCGTTCTTTGGATGTCTGGAAGCTGAATTTGTTGTCCAGAATCTACTAATTTATTCAATGGCATGATGATTTATTCCCGATTATTAGTTTTCGGCACTTGTGAGGCTTTTTCCTGAGTACGCGATCAATTTTTGAGTAAGCAAAATTTACACAGAACTTTTCTGTGTCGCGCAGATATTGCCTTCTACGCCCTTACATTTAGCGCAGATAGGGAAATTGACATAAGTTCAGCGAAACGTATTCAAAGATGCGATTTTTTTCGCTCTCTTCTACTTATCTAATTGGGGAAACTTTTTTGAATTATGCAGTTACTGGCAAATTTACAGCTAAAAATTTAGGAGAAAATATATAAAACTATGTTTTTTAGATATTTAATAAATTAGCATCTACCAAAAGATAGATTTTAGCAGAATGCTGTTACTGAATATGAAAAAAATTACTGAAGGCACGAATTGGACTATTGCCAAAGCGCGATCGCTATTTTTGGCATTCAATCGAAATCCGTCGGTAAATTTGGATCGCGGTGATGTTGAAAAAATCGCGTAATTTGCCCTGGTGTGACGCGTCCGAGAGATAATTCGGGAATATTATCTTCTTCAAAAAATCCTACTTCCTCGGTTTCAATGCTTGCGGAAGGAGAACCCCCAACTAATTCACACAGAAAAAATAGCTTGTAAACGTAATGCACAAACGGTGGATGTCCTTGTCTATCTCTATCATAGACAGCCAAAACTTTTACAGCGCGAGTTAAATAACCGGATTCTTCAAAAACTTCTCTAACAGTGACTTCACTTGGGGAATCACCAATATCAGCCCATCCACCAGGTAAAGTCCAACAGCCATCTGATCGCTCTTTAACTAACAATATCGTATCGCCTTGAAAGACAGCTCCGCGCACATCAACTTTCGGAGTAGCGTAGCCGACATCACGGGCGAATAAATCCAGAATATAGCTGTGTTCTGTATTTGAGTAAGTCGCCATTATTTCCGCAGCAATTTCCCGCAATTGTTGAAAGCGCTGAATGTCAAAAGGATTTTCGGAATATGTCAAACCATTTTGAGCGATCGCTTCTAACTTTTGCGTCCATTCAAGCCATTTTGGTTCCACAACAAATCAATTAAAAATTCAAAATTCAAAATTCAAAATGAAGAAAAGTAAAAGGTAAATAGATTGTCTCTTACTTTTACCTTTTACCTTTTTACTTTTACCTTGTTTGATTACGCTTCATCTAATGCGACAATTCCGGGTAATTCCTTACCTTCGAGTAACTCCAAACTAGCGCCACCACCAGTAGAGATGTGGCTCATTTGATCGGCTAAACCGACCTTTTCCACAGCTGCTACAGAGTCACCACCGCCGATAATGGTGATAGCGCCTTTTTTGCTGATCTCGGCTAAAGTGTGAGCGATCGCTTCTGTACCTGCGGCAAACTTATCAAACTCAAACACACCCATCGGACCATTCCAAATCACCGTCTTGCAGTCTGCAAGGGCTTCTTGGAACACTTTTATTGAGTCGGGACCAATATCCAAACCCATCCAACCATCGGGGATACTGTCAATGCTGACGGTTTGAGAATTGGCATCAGGGGCAAAATTATCTGCTACAACCACATCTGTGGGAAGCAGCAAGTCAACACCGCGTTCTTTCGCTTTAGCTTCCAAAGACTTCGCCAACTCTAGTTTGTCTTCTTCCACCAAAGACTTACCGACATTCAAACCACGGGCTTTGTAGAAAGTGAAAATCATTCCACCACCGATGATTAGCTTGTCGCATTTTTCCAGCAGTGCTTCAATCACACCGATTTTACTGGAAACTTTGGAACCGCCGATAATTGCTACTAGAGGACGTTGAGGATTGGCGATCGCGTTTTGCAAATACTGCAATTCCTTCTCAATCAAATATCCCCCAACCGAAGGACTGAGATATTTAGTCACACCTTCGGTAGATGCGTGGGCGCGGTGTGCCGTGCCAAAAGCATCATTGACATACAAATCAGCATTTGCGGCTAGTTTTTTCGCAAATTCTGGATCGTTTTTCTCCTCTTCTTTGTAGAAGCGGACATTTTCTAGCAACAACACTTGTCCATTTTGCAACGCTCCCACTTTGGCTGCAACGTCATCACCGATGGAGTCATCAGTTTTGACAACTTCTTGCCCTAGCAAGTCAGACAAGCGCTTTGCAACTGGTGTCAGGCGCAATTTGTCATCCACTCCTTTGGGACGCCCAAAATGGCTTACTAGAATCACTTTAGCGCCCTTCTGCGTCAAATCCTGGATAGTTGGCAGCGCCGCACGAATGCGAGTATCGTCTGTAATGTTGCCACTATCGTCTAGAGGCACGTTGAAGTCAACCCGCACCAAAGCCCGTTTGCCGGATAAGTCAGAAGCAGATAAATTTGCTAAAGTTTTTTTGGACATAGTACAAACCTCGCGATCGCCTTTTTGTTATTTTTTGTAAGTAGAGCCATTCCAGATTTTACCGGAGTAAGGGCTACGCAGGTGAATCAGATGTTCAAAACAGTTTTATTTCCACTCGATCAAAGCCGCGAAGCGCGGGAAGCCGCTGACGTGGTTGCCAACATCGTGCAAAAGTACGGTAGTCGCTTAGTGCTGCTGTCTGTGGTTGAAGAACCTAACCCAGACGCACCAACTACAGATCCCATGATCTCACCAGAAGCGGTTGCCAAACTGCTGCAAAGCGCCCAAGCTTTATTTGCTCAACAAGGCATTCAAGCCGAAACCATCGAAAGGGAAGGCAACCCTGCCTTTACAATTTGTGACGTTGCCGATGAAATTAATGCCAATTTAATCATCATGGGCTGTCGCGGACTAGGCTTGACGGAAGAAGGAGCGACAGATAGCGTCACCACTCGCGTGACTAACCTTTCACCTTGCCCAGTCTTGATTGTTCCTTAAAAACTTAATAACTAAAAGGAGCGGAGTTAGAAATTATGAGTTAGAAATTAGTTAAATTTGTAGGGTGCGTTAATGCAATTTAACGCACCACTTTCAACTTATTTTAAAAATTTTACTTCCTCAAAAGTATTAAAATCATCGACCACTAAGACGCGCAATTATGCTGGGTCAGGCAGCCCGGTATTGCCTGCCTCCTGTACTGTTAAAATATCGTGACCAAAACCTCGTAATAATTCCACAACTAGCAACCGGAATTGTTCATCTGCATAGAGACTTGCCGAACCGCGTTGGCGTTGGCAAAGCCGACGCACCAGAAGCCTCTCGTTCGCGGAGCGTCCCGAAGGCAAGGAGAAGAGAAGGCAAGGTGCGTTACTCCAACTTCTCAAACAACTTCGCCAAAACCACATTAGAAAACAAAAACCCATCGGGATCGCTTAACTTTAACCTTCCACCTACAACTTCTACCCAACCTTTTTCAAAGTAGGGATCGCAACACTTGTAAATCTCTTTTACCTTCTCTTCCCCAAATTGCGCCGTCAACGCATCCAAACTCACACCGTCTGCCAAACGCAACCCCAGCATTAAAGTGTCCAACAATATTTCTTCTGGGGGAGTCACATCACAATTAATTACACTTCCAGTTTCCACCCAAGAGTAATATTCCTTGGTTTTACGCGGACGAGTAAAGCGTTTACCCTCAAGATAACTTGCCGCGCCCATCCCAAAGCCATAATAAGGGCGATTTTCCCAATAAACTCGATTATGCCGACACTGATGTCCCGGCTGGGCGTAATTAGAAATTTCATAATGTTCGTAACCCGCCCCTGTTAAAATTTGCTGTGCCAATCGATACATGCCAACTGTGGTTTCATCTGTAGGTAAAGGTTGATCCCCAGGTTTATAGAAACGACCAAAAGCTGTTCCCGGTTCAATGGTAAGGTCATATATAGATATGTGCGTTGGTGCGATCGCCACCGCTTTTTCTAAAGAATATTGCCACCTATCTAAAGTTTGATGCGGTAAACCAGAAATTAAGTCTATGCTGAATTGAGGAACCCCCACTTGGCGAATTAAATCTACAGCTGCGAAGATATCAGCAAGGGTGTGCCATCGCCCCGCAACTTGCAATAATTCTGACTCAAACGCTTGCACACCCAAACTTACCCGATTGACTCCCAAGCGACAATAGCCTTGAAGATGTTCTAAATCAAACGTTCCTGGGTCCATTTCCATAGAAATTTCTGCTTCTTGTGAAATACCAAAACGCTCTTCTATCACCCCCAGGATACGCTGTAACTGATCTGTTGATAGAAGCGAAGGAGTGCCCCCACCAAAGAAAATTGTCTTCAATGATTGACCAAAAGTTGGTGTAGTGGCAATTTCTTCAATTAAGACATCAACGTAGTGAGATATACCGACAGATGTTTCACCCCGCAAGCGATCGCCCACCACAGACACTGGGAAATCACAATAAAAACACCGCCGTCTGCAAAAGGGAATATGTACGTAAGCAGAATTCGGCATCCCAAAAACGATAACTTTTTCAGCCATTTTTACAGACAATTAAATTATTATTCCTATAATTACAAACTATGAAAATTGATAGACTTTTCCCAACTTTTTATCTTTATTACAACAAAACGATCAAAAATATGAATACAAAGCTCTTTGGTTATAATAATTGCAGATATTGCCTGCTTAAATCCCTAGAGTAAGTAAATATTTCTGATTTTATCTTCCCGATGAAATAAAAAATACTGCACTCTTGCGGTTAACACAGTTGCAGGAAAACAACACAATTATGCTTGATGCAATTATCATTTTCTCATTCATCTTCTTAGCGGCGGGTATAGGGTTCTACAGCACGGATCTCATACCCAATGTAACGCTTGATCGCGTTACAAATCTTCAAGCTTTACGCTTTATTGTTGCAGTTTTTGCGGCAATCATTGGCGGTGCTGTCGGCTTGCGATTCCAGACAGGATATCGCCGTCTAGAAGCACAAATCCGGGAATTGCCTCTAGAAGTTATCTTAACTCGTGCCATTGGCTTGGTGATTGGGTTATTGATAGCAAACTTAATGCTGGCACCTTTGTTCTTGTTGCCAATTCCGGCAGATTTTGGCTTTATTAAGCCGCTAGTTGCAGTTGTCGGCAGCATCGTGCTGGCTTATACAGGCATGAATTTGGCAGATACTCACGGACGTGGCTTGTTGCGGCTAATTAATCCGAATACCGTGGATACGATGCTTGTGGAAGGAACGCTAAAACCTGCCAGTACCAAAGTTTTAGACACCAGTTGCATTATTGATGGTCGCATTGAAACACTGTTAGAAACAGGATTTCTCGAAGGGCAAATTCTCGTCCCCCAATTTGTCTTGCAAGAATTGCAACAAGTAGCTGATGCTAACAAAGACCTAAAGCGGGTGCGGGGAAGACGAGGACTAGAAATTCTCAACCGAATTAAAGAAGCTTACCCCGATCGCATTTTAATCAACCCAGCAGACTACGAAGATATTGCCACCGTAGATGCCAAATTAGTGCGATTTGCCCAAGAAATCAACGGTACACTGCTAACTAATGACTACAACTTGTCTAAAGTAGCCAGTGTTCAAAAAGTGCCTGTTTTGAATGTTAACGATTTAGTTAATGCCGTTCGTCCCTTGTATTTACCTGGCGACAACATTGACTTAAAAATTCTCAAAGAAGGCAAAGAACCCAGTCAGGGTATCGGCTACCTCGACGACGGTACAATGGTTGTCGTTGAAGAAGGCAGTCCTTATGTCGGTGGTGAAATTCGGGTGGTAGTCACCAGTGCTTTGCAAACTTCAGCCGGAAGGATGATTTTTGCTAAACCCCAGGCTTCCGCATTAGCGTAAGGTAGATGGCTCGAAAAATTCGCGCTCTTATTTTGCGATCGGTGCAGTTTGACTGCACCGATTTTATATAGAGTCAAGTACGAAGAGGATAGCGGTTGGGTTTTTTGCCATCAATGTTGGGATCGGGTCAGTCCAGATAACCCGTATTATGTTTATGGGGGAACGAGGATGGCACGAAAAAAGTAGGCGATCGCTCCCAAACTTCTGCTGCCGTCCAGGCTAAAGTTGGCGCAGGGGGAATAAAGCGCAACATTACGGAGAATTGGCAGGGCAAACGCCGGAGTGTCAATAAGAATGTCTTAATTCACATTTTGCACCAACGTGTTCTGACAAGAAAAATTAAGTTTTTTAGCCTGCGTAGGCAGGCTTTGTTTGTATAGTATAGCCTCACCCTTTTAGGGTGTAGGTGCAAAATATAAGTTCACCTAAATAAAACCAAAAATAATCGCAGTCAAAGCGAACGGTTATTGACAAAGTTTTAGGCGTAGATGCTTTGCGCCTTGCTGTAAGATCAAGTTCCGATGATTAGTTATCATTGCAGTTCTTCGGTTACCCCTCCCTAACCCTCCCCTTGCCAAGGGGAGGGTGTGCGACAGCGCGGGTGGGGTGTTTCGGGATTTATAAGTGATTAAGCGAACTTGATATAAGCACCGCTTTGACCCTTGGAAAATAAATTAAACGACCAATTCTTATTCTTGCCTCAATGCATCAACTAAAGTTTTTGTCAAGACTAATTTAGATGCGTTTGCCTTGGAAAAATTGGTATAAATATGAATTTCATAAAAATTAAATCCATTTTGAGTGTGCGATCGCTTTTTTTATTTCCCTAATCTAGCTAATATTTAGCCTCAGTAGTCTAGCCGAGCTATTTTATTAAAATAAAGCTTTGATGAATTAACCACTGTTAATTTCCTTCAAATCAAACTCTATATTAAACTATTCTACAATCCTCAGCAGAAATATTGCTATCCAAAGACAATCCGTCAAAGTTATATATTTTCAAGTGTGTTATGCTTTGAGCGTAAATCTTTGCAGCTTAACAAGACAAGCCGTCAAACTATTGTTGCTCTTCTGTGAATCGAATTGTTGGACAAAATACAAATAAAACTAAATTATTTAAATTTTGGACAAAGTTTAAATAAAAAGCTTTAAACAAAGCAAATATACATCAATAAAAGGGCTTTTGCATCAATAGATTATTTGTTATGTTTAACCTGAGTTTTGCCTAATAAATGGAGGGCAGTAATGCATTTTTTATCCGATACAGTTGTGCTATCGCGGATGCAGTTTGCGCTAACTGCAATATTCCACATGCTTTGGCCCGTCTTGACTACAGGCATGGGAATATATTTAGTAATTGTTGAGGGAATGTGGCTGAAAACTCGCAATCCTGACTATTATCTTCATGCCCGTTTTTGGTCTAAGCTTTATGTCCTGAACTTTGGGATCGGTGTGGCGTCGGGTATCCCGATGGAATTTCAGTTTGGAACCAACTGGGCACCTTTTGCCGAAGCTACAGGTGACTTTTTTGGCAGCATTTTAGGATTTGAAGCTTCGATGGCATTCATGCTAGAAGCTGGTTTTTTGGGGATCATGTTGTTCGGTTGGGAGCGCGTTCATCCTGTAATTCACTATTTCGCCACCATCATGGTTGCCTTTGGCGCAAATTTATCGATATTCTGGATTTTGAGCGCTAATTCCTGGTTGCAAACTCCAGCCGGTGGAGAAATGCTTAATGGCAAGTTTGTTGTCCATGATTATTTTCAAGCGATTCTCAACCCGTTCATGGCGAAAAGTGTTTTGCATATGTTTTTCGCCACATTAGAAACTTCATTGTTTGTCATTGGTGGAATCAGCGCTTGGTATATTCTCAAAAATCGCCATCAAGCCTTTTTTAGCAAATCTTTGAAAATTGCTTTGGCAGCTGCTGTCGCTGTCGCACCGATACAAATCTACATGGGGCATTTAAGCGCCGAACAAGTATATCACTATCAACCCACAAAACTCGCGGCAATGGAAGCTCGTTGGGAAACAATCCCGGCTGGAGAGTCTGGTGATTGGACTGTTGTAGCCTTACCTAACGAAAAAGCTCAAAAAAATGATTGGGAAATCGCGATTCCGAAAGCATTAGGATACATTCTCGAATTTAAACCAAAACTCTCTGAACCAGTACTCGGTTTGAAGGAATGGAAACCAGAGGATCGTCCTCACATGGTCGGTTTAATTTATTACGCTTTCCGCATCATGAGCGGTATCGGTTTCTTCTTAGCAGCATTAATGTTGTGGAGCGTCCTTCAATGGTTGCGCGGCAAACTCAGCGCCCAAAACATTACCCAGCAACGTTGGTTATTGCGTACCTGGATGTTTGCAGCTCCTCTGGGATATATAGCTATTGAAGCGGGTTGGATTGTGCGCTGTGTTGGACGCCAGCCGTGGACTGTTTATGGGCAAATTCGTACAGTTGATGCTGCTTCTCATATACCAGCTAGCAACGTTTTAACCTCACTAACTAGCTTTGCAGTTGTTTACACAATTTTGTTTATTTCTGCCATGTATTTTGGCAGCCGAATTATCCGTATTGGACCAAATTTAAATTTGCCGATACCGGGAATTGAAAACGAATCCGCAGTAGATACCACCCCTGCGGAATTTGTTCTTGATCAGCGTCCAGTAGAAGCACAACAATAGGAGATTTTATGGAGGCTTTAGAGCATTTTCTTCCCCAAGTATGGTTTGTAATTTTGGCTCTTTTCCTCTTCCTCTATGTCATGCTGGATGGATTTGACTTAGGAGTGGGAATTTTGTCTTTAACTTCCGACGATGACGAACGTCGGGGCATTTTAATGACTAGTTTGGGTAACGTTTGGGATGCCAACGAAACTTGGCTAGTTCTCATGGGAGGCGCGTTATTTGGGGCATTTCCCCTAGCTTACGGCACGATTTTGAGTGCCCTATACATCCCGATTATGGGTATGGTTTTTGGGCTAATTTTTCGGGCGGTAGCGTTTGAATTTCGGGAGCATTCAAACCGAAAATACTTTTGGAATTTAGCTTTTGGTGCAGGAAGTTTTTTAGCATCCCTTGGTCAAGGCTTTGCCCTTGGTAGTGTACTTTCAGGTATTTCGGTTGATGAGACAGGTCACTTTATTGGCACAACTTGGGATTGGCTGAACTGGAAGTCTGTATTGGTAGCTTTGACTTTGATTCAAGGCTACGTTCTGATTGGTTCAACTTATCTAATTATGAAAACAGATGGGGAATTACAGACAACTCATTACCGAACTGCCAAAATAGCAACTGTGACAACGCTGATTGGAGCGATTTTGATTACAATTTCGACTCCTGTGTTTTATGAAAATACGCGATCGCGTTTATTTCATCAACCAGAAATTTATATCTTTGCATTAATTCCCTTACTGGGAGTTCTGCTAATCTGGCAACTCTTCAAAAGCCTGCAACGCCAAGAAGAACGCGCACCTTTTATCTGGACTATCCTCATTTTCTTACTCAGTTTTATTGGACTGGGGTTAATCGTTTTTCCTTATATCATCCCCACTCAAATCACTATTTATCAAGCAGCCGCTTCATCCAGTGCGTTGGTTTTCATGATTATCTTCATTGGTTTTCTTATTCCCATCATGTTGTTTTACAACATTTACCAGTACATTGTTTTTCGAGGTAAAGTTACTGGCGGTCATTATGAAGCATAGCAAAAATTTTGCATTTTTCTCGTTCCCAGGCTTCAGCCTGGGAATGCAATCCTAGAGGCTCTGCCTCCTGAACTTACTGGAGGCAGAGCCTCCAAGAAGCGCATTTTTTGCTAGAGGCAAGGAACGAGGTATGAGGCTGTAATTTATCTGTGTAAATTCACAGATATTTTTCCATTACATAGTTTTTAAATGTAACTCCCCGTCGTTCTACTTGCTGTTTTTTAACAATGCTAAATCCCTTGCTTTGAAAAAACGGCTTTGCAGTAATACTCGCTTCTGTATATAAACGTTTAATTCCTTGTAATTTCGCAGTATTTTCTATATGAATTAATAGTTTTGAACCAATACCCATTTTTTGGTATTTGCTATGACAATAAAAACAATCAATGTGACCATCCGGCTCTAATTCTCCAAAGCCAACTATCTCACCATTATCTTCAGCAATATAGGGAAGCTTGGTTTGTAACCTTTTGTGCCAAACTTCGTAATCCATATTTTCCGGTGCCCAAGCATTTACTTGTTCTTGACTATAATCTTGAATATTGATTTCATGAACTGTATTGTAAAACAGTTTCATTATTACCTGAGTGTCAGATAATCTATATTCTCTTATTATCATCTTGAATTTGGCTAACGTTCATAAATCTCTAACGGCAAATTATCTGGGTCTTTAAAAAAAGTAAAGCACTTGCCTGTAATTTCATCAATTCTAATATTCTCTACTTCTACACCTTTTGACTTTAATTCCAAAACAGTTTGCTCTATATCATCAACTTCAAAAGCCAGATGTCTTAATCCGCAAGCTTCGGGATTATTAATCCTTTGCGGAGGATTAGGAAAAGAGAATAACTCGATTTGCTGGTTGTCTGCCACACGTAAATCTAATTTATAAGAATTTCTCTGAGCGCGAAATGTCTCTTCAATAATCGAAAACCCTAATACTTCTGTATAAAACCTTTTTGAACGTTCATAATCAGAACAAATAACCGCTATGTGATGAATCCCGGTAGTTTTCATTTTTCTCAAGCAACCAGCGTAAGCTTCATGAAAGTTAGGAGTTAGGAGTAGCCCTGTCAAGGTGACTTTTTTGGAGTCGCCAAAAGTTTAGCAGTCGAGACATGTGGATGTTGAGGGTCATACTTTGGAGGGTCTTTCTTCTTCTTTGGAGCACGAATATGTTTGAGAAAAGAC
>JAHHID010000035.1 GCA_019359015.1 Spirirestis rafaelensis WJT71-NPBG6
TGATGCAAGAATTTTACACGCAAATGTTGAACTCCGGCAAGTCGCCGACAGCTGCTTTGCGTGCTGCACAATTGAAGTTATGGGAAAATTCAAGTTTGCAAAACCCTTATTATTGGTCTGCATTCACCTTACAGGGTGAGTGGCGTTGAGGAAAAGGTAAAAGGTAAAAGGGGGAGCATCCCAAATGTGTAAAAACATAATTTGTCATTGCGAGCGTAACGTAGTGAAGCGTTCGCGGAGCGTGTCGCAGACAAGCAATCGCAAAGTACGGATGTTGCGATTGCTTCATTCCGCTTCGCTTCATTCGCAATGACGACTCATTATCTTAGTAGATTTGCATTCATTGGGATGCTCCCGGTAAAAGGTAAAAATTGGTAACCAGTTAACAAATAATAAAGGAGCAATAATATCATGACTAAACAATCAATCTATAAACAACCTTTCGCTTTGTTTCTATCAGGAATTCTCAGTGCTGCAACTTTGAGCTATTGGGCATCAGTGCAAGCACAAGCACAGACACAACCACAACAAACTACCCAACCAAAGTTTACAAGTTTCAAAGATGCAGGTAAATTACGAATACAAGGCAGTGATAAACCTTTTTTGCCATCTGGTCTTGGTCAGTCGGCAAAACCTAACGAAGGTGGTACGCGGGGAATTCCTGACCAGATAGATAACCGCATCCCCATGTTGAGCAGAAAATATCCTTGGTCAACTATTGGGCGAGTGCAAGGTACTACAGCCGATGCTGGAAGTTATCATTGCACAGGAGCCTTAATTGGCGAGGATATTGTTATAACTAATGCTCACTGTGTCATTGACCCAGGAAATGGTAAGTTAAGCCAGAGAATTCAATTTTTGCCAAACGTCATCGATGGTCAAGTACAAGATACGCGAGATGTGGCAAATGTGACGCAAGTTGTTTATGGGACGGATTTCAAAGAAGGTGCAACGCTTAATGCAAACGACTGGGCTGTAATGAAAATTAACAAGCCTCTCGGTCGCAAATATGGCTATTTAGGTGTGAAATCCATTGCTTCCTCATCTCTAATTCGTAACCAGAAAAAATACTTTTTCGTCGGCTATTCTGGCGATTTTCCTAGCGCAAAATATCAACAATATTTCAGCACTGGTGCTGGATGGACGGCGAGTTTTCAAGCCGGTTGCAGTATTCTTCGAGAACAAGCGAATTTTCTGTTGCATGATTGCGATACGGCTGGTGGTTCTTCTGGTGGACCAATTATCGCGATGGTTAATGGCGAACCTTACATTATTGCTCTGAATGAGGGTGAGGTGAAAAACTCAACCACTAAGCGAGATTTATATAATGTGGCAGTGAAAATGGATTTTTTAGATAAGTTGACTGCGAGAAATTAGTTATTAACATAATAAATGCGGTGCGTTAAAGCAGCGCGTAACGCACCCTACAATTTAACGTTTACTACGTTTAAAAACGCTACGATTTTACGCCATGAACCCCCCTGTAGTCCCCCCTTGGTAAGGGGGGACGGCGTTATACCATTTCACGAAATTCATGATACAAATTCTTTTTCCTCCTCTCCCCCTGCCCCCCTGCCTCCCCTGCTTCCCCTGCTGCCCATTTGTATCAACTTTAAAGTGAAACGGTATTAGCCGGGGGGTAAAATATGTTGTAGCTTCATCAAGAAACGGTATTAGTATCAAAGCAGGGCAATCTCTGTTTCCGATGGTATTAGTTCTTGCACAGATTTAAGTAAATCGAGAGTTTTTTGGTAAGCAACTTTCTGTTTCAAGTTTCCAAACCACTCAGCTGCTTGTTCTAAGTCAGCGATCGCCGCTTCATGATATCCTAACCAATGTCGGGCAACTCCTCGATTAACATAAGCCTGAGCATTACTAGGATTAAGTCTAATTACTTCCGAAAAATCGCGCACTGCACCTAAAATATCCCCGGTTCTCGTGCAAGCGCAAGCTCGATTAAAGTAAGCTCTATAATCTTTGGCATTGAGGCGAATTGCTTTATTGAAGTCCAGCATCGCTGCTTGCAAATCTGCCAACTCTAAACGAGCTAACCCTCTGTCATTATATATATCCGCTTGCAGAGATTGGAAGTTTTGCGGAATTATCGACAGAGCTTTATTGTAATCAGCGATCGCTTGTTGTTGATTCCCCAATATAGCAGTTGTGATGCCACGATTATAGTAAGCTCGAAAATCATCAGGGTTAAGAGCGATCGCTTTTTTATTATCGGCGATCGCATCTGTATAATTTCCTTGTCTGTAGTGTGCTAATGCCCGATTCAGATAAGCCTCAGCATTCTTTGGTGCAAAATGTATCGCTTTTGTACAATCTGCGATCGCACTATGGTAATCTTGTAATTGAAGATACGCAAGACAGCGATCGCTATAAGCTGCGGCAAAATTACTTTCAAGCTGAATCGCCTCAGTTAAATCTTGAATTGCTTCTTGATAATTGCCGCGTTGCATCTTGTCTACACCCAACTTCAACAAGTCGCTAGCAATCGGTGTTGCCCAAGCGCTAAAAGTGACAAAATTGAGAGCGATCGCCATTATAAAACTGAGAATGAATCGATAGCAGCGATTCATAAACAAATCTCCCAATTTGATTTTTTTGCAAAACGTGCAGCAACAAAGAATTCAGAATTCAGGAGCTAGAATTCAGTCTGGTATCTTACGCTCTACGTGGGATAAATAAACCGTGTTTTTGCACCTTTACGTCTAAAGCATAAATACGTTTCAACGTCAACTACCAGGAGCGATAAAAACCCCAACTCAGGTTGCATTCTAACTTCTGATTCTGCTCCTTTGCTCCTCCTAGAGACGCGATATATAGCGTCTCTACAACTAATTCCTGACTCCTAACTCCTGACTCCTGACTCCTAACTCTTCTTTACTTCCAGTTTTTATTGTTTGCCTCATCTAACACGTAAGCAGCTACGTCTTCAATCTGAGCGGGTTTTAAACGACCATTAAAAGCTGGCATAGCACCTTTACCCTTTGTAACTTGGGCAATAATCGCTTCTGCCGAGTTCATGCCATACTTTTCTAAAGCTTCTTTCTTCAGATTTTTTTGAGCTTGAACTAAGTTTTTACCACCAGCATGACAAGACGCGCAATTGGCGCTAAAAATTTTCGCTCCAGCGGTTGCGTCTGCTAAAGCTGGACTGTTAAAGGCAAAGGTAAAGATTGTTACGCATAACAACAATACCGAAAGAATCTTTTTCATCCCGTGTTCTCTCTGCAAAAAAAGGACTGTTTATTGCAATATCCTTCATAATTTTCAGTTGCTCTATTGCCTTCGTCAAAAGACAAGCTGTCAAACTTAGCAGTTTTGTTGGTTGTAAGTTGTTAGTGGATGGTGGATGGGAGCGTTGTTAATTGTTGGGCATTAAGCATTGGTAATTCCTGCCCACTCCCCCACTCCCCCACTCCCCCACTCCCCCTACTCCCTACCCCCCAATTTATTCAACCCCTCTTCTGTAACGCGACAAATTCGCCAATCGTCTAAAATTGAGGCTCCCATGCTGCGGTAGAATGCGATCGCTGGCTCGTTCCAATCCAAAACACTCCACTCTAAGCGTCCACAATTTCTTTGCACGGCTATTTGAGCTAATTTTGTCAACAAAGCTTTCCCAATACCTTTTCGTCGGTATTTCGGTAAAACAAACAAATCTTCTAGATAAATTCCTGGCTTAGTCAGAAATGTTGAGTAATTATGAAAAAACAGAGCAAAGCCGACAGCTTGCCCTGCATACTCTGCTAAAATGGCTTCAATATATTTAGTACCAAATAAATGCTCTTTCAGATACTGAGCATCACCAGTGACGGCATGAGATAATTTTTCGTATTCTGCCAACGCCTTAATTAATTCAAATAGCACCTTGCAATCTGCTGGTTCAGCAAACCGCAAAATCAAATCGTTATCAAAAGTCATTAGTTCAAAGTCAATAGTCCAAAGTCAATAGTCTAAACTTAAGAGTCCAAAGTCAATAGTCCAACGACTCCTGACTCCTGACTCCTGACCCCTGACTCCGTGCCTCCGTGCCTCCTGACTACACCAACCAACCTTTCAAGCGTTTAGCTATGTGAGGACGGCGTAATTTTCGCATGGCTTTGCTTTGAATTTGTCGCACTCGTTCGCGAGACAAATTAAACATATTGCCTACTTCTTCTAAGGTACACGGTTCGCTCGTAGTCAAACCATACCGGAGAGAAATCACGTCTTTTTCCCGTGGTGTCAACACATCACCCAAGACTTCCCAAATCTCCTGACGCATCATGTTTTCATTCATTTTTGCTTCAGGAGATTGATTATCTTCGTCTTCTAGTAAATCCATCAATTCCGTGTCTTCTTCTTTACCGACGCGGTGATTGAGAGAAAGTGCCTGACGACGTAGTTGTTGTAGTTGGCGTAGTTGTGGCAAAGGTATTTCTAAAGCTTCTGCCATCTCCGCTTCTGTTGGGTTGCGACAAAGCTTTTGTTTGAGTTCCCGTTGCGCTTTTTTAAGTTTGTTAAGTTTTTCAACAATATGGATTGGTAAGCGAATTGTGCGTGCATCGTTAGCGATCGCTCGTGTAATTGCTTGTCTAATCCACCAATAAGCGTATGTAGAAAATTTATATCCTTTATCTGGATCGAATTTTTCTGTAGCGCGATTTAAGCCCATTGCCCCTTCCTGAATTAAATCTAGGAAAGGTACTCCGCGATTAAGATATCGTTTAGCAATTGATACTACTAAGCGTAAATTTGAGCGAATCATTTTGCGCTTCGCTACTCTACCTTGATACAAGCGACTTTCTAGTTGCTTTTCTGTCATTTCTAGTGAGGATGCGACTTTTTCCTTACTAGCTTGTTCACCCAGCTGTTCCGTTAAGGAAACTTGTAATTCCCTGACTTCTTCATTAAACCGCACTCGCCGCGCTAATTCTACTTCTTCGTCGGCTTTGAGCAGGGGATAACGCGCCATTTCTTTGAAAAACGCGCCCACAGCATCATCATGCTCGGTTTTATTATATCCGGATGGTCGCGCTGCCGCCATTTGATCGCCATCGCGTTCATCTGTTTCTATTGTTTCTATTGTTTCTATTTCAGCGATCGCTGTATAGTCATCTGGTATTGCTTCTATTTCGAGTGGCACTTCACTCTCAACAGCATTTTCTACTAGTAATTCCATTGTTCCCAATTCAGCAATATTCATAATTTCCTTTAGGGATTGTTGCTTTGTTTGGTACATAATTTAATGACAGCTGCGTTTTCGGTTTGGTAGTCTTCCCTAAGGAACAAATGCACCTGTCTTATAGCAAAATATAGGTTTCTGCTAATGTCTCATTGAAAGCGACATTCAATCTGTATCTTTCATTTCATAGTTCCTGTTATATATAACTCCAGATTCAATACTGGTATTTGCACTTTCTGCTTACACTCCTAACACATATATCCTTTATTCTTTTCTTTATTAGCCAATCTGTCAATTTTTCAAACTTTCTCAACCTTAACAAATATAAATATTTTTCGGAATCATCCTTAAACCTTAAATCTTCCTATATTTTTCTATACCTTTTTATTTTTTAGCCTGAATATTGGTCGAAGTCTTCAGAATCTTGTTTGTCGGAGTCAATGCAACCCCTGCCAACTTTCCTTTAAAAATACCAATATGTCGGCTGTCTAAACTTGAACTATATTTATCTGAATTACAGCATCCCATATACTGAAAGGGCTGAATATCTATCAATAGGCGGAAAATTCCTATACCTTACTTAGTATATGAAGACAGCTTTTAGGAATAAGCGAAGATGATTTGATTTTTTTTTAGATCCGACATCAAATGTTTATTTCTGCCTTGAGTTGAGATTAGTTTGACCGAGGAAATTACATAAGACGAAACTTATCAAGTATTATGGGGTAGAAAAGTATTGCGAAATACAATTCATCTTAATAAATGCCAAAAGTTAAAGTTAGCTTAGTCAGGTAAATTCTGACCAAGTACAAAAGATGCAAATAACTGTCTATTAATTGAAAAGCTATGTATAGTAATGGCGTAAGTTTATTTCCATTGGTAGTAGCCGAACCGAGTAGTTCATACGAATCAAGCAAAGCTGTTGAGCAGTGGATAGAAGTGTTGGTAGACTGTCCGGGAAGCTCAGGGTTATTTACTTACCGATTGCCACCTCAGTTACTTTGTAAACCAGGAGATATTTTAAGTGTGCCATTCGGAGCGCAACAGTTAGGAGCGATCGCTATTCGATTATTAACACAACCGAGCGCGGACATACCACGAGAAAAAATTAGAGATGTTGAAGATGTAATTCATAGCGGTTTTTTTCAAGATAACTACTGGACATTGATAGAAAGGGTGTCGCAGTATTATTACACACAACTGATTCAAGTGATACGAGTCGCATTACCGCCCGGATTATTAGGGCGATCGCAACGGCGTATCCGTTTGGTTTTGAAAGATACATCCCCGGATTTGCCTAGTACTGAAGCTTTCTTGTCGAATGCAGCGCGACAAATTGTAGAGCTTCTGCGTTCCTCAGCAGCAGGAGATTACAGCTTTACCTACCTTCAACAAAAAGTCAAGGGCGCATATCGAGGAGTACGCGAATTATCGCGATGCGGTATGGTAGAAAGCTATTTAGAACCGCCGCGATTAACTCGACCAAAGCTGCAAAAAGCAGTCACAATGGTAGGAAGTAGCTTTGATCGTGACTTAACAACTCGCCAAAAAGAAATTTTAGAAGTATTGCGGCGACACGGTGGCGAGTTATGGAAAAGTGAATTATTGCAAATTTGTAGTGCGAGTTCTTCTACCCTAAAAACGCTGGAAATAAAGGGTTATATTGTTATTCAAGAACGGGAAATATTGCGAAGCGAAACTCCCGCTAGTGGAATATTAGCCGACCAAGGGAAATCATTAACACAAGCTCAATCGCAAGCGTTAGCGACAATAAATCAACTAAATGGATATGCTCAAGTTTTATTGCATGGGGTGACAGGTTCGGGAAAAACAGAAGTATATTTGCAAGCGATCGCACCCCTACTAAATCAAAATAAATCCGCCCTTGTTTTAGTTCCAGAAATTGGACTTACACCGCAATTAACCGATCGCTTTCGTGCTAGATTTGGTAACAAAGTCAGCGTTTATCACAGTGCCCTTTCAGACGGTGAACGTTACGACACCTGGCGACAAATGCTGACAGGAGAACCGCAAGTAGTCATAGGCACCCGAAGCGCCGTTTTTGCACCCTTGCCAAACTTAGGTTTAATCATCTTAGACGAAGAACACGACAGCAGCTTTAAACAAGACTCACCCATCCCCACCTACCACGCTCGAACCGTCGCACAGTGGCGAGCCGAGTTAGAAAATTGTCCTTTAATTTTAGGTTCCGCCACCCCTTCGTTAGAAAGTTGGTTAAGTGTTAGGAGTCAGGAGTCAGAAGTCAGGAGTCAGGAGCCAGAAGTCAGAAGTCAGGGGGAATTTGTCTCTCCATCTCCCTCATCCCCCCCTGCTCCCCCTGCTCCCCCCCTCCCCTCCCACTACCTCCCCCTCCCCGAACGCATTTACTCTCGTCCTTTGCCGCCGGTGGAAGTGGTGGATATGCGCCAAGAATTGCAGCAGGGAAATCGTTCTATATTTAGTAGGTCGCTACAAGACGCTTTGCTAGAGTTACGAGAAAAGCGACAACAGGGAATTTTATTTATCCATCGCCGGGGACACAGTACTTTTGTATCTTGCCGCAGTTGTGGATATGTGCTGGAATGTCCTCATTGTGATGTTTCCCTGGCGTATCACCATACTGAAGAAGGTGCGCCCGAATTATTGCGCTGCCATTACTGTAACTTTGCGCGATCGCATCCTCAAAATTGCCCCGAATGCAGTTCGCCTTACTTAAAATTCTTTGGTAGCGGTACGCAGCGAGTCGCACAAGAATTAGCGCGACAGTTTCCTGAATTGCGTTTTATTCGCTTTGATAGCGATACCACCCGCAACAAAGGCGCACATCGCACCCTGTTAACTAAATTTGCTAACGGTGAAGCTGAATTGTTAGTGGGTACGCAAATGCTCACTAAAGGATTAGATTTACCCCAAGTAACATTAGTGGGGGTAGTTGCGGCTGATGGGTTGTTGAATTTATCAGATTATCGCGCCAGCGAACGCGCATTTCAAACTTTAACTCAAGTAGCCGGACGTGCTGGTAGAGGTGACGATCCTGGTAAGGCAATAATACAAACTTACACACCAGAACATCCAGTAATTGAAGCAGTGCAAAGGCATGATTATGAGTCTTTTATTCATGCGGAATTAGAACAAAGACAAGCATTAAATTATCCTCCTTATGGAAGATTGATTTTATTGCGCTTAAGTAGTTTAGATGCGATTCAAGTACAAAATGCCGCGCAAATAATCGCAACGGCTTTGAATTCAAAAGAGGGATTTGAAATATTGGGACCAGCACCAGCGAGTATTTTAAGAGTAGCAAATCGTTATCGCTGGCAGATATTAATTAAGTTTGCTCCTGATGCTTTGCCACAACTGCCAGATTGGGAAGAAGTGCGATCGCTTTGTCCTACATCTGTTAGCTTAACAATAGATGTAGACCCATTAAATATGATGTAAAGCTAGCTGAAAAATTATATCGTATATCAATCGCTTTGTAGAGACGTTCCGCTGGAACGTCTCTTCTCGTAGTGGGTACTTTATTATTCAAAATAAGCATTCTCATTAACTACGAATAAATAAAACATCTCAAAATTATCGCTCTTGGATCGCGCTAATAAATTTACTAATAAGTTTATTTTTTTTCCAAAAATGTTGAATATGCAATATAATTTTTCGCTAAAGCTGAGTTATTGTTATTAACCTTGCAAACTTGTGTCAACTTATACTTTCTTGTTTTGTATCTAATTTGACAAAAATACAATTTATTCTGTGTCTGAAAGTAGCAAATATAAAGCTAAATAATATGATATAGGAAATAAATCAATAAGAGTAAAATTTAAGTATTCTTGTCGGACAGTTCAAAAAATCTCTGAAAATTAGTAATAACACAGAAGAGTAAATCTAGTATAAAAAATTGAAGTGATAATAAATATCGCCGATTAATCGCCAAATAAAATTCACAGGTTGTTAAGTTTAACGTTTCAGCATCGGTTTGTAGGTAGTTGAAAGAACTAAAGGAAATACATGGGACAAGGTTTGTTGCAAATTGGGCTAACGCTCTGCATTGTCATAGGAATAACTCCGCTTCTGGGTAAATACATAGCCCGTGTCTTCTTAGGAGAAAAAACGCTACTTGACTTTGTAATGCAGCCTGTAGAAAGACTTATTTATACACTAGCAGGTGTCCGCGTTCCCGATAACATGACTGGCTGGCAGTACGCGCGGGCAATACTGTACAGTAATCTCGTCATGGGCATTTTCGTATATTTATTAATAGCGCTTCAGAAATTTTTGCCCTTTAATCCCACGCGGTTAAACATGCCTAGCTGGGATACAGTGTTACACACCGCGATTTCATTTGTGACAAATACCGACCAACAACACTACGCCGGCGAAATAACCTTAAGTTATTTCAGCCAGACAGCAGCTTTAGGGTTTTTGATGTTTACCTCAGCAGCAACGGGGTTAGCGGTAGGAATTGCCTTTATTCGCGGGTTAACAGGTAGACCTTTGGGAAATTTTTACGTCGATCTGACTCGTGGTATCACACGGATTTTACTACCAATTTCGGTGATTGGAGCGATCGCCTTACTTTTAACAGGTGTACCAGAAACATTAGCTGCACCGCAAGTTGTCACAACCCTCGAAGGAAGTACGCAGTACATCGCCAGAGGTCCAGTAGCATCTTTTGAGATAATCAAACAACTAGGCGAAAATGGCGGCGGTTTTTTTGGGGTTAACTCGGCACATCCCTTTGAAAATCCCAATGGCGTTTCTAATTTAATTGAAGAAATCGCCATGATTTCGATTCCAGCGGCATTGATTTATACCTATGGTTTATTTGCCAACAACACCAAACAAGCTTGGCTGCTTTTCTGGATGGTATTTATAATTTTCGTGGTTTTAGTTGGCATCGCAGCCAGCAGTGAACTGCAAGGAAATCCTTTAATTAATACCGCTTTAGGAGCAGATCAGCCGAATTTAGAAGGCAAAGAAGTAAGATTTGGCTGGGCACAAACTGCATTATGGGCAGTCATGACCACTGCAACTATGTGCGGCGCTGTCAACGGTATGCAGGATTCTCTCATGCCTGGGGGTGGCTTTTCTACCCTTTTCAACTTATTTTTGCAGATTATTTGGGGCGGTCAAGGAACAGGCACCGCTTACTTATTGATTTACCTAATTCTCACCGTATTTTTAACTGGGCTGATGGTGGGACGCACTCCAGAATTTTTCGGACGCAAAATTGAAAAGCGAGAAATCATCCTTGCTAGCGTTGTTTTGCTTGTTCATCCAATTGTAGTTTTAATTCCCAGCGCGATCGCCTTAGCTTCCCCCAACACTTTATCGGGAATTACCAACCCAAGTTTTCACGGCATCTCCCAAGTAGTTTATGAATATGCTTCAGCTGCTGCGAATAACGGTTCCGGTTTAGAAGGACTAGCTGATACCCAACCTGAACGTACAGCTTTATGGTGGAACTTAAGTACTTGTGTGAGCATCTTAGTAGGACGCTACGTACCAATTATCGCCATGCTACTTTTAGCTGACAGTATGGCTCATAAACCAACAGTGGCAGAAACCCCCGGTACCCTCAGAACCGATTCTCTGCTATTTACTATTGTTACAGCTGGAGTAATTTTGATTTTAGGGGTACTGACATTCTTCCCCGTTTTAGCATTAGGTCCAATCGCCGAAGGTTTTAAACTCGCTTCCGGTAGCTAGAAGAGGAGGGGAGGGGGGGAGCAGGGGAGGCAGGGGAGGCAGGGGGAGCAGGGGGAGAAATATTTCTTTTTTCTCATCCTTTTCCCTTTATCCTTTTCCCTTTCCCCCTCCTCAAATTGCCTAATTCCCAATTCCCCATGCCCAATTCCCCAAATATATGAATCCCGTTGCAACTCCTCCCAAAAATAAACCTGCACGTTCTCTCAAGAGCGATCGCCGTCAATCACCGAAAAAGTCTAAAGTAAACAATAAAGGATTTTATCTCAGAGCAGTTAAAGATGCTTTTGTCAAGCTCAATCCCAAATATGCAATCAAAAACCCAGTCATGTTTTTGGTTTGGGTAGGCACAATTATCACTCTTTTAGTCACGATTGATCCTTACCTATTTGGACAAGTCCCTGGCGAGAATTTACAGCGTTTTAACGGCTTGATTACCGGGATTTTATTCTTTACAGTGTGGTTCGGCAATTTTGCCGAAGCTGTTGCCGAAGGACGCGGTAAGGCTCAAGCTGATGCTTTGCGCTCAACTCAGTCAGAGACACTCGCCAAAAAACTCTCCCCTGATGGCTCAATTACAGAAGTAGCTTCCACCACCCTCAGACAAAGCGATACTGTATATGTAGTTGCTGGTGATATTATTCCCGCCGATGGGGAAGTGATTATGGGTGTCGCTTCGGTGGATGAATCGCCAATTACTGGTGAATCCGCACCCGTGCTGAAGGAATCAGGCTCGGATGTTGCTAGTTCAGTTACTGGCGGCACACGGATTATTTCCGATGAACTAATTATCCGGATTACTGCCGACCCAGGTAAAGGCTTTATTGACCGGATGATCGCTTTGGTGGAAGGTGCAGATCGCAGTAAAACAGCGAATGAAATAGCTTTGACGGTGTTGCTGGCAGTTATGAGCTTAGTGTTTTTGTTTGTTGTGGTGACATTGCCAGCGATCGCCTATTATGTCCAAAGTCCAATCAGCGTACCAATTTTAATTGCTTTGTTGGTAACGTTAATCCCGACAACCATCGGCGGATTACTGAGTGCGATCGGTATTGCCGGTATGGATCGAGTTGCCCAATTTAATGTTATTGCCACCTCAGGACGAGCAATAGAAGCCTGTGGAGACGTTAACACTTTAGTTCTCGATAAAACAGGTACAATTACCCTTGGCAATCGCTTGGCAGAAGAATTTATCCCAATAAACGGTTACTCAATCGAGGAAATTGCCAGCGTAGCTTTGGCAGCTAGCGTGTTTGATGATACACCAGAAGGAAAATCCATTGTCCGACTAGCAGAAAAGTTCGGGGCAAAAGTTGAATTTGACCCCAATCAGTCAGAACCAGTTTACTTTTCCGCCAAAACGCGCATGAGTGGTACCAACTTACCAGGTGGGTATCAAGCGCGTAAGGGAGCAGTCAAAGCAATTCAGGGATTTGTAGGTTCCCGTAACGGACAAGATTCCCTAGAACTTAACGCCGCTTACGAACAAGTTTCCCACCAGGGAGGTACACCCTTAGCCGTTTGCTTAGATCAAAAAATTTACGGCATCATCTATCTTAAAGATATCGTCAAACCGGGTATTCGCGAGCGTTTTGGCCAGTTGCGACGCATGGGTGTGCATACCATTATGTTGACCGGCGACAATCGCATTACCGCTTCTGTAATTGCCCAAGAAGCTGGAGTCGATGACTTTATTGCCGAAGCAACGCCAGAAGATAAAATCTACGTGATTCAAAGCGAACAGGCAAAAGGCAAACTTGTAGCGATGACGGGGGACGGTACTAACGATGCTCCCGCTCTCGCCCAGGCAAATGTCGGAGTAGCAATGAACACTGGTACTCAGGCAGCCAAAGAAGCGGCAAACATGGTAGATTTGGACTCCGATCCCACAAAGTTAATTGATATAGTTGGCATTGGTAAACAATTGCTGATTACTCGCGGGGCTTTGACTACATTTTCCCTGGCGAATGATGTTGCTAAATACTTTGCGATTATTCCAGTGCTATTTGCTACTGCTAATCTGCCAAGTTTGAATATCATGAAATTGACTAGCATTAATTCTGCCATACTATCAGCCCTGATTTACAATGCTCTGATTATTCCTGCTTTGATTCCGTTGGCGTTGCAGGGTGTGAAATTTAGACCGTTAACTGCTAATCAACTGCTACAGCGTAATATCTTAATTTACGGATTGGGTGGGGTGATTGCACCATTTATTGCGATTAAATTGATTGACATGTTGATTACGGTAGTAGGGTTAGCGTGATATTAATTTGTAGATTGTAGAGATGTTGTAGTTAATGTCTCTACTATCTAGTGCGATATTAAGAAAACAAACCGCTAAGGGTGCCAAGGACGCTAATAAGGAAGAGAGTTATGAAAAGAGTTAGTTTAGAATATAAGTTTTTAGTAATGGATGCAGTGCAGGCGATTTCATTTATTTGGTGGCGATGGTATAAACAAAAATTGCCACTAGTTATTTTTATTGCCCTCTGTTTGAATTTGATAATTGCTCCAGTTGTTTACGCTGCTGCTGATAATACTTTGGAACGTCGTTCAGCTTGGGCGATCGGTATTTTAGTATTTGTGACTCTGGGAGTTGTAATTTACCTATTTGATGTCATTTGTCGCCCAGAACGCTACTAATTGGGCAAAGTAAAAAAATAAAGTAAATATTAGAGGTTTTAAAAAAGTTTTATGTCTATTGTGAGAGAAGCTATCAGAGCAATTCGCATCACTTTGGTTCTCTGGTTGCTGACAGCAATTATTTATCCTTTATTTATTGTTTTGATAGCTCAAGTTCCCTTGCTTCAAGAAAAGGCTAATGGCAGCATCATATATAATTTCAAAGATGAACCAATTGGTTCGGCTTTGATTGGACAACAGTTTAGAAATGAGCGCTATTTTCATAGTCGTCCCAGTACAATAAGATATAGCCAAGGAAAACAAGCCAAACCAACCGGCATATCTGGCGCAAGCAATCTCGCTCCCAGTAATCCAGAATTGCTCAAACGAGTTGTAGAGCAGGCAAATGAACTCAAAGACGAGGATATTGAACCACTCGCCGATTTAATTTATACGTCTGGCTCGGGTTTAGACCCGCATATATCAATACAAGCAGCGCTGGGCCAGTTGGATCGAGTTGTTCGCGCTCGTGGTGTCCGCGAAGAAGAAATACGTCCTTTACTTGATAAGTATACTGATAAAAGATTTTTAGGGATTTTTGGAGACCCTGGAGTTAATGTTTTGCGATTAAATTACGCTCTCGACCTCCAAGAAGTTAATCGGAGGCAAAATCAGTAAATGATAATGGTTGATGGTTAGTAGATAGTTAATAGTAGTTAAAAGTTAGGAGGCACGGAGTTACAAGTTAGTGGATAGTGGATAAGAGTTAGGAGTTAGTGATTATGGATTTTCCAACTAACAACGCTCCAACTAACAACCAACAACGCTCCAACTTTATGAACACTAAACCTACAAATTGTGGAAGTTATTATTCTATAGGTTCAGCACGGCGGGGCAAACATAAAATATTTATTGGTATGGCTCCTGGTGTGGGCAAAACCTACCGCATGTTGGAAGAAGCACATGCGCTCAAAGACGAGGGAATTGATGTTGTCGTTGGGCTTTTGGAAACCCACGGACGTAAGGAGACCACAGAAAAAGCGCAAGGCTTGGAAATTATACCCCGCAAGGAAATTCCTCGCGGTGGATTGACTTTGACAGAAATGGATACCGATGCAATTTTAGCGCGATGTCTAGGGACAAGCCCTTCGGGTTCGGGAGTTCGCAATCGACGGGAACCGCCAAGACTGCGACTCCCTCACCGCTACGCGTCTACGCCTCAGCTAGTATTAATCGATGAATTAGCACATACCAATGTCCCAGGTCAAGAGCGGGAAAAACGCTACCAAGATGTAGAAATAATTTTGGCAGCAGGCATTGATGTATACTCCACAATGAATATTCAACATTTGGAAAGTCTCAATGACCTGGTAGCGCGAATTACTGGGGTGATAGTACGAGAACGGGTTCCCGATCGCATTTTAGACGAAGCCGATCAGATTGTTGTCATAGATGTAACACCAGAAACTCTGCAAGAACGGTTGCGAGAAGGCAAAATTTATGCACAGCCACAAATCCAACAATCCCTTGATAATTTCTTCCAACGTCGCAACCTGATAGCTTTGCGCGAGTTGGCTTTGCGGGAAGTAGCAGACAACATCGAAGAAGACGCGATCGCCTCCACCCCCGCAGGACAATTTTGTAATATTCACGAGCGGGTTTTGGTGTGCGTATCCACCTATCCCAATTCAGTGCAATTATTGCGTCGTGGGGCTAGGCTTGCTAATTATATGAATGCCCCTATTTTTGCTTTATTTGTTAAAGAAAAAGACAGTTTCCTCACCAAGGAGGAAAGTTTATATATCGAAACTTGTGAGAAACTGTGTAAAGAATTTGAAGGAAATTTTATTCATATCAGCAGTAATGATGTGGCTGGTGCGATCGCAGAAGTGGCGAAACAATATCACATCACCCAGATTGTTATCGGCGAAAGTCAGCGATCTCGCTGGCAAATACTGTTGAAAGGGTCTTTAACGCAAAAATTAGTCCGCTTGCTCAAAAACGTGGATTTACATATAATTGCCACGGAAAAAAACAACAGCCCGCAATGGTAGATACGAACGAGGAATCACCTAAGCCTCTTTGTGTCTACACTTGAATTAAAAATCTACCTGGTTCGCTCAGACTTTCCGCAAAATCCAAAATCCAAAATCCAAAATCGAATGACTTATGTAATCGGTTTAATAAGTGGCACCTCGGTAGATGGTATAGATGCTGCCTTGGTAGATATTTCCGGCACAGATTTCGATCTGAAAGTTGAGTTATTAGCTGGCGAAACATATCCCTATCCGGCAGAACTTAGAGAACGAATTTTAGCAGTTTGCGCTGGAGCTGCCATCTCAATGGCAGAATTGGCAGAATTAGATGATGCGATCGCCCTCGTTTTTGCCCAAGCTGCCCAAAATATCCAAAACGGTCACAAACCAGCCTCTTTGATTGGCTCCCACGGTCAAACAGTTTACCATCGACCACCAGGGCAAAGAGGGGAAGCCCGGGAGAATTTTCAATCCAAAATCGGTTACAGTCTACAACTCGGACGCGGTGCTGTCATTGCTCATATGACAGGCATTACCACTATCAGTAACTTTCGCGCTGCTGATATTGCCGCAGGTGGTCAAGGTGCGCCTCTCGTACCTAGAGTAGATGCTTATTTGCTCAGTCATCCTCAGCAAGGGCGTTGTATTCAAAATATTGGTGGTATTGGTAATCTTGCTTACATACCACCTCGTCGTGACAACTGGCTCGAAAAAATTCTCGGTTGGGATACAGGACCAGGAAACAGTTTATTGGATCTGGCAGTACACCATTTAACTGCTGGTGCTAAAACATACGATGAAAACGGCAACTGGGCAGCCAGTGGCACACCCTGCCATGCATTGGTAGAACAATGGCTAAGTCAAGACTACTTTCATTTACCCCCACCTAAATCTACTGGTAGAGAGTTATTCGGCGTTACTTACCTGCATGAGTGTTTAAAAAACGCACAAATATACCAACTCAGTTCTGCCGATATGCTGGCAACTCTTACCGAACTAACCGCAGCTTCAATTGTTCACAATTACCGCACATTTCTACCGCAAATGCCACAGCAAGTATTTTTATGTGGTGGGGGTAGTCGCAATCTTTATTTAAAACATCGTTTGCAGCAGTTGTTACAATCAATCCCCGTCTTAACCACAGATGAAGTCGGGTTGAGTGCCGATTTTAAAGAAGCGATCGCCTTCGCAGTTTTGGCATATTGGCGAAACTTAGGCATCCCCGGCAACCTACCAGCAGCCACAGGCGCAAGTCAAGAAGTTCTTCTAGGAGAAATTAATCAAAAATAGCGCATCGGGCATCGGGTATCGGGCATTGGGCATTGGGAAAAAATAATAATTTGCCTTGTCCCCCTTGTCCCCTTGTCTCCTTGTCTCCTTGTCTCCCCACTTCCTAAAGTCAGAATATTCACGTGTCGTCCACTCCTCAATTTTTAAACTAGGAACTCGCGCAAAATCCTTGTGATTGCGTGTAACTACGATACATTGACTGAAAGAGCGATCGCAGCAATTCGCAAATCTCGCGTACCAATGCGGATTTTTTGACTTTTTTCTCTGCCGATAGTGACAAAAGAAGGGTAATAATCAACAATCCCCAACGACTAATAACTATTGGGTGAAAATTGGGAAAAATAAATCAGAATCAAAGTTATGAATAGTAACTAATTTCAAAGTAAATATACTGATATTTTGCACCAGCCTTCTGCTCTTATGCTTGAGGCTATACAAACCAAGCCCACCTAATCGCGAATTTTGTATCTTTAGCTCTACTTTTCTAGGGTAGATGCTGATAAATATACTAATCAGTTTCTTTGATTCAACTTTCCAAGCCGTATACTTACTTATCCAACGGATAGGTGTTACACCCGATTGTTGAACACTAAAGTCGAATTTTCTATGTCAGACCCCAACATTGATCGCTTACTAGGCAAACGTTACCACCTTCAGGAGTTAATTGGTACTGGAGCAATGGGTCGAGTTTATCGTGCTAAGGACATTTTGTTGGGAGGTGTATCTGTTGCGGTTAAATTTCTTGCCCTATCAATTGAAAATGAAAAGATGCGATTGCAAGACCGTTTTCAGCAAGAAGCAAAAACTTGTGCTTTAGTTGGGCAAAAAAGCATCCACATTGTTCGCGTGATGGACTATGGCGTAGATGAGAATAATACCCCCTTCTACGTTATGGAATACTTACAAGGAAAAAACTTGAGCCATGTCATCCGCAAGCAACAGATGACTTTACCAAGTTTCTTAAATATAACGCGGCAAATCTGCTTGGGATTGCAGTGCGCTCATGATGGCATTTTAGTTGATGGTAAAGTCTGCCCAATTATTCACCGAGATATTAAGCCCAGCAACATACTGGTGATTACTGACCCTAGTTTTGGCGAGTTAGTCAAGATTGTGGATTTTGGGATTGCTAAATTGTTACTGCCAGATAGCAATCATACTAACTACTATTTAGGTACATTGGCTTATTCTTCTCCTGAACAAATGGAGGGCAAAGAACTTGATACTTCAACTAAAACGCTTACACCTCCAGCCTCTTTGGAGCTGAAGACTAAGGTAGATTCGCATCCATCTTTCTCCGATGAACTGGCTCGCGTTACTTCTTGGCCCCCAAATAAACCCATCGCCGATATTGTTTTTCCCCAATCTATCCATGTTAATGGCAATATTTGTCCAGCTTTATGGGTGATGTTACCAAAGCAGGAAATTCAAAACCGCTTAATCTGCACCCGTTACAATCAATTTCTTTTTATCACTTCTCCGCACCCGATGCTACTGTGGCTCACCGTCATTTATAACCGCAAACATGGTGCTAAATGGCTGCCTTATTATCTCGACCTGAAAACAAGTGCTGGTAAAGAAATTACCCGCTTATTAGGCGATACAGGTCACTATCGGCTTTTGTTCTTTGCACGGGAGGCTCCCCATAGTTGTGCTCATATCCAACTTTCAACCATCGCCCCCACCCAGCGCCAACGACTTCAACAATGGGTGACAATTAGTAGCACACTAGTGTCGTCTGCCGATCCCCAAGTTAGTAAAAATTTACTCAAAAACGAGTATGAAAAGATTAAACCGCAAATTTTAGCAAAGCTGGAAGTAATTGATACAGATTCCCCGTTCTACCTTTCAAACCAAGTTTCCATCTGAATCAATATTAATTTTTGTTACCAAAATAAGTAACTTGCAAGATATCGTTATAAAAAATATAAATAGCGAAGTGAAAAATTGCTTCGACAAAGTGTGGTTGGATCTACGCAAGATTTCCTCTGGACAGAATCCAGCTAATGAATGCAAGTAAAAGCGTACTGTTTTCAGTCTCAGCTGTGCAAAACAAATATCATTAATTTGTTTAAAGGATTGCAAAAGCTACCTAAAAACTACAATCAGTTGAGACTACATCAAGTATGTAGTTATAATAGTTCTCTGGTTGAGTTTTTAAATTTTAATTGTGTGATTTGAGTTGCCTATCGAGTTGACGCCCCAAACATCCCCAGCTTTTTTCCTCCTTGGAACCGAGCAAGAGAAGGAGGTCGCCCACTGCGACACGAGAGCTACTCTATGCCATAGCGGAACCGGAATCTAAGCCCCACTGGTGCTTGAGAAGCTCTTTATAAGTTGCTTCACGCACTACCATCTGTTCGTAAAGCTTAACCAAAAAGTCTTGAGCTTGTTCGTGGCTCATGTGCTCCACTTGAGTTGCAAATGAGCGGATGTTGAATTGCTGTTCCAGGGATAATTCGATTGGTTGATTCATAATTAACTCCAAAAGACAACGAATACAGGTTATGTCGTTTACAGAAGCCCTAATCGGTTAGTAGATGGACATAGCACTGTCGTGCATTTGTTCCTCCGTATTAAAAAAGATAACAATTGTTTGACAGATTGCCCATACTCCAAGTTAGGTATTTTTTTGGTGATCTTTCTTGCATCTACACCTGCTGATATATAACTCAAGTCTGTAGCAGCAGATTTCGGAAATATTCACTCTTTTTGTAGGTGGCAATGGTATTACCTCCTTCAATCGTCTTGGAAAACAAAACGATTAAAGGCTGTAATGGTGAATTATATTTGCCATACCAGAGATAGTGCAAGATGTCAATTTACCAAATTATAAAAATTTAGCCTCTGAAGTTAATCCAGAGGCTAAAATTATTTGTATCAAATTGTGAAGAAAAAAAAAGCTCAACCTGAACAAAATGCTGAGTATATTTACCAAGTAAGGCATCGGGCATTGGAAACTTGGAAATATTCCTATTCCCCATTATAATCACCAATTAGCAATTTAATCGAGTGCGACGATGACAATAGTGATATTATCGTGTCCGCCTTGCTCTTTTGCGGCTTCAACTAAAGCGATCGCAGCTTTGTCAATTAAAGGGCTTTGCTGGAGGTAATAAGCAATTTTTTCATCGATAAGTTCTTCTGTCAGACCATCGCTGCACAATAACAACCGATCGCCTGATTGAATATCCAATTGTCTGACATCAACTTGATGTAGGTCTTCACGTCCCAAACACCGCGATAAAACATGGCGGAAGGGATGACTGCGGGCTTCATCTGGGGTGATGTCACCAACTTTAATCGCCCGTGCTACCCAGGTATGGTCTTCAGTTATCTGAGCTAATTTGGAATCACGGAAACGGTATAATCTAGAATCGCCTACGTGAGCCGCCCAAGGCGGTTCTCCATCGCGAAAAATCACCGCTACAACCGTTGTACCCATGTCAGCGCGTTCTTGGTGGTCTTGCTGATCGTGTAAAATTGCATCATTTGCTTGGTTTAAAGCTTCCTCTAGCAATTGGGCGCAAGGCTTAGAAGAATCCCAATTTGCTGACAAATATGCCTTAATTTCCGCAGTTGCAATGCGACTTGCTTCCTCGCCTCCTGCATGACCACCCATCCCGTCAGCAACCACGAAAAATCGCCCTTCTGGGTCAATATAATAAGCATCCTGGTTATTAGAACGAATAAGTCCGGGGTCAGTAACACCGGTAAAGTTAAGTTTCATAAAATTTTGCAACAATTAATACATCCGGTCATTACGGTCGAGGCGTAAAAGCAGGCGCATCAGCACTCCTGAAGCTCCCACAGCAATTAAACCAGCAAGCAATGCTAACCAAACATAATGATTCACCAAGAGAATCGTAGCTGAAACAGTAAATCCGCTGATAATCAGAGCATAGCTTATTCCGAGCTGAATATTGCTTTGTCGGCGCAGCAGGCGATCTGTTTCAGGCGATCGCACGCGTACCCGCACATCTCCCCGTTCTAACTTTTCTAGTGTATCTTCTAATCTACGTGGTAGTCCCAATGCGGTACTACTGACTTGAGCTGCTTGCCGACTTAATTCATTGAGAAAACTATTGCCATCATTACCATTCATATTCGTCATAAGCTGCATTGCGTATGGTTTGGCAACTTCCATAAAGTTAAATTCTGGGTCTAAGCCTTTACCGACTCCTTCCAAAGTGGAGAAAGCCCGCATCACAAAAGTGAAAGTTGCTGGAAATCTAAATGGCTGATCGTAAGCTATTTCATAAAGATCGTCACTAATTGAGGCGACGGACTGATTCTCAAACGGCTGATCCATGAAATGATCCAGCATATACTGGACAGAACGCCGCACAGGTCCCATATCATCGGTTGGTGCTAATGCTCCTAAATCGACGAGAGACTTAACAACGCGATCGCCATCTTTAGAAGCAATCCCAAACAACGTTTCCATCAGTCCATCACGAATGTTGGACTTAATCTGCCCCATCATCCCAAAATCGTAGAAAATCAAAGAACCATCCGGACTGACAGCAATATTGCCAGGGTGGGGATCGGCATGGAAAAAGCCATTATCAAGCAACTGGTGCAAATAAGCTTCAGCCCCTTGACGAGCCACAGATTTGCGGTCTATACCTGCCGCTTCTAAAGCTTCGTATTGACTTATTTTAATACCAGGGAGATACTCTAAGGTCAGCACTCGTGGCGAAGCGTAGCGCCAGTATACTCGCGGCACCTTCACCCAATCGTAAGCGCGAAAATTACGGCGAAAAGTATCGGCATTGCGACCTTCATTGAGATAATCAACTTCTTCCCAAAGAATGCGGCAACACTCTTCGTAAATACCAAGCCAATCTCGCCCTCGCCCCCATTTTGGATGATTTTGAAAGTAACGCGTAATGCCCTTAAGAATTCTTAAATCAATTTCAAAAAGCTTTTTGAGTCCAGGACGTTGTATCTTGACAACAACAGATTCCCCCGAATGCAGCACAGCTTTATGAACTTGTCCCAAACTAGCAGCAGCTAAAGGAATCGGCTCAAAACTGTGAAAGAGTTCGGGAATTTTCTTGCCTAGCTCTTCCTCAATAATCGCTTCTACCTTCTCATAGCTAAATGCTGGCACTTTGTCTTGTAACTTTGCCAGTTCCTCGACATATTCGATTGGGAATATGTCAGCACGAGTAGAAAAAAGTTGTCCAACTTTAATAAAAGTTGGACCCAAATCTAGCAGGGTAGTACGAATCCAAATCGCTTGTGCCTTGCGTCTGGCAGCTTGCTTTGTCTCACTCACTCCACCTGGATAACTCCAAGATTTGTTGTAGAGCCAAAGCCTGAACATCAAAGTCAAGACAAAACCCCAAATGTCTACAAAGCGCCGTCTACTAGAGTAGTTATCGCGATTCCAACGGTATGCTTTATCTGAATAACCCTTTTCCATATGCCGTGTATACCGCTGGTTTTTGACTGAATTCCCAGGAAGAAAAGACACTCTGATTCCTAAACTGTTTTTAATAATTGTTAGTGGTTAGTTGTTAGTTGTTGGTTGGAAAATCCTTAATCGCTAACTCCTAACTGTTATCCATTATCCACTAACTCCTAACTCCTAACTCCTAACTTTTAACCACTACCCAGCAAAATTGCTACGATATCGTTGTAATTCGGTTCGCAACAGAGCAATATCTGCTCGCAGTTCATCAATCGTTGCTTGCACATCGACTGAAGTAGAACTGGTTTGGCTGCTTCCTGTGGTGTATGTACCGGCACCAGCAGCTTCTGCTGCTTGATTTGCCCGCTCTAGAACTTCTTCTGTAAAGGAGCGCAGCTGCTCTCTGGCTTCGGCATCAAATTTGCCAAGTTCACTCAAAGCATCGGTTATAGCGACTTCTACGCGTTCATTTAGGATTTCCGCTACCGCTCTACCAACGAAAAATGCTTGCACAAGGGGGTTACTCATAAATTTTTGTTACGCTCATCCGCAAGAGAATTATAGCTTGCCTGTCTGCTTTACTGCTTCTGCTTTTAGTACTGGGCTTTGATTAAAGCGACATCCGCCAATGGGTGCAGCGTAATTTATGCTTAAGTATGTATCGGTTGTTGCATAGTGAAACTTGCGTCTCATCAAAAGCCTGGGGTTGCTTTACTTTTTAAGGAATTTACCGAAAATAATGCTTTTACATTCGCTGTTACAGTTCGCTTGTTTGAGCGAGATTTGTCAGAGTGTATTATCCAGCTTTATGGCGATCGCCCTTACTGGTGTGAGCAAGATATTTACAGGCAAGATGACGGTGAGTGGATGTTTTCTGTTGAGAGTCAGCGTGGTTTGTCTCAACGCATCTGGAAGCTATCTACACAAACTGTAGAAGAGTTTATCGCGATGATTATTTCAAAAGTTGGTGAGCGATCGCTCTTCGCAATCCAAAATTTTTCATGGCTGATATCCATAATACGCTTTCTTCGGCTTCGTAGATACTTGGGTATAGTTTACTCATGAGAATAGCATCGCTTGTTTTTGCCAAAAGTAAATTGTCAGATTTTAATTACTGAGGATAATGTTGAAATAAAAACTCTTCAGCAGAAGCGCGATCGCTTACAACCCCATCCAAAGTTCCACCAAGCAAATCATCCAGGATTTGCTTAAACTGGGGTCCCGGTTTGTAACCCAATTTCCTTAAATCATTGCCATTCAAAATCGGCTGAACGTTAGCCCAAACTGTCAAATATTGCCAAATTTTACGTCTTACTACTCGTTGACTTCGCACGGCAATTAAAATCAACATTGGTAAGTCATATTTTCGCAGCAACTGCACTACTTGACTAGGACGTTGCAAAGTCGGTAATAATGACATCACCTGACCTTCAACCAATGTTAATTTTTCTAACCTTTTAATACTATCTTCTGGTAATTGCAGATTTTTTGCTACTTTAACGCCACATTCTGGTGTTAGGTGGGCGATGATAGCTTCTAAGCGCATTTGCCAGGGAATCAAGCTTTGTTGAGTGTCAAATCGTCGCAAACAACGTTCTAATAAACGTAATTGCCGCAATAGTTCTTCATCTAACTTTAGGCTAGGATAGATGCATTGCAAGGCTCCTAAGTTGTCAAGCAACTCCAAAGCAGCTTTCCAGTAAGGCGCTTCTAAGATATGCTTTAATTCGGCTTTGAGGCGAGTTTGTAAAGCCGGAGTTTTGCTATTTTGTTGTGCAGTGCGATCATAAATGCCGCTATTAATCGCATAACGAATATAGGCTTCTGTTTGCGGTTCAATTTTAAATCCAAAGCGCACAGCAAAACGTACACCGCGATAAATGCGCGTCGGATCTTCGATAAAGCTATTAACGTGTAAAACGCGAATTTGCTTTGCTTGTATATCCAGTAAACCGCCAAAGAAATCGAGTAATTCACCAGCGCGGGGATTTGTAAGTCGCAGCGCGATCGCATTAATAGTAAAATCTCGTCGATACAAATCTTGACGAATCGAACTTGCCTCTACTTCCGGATTCGCCGCCGGATAAGGATAAAATTCTGTTCGGGCAGTGGCAATATCAACCCATAACGAATCTAATTCTGGATCATTGTGCCAGAGCAAAGCCGCAGTTTGAAAAGCGCCATGAACTTCTAAACGTGCAGTCGAATAAACTTGCTGAAGCGTATGTGCTAATTCTACACCAGCACCGACTTCTGCTGATTTGTGAAAGCCATCAACTACAAGGTCAATATCTTTAATCATTAAAGCATTTGTAGATTCTTCAGCTAATAGCAAATCCCGCACTGCACCCCCAACTAAATAAAGATGCCAACCGCGTTTTTCTGCCTCTTTTGATGCTATGTTAAGTAACTGCCAAAGTTGCGGCGCAAGTTTATCTTGCAATTCAGAAAGCTTAAAATTACTTTCCCCCCCTCTCCCCCTCTCCCTCTCCCCCCCTCGTCTTTCTCCTTTTTGATGTAATTCCCGCAATACATCGGTGCGGGTGACAATTCCCAATAATTGGTTATTTTCCAACACTGGTAAGCGTCCGATATCATATGTCACCATCAGCGCTTCGATTTCGGGGAGTGTCGTATCTGGTGTAATTGTTTTCAGGTTAGTTGTCATGTAGCCTTTAACTGGTGCATGACTGAAGCCGTGGTGCAAGGCAATATCCAAATCGCGCCGGGAAATAATACCTACTAGTTGTGCTGACCCATCGACTACAGATAAACCAGAATGTCCGTAGCGCAACAAAATACGCTGCGCTTCTTCGATGGTGGTTTCTGGACGGATGGTGCGGACTGGGGAAGACATTAAATCTCTAGCTGTGGGAGGATGAGGAATTGTGGCTTTGATGCTCTCAATAAGTTGGTTTAATATTGCTTGTGAATCTACTCCACGCAAGTTGACCGATGTGGCTTGAGAATGTCCGCCACCGCCTAAAGGTTCAAATAATTCGTGAAGATTAACGCTCTTAATTTGCGATCGCCCAATCACCGTTAAGCGCGATTCGCTTTCAGAGAAAGGATATTCATTCGCCAGCAACAAAGCATCAATTTCGGTTAATGTCATTAGCTGCGAGGCAAGACTTGATAACCCAGGCACAAATTTATCTGTTTTCAGCATTACCCAGGCGATGGTATATCCACGTATGCATACAGATTGTAATTTGTCTATAGCTTCGGTTAACAATTGCTGCAATTGTACAGATAAACCGGGATCTAAATACTCAGCAATTACCGACAAGCTAGCCCCTTGTTGCATTAACCAAGCCAAAGCTAAAGCATCTCGCGGGGTGCTAGAGCCAAAGGTGAGAGAGCCAGTATCAACATGAATACCCAAAGCCATGACAGTGGCTTGAGCAGGGGTGAGAGAAATTTGTTGCTGTTGTAATTGTTCCACCATTAAAGTTGTGGTGGCTCCTACAGCAGAAACATGCGATCGTGTAGCGGGAATATCTGATTCTTGCGCGATGTGATGGTCATAAACTATGATTTCTTTTAAGTTGGGTAGATCTAACCATTCGGCAGCTTTACCCAGGCGATCGCGTTGTTGCGTATCGACAACACTTATAGAGCGAATTTTTTCCGCATTGACCGAACGCCGTTCAATCAACGGATATTCATCTTTATGCAACGCCAAAAAATCCCTTACAGGTGGATGAGAACCCCCAGTCAGCACAATCAAGCTTCCTGGTAGTAGGCGCGTTAGCCCCACCGCTGCTCCTAATGCATCAAAATCAGCTGTAGTGTGGCAAAGAATTAAGTCCATAGTTAAGAGTTAAGAGTCAATAGTCAACAGTCAACAGTCAAGGATCAATCTTTGGACTAATGACTAATGACTAAATGGTTACAATTTCTGCTAGCTTAAAAGTGGGGAAAAACCTTAAATGTTGCCCTTTAAGATATTGTATCTTTAGTATTTAGCTGTAAGAGTGAGAAGGAAAAATGACCATTATATTCCAATCTGCATTGGTCGCGCTGGTTGCGTTGTCGTTTGTCATGGTTGTTGGCGTTCCCGTAGCTTATGCCACTCCCCAAAATTGGGGTGAGTCTAAAAAGCTACTTTGGATCGGTTCTGGAGTCTGGTTTGCCCTAGTCTTTTTAGTTGGTATACTAAACTTTTTTGTGGTATAGACGACTACTAGCTTACGCTGGGAAATAGTATAAACATTTGCGGAGCAGAGTAAGACAAGAGGGATAAGGAAGAACGGGACAACGGGGACGAGGAGGACAAGGGGATAAGAAGGATAATTCTTTCTCCCCATCCCCCCCTCTCCCCCTCTCCCCCTCTCCCCGATCTCCTAATCTTTCCTGCTCCTCTACTTTTAAATAAGAAATGTATATTGGCTGATATGTATAGTTGATTGATTAAGAGGCAGTTATGGCAGTTTTCGAGGGAACTTTTACTCAGACAGAACCTTTGCGGTTTGCAGTGGTTATTGGTCGATTCAATGACCTCGTTACCAGTAAGCTGCTAGAGGGCTGTCAAGATTGCTTGAAACGCCACGGCGTAGATGTCAATCCTCAAGGAACTCAGGTGGATTATGTTTGGGTTCCCGGCAGTTTTGAAGTGCCAGTAGTGGCTCGTCAGCTGGCGCTTTCCCAAAGATATGATGCAGTCATTTGTCTGGGTGCTGTTATCCGAGGGCAAACGCCTCATTTTGATTTCGTATCCTCTGAAGTCGCTAAAGGTATTGCCGCAGCTGCCTTTCAAACTGGCGTTCCGGTAGTTTTTGGCGTTTTGACAACGGACACGATGCAACAAGCTTTAGAAAGGGCAGGTATTAAGAGTAATTTGGGTTGGGAATACGCCATGAGTGCCTTGGAAATGGGTAGCCTCATGCGGAATTTGCGCTCTAACCTGGCAGAGCCATATCGCAACTCCCAGTCTCTGCCTCCGTCTTTTAAAAGTGCTAGCTTAGGTGAATTTGCCGCCGAGTCAGGAGAACACGTCTAAGCAAGTTAATAGTCAAGAGTCAATAGTTAACAAACTATGGACTTTTGACTTTTGACTAATTAAGGTATTGACAAACCGTTGTTTATGTGAAATTATAGTATTTGTATTGAAGTTGCGGGTATAGCTCAGTGGTAGAGCGTCACCTTGCCAAGGTGAATGTCGCGCGTTCGAATCGCGTTACCCGCTTTTAAAGAAAATACTCAGATCTGAGGGATTTTAATGCTGTCAGGCGATTCAAAAGTGTCTCATCAAGCGTACTTTTGGTATCTACCTGAAACGAAGATTGAGTAAATTAAAGTCCTGTTTATGTGTGATTTTGGTCTTATGTAGCTAAACCACTGCGTCCTTGCGGCAATGCCCTCCTTGAAACATGTGGCATCCAGACGTAAGATGTGGACATAAAGTGCAAGATGTCAGCAAAGGTGGTTGCTAGAAATTGCTAAAACAGGAGTAGAACGAGCGATCGAAGGAGATTCTGCGAGACTTTCCTTTGTTGGCATTGAACCAAGCCGTACAAAGTTTAGCTATTCAATTCCTGACCCGGAGTAATCTGCCTCCGAAAGCAAAGATAGACGCGATTCACATTGCCGCCGCAACTATCCACGGCATGGATTATCTGTTAACGTGGAATTGTAAACATATTGCTAATGCTCAAATCCAGGGTAAGTTAGCCGAGATTAGCCTTGATTTTGGCTATGTATTGCCTATCCTTTGCACACCCAACGAACTAATGGGATATTAGGTCATGTGGACAGATGAGATTGTCGAAGAGATCCACCAAATCCGTGAAGAGTATGCGAAGTCTTTCAACTATGATTTAGATGCAATATTTGCAGACCTACGCAAGAAGGAAGCAGAAAGCGGCAGAGAAGTCGTGAACTTGTCGCGAAAACCCAGTCTAACAAAACGTTGGAGCGGACGAGCCAGAGATATTGGTGATAATACAACGGATACTAGCTGCGGCTTAACTTAGCTGTTAGAAGCCGACGAGGAACGCGATCGCTTGACTTTTAAGACAGTCGCAGTCAAGTTCGCCAGCAGTTTCTTGCTTGATCGCTTCCGCTGCTTTAGTGATCGTCACAGCCTCTTAAAGTCCTTTACATAGGGTGATTGTAGGTTATGGCAGAATTCGTGAGAGTATGATTTCTGTGCAATCACCCCTCTCGTCTTCATGCCGACAAATGATTATGAACTTCAAGCTCAAGCTCGGAAAATTCTGGATGCGATCGCCTTTATTCCCTTTGAGCAATGCCAACCCTTGACCCGTGATTTTGCGACCATTCCGGCTCGTCCTGGCATCTATGCAATCAGGCACAAGACTGACGGATTGCTCTACATCGGTAAAACCAAGAGCTTGCGGGGGCGTTTCAGTGGTGGACATAAAGCTTTTTTGTGGGCGTGGCTCGATAAGTATAACGATGAAGATGTGCGAATCGCAGTGCAATTGATTTCATATTGGGAAAACCCTACGTTACTATTGGAGCTAGAAGCCATTATTTTAAGAGCCACCGAACCTCCTTACAACGTCCAAATTCCAACCGAAGGGTAGTAAAGCGATGCAAGCCAAACTCCAAGAGCAACTTTCCCCCAATGATGCCGAAGTTATTTTAGGATGCTTACCTGAACGAATTCGCGCCGCTCTAATTGCTCGTGCTACTGAAATTGAATATCCAATCGAAGCAGTTATTGAGATGGCAATTGCAAGTTTTCTCGACACAGAGGCGTTGGGTTTTGCAGATTGCAAGCCAGGGCGTGGACAATAAAACCGTCAACTAGCGAGCGATCGCAAGCGGCGGAACTGGCGAAAGATATTACGGGGGCACTGTACTCAAACTCGGTTTAAATGATGCTGCGGCTAGCATTTACAACGTTTTTGACAAGCTTATGGTACAATAATGCCCAGAATTTCAAACTTTAATTGGAAACATCTTCAGTCTTTCTTAACTTTTTTCAAGCGGCTGATCGTTACTCATCGTCGGTCTTTGCTGCTTTTATTAATAGGAGTCTATTTACCCTTACAAGTTTTTGGGGAATTAGCAGAAGATGTTTGGGAAAACGAAGGTGGCTTTCGGTGGGATGTGCCGATTTTGTTAGCAATTCACTCCACGGCTCAACCTCAACTTGATGTTTTTGCGGCAACGCTGACTAAATTGGGGGTATTTTGGGGTGTGTTTCCGGTTGCTAGTGCGATCGCGATCGCTTTATTTATTCGTCGTCGATGGCGATCGCTAATCTACTTGATTACCACGCTGTTAGGCAGCATCATCATAAACCGAACGGCGAAAGTTTTGCTGCATCGAGTACGTCCTCATTTGTGGCAGTCACCTGCACCAGAGTTTGACTACGGATTCCCCAGCGGTCATGCGATGTCGAGTATGACTTTAGTCGCAGCCTTAGTAATTTTAACTTGGGGTAGCCGTTGGTGCTGGCTGGTTATAGTTGCCGGAAGTCTGTTTATATTAGCCATTGGCTGGACGCGGTTGTACTTGGGAGTGCACTATCCCAGCGATATTTTAGCAGGTTGGACGGCTTCTGTGGCTTGGGCTGTTGGGGTGAGTTTGCTGATTAAGCCTTGGGGCAGACACCGTGTATAGCGAAGCTTAAAAGCATTTTTTCTAAATGCGGGTGAAGCAGCTTATAAATTTACAAGTTCTGCAACAATTTTCACCAACTCATTTGGTTCTATTGGTTTTCCAAGATGCTTTTGAAACCCGGCTTCAAGTGCTTGCATTTTATCTTCAATTCTGGTGTATGCAGTCAGAGCGATCGCAGGAATTTTTCTCCCATTTTTTTGCTCTAAATCTCGCACTTGACTAATTAACTGATAACCATCTTCTCCGGGCATTCCTATATCGCTCATCAAGACATCAAAATGATCTCGTTTTAAGCATTCTATCGCTTCACTTACCGATCCTACAGCCGTAACTTTGGCTTTAGATTCTTCCAACACAATTTTGAGAAAGTCACGGCTATCGATATTGTCCTCTACAACTAAGACTCGGACATTATCGAGGCAGGGTAAATTTTCTTGGGCATTTCCATTATTTTCTACCGCAGATTCGACCATTAACTGATTTGCTTTTGGTAAGGGTAAATCAACTGTGAAGGTTGCACCTTTACCCTCGCCTTCGCTGTAAGCATAAATCTTGCCATTATGCAATTCTACTAGGTGACGAGCAATTGTTAATCCTAACCCCAGCCCGCCATAAGAGCGAGTGGAAGAACTATCTGCTTGCCGAAAGCGGTCAAAAACGTAAGGAATAAACTCAGGATTAATGCCAATTCCTGTGTCAGTGACTGTGATTTGCGCGTAGGTGGAAAGAGGGGGGGAGGGGGGGAGTGGGGGAGTGCGGGGGGACAAGGGAGATGGGGAAGACAAGGAAGAAAAAGCTTGTCCTTCTTGTCCTTGTTGCCCCCCTTGTTTACCATTACCGATTGCCGATTGCCCATCGTCAATTTTCATCGACAATTTTATTTCAACTCGTCCGGCTTTGGAAGTAAACTTGATTGCATTCGAGAGCAAGTTTCCAATAACTTGCCGCAGACGTTGCCCGTCACCACAAACAATTTGTACTTGCGGATCGAATATACTTTCTAATTGAATGGCTTTAGCCTCGGCTTGCGGGCGTACAGTTTCCAGTAGTGTTTCAATTAAAGTAACTAGATTTACTGTTTTTAATTGTAGCTGTAACTTTCCCCGGATAATTTTTGACACGTCCAGGATATCTTCAATCAGTTGCGCTTGAGATTGAGCGTTGCGTTCGATTGTTGTTAGGGCACGATTTATGGTTGTGGTGTCAAATTTTCTTGTAAGCAACTGTTTCGACCAACCTAGTATCGAGGTGAGGGGGGTACGAAGTTCGTGAGAAACGATCGCTAAAAACTCATCTTTCATGCGATTAGCGGCTTCAGCTTGTGCCCGTGCTGCTTGTTCGCGAATCATTTGTTCGCGCACTATTTCCGCCTGCTTGCGTTCTGTGATATCTTCAATAGTGCCAACGTATCCTATTAATTCCCTTTTATCGGAATACATTACCGATGTGCGGACATGAACCCAACACAAAGCATTATTCGGCTGGCAAATACGAAATTCATCTGAGTATGTCTGTCCGCAACCAATAGAACGTGACAAATCGGCAAGCACGCGATCGCGATCTTCTGTATAAATGCATTTTGCCCAACCTTCCTCCCAAGTTTCATCAAGTTGGAAGTTATAAAATGCTTGGCAATTGGGATTTGTATAAGTAAATTTCCCTTGTATATCGGTTAAAAAAATCGCAATCGGAGAGCAAGCACTCAAGGCACGAAATTTCTCTTCACTTTGTCTAAGTTCAGAGTTAATGTTAGCCAGTTCGGCAGCTTGTCGCTTTACTTCCAGTGTTTTTTTGAAGAGTTCGACAAACACGATTACCTTAGATTTTAAGATAACCGAGTCAATCGGCTTCGACAGATAGTCTACTGCGCCTAAGGTATAGCCTTTAAACAGCATGGTATCGTTAATACCAAAGGCAGTAAGAAAAATTATCGGTGTGTTGCGCGATCGCTCTCTTTGCCGAATTAGGGTTGCTGTCTCAAACCCATCCATTTCCGGCATCTGCACATCTAGTAATATTACGGCAAAGTCTTGATGTAACAAGCACCGGAGAGCTTCTGCACCAGAATAAGCTTTCACTAAATTCTGATCCAGCCCTTCTAAGATTGCTTCTAAAGCAATCAAATTCTCTGGATGGTCGTCTACTAAGAGGATGTTTACTTTTGGTGCAGACTGCATAATCAATTAAAATTACAAAATTCAAAATTTCTTATTATTAAGATGCTACAACCCAATTTTCCTTTATCCTGAATTAGAACTTAAAAAAGAGGAAGAACAAAGATTAACCAAGAAAGGAGCGATTTCTGGTAGAGGCAAAATTGTTGCTGAAACTACTGCTGCGATTGCCGCATCCGGCATTATACGACTAACAGCCGTGGTCGGTTCTTGAACAATTGGGAAACCACCGTATGCCTTGATTTTTGCCAGTCCTTGTGCTCCATCTTGACTAGACCCTGTGAGAATCACGCCAATTGCTCGCTCTCCATAAGCATCCGCAGTCGATTCAAATAGCACATCAATAGAGGGACGGGCATAAACAACGGGTGCTTCGGTTGAGAGAGCAAAGTGACCGGGTTCTACTAATAAATGATAATCTGCTGGTGCTAGGTAAATTTGTCCGGGAGCGATCGCTTGTTTGTCTGTCACTTCTACTATTGGTAACAAACTACACCTTTGCAAACAGTTCATCAATTCACCTTCTGAGTCTTTGTGGCGATGTTGGGCAACAGCGATAGCGATCGCCAAGTTTTTCGGTAAGCTTCCCAAAATCATCTCCATCGCTTGTAATCCGCCCCAAGATGCACCAATTACAGTAATATCAAATTTCATCATTCCACCCTCCGATAAAGCCTTTCTTGAGCCGCTACCTCCTCATAAAATTTTTCGTAAGGTGAGCTAATCAACGTTTCTTGTTTCCCCAATCCCAAAACTCCGAACATCTTTAAACTTCCATATAACAGCTTGTGAACTTGGTCTTGGAGTTCTTTGTTGAAGTAAATTAAAACATTGCGACAGAGAATAACGTTGAATTCATTGAAAGAAGCATCTGTAACTAAATTATGCGGTGAAAATACAATATTTTCTTTCAAAAATGAGTGAAAAATCGCACCATCATATCCAGCCCTATAATATTTGGAAAATGATTCTTTACCACCCGAACGCAAGTAAAGTTGAGTATATTCTTGCATCAAATGTAAAGAAAAAATACCAGCTTTAGCTTTACGTAACACTGCTTCATTCATATCAGTAGCGTAGATGCGGCAACGGTGATACAATCCTTCTTCTAATAGGAGAATTGCCATCGAATAAACTTCTTCACCCGTAGAGCATCCAGCGTGCCAAATACGAATAAAGGGATAGGTACGCAAAAGGGGAACGGCTTTATTTCTAAAAGCAATATAAAAACTTGGATCGCGAAACATCGCGGTGACATTCACCGAAAGACCCAACAAAAAGCGTTCCATACAAGCGGGGTCGTGCAAAACCCTTTCTTGAAGTCCAGAGACACTAGTTAGCTTTTCTGCGCGAATCGTATTCCAGATACGACGTTTGAGAGAAGCCATTGCATAATTACGAAAGTCAAAGCCGTAATAGCGATATACTCCCTCCAGTAGTAGCTGAGTTTCAATGTCTTCGAGTTCGTTAGGGTTTTTGGGGGACATGGGGAGTGGGGGACATGGGGAGTGGGGGACATGGGGAGTGGGGGAGTGGGGGAGTAGGGGGACAAGGGGGAGTAGGGGGACAACTAACGACTAACCACTAACTCCTAACTCCTGACTTTTAACTCCTGACTCCTGACTCCTAACTCCTGACTCCTATTCTTATCGATACAGCCAGACTCTTAGTAGTGAGAGCAACTGCTCGGTATCAACGGGTTTAGCGATGTAGTCGGAAGCACCGGCGTCAATGCATTTTTCGCGATCGCCTTTCATGGCTTTTGCTGTGAGGGCAATCATTGGTAGATTTTTAAATTGATCAAGGGAGCGAATGGTACGCATTGTTTCGTAACCATCCATTCCTGGCATCATCACATCCATTAAGACGACATTAATATCAGAATTGTTTTGTAGCATAGTAATGCCGTCTGTACCGTTTTCAGCATAAAGAATTTCCATTTGATAAGGCTCTAGCAAACTAGTAAGGGCGAAAATGTTCCGCATGTCATCGTCAACAATTAAAACTTTCTTACCCGCTAGTACCGGGTCGCTTTGGCGTAGCTGTTCTAATAATAACTGTTGGGAAATCGGTAAATTTGACTGAAGGCGATGTAAAAACAGCGATGTTTCGTCTAATAATCGTTCTGGGGAACGCGCATCTTTAACTATGATAGTGTCAGAAATGCGGCGTAGTTCTGTTTCTTCTTGATATGTTAGTTCTTTGCCAGTATAAATAATGATGGGTAAATAACCAAGATTTGGTTGTTGCTTAATTCGCTCGATTAACTCAAAACCATTCATATCAGGCAATCCCAAATCTAATACTAAGCAATCAAAATGAGTAGTATTGAGTACTGCCAAAGCTTCTGTAGCTGTCCCAACGGCAGTAATCACCACGTCACCATTACCAATTAACTCAACTATGCTGCGACGTTGTAATTCATTATCTTCTACTACGAGCAGGTTTTTCACTCGTCGTTCGACAAATGTCTTGATATCTCTCAAAGCGTGAAAAAGCCTTTCGCTGGTGATAGGTTTTTGCAAATAGGCGATCGCTCCTTGTTGCAGACTTCGTTTTTGCCCTTCTTCAACTGTCATAATGTGAATTGGGATGTGCCTGGTGTTGGCGTCGTGCTTCAAACGATCAAGTACAGTCCAACCATCCATCACAGGTAAACGGATATCCAACATAATGGCAGTAGGCTGAAATTCTCGTGCCATTGCTAAACCGACATCACCACGAGAAGCTACCAAAGCTTTAAAGTTTTGTTCGCGTGCCAAATCGAGTAATATTCGGGCAAAGTTCAAGTCATCTTCAATAATCAAAAGAGTGCGATCGCCAGGGCGGATATTTTGGCGATCGTCTTCAATTGCCGACTCGGTGAGAGTGGCAACGGGAGTGGGGGAGGGAGGGAGATGGGGGAAAGAATTATTCTCCTTGTCCTCTTGTCCCCTTGTCACTCTACTTTGCTCAACGCTCGTGACCTCCGCAGCTTTCATGTGGCTCCCGTTGTCTCCTTGTCCCCCACTCTCCCTGCCTCCGTGTCTCCGTGACTCCTGTACTAATAAAGAATATGTTTGGGGTAGGTAGAGAGTGAAGGTGCTACCTAGATCAAGTTGACTGACTAAGCGAATTTCGCCACCTAATAACTCGGCAATTTGTCGGCTAATAGATAAGCCCAAACCTGTACCCCCGTATTTACGGCTAGTTGTGCCATCTGCTTGTTGAAAAGCTTCAAAAATCACCTGCTGTTTTTCTGGGGAAATGCCAATACCAGTATCAGTGACTGCAAAGGCTATCACACATTCAGCATTGTTAAGACTTTGTTGGTCGCGACTCCAGCCTTCAGTTACAATTGAAATACGTAAACTTACATAACCTTGTTCGGTAAATTTAAAAGCATTTGCCAACAAGTTATTTAGCAACTGTTGAAGACGCTTTGCATCTGTGTTGATGGTGCGGGGTAGTTGTTCATCAAAATGAACGCGAAAATCTACATTTTTATCTTCAGCAATGGAACGAAAAGTCCATTTTACATATCTTTGCAATTCGCTGAAGAAAGTTTCTTTTAGTTCTACTTCCATTGTTCCCGACTCTATTTTTGCTAAGTCGAGAATTTCATTAATTAGTGATAGCAAATCGTTGCCGGCAGAATAGATAGTTTGGCTATATTCCATCTGCCTTGGGGTCAAATTCCCTTCTTTATTATCAGATAAGACTTGCGCTAATATTAGTAAACTATTTAATGGTGTTCTTAACTCGTGGGACATGTTTGCCAAAAATTGCGACTTGTATTTAGAAGTGGTGGCTAATTGTGCGGCTTTTTCTTCTAAATTTAGGCGTGCTTGCTCTACTTCGCGATTTTTGTATTCTACTTCTTGCTTTTGTTGAGCTAGTAACTCGGTTTTTTCTTCTAATTCTTCGTTGAGTTGTTGTAACTCTTCGTAACTTTGTTGTAAATCTTGCTGTTGCTGTCGCAATAATTTATCAGATTTTTGTAATGTTTCTGCTTGTTCTTCCAAGCGTTGATTACTTTCTAGGAGTTCTTCTTGCTGACTTGTTAACTCTTCGGTGAGCAATTGCGACTGCTGAAGCAATTCTTCGGTACGTTGATAGGCAGTAATATTATTGAGGACGATACCAATAGTTACGCTGAGTTCGTCGAGAAAAGTTAGATTAATATCACTAAAACGCTGGAATGAAGCAAGTTCAATCACAGCTAATACTCGCTTTTCATACACAGCAGGTAGGACAATAATATTCATTGGGGCTGCTTCCCCAAGCCCAGAATTGATTTTAATATAGTCTGAAGGTACTTCTGTTAGCAAAATTCGCTCTTTTTCCAAAGCGCATTGTCCTACCAAACCTTCACCCAATTGAAAGCGGTTTGCTAAATGCTTACGTTCTCGATAAGCGTAAGTCCCCAAAAGTATTAAACTAGGCTTTTCGTCCTCTGTTGTCATGAAGTAAAATACGCCATGATGAGCCGAGACTAAAGGAGCCAGTTCTCTCAAAATAAGTTGAGAAACAGCCTCCAAGTTCCGTTGTCCTTGCAAAATTCGGCTGAATTTCGCTAAGTTAGTTTTTAACCAGTCTTGTTCTGCTGTTTGGCGATTTGTTAAGCGCAAGTTGGCAATCATTTTGTTAAATGTCTGTGCCAACACACCTATTTCGTCGCGACGATTGTCAGCAGGTAGACTCGTGTCTAAATCTCCAGCAGCAATTTTCTCTGCAACGCTAGAGACTTCTTCAAGCGGTCGAGAAATGTTACGATTGAGAAAAAAGCCGATTAATGTTAAGAGAACTAAATAAAGTGGGATACCAAAGGCAATGCTGTAAGTCATTTGCCTTGTCGCTTCATCAGATGCTGCTGAACGTAGTTTCAATAACCTCAATTCTTCTGTCTGAAGCTCCGAAACCACACGGCGAATATCATCCATGATGCTCTTGCCTTGGTCAATGACAATTGCTTGAGAAACACCTGCTGGGCGTTGACGGCGAATGTCAATAACTTCCTTGAGTCTGGCGATTCTTTTCTGTGTGAGAGACTCTACAGTATCAAGCCGTAGCTGTTGACTAGGGTTATCTGCGGTCAGTTTACGTAGCTCAGTAATTTTTTTACCAATTAGTGGAATCGCTGTATCATACGGTTCTAAGTAATCTTCCGACCCAGTAATCAAATAACCCCGCTGTCCGGTTTCGGCATCCTTAATGGTAGAAAGAAAACTTTCCAGGTTTTTGAGTACTTCGTAGGTGTGAGTTTGCCAACGGCTAGTCTTTACTGTTTCTGTTGCACTTCGGTAAATTAGTAGACCAATCACTGCAAAAGATACTAGGCTTACTGCGAAACTTGCTCCTATTTTGCTACTAATCGTAAACTTTTTTAACATTATCTGGAATCTGGGGAGACTGGGAATTAGGCAATGGGCAATGGGCAATGGGATTTGAACAGGGGAAAAGGGGAGGCAGTGCGTTGCTCTTTTTCTACTTCTTCGCTTATGTTCCTCCGCTTTCCCCCAAAACGTCCCGATAAAGTTGTAGCACCTGCCTATGATTGGAAAAAGGAATAAAAGCTTTTTTCTTTCTCCCATGCCCAATGATATCAAGTCCGGATAATTAGTTATGATTCCCACACACTGCACCCCACCCCGCGCATCCCCGGACCGCTTGCGGGGTAGAGTAAGTAATCAAGCGGACATGATATGACGCGGCTGTGCTTCTCCTGTCGGAGACCAAGACGAACAACGCTCGTGACCTCCGCACGAAACTAGCGCTCACCAATGCCCCATGCCCAATTACCTACTTACCGATACAGCCAAACTCTGAGTAGTGAGAGCAATTGTTCGGTATCAACGGGTTTGGTGATGTAATCGTTCGCACCGGCATCAATACATTTTTCCCGATCGCCTTTCATTGCTTTTGCAGTTAAAGCGATCATTGGTAAATTTTGAAATTCACTTAATCGCCGAATAACTTGCATTGTTTCGTAACCGTCCATTTCTGGCATCATCACGTCCATCAATACAATGTTAATGTCTGGGTTATTTTCCAGCATGGTAATGCCGTCTCTACCATTTTCGGCGTAAAGAATTTCCATTTGGTAACGTTCCAGCAAACTAGTCAGGGCAAAGATATTCCGCACATCATCATCGACTATGAGGACTTTTTTTCCTGCCAGCAGTGGATCTTGATGCCGTACCTGTTGTAGCATCCTTTGTTGCTCTGCGGGTAGATTCGCTTGCACCCGATGCAAAAATAAAGCGGTTTCGTCTAAAAGTCGTTCGGGCGATCGCACATCTTTGACGATGATGGTGTTAGAAATTCGTTGCAGTTCAGTTTCTTCGTGATGTGTCAAATCTTTGCCGGTGTAGATAATGATCGGCAAATGATTTAAGTTTGGTTCTTCTTTAATCTGCTCAATCAACTCAATTCCGCTCATATCCGGTAGCCCCAAATCTAGCACTACGCAGTCAAAGTGACCAGATTTTAGTGCTGCGAGTGCTGCTGCACCAGTATCTACACCTGTGCTAGCGACATCACTATTGCCGATCAGTTCGGCTATGCTATTGCGTTGGATGTCGTCATCTTCGACAATTAGCAGGTTTTTAACCGGACGTTCGACAAATTGCTTAATATCGCTTAAAGCTTTGGAGAGTGCTTCACTGCTAACGGGTTTTTGCAAAAAGGCGATCGCCCCTTGTTGTAAACTTCGAGCTTGTCCTTCATCAGATGTCATGATGTGGACGGGAATATGTCGAGTGCTGGGATCGTGTTTCAAGCGATCTAGTATTGTCCAGCCATCCATCACGGGCAGGTGAATATCGAGCATAATCGCCGTCGGATTGTATTCTCGTGCCATTGTTAAACCCACATCGCCACGGGATGCCATCAAGCCTTTAAAACCCTGTTCCCGTGCCATATCCAGCAGAATACGGGCGAAATTGAGGTCATCTTCAATAACCAAAAGAGTGCGATCGCCACTTTGAATATTTTGCCGATCATCTGGGATCGCTTGTTCGCTTAATGTGGCGAGTGGGGGAGTGGCGGAGTGGGGGCTTTGGGGTCCCCACGAAGTGGGGTTGGGGGCAAGGGGGAGAGGGGGAGATGGGGGAGAAATTGCCGCAAGTCGTCTGGGTGTCTCCCTGTCTGGGTGTCTTTTTGTCTCCCACTGCCCGATTGCCCTTGTCTCAGTGTCTCCGTGTCTTTTTGTCACTTCTACTGAGGGATAGTAGGTTTGTGGCAAGTAAAGAATAAAAGTGCTGCCTTTACCAAGTTCGCTGATTAAGCGAATTTCGCCACCGAGTAAGCGGGCAATTTCTCGGCTAATCGACAAGCCTAAACCTGTGCCACCATACTTGCGATTGGTTTTGCCATCTGCTTGCTGGAAGGCTTCAAAAATGACTTGCTGTTTATCGGATGCGATACCGATACCCGTGTCGGAAACTGCAAAGGCGATCGCTCGTCCGGTGCGGTTAAGAACTTCAGCATCGGCGCTCCAACCCTGGCTAGCTACTGATACACTTAAACTTACGTGACCTTGTTCTGTAAATTTGAAGGCGTTTGACAGCAGGTTTTTCAGAACTTGTTGCAGTCGCTTGGTGTCGGTGTAGATAGCGCGGGGTAGGCGATCGTCAAAGTTAAGCCGGAACTCTAAGTTTTTATCTTGGGCAATTGAGTGAAAAGTGCCTTCTACATGGCTTTGCAAGTCGGTAAATAAAGTTTCCTCGATTTCCACCGACATTGTACCTGACTCGATTTTTGCCAAATCAAGAATGTCATTAATTAATCCCAGCAAATCGTTTCCAGCAGAGTAAATAGTGTAGCTGTATTCGACTTGCTTTTGGGTTAAGTTGCCTTCGGTGTTATCTGCCAGCAGTCGGGCGAGAATAAGTAAACTGTTTAAAGGTGTCCGCAATTCGTGGGACATATTCGCCAAAAACTGCGACTTGTATTTAGATGTCATCGCCAATTGTTCGGCTTTTTCTTCTATGGCTTGACGCGCTTGCTCGATTTCTCGATTTTTCCGTTCTACTTCTCGATTTTGCACTGCCAACAGTTCAGCTTTTTCTTCTAACTCTTCGTTAGTTTGCTGCAATTGTTCTTGTTGACGTTTTAGCAAGTCTTCAGAAGCTTTGAGAGATTGTGCTTGTTGTTCTAATCGTTTGTTGGTGTCGGTAAGTTCTTTTTGCTGACTTTGCAGTTCTTCTGTGAGAGATTGCGACTGCTTGAGTAATTCTTCCGTCCGCATACTGGCTGCGATGGTGTTCAAGACGATCGCTATACTTTCTGTAAGTTGGTCTAAGAAAGTCAGGTGAATTTCACTAAAGCGGTGCATTGATGCCAGTTCGATGACTGCGGTGACTTGTCCTTCAAACAATACAGGCAAGACAACCACATTCATCGGCGAAGCTTCGCCCAAACCGGAGCCAATTGTAATATATTCTTGCGGGACATGAGTTAGGAGAATTCGCTCTTTTTCTAAAGCGCATTGTCCTACTAAACCTTCGCCCAAATGAAAACAATTTGATAAATTTTTGCGTTCGCGGTAAGCGTAGCTGCTGAGGAGTTTCAGGAAGGATGGGTGATTCTCAGCGACTTCCATCATGAAGAAGACACCATGTTGAGCCGACACCAAGGGCGCCAGTTCTGACAAAATCAATTTGGTGACTGTTTCTAAATCCCGTTGTCCTTGCAACATGCGGGTAAACCTCGCCAAGTTGGTTTTCAGCCAATCTTGTTCGGTGTTTTTCTGGGTTGTTTCTCGCAAGTTGGCGATCATTTGGTTGATGTTGTCTTTGAGGATCGCCACCTCTCCTTGCGCTTCCACGGAAATCGATCGCGTTAAATCTCCTTTGGTTACACCGATCGCTACTTCGGCGATCGCTCGTACTTGAGTTGTTAAATTCGCTGCTAGTTCGTTTACGTTGTCTGTTAAGTCGCGCCATAATCCTGATGCACCAGGAACCTTTGCCTGTCCGCCTAATTTACCTTCACTTCCTACTTCCCGCGCTACTGTTGTCACCTGATCAGCGAAGGTTGCCAAGGTATCAATCATTTCGTTAATCGTATCAGCTAACGTTTCGATTTCTCCTTGGGCATCTAACATCAGTTTGCGTTTTAAGTCCCCGTTAGCTACTGCCGTGACGACTTTGGCGATACCTCGCACCTGGGCTGTCAAGTTGCCTGCCATTGAGTTTACATTGTCGGTCAAATCTTTCCAAATGCCCGCTACTCCTGTAACTTGGGCTTGACCGCCTAATTTTCCTTCGGTGCCAACTTCCCGCGCCACCCTGGTTACTTCTGATGCAAAGGAACTCAGTTGATCTACCATCGTGTTGATGGTGTTTTTCAACTCTAAAATTTCCCCTTTCACATCAACGGTGATTTTTTTGGATAAATTACCATTAGCGATCGCACCAGCAACTTCGGCTATGTTTCGCACTTGTCCGGTGAGGTTGCCTGCCATTAAGTTGACATTATCGGTCAAATCTTTCCAAATTCCGGCGACACCCCGCACATATGCTTGCACACCCAATTTACCTTCGGTTCCCACTTCTCTAACAACCCGCGTCACTTCCGAGGCAAAGGAGTTAAGTTGATCCACCATTGTATTGATGGTGTTTTTCAACTCTAAAATTTCCCCTTTCACATCTACAGTAATTTTCTTCGACAAGTCACCGTTTGCTACTGCGGTTGTCACTTCGGCGATATTTCGCACTTGTGCAGTCAAACTACCAGCCATGAAGTTTACACTATCGGTTAAGTCTTTCCACGTACCCGCGACACCCCGCACTTCGGCTTGTACGCCTAACTTACCTTCGGAACCCACCTCCCGCGCTACCCGCGTTACTTCACTAGAAAAGGAGTTGAGCTGATCTACCATCGTGTTGACGGTGTTTTTCAACTCTAAAATTTCCCCTTTGACATCGACGGTGATTTTTTTCGATAAGTCACCATTTGCTACTGCGGTTGTCACTTCGGCGATGTTTCGCACTTGCGATGTCAAACTACCCGCCATGAAGTTTACACTATCAGTTAAGTCTTTCCACGTCCCCGCGACACCGCGCACATCGGCTTGTCCGCCGAGTTTTCCTTCGGAACCGACTTCCCGCGCTACCCGCGTTACTTCCGACGCGAAGGAGTTAAGTTGATCCACCATGATATTGATGGTGTTTTTTAACTCCAAAATTTCCCCTTTGACATCGACGGTGATTTTTTTGGAAAGATCCCCTTTAGCGATCGCTGTCGCAACTTCGGCAATATTACGCACCTGTCCGGTCAAATTACCTGCCATCAAGTTGACATTATCCGTCAAATCTTTCCAAGTTCCTGCCACACCGGCAACTTGTGCTTGTGCCCCCAATTTTCCTTCGGTTCCCACCTCCCGCGCTACCCGCGTTACTTCCGACGCGAAGGAATTAAGCTGATCCACCATTGTATTAATGGTGTTTTTCAACTCCAAAATTTCCCCTTTGACATCAACGGTAATTTTCTTCGATAAGTCACCGTTTGCTACCGCTGTTGTCACTTCCGCAATGTTACGCACTTGAGCGGTTAAACTTCCTGCCATAAAGTTAACCGACTCTGTTAAGTCTTTCCACGTACCCGCCACGCCTCTAACTTCTGCTTGTCCGCCGAGTTTGCCTTCTGCCCCCACCTCCCTTGCTACCCGCGTTACTTCCGAAGCGAAGGAGTTCAGCTGATCCACCATCGTGTTGACGGTGTTTTTCAAGTCTAAAATTTCGCCTTTGACGTTGACGGTGATTTTCTTCGACAAGTCACCATTTGCTACCGCCGTTGTCACTTCTGCAATATTCCGCACCTGTGCTGTCAAATTGCCTGCCATCGAGTTTACACTATCAGTCAGGTCTTTCCAAGTTCCCGCGACACCGCGCACATCAGCTTGTACTCCCAACTTGCCTTCGTTTCCCACTTCTCGCGCTACCCGCGTTACTTCCGAAGCAAAAGAGTTAAGTTGATCTACCATCGTATTGATGGTGTTTTTCAAGTCTAAAATTTCGCCTTTGACATTGACGGTGATTTTCTTCGACAAGTCACCGTTGGCAACTGCGGTTGTCACTTCCGCAATATTCCGCACTTGATCGGTCAAGTTGCCTGCCATCAAGTTTACACTGTCGGTTAAGTCTTTCCAGGTTCCCGCTACACCTGGCACTTGTGCTTGTACACCCAATTTTCCTTCGGTTCCCACTTCTCGCGCTACCCGCGTTACTTCCGAGGCAAAGGAGTTGAGCTGATTCACCATTTTATTGACAATTTGGGCAGTTTGGAGAAACTCCCCTTGCAAAGGTCTACCTTGAGTTTCGGTGGCGATCGCTTGCGATAAATCTCCATTAGCCACTGCCCGAATTACTCGCGCTGTTTCCGCTGTCGGTTGCACCAAGTCTGTAACTAAGGTGTTAACTGACTCAACCGCAGCTTTCCAAGAACCTTTAGCATTTCCCAGCGTTGCCCGTTCGTTAATTTTTCCTTCTTTACCAACAACATTGCTGACGCGTTCTAACTCAGCCGCCATCCGCTCATTCATATCGATGATATCGTTGAGGGTGTCAGCGATTTTTCCTCCTATACCAGTATGATCCAGCGGCATCCGTGCAGAAAAATTTCCTTTCTTCACCTCTGCTAAAGTTCTTAAAAGTTGCTTTAGGTCAAGGTTCTCTGTATCGTTTGCTACTTGTGTTGTCATCGCTTTACTTTTAATAAATATTTTTTCTTAGCTTTTCCACTAATGAGATTCCAAGTTAGATAGCAAGCAAATACCCTGATGCCATACTAATGGTTAATACCGAAAGTAATATATTCAGCATTATCCAATTAAAAGGCAATATCCGCTTCTACCTAAGGTAGAGGCAAAATCATAAATAATCTCTCCTAAGGTAGATGATAAAATATAGGTACTACGAAACTGTGTTTAATTTGAGTTCGGGCGTTATGGTTTTTCGATAATTTGCCTAAAGATTCAGGGTAGAGATTTAATTTGAACAACAGCAAGTTACAAAGCCGTTTTTCACCTACTGTGATAGATATAAATTATAAATCCTCTGCCCCCTGTCCCCCTGTCCCCCTGTCCCCCTGTCCCCCTGCTCCCCCTGTCCCCCTGCTTAAGAAAGCTCCCCTTAGGAGGAATAACCTTGGAAGACCATCCCCAGGACGAAGACTTGAAAGGTCTGAAACCTCATTTAAACAATTTAGTCGAAGCTGTAGTCAAGGCTGTGGTGATGGCGAATCAAACGCAAGAACTTGATGATCTGTTGATGATTCGAGACGAGTTGCATCGTCTGCCGGACTACTTGATGACAGAGGTGATTAACGACGTTATCTTAAATTTAGTAAAGATAGATAGTGATTTATGTCGCTGGTTTATTATAGATATTTTTCTGCGTGATGCCCAAGCAGAAGGCAAAGCTGATGTTGCCGAGAGAATTAACTTGCTAATCGCTGATTTGCAACGGGGTTAGGTGAAGAATCTTTCACCGCTAAAATGTTGCTTACCTGGTTGAGCAATTGATCAAAGTCAATTGGCTTACAGATAAAACCCTCTACTGCGACATCGAATTGCTCAGATGTATCTAGTTGTTCGCAACCTGTAATCAAGATAATTGGAATAAAAGGTAAATTACTGTTTTGCCGAATGCATCGAACCACTTCATAACCATGCATTCCTGGCATCATCACATCCAACAGCAGCAAATGTGGAGGTTCTGCTTCAATCATGGAAAGAGCATCCTGTCCATTATCAGCAACTTCTACTTGATATCCTTCTGCCTGCAAAACTGTCTCAATCAAGAATAAGTTGTCAGGTGTATCATCAACAACTAAAATACGTTCAACTTGCGAATCAGGTGGCAGATTTAGGCTTTCCATTTTATTCAGCATCAATCACTTAGCTCCAGTGTGTTAGTTGCAAGTATTTAAATGCTTCTCCCTAAGGGGGGATTTATGGGGGGGTGGGGGATTGGGTATTGGGCATTGGGTATTGGGCATTGGGTATTGTATTGGGTATTGGGCATTAGGCATTGGGCATTAGGCAGATTTTCAAATATATATTAAGTATGCCAGGATTGATCATGGGACAGACACAGGAGCTAAGACAGATTATTATCCTGAATGGTACCCCGCGTTCAGGGAAGTCGAGCATTGTCGCAGTGATTCAGGAGACGTTTGATGGCTTATGGATGAACTTGGGTGTCGATAGGTTTATGCAAATGACTCCTGCACGATACTTGCCTGGGATCGGTCTGCGACCAGGGGGAGAACGCCAGGACATCGAACCCCTCGTTCCCATTCTGTACAGCGCCATGTATGAATCCATCGCTGCCCACAGTCGCTTAGGACTGAATGTCGTGGTTGATGTCGGACACCATGACGCATACGCAATGGAGCGGGGCATTTTGACCGATAGCGCCCGACGTTTAAACGGATTGCCGGTCTTGTTCGTAGGCGTTCGCTGCCCCATCGAGATAATTATGGAAAGACGAGAAAAGACGGGGTGGAACGTGGTAAGTACAGCCGACTCCCCGGTGCCACGTCCGGTTGAGTTATGGCAACGTGAAGTCCACATCCCTGGCATCTATGACCTTGAAGTCGATACCTCGTTGTTAAGTCCGGCTGCGTGTGCCGAGGTGATACGCCAGCACCTTGCAAATAGTCCCGCACCATCAGCATTCCAACGACTCGCTACACGGTCATATAACTAAATAATCGCCTAGCTGCATCATCTACCCGCAATATGCTGTATCTAATCGCGGGGTACGCGCAACGCTGCACTATTTCTTGCACTCATTCCCCAAAACCCCACCCCCAACCCCTCCCCGCAGGCGGGGAGGGGAGACTTTGACGTAAGTTAAAGGCGGGGTGGGGTTCTTCTTTTTGATTTATGCAAGAAGTCTACATCTTTTTTACAGATGTCTAATAGACATCTGTTGGAAATGAGCCTAAGACGCGATTTATCGCGTCTCTACAAAGGTTTTGGGTAACGCATAATTAATTTTCACGCCTATGCCTAATGCATCGGCTTGCATTGTTAATGCATCGGCTTGCATTGTTAATGCATCGACTTGTTATGTTAATGCATCGACTTGCAAAAATTAACCCACCCTTTCTTTAACCTTGCCCTAGTTAACTTTTTATCGCACCTCTTAAAATACTAAAGCTCTCCTTCGGTGGTGTCGGGAATTTGAAAACACGTCCTAATCCCTAGTTGTATCTGACAAAAGTGGTAAATTTACGGTGAAAGTTGCTCCTTGTCCTTCACCGGGACTTTGAGCGGTCACGGTTCCCCCATGCATTTCGACGATATGACGGACGATCGCTAATCCAACACCTAATCCGCCAAATTTGCGGGTGATACTGCTATCAGCTTGACGAAAGCGATCAAATACATAAGGCAGAAATTCCTGACTAATTCCTATACCTGTATCCTTGACTGTAATTTGAGCATAGGCAAGGGAGGAATGGGGGGATGGGGGAACAGGGAGAGGGGGAGAGGGGGAGAGGGGGGGATGGGGGGAAAAGAATTGCTCCTTTTGTCCCCGTGTCTCCAAGAAGTCTCCTTGTCGTCCTTGTCCCTCATTGCCCATCTCTACTGATAGGGTAATTTCTATGCGTCCTCCTTTTGGTGTGAACCTGATCGCATTTGAGAGGAGGTTATACACTACTTGCTGCAAACGGTTGGAGTCACCGCAAACCCAGAATTTGGAACTTTTAAATTGAGATGCGAGTTTATGTTTATGTATTAAATGGGCATTTTCATCAGATGGGCTGGGTGTTGCGGCTTGTGTTTCTGGTAATTTTAAAGTGGGTAGATATTCTGTGTAACGAGATTCAAAATTTACCTGGGTAAGGTTGCCATCGTTTTCTAATAAGTCTGCACTTTCATTGATTGGCGGAAACTGATAATCTGCATTTTCCCCTTGGTGATTGGGAGCGATCGCAAACTCTAAATTAAGTGACTTTTCCTCAGCAGACGATCGCAGGCTTCTGATTGCACCTTCTATTACGTTCACCAAATTCATCGGGCAAACATTTAGACGCAGTTTACCTTGCAAAATCCGTGATATATCTAGTAAATCTTCAATTAGTTGTTTTTGCAAGCGAGCATTGCGCTCGATTGTTTCCAACCCTACAGTTTTGTTTTTTTCATTCAATTTGCGAGTTAGAAATATCTGTGTCCAGCCTAAAATAGAGGTTAGTGGGGTACGCAGTTCGTGAGAAAGAACGGCTAAAAATTGGTCTTTGGCACGATTTGCGCTCTCTAATTCCGCTGCTTGTTGCCGAAGTTGATTTTCTAATAATTTGCGATCGCTTATATCGACAACAAAGCAAATCCCACCATCACTACCATCATCTAATCTGGCTCCACCAATCAACACCGGAACTCGCGAACCATCTTTGCGTATGTATTCTTTTTCGTAGGGGGTACAAGTACTCTGTTGACGAATTTCCGCTCTAGTTTCCTCTTCTAAGGATTGATATTCTGGTGGTGTTATTTCTGATAACTTCAACCGACCTGTTTGTAAATCTTGTTGGGTGTAACCAATAATATTAAAATATGCTTGATTCGCTAATGTAATTTCGCCATCGCCTACCCAGAATTTCATGCCAATCATGTTAGACTCAAAGATGCGTCTAAAGTTGCCTTCAGTGCGCTTGCGTTCGGTAATATCTAACACTAAGCCATTCCAGAAAACGGTTTTATCTGGTTGTTGTTGCGAGCGAGCAGTTCCTTGTAACCATTTTATTTTGCCCGAAGGTGTAATAATTCGCCACTCATGCCGCCATTGTTTTCCTGTGGCAGCATAATTGATCAAAGATTGTCTAAAGTCTTTAAAATCGTGGGGATGAATTAGTTGCCATGCTAATTGAGGATTTTGCCTAATTTTTTCGGATTCAATTTCATAAAGCTCGCTGCAACCCGAACTAATATAAAGAAATTCGCCTATCCCTTTGGGATCTTGACGATATTGACAAATTACTCCTGGTACATTCTGTGCTAAACTGGCAAATCGCATTTCTGCTTCAATCAAAGCTTCTTCGGTTTGCTTGCGTTTGCTAATATCAGTCAGCATGATTAATGAGCCAAGAAACTCATTTTCGTGATTTAAAATAGGATTAATAGAGGCGATCGCCCACAAATCTGATTTATCATGACGTAAAAAGCGAAAATCAAATTGCTGTTTAATTCCTCGTTGACGCTGTTCGATGTGTTGTTGAGCTTCTGCATGAAGCGACTCATCGATAAAATCAAAGATGGAACGCTGCAACATTTCCTCGCGAGTGTAGCCAAACATCTGCGCTAAACTTTGATTTACATATTCTGTTCGCGCTTGCGCGTCAAGAATGCAAATTCCCTCACTCGTAGTATCTAAAATAAAATGACAGCGCTGTTCGCTGCTGGCGAGCGATCGCATACTCATCTGAGCTTCTGTCTTATACTTATGTAGCGCCCCACATAATACACTGATGAGTGTCCCTTGCAACGAAAACAAGCTCAACCGTGTAATATTCGCCAAATCAACGTGGAGTGACTCGCTAGCAAAAACAAAGAAATAGCCGCTAACAATTACACACAAGCAAGTCGCTAGCAATCCTGGCACCATACCACCATACCAAGCACTTAGCATCACTGCCCCAAGAAATAGCAAAATATAGCTCTGAGTCATCGCCAGCAAAGGATTTAACATTAGTATCATCACTAATGCCAAGACTACGGCTAGAATAGCAATCCCATAAAACTTGATTTGGGAGCGAGTAAGGTACATTTTGCAACACTGTAATCAAAAATAATAAATTTTGTTAAATTACGTTTACCTTATAATAAGTCAAGCTATTTATGCATTTATCTATGGTTCAGGTTTTATCCTCCTTCTGTGGGTAGAAGTGGGCATTGGGCATTGGGCAATGGGCAATGGTGAGCCAGCGCGGTCTTGGGGGTCTCCCCCATGAGCGACTGGCGAACCCCGAAGGGGGCAATGGGAATTAAAGACGCTCGATTTTTGATGCGGGTTCTATTCTAATAGAATTATTTGCATTCCCCATTCCCTATGCCCCATGCCCTATGCACTATGCCCTATGCCGCATTTACTCAACGCTTCAATTAAGCGTTCTGGTTCAACAGGCTTGGGTATATGCATTTCAAATCCGGCAGCGCGTGCTTGTTGGCGATCATATTCTGCGGCATAAGCGGTTAAGGCGATCGCTTTAATTTGTCCTCCGTTTTCCGGTTCTAAGCTTCTGATCTGTCGCAGCAGCATATAACCATCCATATTTGGCATTCCAATATCGCTCAAAAGTACATCTGGCTGGGTTTTTTGTAGTGCATCCAGTGCCTCAGATGCGGATGTCACAACCGCTACTTCTGCTCCCGACTGCTGCAACACGCAAGCGAGGTATTCACGCATATCTGCGTCATCGTCTACAACTAAAACTCGCACACCAGAGAGTGCTGAGTCAATGCTAAGTACTGAATTTGAAGCTTCCGACTCAAAACTTGGTATCTTCGCTTCAGGACTTTTTATTAAGGGTAGTTGGATAGTAAATGTTGCTCCCTGTCCCTCACCAAGGCTTTCTGCCCAAATTGTACCACCATGCAATTCTATGATGTGGCGGACAATTGCCAGTCCCAATCCCAAACCGCCAAATCTGCGGGTAGTGCTGCTGTCAGCCTGCCGAAAGTAGTCAAAAACATAAGCGAGAAAATCAGGATCGATGCCTTTGCCTGTGTCTCTAACTGTTATTTGGGCACTGGGGGGAGTGGGGAGAGGGGAGGATGGGGAAGATGAGGGAGATGAGGGAGACAAGGAAGCAAATTCACCTTGTCCCCCATGCCCAATGCCCCCTGCCCCCTGCCCCATTCCGGATGACAATTTAATTTCCACGCATCCGCCTGGAGGGGTAAACTTGATGGCGTTGGAAAGTAAATTCCAGATAACTTGCACAAGACGGCTTGAATCTCCGGAAATTCGCCCGACATTGGGATCGAGTATAGTTTTAATCTCGATTGATTTAGCTTGTGCAGATAAGCGCACTGTTTCGATTGCAGATTCTATGGTGGTTGCTAAGTTGACAGGGCATACATTTAAGCTGAGTTTACCGCGTAAAATTCGCGAGACATCGAGCAAGTCTTCGACTAGTTGCGCTTGAAGTTTAGCATTGCGCTCAATTGTTTCTAAAGCCTTGTCTGTAGCGGTTTGGTCAAATTTGCGTTTGCGTAGGAGTTTTGCCCAACCAAGGATGGGATTGAGAGGTGTTCGCAATTCGTGAGATAATACGGCAAGAAACTCATCTTTGATACGATTTGCGGCTTCAGCTTCAGCACGGGCGGCTTTTTCTCGCTCTAATAACTCAATTCGTTCTGCGTCGGCTTGCTTGCGTTTGGTGATATCTTGGACAGTACCCATCATCCGCACTGGATTACCTGCCCCATCGTGAAAGGCTCGACCTTTAGCGGCAATCCAATGAATGCTATTATCTGACCAGATGACGCGGTATTCGGTATCATACTCGACGTTTTCTTTTAAGGCATGCTTTATTGCTTGTTGAGTGCGATCGCAATCTTCTGGATGCAGGCAACTCAAAAAAATATCATAGCTCATGGGGTTATTGGCAGGCAGTCCCAACAACTCGGTACACTTAGCAGTCCAAGTTAATTCGTTTGTGGGAAGATGCCAAAACCACATGCCCAATTCCGCAGCTGTAGTTGCCATTCGCACGCGTTCTTCACTGTCACGCAATATTGCTTCGTTGCGCTTGCGATCGCTAATATCTATAAATGCACTAACTGCACCTCTAGGCTTTCCTTGTTCGTCAAATAAAGGTGAAGCGTAACCAAACAAGTTAAATACTGCCCCATCTGCACGGACAATATCAATTTCTGCATCCCTAACTTCTATGCCGCGAGTTGAGGCTATTTGCAAGGGCAGTTCATTATGTGATAATTGTTGACCGTGACGGTATATTGTGTAGGCAGGTAAGGGAGCATTTTGTGGGGGAGCTATAGAGGCATTTGCATGTTTAGGAATGTTGAGAATTTGTGCATATGCGGGATTTACAGTAATGTTACGGCTTTCGGAGTCAACTGAAATGCCGATCGCTATGGGAATGACATCAAATAAGGTTTGTAATTCGTGGGCGCGGCGTTGTAAATTACGATTAAGTATAGCGATGGTTTCCTGAGATTCTTTTTGTTCGGTGATATCTTCGGCAATACCAGCAAGCCGATAAATTTCCCCAGATTCGTTTTTAATTGCACAAGCGCGATCGCGTATCCAAGAAATTGAGTTATCTGGGCGGATAATGCGATACTCTTGATTAAATCCTTCTTTTAACTCACAGTCAAAACAAGCCTTACGCACTCGTTCACGATCATCGGGATGAATCGCCTCAAACCACTGCTTATAGTTGGCGTAAAGGCTTTCACAAGAGTATCCCCATTCTTGGTATGCCGGACTAACATAAAGAAACTCTCGCTTTATGGGATTGAACATCCAAAAGACATCTTCAATGTTTTCTGCCAGTTCACGGAATCTTTCTTCACTTTGGCGCAAAGCTTGTTCTGCCCGCTTATATTCTGTCATGTCGCGGACAATGCCCAGAATTGAATTAATCGAGTTATCTTGGCTGAATTCTGGGATGAGTCGAGATTCATAATAATGTGTGCCATCATTAAATGTCGGAATTTCAAACTCGAATTTATGCGCTATCCCTGTAGCAAAAACCATTTGTAATTTCTGCTGCCAAAGGGTACACATTTCCTTGGGAAAGCCTAATTCGTTGTTTGTTTTACCAACAAAAGCTGCTGGTAAAATTCCGGTTATTTTTTCAACGGTTCGACACGCATACAAATAACGTAAATCTCGATCCAAACGAACTATAATATCTGGTACATTCTCTACCAATGCTTTAAATTCTTGCTCTTGCTGGTAAAGAGCTGCTTCTGCTTGTTTGCGTTCGCTAATATCCAGCACTGCCATCCCTACCCCTAAAATCTCTCCTAATTCTGAACGCACAGGGTAGTAATTAGATATACAGGATATGTGCGGTAATTTACCACTTTCTTCCACATTTAATATTGGCTCTTGAGTTTCTAGCACCTGCTTAATTTTCGTATCTACTGTTGATGCCAACTCAGGAGGTAAAGTATCCAAAACCGTCTTGCCTAAGTGTTCTGAGGCGTTGATATGATAAATCGCAGCAAGTGCATCATTAATGCGAATATAATGCCCTTGTTGATCTAAAAAGGCAAGTCCAATCGGGGCACTACTGGTGCAAGCATCTAAAAACGCTAAAAATTCATCGTTTCGCTGTTCTGCTTGTTGAGTTTTCTGATCAAGTCGAGCATTGTCTATAGCTAGGGCAACGATCCGCGCTAAATCTTCAGCAAAAGCTAGGTCTTCAGATGTATAAATTCGACAGCTGGCTTGAGTTGTGCCAAAGGAGATTATCCCCAAAATTCGCCCGCGTGCAATCAATGGCACAATCATCATTGAGTAATAATTTCCCAATTCCTTCAACATACGCAAATGTTCGGCATCTTGGGCGTATTCTAGAATTAGGGATTCTGTAACTTCAGAAATCAAATAGGGAATGCGATCGCTTACAACTTTGGATATAAAGCTATTTTGATTAAGGATGTAAGGATATTTATTACTAAGCTCTGTCAATAATTGTTCTTTCACCGGCTCAACATGCGCGACTGCGACGCGATTTTGTGACGGTGCTAACTCTGTTTCAATTAAATCTACTACGCAGACATCAGCAAGAAACGGCACTGCTAGCTTTGCTACACTTGCTACTGTCGTTTTATAATCTAAGCTCGTCCCAAGCCGACTGGTAGCATTACCGAGGAATTCTAGGCGTTTATAGCTTTGCCGCAGTTGCTCTTCTGCCTGTCTTTGACTTTCGGCATTAGCTAAGGAAAGGGCTTTTCTGCCACTATACCAGGCAATAATGGCGATCGCTACATATAACGCCGCAAAAACAGCAAGCTCGATATGAGGCTTTATCGGCAATGTCAGTCTCAGGACTAATGCCACACCGAGGAGTGAAATGCTACTATACAGCAAATTATTTTGGCTTACTTTTAGCATCGAGTTTCTGCAAGCGTAAATTATATAATTTTCGCGACTCTTTATCTAATATAGATAGATGGCAATTTTATGGCATTTGACCTTAGGTTTATTTAAGAGATAATTTTTCTCCTCACAAATCGCACTTTCTGTTAGAGAATGTCATTATTTTATTTTTGATACATCTTTCTCAAGATACAAATTGATTATTTACTCATGTAGACCCGCAAACAGTGGTCTTCTAAGCGAGGAAAACTACACTCTTTCTCTGCGACTCTGCGAACGGACACATTGCTCAAACTCCTCCACCCCCGCAGCTAAGTGTGCTCCTCTGCGTGAGGCAAAAAATCTTGAAAAACGCCAAAAATAGTCAATAATAACATCTAAGCTCTTGTTTTTGCGGTATTAAAATACTAGCTTGCGATAGATGTTTTCTACTTTCAAAAGAGCTATTACATAAATAGAGGTTGAGATTAGCTTTCATCAGTTAAAAGTCTTAGTTTTGATGATTCTCTAGATTGATGACAACGAGTTGATTGGTCTTCTAACGTGTAAAGTCTCAATCTCGTATTACCTGACCTTAGCTTTACTGATTCTATTAATGTGTAAAATTTTGCCTACTTAGTCTAAAAATTAGGTAGTCTCAAAATCAGGGTTTTTCATTTTTGCTCAGTATAGAAATTATCTTTGAGGAGATTATTATGTTTAGTTTATTTCGTTGGTCATCAGCAAGGGCAGCTTTCTTAGCTATCAGCATGATAACTGGTACAATTACGCCGATGACAATTGGCGCGATCGCTTCTGCTCAGACTACCCCAAGTGATACTCAAGATCAAACGCCAACTCAAAATCAAATTCAGACACCAAGCGATACTCAAAATCAGCAGACCCCAACTCAAAATCAAATTCAGACGCCAAGCGATACTCAAAATCAGCAGACCCCAACGCAAACCCCAACGCAAACTCAAACAACCACAAGCTTTCGTGATGTATCATCTGATTACTGGGCGACTCCATTTATTCAAGCTTTAGCTCAAAGAAACGTAATCAGCGGCTTTACTGATGGTACATTCAAGCCGGATCAACCTGTTACCCGCGCTCAATTTGCGGCGATGATTCAAAAAGCTTTTAATCAAAACCCCACACGACAGTTAAGTCAAGGTGGATTTAGAGATGTTCCAGCTAACTACTGGGCTGCTTCGGCAATTCAGGAAGCTTATGAAACCGGATTTCTATCAGGATATCCGAATAACTTGTTTTTGCCAAATCAGCAAATTCCCAAAGTTCAGGCGATCGTTGCATTGACAAGCGGTTTGGGTTTGAATGCTGGGGATACGACAACAAATGTGCTTAGTACTTACTACTCAGATGCGTCAGAAATTCCGTCTTACGCTGTCAATAATGTCGCTGCGGCAACTCAAGCTAACTTAGTTGTTAACTATCCAGAGTTGAAAGTATTGAATCCGCAGGGAGCTCTGACTCGTGCGGAAGCAGCAGCAATTTTATATCAAGCTTTAGTCAGACAGGGACAACTACAACCTATTGCCAGCAACCTCCCCGCAGCTAACTATATTGTAGCCGGAAGCGGTAGCGGCACTCAAACAGGTACAGGTACAACCACAACAGGAAATACAACCAGCACTGCAACCACAACATCTAGCAACATCGTAGCCTTTGCTGGGTCTAATACTTCGTTTTCAACTCTGACTACTGCACTCCAAGCAGCAGGTTTAACAGAAACTTTGCAAGGAAGAGGTCCTTATACAGTCTTTGCTCCTACTGATGAGGCATTTGCAGCTTTACCTCAAGAGACTCTGCAAAGGTTACTAGAACCGCGCAACAGAGAAACGCTGAGACGGATTTTGACATACCACGTCGTCAACGGTCAAGTAACCACGGCGGGACAAGCAACAACCCTTGCAAACAAACCTGTAAATGTTCAACTCGATAGCACTAGTAATCAAATTACGGTGAACAATGCTAGGGTAATCCAGCCGGTTCAAACCAGCAACGGTGTGATTTACGCGATTAACGAAGTTCTTATCCCACCCGATGTTAATATCAGTCAGCTGAACAATGAAATTTCCCCCGGTACAGCTACTCGCGGCGGTTCCAGCTACGTTGGAGTTGCTGGTAACATTGGTCTTGGTGGTGATTCAGCTTTGAGCGAACCTAACTTTGCCGTAATTAGCAAACTTGGACTGACACGCAACTTCTCAGTGCGTCCATCAGCGGTGTTTGGCGATGATACAAGTATTCTGCTTCCTGTCACTTTAGACCTGATACCCAGAACAGCAGATGCGGCAGGGCAAACATTTGCAATATCTCCTTACGTAGGTGCTGGGCTAGCTATTGAAGCTAGTGACGATGCAGATTTTGGTTTACTGCTGACTGGTGGTATAGATGTTCCTTTAGGTTCTCGGTTTACAGCCACAGGTGCAGTGAATGCAGCTTTTCTCGACCAAACTGATGTCGGATTGCTCTTTGGAGTAGGTTTCAACTTTTAAGAATTGGGCAATGGGCAATGGGCAATGGGCATGGGGCATTGGTAATAATTCTTTCCCCTTCCCCCCTTTTGCCCTGTTAAAAAATGCCCAATGCCCAACTCCTTACCAATTCCACATAACTGAACTGTCGTCTAAATGGTCGGTGACAATGCGTCCGATCGCATCGATTTCTTGAAGTTCATCTTCAGACAGTTTCACTTCAGCAGCTTTGGCATTACCGATCGCTTGCTCTGAGTTTCGTGCACCTGCGATCGCCTGAGCTTGAGGTTGAGCAATTAACCAAGCCAATGCTAACTGAGCTAAAGTACAATTGTGGCGATCGGCGATCGGACGCAATTTTTCTAAAGCTTGTTGAGCGCGTTGGTAATTTTCGCCCTGAAATAATTTATTTTTAGCACGATTATCTTGGGGGTCAAATTTATGATCTGCCCCAAATTTACCTGTTAATAATCCCTGCGCTAAAGGTGAATAAGCAACGATAGAAATATTGTTTTCTACACAATAGGGCATTGCGTCTTTTTCTACTTGTCGCCAGAACAAAGAATAAGGCGGTTGCAAACTATCTATGCGTCCATAGTTTGCTGCTTCTTCTAATTGAGCGCGGGAAAAATTGGAAACACCAATGGCGCGAATTTTTCCTTGCTCTTTCAGATGATTGAGGGCTTTCATGGTTTCTTCAATCGGGACTTTTTCGCTATTAAAAGTGCCAGAGGGCCAATGAATTTGGTAAAGGTCAATATAATCTGTTTTCAGATTTTTGAGAGAGCGATCGCAAGCTTCAATTACTAAATCATACTTGAGATGGTTGGCAAAAACTTTTGTCGCATACTCAACGCGATCGCGCACGTCTGATAATGCTTCAGCGACAATTTGTTCTGAATGTCCTTCACCATATACCTCAGCCGTATCAATTGTGGTAATACCCGCTTCAAATGCTGCTCTTATAGCTTTAATTGAGTCAGCATCTTCAATTCCTACCCACATTTTTTTCCCGGCTTGCCAAGTCCCCATTAAGATGGGTGTGATTTGCACGTCCGATGTACCCAAGCGTCGCTTTTCCATGTTTAATTCCTAACTGTTAATACCTTCTTTATATTACGCAGGTAAACTACCTAAGCTATCGCAATACAATAACTGGTGTTCCCAGTCTCACCTGCTGGAATAATTCCTTAATATCCTTGTTGTACATACGAATACAACCGTGTGACGCGGCTTTGCCTACTGACTCAGGATTGGGAGTGCCGTGAAAACCAATCCAATTTTTACCGTTTGTCCAAAATCCAACCCAGTAGTGACCAAGAGGATTTTCCCGGCTTCCTCCTGGGATAGCTTTACCTGTGAAAGGGTGTATCCAAGTAGGATTTTCCAACATGTCAAGTACTTGGAAATTGCCCCTAGGGGTTTCCCAGCCTTTGCGACCTACTGCAATTGGATAACTTTTAATCCTAGTTGTTCCTTGATAAAGCGTTACTTGATGGCGGCTAAGATTAATCACTAGGCGAATAGGTTGAGTAACTAAATCATCGGCATAATCAATCGGTTTTTTTACGGAATTGTTAAATGAATTATTATCAATAACAGTTGGTTTTTTAGCTAAGGATATCTGAGGCGTATAAAATAATCCAAATGTATAAATGAAAATAATTAGCGTAACTGATTGCTTTAACATTTCCATAATTAAAGTTTCTGGATCTAATTATTTAGTATCCAAGTATATTAGCAATTTGTTCAACATCTATCTTGAGACTAATTAATATAGAAATTACTCCTGATAACCAGTTAATTCTCACCACTAGGTATCAGGAGTAATTTTGGTAGTCTGCGAAAGAAAATTGAGATTTGCAGGGAGCATCCCAATGAAAGCCGCAATACCCGCGCGTGGCTATCGCTATACGCACCTTCGCCCTTGGCGTTCCCGTTCGCGCAGCGTCTCCGACAGGAGAAGGGTAGCCTGCCTTGTTTATTTAGCCCCAGGCTTCTAGCCTGTGGGCGTTTTTGCCAAATTCGGATGCTCCCGATTTGCACCCGTAAAAATTTCCCCCTGCTGCTGTTATTGATAGCAGTCAGAAGAATAAAATTAACCCATGAGAGGCTGCAAGGTTAACAAGCTTGCCAGTCTGTGTAGTAGAAATTCCCTGGGAATTTACCACAGCGCTCTGACACCTCGACCACCAGAATTTTGTCCACCTGTTGTGTTGTTACCACCTGTATTTTGCTGCGTTCCGGTAGTGCCGTCGTTTTGATATTGCTGCGTTCCGGTAGTACCATCGTTTTGATATTGCTGCGTTCCGGTAGTGCCGTTATTTTGATATCGCTGCGTTCCGGTAGTGCCGCCTTGATTTAGCTGCGTTCCGCCGGTAGTGCCGTTATTTTGATAATCCTGCGTTCCGGTGGTGCCGTTATTTCGATATTGCTGCGTTCCGGTGGTGCCGTTATTTCGATATTGCTGCGTTCCGGTAGTGCCGTTATTTCGATATTGCTGCGTTCCGGTGGTGCCGTCTTGATTTAGCTGCGTTCCGGTGGAGCCGCCATCTTGATTTTGCTGCGTTCCGCCAGTAGTGCCGCCTTGATTTTGCTGCGTTCCGCCAGTGGTGCCGCCATTTTGATTTTGCTGCGTTCTGGTGGAGTCGCCATATGGGAATAGCCCTCCTCTTTGAGAGGCTTGGGAGTATAATGTCTCATTTGTTGGGGCTTCACTAATTACCATGCTACGAGAACTGGAATTCGCCATTGCGAATGCCGGAAGACTTACTAAAGCACTGGCACTAGCAACTCCCACAAGGCTAATAAACTTTTTAAGCAAATTTTTACTGTTGTTGACGCTCATTGTTATCTCCTTAGATTGAACTTAAAAGACTTTTAATCTGCTAAAGGTTTTGCTGAAATTTGGAAAAAATATTGCAGCAGTTCTGAACTGAAATTAATGTTATTCAGTTAGAAGGGTTGAACTTGTTATTGACATTTGTTATTAAAATTTAACTTTTTTAATTTCCCTGGTCGTCTGTCTAAAGAATGTTTTCATGTCAAAGTTGCTTGTAATTATCAATACAAAATTTTTTGGAACCTCTGTTGCTTTTACTACTTGATGCCAGATGTATTTTGAAAAAAAATTGCTATTATATTAATCTCAGTATTTTTACATTGATGACAAAAATAAATGATATTTGGTGGAATTATTGATTAAGGTTATGAAATGAGAGAATGTGTTGATTTTATGTTGTTAACTAGCGATGTCTGACTCAAGTCCACACCCTTCTCAATCGCACTCCTATGCTGCGTTAGCTTCCCGCAGTCTTTGGAGTACGGGAACTCCTAAAGGCGATCGCGTCTACGCATAAGCGAGAGTAAATGCACTAAATGTTAATCTTCGTCGATTCAAACACTACTAGGCATCTATGCAAACAACCACAATCCACGCTCTTAAAGAATGGGCAGTTGCCGTGAATGCCTTAGAACAGGGCGAAACGATTATGCTGCTACGCAAAGGTGGCATTCATGAACAAGGTGGACGTTTCCAAGTTGCTCATGAGCAGATTTTGCTCTACCCAACTTATGAACATCAACAGTCTTTTATGCTCAAAGCTGAGTATGGCAAAGATGTACAGCCTGTGACATCTGGTTGGCATCCAGAAACAGTGTCGATCAGCAGTTGGGCAGAAATCACTGATATTTTGCCAGTTAGTGACGAGTCAATTGTCAAAGCGTTACTGCCATTTCATATATGGAATGAGTATTTTATTAGCGATCGCCTCATATGGAAAGCTCGTCAACCACTTTACATTCTTCTGCTGCGGACTTACAAATTACCGAAAGTGCAAGAAATTCCCTATCGCCGAGAATACGGCGGCTGTAAATCATGGATTGATTTAGCACAGACGATTAACTTACAACCCGCTGAACCTGTATTATCTGACTTTGCCTACAACCAACAAGTAGCAAAAATTCGCGGCATTGTCGGCGACAAGCTGTATGCTCCATCGTTTTGAGGGGAAGGCAAAAGCGAAAAGGAAAAGGAGAAGAAAAAAAGATATTTTTCTTGGTGGTGAAGCAATACGGTTCAGATAAGCCTTTTTTTATTTTCTCCCCCTGCACCCCCTGCTTGCCTCAACAGATAACTTTCGCGATTCCCAACCGTATTGGGTGGTGAAGCGCGATTGCACCACTAATATCATGTTCGGTTAAAGACTTATCATGGTTGTCCGCACTCTTGCAGGGGGCTTTCTAGCAGGGGGAAAGAGCGTTTTAAACTTTTTGCACAGATGCACCGAATAATAACTAATTAAGCGAACCTGATATAATTCTGCCTGGAAATAAAGGTTGGGGACACTTGCAATGTTATTTGCAGGTTAAATTTTGTTAAGAAATAGTAGCAGCTAATACATACACTGAGGAAAACCGCAGGTAACATTAGAGAAATCTTACCGTTAGGGGAAATTCCAAAGAAAGATCTTGGCGTTGCTGTTTTCTCGCAGCTTCCGGATGCCCTGCATCTATGGTTAAGTACAGATTCGTGGAAGTATTTAATTCGACATCAACGAGAAGACTAACCTAAGAAAAATTACCCCGAAAGGGTGAGGGTAGACTTGACATAAGTCTGTAATTATGCAATTAAAGGAAACATGAGGAGTTTGCCATGCATCGACAAATGTGCTGGTTGTCTAAATTTGGCGGCGATGGAGAGAAAATTTTGCACTTGCAGACTGAACCCCATCAACCGTGGCGTCCTTATACAGCTTTTCCACAATATGCAGTACCGGATTATAAAATACAAGGCGGTTCTCTGGGTTGGGCAACTTACCAAAAGCTTTTGAAAGCAGGCTGGACTCTGGTACATAGCGCACGAGCAAACGAGTTTAGCAGCTATTCGGCTGAAGTTAAAAGTTAGGAGTTAAATTTTCAATTTCAGTGTAACTAACCCAGTAAAATTTAGCTTCAACAAAAAGAAGCCTCTCGCCTACCCGAAGGGAGGCGATGAGATGAATTTTTGGGTGGTGACGAGTTGACCCCTAACCAAATCAAACCGTAGGTTTGACAGGGCGAGGGGTCGAGGAGGAATCGCCATTTTTAACTTCCAGCGAATCTATAAAATCTTCGATTACATGAGTCATAGTTTTATCGTTTTGAGCCGAGTATAAGCGTAGTTTGTTTAATCTACGCTCAGATATCCTCAAATTTAATGCTTTGTTTTTCATGAATGCCTACACACTGTCTTTGCGTTTATGTTATTCTATTTGTAGGTCGAAAAACAAAGGGGAAAAATGAAAATCTCATACCAGTACAAAATTAAACCAACTGCATTGCAAGTAGAAAAAATTGATAAAACATTAGAAAAGTTGCGTTGTCAATACAACTATTTATTGGCTCAAAGGTTTAACTGGTATGACTTTAATCGTTGTCCTATTGATAGATGCCCATTAATTTGTCATATCCCAGAGCTAAAAGAACAACCTAACTATTACAATCAAAAAGCATCTCTAACTAAACTTAAAATAGATAGACCTTGGTATAAGGATGTTCACTCTCAAGTACTACAGGAAGCCCCTAAAAAAGTTGAATTAGCTTTTGATAGATGGTTGAAGGGTGACGTTAATGGTAAAAAATAGACTTATCCGAAAATGGTAAATGTATACAGTAAAGGGATTTCAGTGATTATAAGGGAATGTGCGATCGCTAGATTAGGTATACGAAAGAATAGGGGTTTGAGCATAAATTACGGCTAAATTATCAGTTTATGGGCAAAAATGTTGGTACAAATAAATTTTATTTTATCAGAAAAAATTAAATATTAATAGCTAGTGAAAGTAAACAATTAAGTCGTAGCCTGACTAACCCACAAACAGTCATAATTACCTGGCTATACTTATGCCTTGCTAAACGAAATTTCTCACTAGCGACTCGAAAGATTTTTACTTTCCCTATCAAATGTTCAACGCCTATTCTTCTAGACGATAACTGCTGGTTTTCTTTTTTTTGTGATTCCGAAATTTCTTTCTTCCTCGGTTTCTTGTAAGGTGTGGTAATTGTTGACTCTCCTATGTAAGCTTTATCTCCAATAAATTTTTGTTCACAATCAAATTTACCTTGTGTTTCTCGAAATAAATTAATATCACTTGTTTTTCCTAAGTTTCCAATATAAATGTCAACAATATCTTCTCCATTGGGCAACACAATAAACTGGTTTTTCAGGGTATGCATTTTTTTCTTGCCAGAGTAGTGCTGTTTTTGCTCTTGATAGTCTACAGGTCTTTCTATAACTTGTTCTGCACTATCTACAATCAATTCATGCTCACAAAGAATTTTACGTAGTTCTTCATATTTCTGACTATCTTTTTCTACCTCTTCCATTTTATAAGCTGGTAATATCTCTCTCAAAATCTTCAGCCAATAATTAAAAGCATCATTCGCTTTAGTTTTTGATATATCAAATAACAAACCTAAAATATCAAAAGTTGGTTTTTGTCGAAGGTAAACTAGACATAAACAGACCCCTTCTTTGGGAGACATTTCTGATTTACGTCCACCACCAGGAGCAATAAGACGAACTTTGTTTTTTTCAATTTCTGTTTGTTTGTGATTATGTCGTTGTTCTGCTAACACAACTAATGTCATAAACTGTTCATAATTAATACCGATCAATCGTTTTGCTGACTGGGGATGTGATTCGATTCTTACTAAAGGACTCGTCATGGTTGATGCACTAGAATTTTTATTTCTGTATCATTTTCCCATAAACTTTGTTTTAAGGACATGTCTAATCTGGTAGACCTAGATTTAAGGGTAAAGGGCAATACAAAACATTTACATATTCCCAATTTAAGAGACATCATTTTGCTGCTAACAAAATCACGTTATCAAAAATAGGTGATGTCAAAGTGATTGTTCATCGCCCAATACCTGATGGATTTGATATCAAAACCGTATCTGTCACCAAAAAAGCAGATGGTTATTATGTGACTCTCAGCCTTGACGACAAAACAATTCCAACTATTAAACCTGATTTTGACGCTAACAATATTGTGGGAATTGATGTTGGGCTGATTGATTTTTATGTTGCCTCTGACAATACCAGAATTGCTGCACCAAAACATCTACGCAAGGCTGAACGTAAGTTAAAGTCAGCACAGCGAAGAGTGTCAAGACGTAAAAAGGGTTCTAACCGACGTAGAAAAGCAATTAAACAATTGGGTGTCAAGCACAAAAAAGTTGCGGATACTCGCAAAGACTTTCACTTTAAAACAGCTAAATCACTACTTGATAAGTATGATGTCATAGCTGTGGAAAAATTGAATATCAAAAAACTAGCTAAAACAAGACTGGCTAAAAGTGTCAATGATGCTGGTTGGGGACAGTTTACAACCATACTTTCAAACAAAGCCGCAAATGCTGGTTTAAAAGTAATAGCACTAAACCCAAACGGCACTAGCCAAGAATGCTCTAGCTGTGGTACTAAAGTTAAAAAGCCTTTATCCCAAAGAATACATAATTGCCCTGTATGTCATACAAGTTTGTGCAGGGACTTGAACGCGGCTATCAACATAAAGAACCGTGGGGCGCACGGTCTTAAAGCTCAGTTAATGTCTTCATAGAAGAGTCACTGAGAAGCCCACACTCACCCTGCAAGGGGAGTGTGTGGAGTACGTCACTATTCCACCAGAGTAATTGTTGCTTGTGAAGATAAGCCAACACAAGCTGGTAACTCTTCTAATGCTAAACGTTCCCGTGCATTTGTATTCAGCATATCCATTGCAGCAGCAACATAGTCGGGATTGGCAAGATAACTAACTTGATTGCGAGAAGTTGCTTGAGAATTAAGGCTAGCAATACGCTCGGTTTTTAGTCTTGCAAGAGCAAGCTGTTGCATTCGATAGGTGGCTATTTTCTTCGCTTGACGAGCTTGTAGGTAAGCTAAGTAGTGTTGTACAACTGATACCCGTTTTTGCTGTTTAGCTTCATGCCAACGAGCTTCTCTCATTGGTAATTGCTGAATACTGTTCAAAACTTTAATTGGGTCAATTGTCATAGTTATGGAAAAACTATTTTCGCTTACCGATAATATATCGGGTAATGTCGAATTTGTCGTAGTTTGAGATGGCAAAAACTCAACGCTCAAAATATCAGTAAAAGCGCCTAATCCCATTGCGTTTCTTGCTTCCTGTACTTGGGAAGACTTACGTTGCGCGATCGCTGTTAATTGCTCAATTATTTTTAGATCGCGATCGCTAATGTTGGTCTGAATAACTTGTGCTTCATCATTAGCAAGCTGCTTGTCTTCGGAAAAAGTTGGAAAAGGAAAACTAATGAGTGTTAGCACAAGAAAAATCTTCAAGCTTGACAAGCAAGCTTTTGATTTATAATTCATAATTCATCACTTTGCGAAACAGTCAAAAAAGTTTCCGTTCCTCCAAGTGAGCTAATATTTCTTGCCGAATTCGCCACACTGGACGCAACTGTTTTTTAGCAAACATCGCTAGTTGCTCATCAGCAGAATTTGACCCAGGTTGACTTGCATTACCATAGCTAGTTAATACCATAGCTTTGACGGGATTAGAAAACTCAATCGCGGCAACGTAAGAATCCCCTGCAAAAGGTTGAAAGCGTCCGTTTTCTGCGGGAGCAAAATCGAGAACGCGGAAGATACCAAGTTCCCCGTCCCCACCATTAGCTGGTAAATCTACATTGCCATACTTCAGACGGAAAACCTCTCCCCACGGCACATCTAACGTTCCGTAAGTCTTTTCTACCTTAGCTGCTACAGTTGACAATGTAGCAACAGCATTTTCAGGGTTAACCAAACCATCGGGTGTTGTACGCGGAGATTTTTCACTCCAAGGTTTACTAAACGTCTTATCTAAGTCCATCGCTTGCACCCAAGACGCAAAGAGTACCGCACCTTTACTATCTGCATTGGCTTGTCTATCCCAAGTTTCCAGTACACTAGCTGCACGTTTAGCTAACTCATTGCCGTACTGGTTTGCAGCAGGTATTAAATCATCAAGTATGCGGTCAGCTAGTTCCATGCGCGTCGAATGCTTATATGCAATCATTTCGTCAAAAGAAATTTTGTCATCTTCTGCCAACATCCTGGCTGAACGTTGCGCTCGGAAATCCATGAAACGAGGAGCCATATATGCCGGATAATCATTTGCTTTAATAGCAGTGGGAAATGTAGTTGTCCAAGGTGGGTCATTGGCATTCTGCAACCAGCCACTCGCTGGATCGATGACGCGGGGTAAATCTTGATATGGGTGAATTTTAGTCCATAAAGTTTTCGAGGTATCGCCAGGAATTATACCTTCCCAATATTTAAAATCTCCTTGTTCGCGCACTGGAACTTGACCGTTAAATAAATGCATAATATGCCCTTCTTTATCGGCATACATCACAGTAAACATCGGTAATTGCAAGCGCTCAAGTACCTTTTGGAACTGAGTCAGATTTTGGGAACGTGCCATATCCCACCACTGTTCGAGCACTCCCGGTCGGTCAAGACCAACAACCCGCAGTGCGATCGCTTTGCCATCTTTTTCACTGACAACAGGTCCGTGAACAGAACTTTTCACTATTAGCGGTTGCTCTAGCAGCGTCCCGTCTTTTTGTTTAACCTTTAAAGAAAGGTTTTTTGTCTCAAAGGGACGAATTTTGTCATCAAAACGATAGCTGTTGCTACTGAGGTTGAGTTCATAAGCGTCCCATCCATCATGGGTATTTACAGTATGAGTCCAACCCAAATTATCATTGAAGGCAATATTTAAAACGGGAATCCCAACCAAAGATGCTCCATAAGCATCAATGCCTGGGGCAGTTATTTGCGCTTCATACCACAGAAATAAATCTGACCAGGGAAGGTGTGGATTTGCCAGCAACATTGCGTGACTATTTGCAGAACGTTTGGGTGCGATCGCCCAACCGTTAGAACCAGCTTTTGGTTCTTGGCTACTGACACCCGCTACTTTCCCTGGGTCAACTACAAAGGTAAAATTAAGCACTCGCTGAAGATGAGCCAGTACATCCTGTCCTTTAACTGGTAACACAACTTCAACCGAGTCATCGATTAAATCACTATGTTCCTTTGCATAAGTATTTATCCCAGTAGCAAAGGCATCAAGGTAACTGCGAAAAGCTCGATTTTGTGCAGAATACCAAGAACCGGCGCGTTCGGGTACTCCCATTGTTAGTACCCATTTGTCCGATTCTAAATACTCTTCTCCCCAATATTCAGCAGCACGACCCCTTGCTTGACCGTACATACGCAGTAGCAAATTACCATGACTTTGCATTTGCGCCCACCCAAAAGCTTGAAAGGCGCTCCGGGTATCTTTGCCGTATATATGCGGCACACCGTAGGTATCCCAAAGTATCTCAGTCGATTTTATTGGAGAGCTGAAACTTTGGCTCCCCACAACCAAAGCAAAAATCAGACAAAATAGCAGCGGTAAAAGTCGAAATGCCTTTCTTTTAAATATTGTGAGGGCATAAAACTTTTTGGTAAAACGTGACCAATTTTCTAAAAAAAGCATGGTAATTTTAGCGAAAGTTTTTCGCTCTTAAACTTGCCTGAAGATATACCTACTATTGTTTTTGAGTAGCGATCGCCAGCCTTGCGCCTTTTACCTGACGCACCTTATCCATTACCGCCACAACCTTACCATGTTCTACCCCTTTATCGGCATTAATTACTACTACTGCCTCCGGGTTTGCACCAACTAAACCACGCACTTGTTCAGTTAGCGCATCAATAGTTGTCGGCTTTTTGTTCAAGCTCACCTGTGCTTGCGAATCTATGGTAACAGTGATTCTTGTAGGAACTTGGGATTGTTGGGATGTTGAAGCCCTTGGTAAATTTACAGGTAAACCTTCCTGTCGAGTTAAAAACAGCGTTGACATGATAAAAAACGTCAAAATCGCAAATATCACATCAATCATCGGCGCAATATTTATTTGCGGTGGAATATCAGGTTCATCTGGTAGTCGCATAAGATTTCTCTCCTCGTTCGTAACGACGACGATAAAGTAGTTCTAACTGTCCGCCATATTCTTGCATAAAAGCAATTTGACGTTGATAAAGTCCTCGAAATGTATTCGCAAACATCAAGGTAAAAATAGCTACAACTAATCCTGATGCAGTCGATACGAGCGCTTCACTAATACCTGCTGTGACACTTCCAGTTTTACTAGCGCCAACATCGCCGATATTTAAGGAAGCAAAGGAAGCTATCAAACCCAATACTGTACCAAGCAATCCCAACAGGGGAGCAAGGGAGATGATTGTCTCAAAGATATTATTAAACCGTTTGAGTACAGGTATCTCTGCCTGTGCCTCACTTTCCAAAGCCAAACGAAACTCCTCTGGGGTAGGTTCTTCCAATTCCAAAGCCGAGAGAAACATTCTGGCGATGGGTAAATCTGCATTGTTTTGCAGCTTATCTAGCGCACCCACCACATTATTTAAGCGATATAAATTCAAAACTTCCCGCACCACCCGACTTTGACGTTGATTGATACGATACCAAAAACGAATGCGTTCGATAATTAATGCGATCGCAGCCACACTAAAAGCCAGTAGGGGGAACATCACCACGCCCCCAGCGGCAAATAACTCAATTATTCCCATGTTTTGCCCCTAAGCAGTATGAATGAATTTGCCGTTAAGATAACTACAAAGTCGTAGTATTGAAACTTGTTTTCAACAAACAGTAGAATAAATCAGTGCTGATGTCAATCGTATTTCCAGCTTGATGACATAATTTTTTATTATTCGTGACTTGCTAGTTATACTAAAAGGGAATCAAAGTTGCTATCTACATGCGTCTTGGCTCAATCACCTCTTACACAAGAGTCAATAAAACATTTATCTATTAGTTTACTTTTGCAACCAAAAGTTTTATTGTAGAAAAGCAATAGTGAAAATAAGTAGCAATAGTTTATGAGCTTCTCCAGTATTGCGATAGAGCAGCGAGACAAAGAAATCAAAGCGCTAAAAACTTTCTTGGTTTATAGCACAGTCGGCTCGTTGGTGCTGCACATCGCGGTACTGGCATCTGGTATTGGTAATCTTTTGGCGCGAGCACCAGAACTGGAGAGCGAACCGATTGAAATGACTTTTGTTGAGCCGGAAGTCAAGGAAACACCAATCAAGGAAGAAAAAAAGCCCTCACCTGAAGATAATAAATTGGGTGCTGGCAAGGTTCTGACATCATCAGCAGCAAATAGTGGTGGAGGTTCAGTTGCGGCGAGTTCATCTACACAATTATCTCCTCAAATTCAAGCGCAAACTCCCGTAATCGTTCAGCCTGCACCACAAGCACCCGTGCCAGTGTCCAAGCTAATTGAAAAGCCAATCGTACCCCAAGCATTCACTCCCGTTCAGAAGCAAGTTGAAACACAGCAACGCCAATCTGTCACTCCACCACAACCGCAAAAGGAAGATCCAGTAGTTTCCAACGAACCGCAAAAGCCAGTAAATAACATACCAAAGGAACCAACTTTAGTTCAAAAGCCTGTTGAAAAAACTCAGCCCCAAGAATCACAAAGTTCTCCAAAAGTCGCAACCATTAACACTCCCGTAGAATCATCGACTAGCACCCAAGAAAGTAGCGACAACTTGAGAAACACGCTAGATAACATTAGAGATTCAAGACCTACTCAAACACCTTCTGCTAATAGTTCTTCCGAGTTTAATAAACCCGCAGATAGTAATAATTCCACCATTGCTTCGGGTTCTGGAACTGATAACCCCACAGAAAATGCTACTGGTACAGGTAACGGAGTCGGTACTGGAACAGGTTCAGGTAGCGGTACTGGTACAGGGAACGCAACGGGAAGCGGCAGAGGGGAAATAGCTGCCGCACCAACAAAACCAAAGATACCCCAAGGCAACGGTGGTTCTGGAGGCTCTGGGGATGGTCGAGCCGCCTGTAAAGACTGTAAAGTTAAATACCCAGAAAGTGCCAAAAGGCGAAAAGCAGAAGGACGAGTAGAAGTAGCTGTAGATACAGATAAAGATGGTAATGTTACTAACGTGCGGTTGACTCGTTCGAGTGGCGATCGCGAGTTGGATGAAGAACATCTTAGACAAGCGCGGGAATGGAAATTAAAACCTGCCGAACAAGGAAGGCAAGGAGTTAAGATCGCCACAGAATACTCGATGAAAGGCTCTCGCCGTGACCGTGAAGTGCAGCAAAGGCAGGAACAACGGGCACGGGCAGAACGAGAAAGACAGCGGCAAGCAGCTTCTTCTGATAACAATAATTCTGGGGATCAAACACCAGGACGCAGAAGACGAAATCTAGAAGCATCAGGGGAAAGTGCATCTTCTAATGAAGAATCGAGAAGTCGTAGCTTAAATCAGGGTTTACCGCAACCTACAGAAGTGAGTCCACCCAAAAACGAAAGTGAAACACCAACACAAGTAAGAAATTCTGAAGAAAGTTCTATTAATAATCCCTTGGGTGGTGGCGTAGAAAATAATTCTGGGTCAGCACCAATACCCCCCACACCTAGCGAAGTTACTGGTGATGTCAGAACATCAGGAGAACAGCAACCACCGACTAAAAGAAAAAAACGGGAGTTGAATCAATCAAATCAGTCTTCAGATAGTACTAGCCAGTTGCGTGGTGTACTCCGTCGCAGTGGGGAATCTGCACCTGCTGCACCTAGTAGTGATGCAGAGGGCGAATAATATCAGGTTCATTTGAACAGTTACAGCAGAATTCAGGAGTTGTAGAGACGCGATTAATCGCGTCTGTACGGGAGTCAGGAGTCATATCATGTCCGTTTAAATAACCGTCATTGCGACCGTTCGCGTTAGCGTCTCCGACAGGAGAAGGGAAGCAATCCCAAAGACTTTGCGGCTGCGTCGTTCCACTCGCAATGACATGTAATGCCCAGCTTTCATGCTGACTTTTCAAAAGCCTCTAGGGGAACCTTCACCACGCGGATCGGCTGCTCCTTCTAAAGTTCCATCTTGCGTGACAACGATCGCGTTAACATTACCCCAAGGCGTAATTTCCTTAATATTTTGTCTGCGACGGCGTAAATCTTGCACAGTCACAGCATCCAAACCCCAAGGTTCGGTTCGCAACTCATCGGGAAGCCATTGATGATGTATGCGTGGAACAGAAACAGCAGCACCTGCATCCATCTTGTATTCCAAGACATTCAGGATGACTTGCAGCACTTGGGTAATGATGGTACCACCTCCTGGCGCACCCACCGCCATACGGAGGCGATTATTTTCGGTGATAATTGTCGGAGTCATACTGGATAAAGGAGTTTTGCGAGGTGCGATCGCATTCGCTTCATTACCCACCAAACCAAAAGCATTCGGTACTCCCGGTGCAGCTGCAAAATCATCCATCTCATCATTGAGCAAAATACCAGTTCCCGACGCCACCACCCCAGAACCAAAGCCATAGTTTACCGTAAAAGTCAGACTAATCGCGTTACGCTGTTCATCTACAACGTTAATGTGGGTAGTTTCTGGAGACTCGTAGCGAAGACGAGGAGATGAGGGGGATGAGGACAAGGAGACAAGGGGACAAGGAGACAAGGGGACAACGGGACAAAAAGAATAATTCTTTCCCCCCCTCTCCCCCTCTCCCCCTCTCCCCCCGTCCCCTGGCTTGACTTCAGTTGAGGGTTTGGCGCGCTCCATAGTGATTTGCGCCCGCCGAATTTTGGCGTATGCTGGGCTGATAAGTTGTTGTGCAGGCACTTTTACAAAATCGGGATCGCCTAAATATACAGAGCGATCAGCGTAAGCAATTTTCATTGCTTCTGTCATTAAATGTAAAGCGTCCGGGTGATGCCATCCCAAAGATTTTAAATCTGTGTCACCGATAATATTTAAAATCTGCAATAGGTGAACACCTCCCGATGAAGGTGGTGGCATTGAGCAAATTTTAGAAGAGCGGAAGTTACCACAAATCGGTGTGCGCCAAATTGGTTTATAAGATTTTAAGTCTTCAAGAGTAATTAAACCATTGTTTTTTGCCATATCGGAGGCGATCGCCCGCGCAATATTTCCGGTATAAAAATCTTGGGGATTCTTGGCAATTGTTGATAAAGTTTTTGCCAAGTCGCGCTGTATTAACCTTTCCCCTGGTTGATAAAATTCGCCGTTGCGAGTGAAAATTGCTCGTGCTGCTGGGTTAGCGAGAATTGCTTGTTTGCGTTCTTTATATACTTGTAGAGAACGCCAAGTAGGATCTTGACTGAGGATAAAGCCATTCTCAGCCAGAGCGATCGCTGGTTTTACAACTTCTTGCCAAGGCAATTTACCATAACGACGATGTAATTCATACAATCCCGCCACTGTTCCTGGTGTTGCTACTGCCAAATGACCGTTAACACTAAGATTTGGACGCACCTTACCTTGAGCATCTAAGTACATATTTTTAGTAGCTTTTAGTGGTGCGCGTTCGCGAAAATCGAGAGCTTTCATCTCGCCGGTTTGCGCTGAATGCATTAGCAAAAATCCGCCACCGCCAATTCCTGCCGAAAAAGGTTCTACTACAGAAATAGCAAAAGTTGTGGCAACTGCGGCATCAACTGCATTCCCTTTCTTGCGTAACATTTCTAACCCGGCTTCACTTCCTAAGGGATTAGCCGAAACCACCATTGCTTTTTTGGTACGTAAAGGTAATGTTACGGCGGCTGATACTACTTGACTGTAAAATAGTACACTAAGAGAAAAGATAGCAGACGCAACTTGTTTATATTTGCCGGTACGCATTTGTATATGATTTTGTTTGATATTTCTTAGGCTAGCGCCTGGGAATGCATTTTATACGTAATTATCTTCAAATGCGATCGCTTAATTATTGGCAGCTTTGACACAGGCGATCGCTTTCATTAAAATATCGTTGGTATGTTTGGAAACTCAGCGTCTTTAGACCTGAGAGGAAAAACTACGCACGCGACTTTAGTCGCTTTGCAGGGCAAACGCATCTAAATAGCTACAATAGCTGTTACACAAGCTTTTAAAGCAATTCAAAAATAAGAATTTGGTATTGTAGCTAGAAAAGAATAAAAATATGGTTGAAGTCCCAACAGCAATTGTGAAAAATGCAAGTATTTATCATTAAAATCGCAGCAAAAAATATCGCAACTATGAACATACGCACGCATGTTATGTATAAATGAAAAAGAATCTTCAAATCGAAATAAAATTAGCTAGTACAGTACGGCGGAAATAAGCCAAGTATCAGATAGCCAACACTTTACCCTTATATGTCCACTTAAAAGGTTTAGCCATTGTTTTATTAAAATAGTCGATAAATTCAAGAATTTGAGTTTTGA
>JAHHID010000036.1 GCA_019359015.1 Spirirestis rafaelensis WJT71-NPBG6
CTCATCCTCGTCAAGAACTTTGAGAGAACTCTAGAAGACAGCGACTGCCAAGGTTAATCTTTGTTTTATTCGGCTGATGGTTAAGAGACTTGCAACCCCTTCTTAGATCTCAAATCGGTTCTATAGGATTTACGCAAAACTAAAGTAGGGGCAATTGATGAATTGCCCCTAAGTTATACAGAAACGAATTTATTCAAACTGCTTGATCCCTACTTGCTTGACTCGTACCTGGGACAGATGTATGATTCATATCATATAGAAGGGGAGTAGCTGCTGGCAAAAGAATCAAAAGCCAGTACATTTGAATCAACATACTGGTGATAAACCTGGTTCAGATGGCAAGTATTTAGATATTTGATAGCGAGACCTTCACTGAGTTCACACGAAAAAGTGTGAAGCTTAGTGAAGTTTCGCAACCTCATCAAGCTTCACACAGGAAAAAAATCCTTAGGAGTTTGAGAGAGTGCTAACAGGTTTTACCGCAGGTTTATTATTAATCACAGTTTCCGAATTAGGAGATAAAACCTTTTTTATCGCCGCAATTTTAGCCATGCGTCACTCGCGACGGCTGGTATTAATAGGTGCGACAGCGGCTTTAGCTGCGATGACAATAATTTCTGTGGTAGCGGGGCAAGCGGTATCTTTCTTGCCAAAGCTTTATATTCATTACGCAGAAATTGTTTTATTTATCGGCTTTGGTATCAAGCTGCTATATGATGCAACTCGAATGCCTGCATCTAGTTGTGATGCAGAAGTACTAGAAGAGGCAAAAGAAGCGGTAGAACAAGCAGAGAAGCAACTGCCCAAGAAAAAAACGCCACTGTCAATTATAGCAGAAGCCTTTGTATTAACATTTATGGCAGAGTGGGGCGATCGCACACAATTTGCCACCATTGCTCTAGCGGCTAGCAACAACCCTTTTGGCGTAACTTTGGGCGCGATATTAGGGCATACTATTTGTGCAGTCATCGCCGTAAGTTGTGGACGAATGATAGCTGGGCGAATTTCCGAACGCCAACTCACCATTATTGGTGGATGCTTATTTATTGTGTTTGGTGTAGTTGCGGCGATGGAAGGGAGTTAGGAGGAGCGGAGTTAATGGTTAGTTGGAGCGTGGTTAGTTGTCCCCCACTCCCCCACTCCCCCACTCCCCCACTCTCCCCGACTCCTCACGGTGTAGGAGAAGCCGTCGGGCTGGGTGAGGCTGTTGCTTGTTGGTTAATTTGGTCTTTATATTGAGCAGGTGCTAAAGTGGCAGCTTTGTCAAATAAAGGTTTTGCCTCTTCAATTTTGCCTTGTTCTTTCACAAGCAACGCCTTTGCCAAAACGGGGCGAAAATCTTTAGCATCGTTCTTAATTGCCTGATCGTAAATAGAAAAAGCTTGAGTGTAGCGTTTTTGGGAAGCGTAGACGTTGCCCAAAAGTACTTGCACGGCGATCGCATCCACACTTCCCGGTTGAATTTTATTTGCCTGGGTTGAGGTGGAGAGGGTATCTTGCAGCAAGCCGATCGCCGCTTCGGGGCGTTTTTGAGATAATAAAAGAGCCACCATTCCTTGTAAAGCTTCAATATCGCCAGGTTTAGTTGCTAAAACAGAGCGATAAGCTTGAGCTGCTCCTTCCTTGTCGCCAATTTGCTGTTTTGCTTGCGCTAATAATACGGCATATTTCGTTTGTTCTGGATTCAGCTTGACTAGCTTTTCCAAAGGTTCGATTACCGCTTGAATGTCAGGTGGCTGAATTTCACCTTTTCCTTTTTGACTCAGCAGCTGTAACCTAGCTTGTAATAACCCTTTAAGCGCGGCTTGATTTTCTGGTTCCCGTTGTAAAACTAATTCATAACCCCGTACTTCGTCTTCCACTTTTGATTTTGGGTCAGAAGCAGGTGAACTGGCGACTTTGGGGTTACTGGCGTTCTGAGTTTGGCGTTGCGTATCATTAAATGCCGTAATTAAAGGAACAACAGAAACCCCGACAAAAGCAAAAACTGCCAGCAACAGCACTACCTTAACCATCCAACGATTGCCCTGTTTAGACACAAAACCGTCCTTCTGCTGAATAATGAAACTATCATTAACACAAATCCGAAAGTTAAAAATTTTAAAAACTATGCGGAATACGGGTATTTAACTGTGAAATTTATAACAATTAGCAATTTACACTGCTAAAGTAGGTGATGCCTTTGGGGGAAATCCTCTGAAATTGTAGCTATGTTAAGCTGCCCAAACTAGTGTAAAGGCGCTAAATTACACATTTAGTATATAAATGGTAAGTTTAGCGTTTAGAGTATCACACAGAGCGCTCTGGCGTGGCTAATTTGAAAGAAATATACTTTTAAACGCCGCACAAACGCTCTTTTCAGCTGCCTTAGTAAAATCCCACAATGGGATGTGTCTCCGCCGCAAGGAGTTTATATGAATTCCGACCTGATGCCGTCGTCTGAACCGTCCAAATCATCTGCCTCTAATCAAGAGCCAACTAGTATAGAAGCAGGAAAACAAGTTGAAACTGAAAAACCAGCCCACGTCTCTAAGCCTGAGAATTCTTTAAAGGTTGACCCCAGCGAGACTGCCTCAGATGCAAACTTAGGCAATCGCCAGCAACCGATTCCCCCTCCCAGCGAACCGATGCAATATCGAGCGATCGGCTTAGTCCGAGGTAGCTATGTTGCTAGTAGTGAGCAATTCACTCAAGGAATCCTCCGGACTATAGATGGTGTAGAACTCAATGCCGTCCTTTTAGGTCGGATAATGAGTTTAGTTAAGAATCATTTAGATTTAGAAAAAGAACATTTGTGGGTAGTATATCCGCGTACAAGGCAAGAAAATGATGCACTGCACCTGCAAATTGTCGGGGTTTGGGAGCCAGAAAACCTCGCGAAACATTCGGCAGAAGATGAAAACCAAGACTCAAACTCACAAGAATTAGTTTCTAGTAATGAAGTTTCATCAGAATCTGAAGAAACTACCAGCGCTCTAATACCTTCATCAGAAATTACAGATGGCGGTTTTTCAGTTCGTGGTGAAGTAGTTTATCAGTCTTTTGACGCTAAAAGCTTGGTGGTGAAGATTAAACAAGCCCCCCGCAAGACAGATGACAAACCCAAGTATTTCAAGTTGAAACTTACAGGTGTACTTGGTACGAAAGCTGTCGGGAAGTTTTGGGACTTCCAAGTAAAGCGAGAAGCTGATTTATTAATGATTGAAAACGCTACTGCGATCGCTGATTTGCCCAAAAAACGCAGACCACCTGAAAAAGGCGGTTTCCGTGGTGGCGGTGGCGGTCGCGGTGGCGGTGGTGGTGGCGGCAGAAAACCATATCCACCCAGACGCAGTAGCGGCGAAACCCCCCGCCCAATCAAGAAAGGCGAGTCATCGCCAGTGTCAAATCCCCTACCCAAAGCACCGGCTCCTAAGCCAATTAAACGACCGAAGCCGCAGTAGAGGAGTGGGGGAGGGGAAGATGGGGGGAGTGGGGGACTCCTTGGAGACAAGGAGACAAGGAGACAAGGAGACAAGGAGACAAGGAGAATAATTGTTCTTTCCCCCCCTCTCCCCCTCTCCCCCTCTCCCCATCTCCCCTTCCTATAAATCAAAACTCTGTCCACCTGTCTTGGGGCAAAAACGATCGCTCCATCGGAATTGGGGAAACTGCTTCTGTCAGGGTAAATGTCCCAGCTTCAATCCACTGCTTCAATTCTTGAGCCACTTGTCTGGAAAGAAACATACTCGCAAGGGGAGCAGCACGCACTGTTTTACCCTCAATAGTGACTCGCCCAGATTTGAGTTGGGCGTAACTCACTAACCCAAAGGTGGGACGGACACGCCGAGGGATAGAAAAGTCTACTATCGGCGCTACTAAGTCTTTGTCAGTGACGCAAGCGCGTTCTACGACTTGTTCATTTAATACCGGAAGTGGTACGCCTACACCCAACATTAGGGAAGGTCCGTAACTTTTGAAGTAGCAACCGCGTACCCAACGCGCATCCATTTGCTTGGCATCACCAATTAAGGCTAAAGTGGCGGCAGGACCGATAGGTGTACGATTAGGTAATCGCTTTTGTAAAGGAAAGTGCTGAGTACCTTCCCATGAAACATAACCAACACCACCGCCTAAGAAAATTCGCGTACCAATACCGATAAGCTGTAGTTCTGGGTCGTTGAGTAGGGGGGAAATGGCACCTGGGTTAGAGTAAACTGCATTCCCCAAACGCGGTTGTAGTGGTCCGAGATAAGTAAAAAGTGGGCGATCGCCTCCATTTACGCCTACGATAAAATTTTGATAAAGATTGCGCGGATTAAATAAATAAAACTGATTTATGGTTTCACGGGTAATTGTCGTTTCAAAGGTGGCGCGGGGGTAACAATCTGTTACTTGTCCTTGCGCTCGTACATGTACGGGTTTTCCAGCGATTAAATCTTCGATTACATGACCACCACCGCGTTCCCGGACTTCTTCGCCGTCCATGACTTCGACGGCACAGCTTGCACCTATGTATAAATCTACTGCACCAAAACCGGAATATACGGGGACACCATCTAACCAAGCGCGGCGAATTTTAATTGGTGGGTCAGTGTGCCCTAAGTTAATAATCGCACCTGATGATTCCATCGGCTCAAATGTGCCGGTAGTAATGACATCAGTTTCTTTGGCAACTTGAGTAACGCCAACTTCTGCAACTCGTGCTTTGAGTTCTTCAACAGTCAACACTACCGCACGTTTGCGGCTAATTTTATCATTAATTTCAGCAAGCGATCGCATATTAGACTAGGAATTGGGCAATGGGCAATGGGCAATGGGTAACAAAAATTATCTCCTACCGCTATGCCCCATGCCCCTTATTATCATGCCCCATGCCCATTGCCCTATACTCGATTATGAAGCGGCAACCTAACTCTAAAGGTTGCACCCTGCCCTTCACCGTCACTCGCTGCGGTAATAGTGCCATTGTGCATTTCCACTAAACTACGGACGATCGCTAGTCCTAGTCCTAATCCTTTATGCCTTGCTGTATATTGGTTATCAGCTTGACTAAATTGCTCGAACACGTAAGGCAAAAAGTCAGGACTAATACCAACACCTGTATCACTGACTGTAATCTGGGCGTAGGACTCAACTTGCTCTAACCAAATTGCAACCTGTCCCTGTTCTGGTGTAAATTTAATCGCGTTAGTCAGTAAATTCCATATAACTTGTTGTAATCGGCTGGCATCGCCTAAAACTTCGCCGATTGTAAATTCAAGTGCTGACTCAATGACAATGCTTTTAGCATCAGCTAATGGACGCACTACATCAATTGCAGCATTAATTATTTCTGTCAAATCAACTGGGAACAGTTCAAGACGAAGTTTACCTTCTGTGATGCGTGAAAAGTCTAAGAGGTCTTGAATTAACTCGTTTTGTAACTTGGCGTTACGCTCAATTGTTGCTAATGCTCGTGCAGTAGCCAAGTTGTCTAACTTGCCACCTTGAATTAACTTTGTCCAACCGAGTATAGCATTCAGAGGCGATCGCAACTCATGGGAAATAATTGCCAAAAACTGATCCTTTGTACGGTTGCTTGCTTCTGCTTCAACGCGGCAGGCTTTTTCTAGGGTTAGTAGTTGTTGCTTTTCTGCTTCGGCAAGTTTGTGTTGGCTGATGTCGCGTTGCACAAAAATAAAATTAGTGCATTCCCCAACTTCGTCAAGCATCGGGGTAACATTAATTTCTGACCAAAACTCCGATCCGTCTTTGTGGTAGTTAATCAGTTCTACCTTTAAAGGCTGATAAGTACCCATCGCTTGACTAATTTGCTCTAGTACTTTTGGATCAGTTTTCAGTCCGTTGAGGATACTCGGTGTTTTACCTAAAACCTCCTCAGCACTGTAGCCAGTCATGCTGGTGAATGCTGCGTTGACATAGACTATCTGCGTTTTGCTCTCATCAATTGCCTTGACTTCAGTAACCATAACTGCATCGGTTACTTGAGATAAAATATAAGCCTGAAATTTTAATTGCTCTTGAGTCGTTTTCAGTTTCCACAGCAGTTCTACTTTTTCGAGAGCGTGCTGAAGAGTGGTTTGCAAATTTTCTGCTGTGAGCTGTTCTTTGCTGAGATAGTCCGTAGCTCCTTTTTTCATTGCTTGGACAGCGATCGCTTCATTACCGCAACCTGTCAGCATCACCACGGGGATATCTGCCTTATTGCTTGCCTTTCTGAATTTCTCAAGAAACTCAAGACCATCCATATCAGGTAGGCAGTAATCGATTACAACGCAATCGGGCTGTAAAATCTTGCACAATTCTAACGCTTCTTCGCCAAACCCGGACTCAATGACACTATATATGTAGTTGGAGGCTTGGTGTAAATAACGGCGGAAAATTTGCCTATCTTCGTGACAATCATCAACGATGAGAATGCTGCGTTGCTTTTGTGCCATTTTTTCCACCTTTAGCGACAATTCATCCGTGCTTGCTTCCTGAATTGATTTACTTATTTGCATATAATTTTTTTATACCAGGCTGATGCGATCGCATCAGCAAATTAAGACTTATCCGCTTTGACGGCAGATATTCTTAATTTCCTTTTGCCAACGCCAGGTTATCTCTCAAATATGAGCAAATTCTGAACAAATTATAAATTATGTCTAAAGATAGATTCGCAATATATATATATCAACTATTTAAGTCTTTGATATTACTATAAAACTTAACTCCAATTCAGGATTTTTGCCACTTGATCTGCCAGCTTCAAAGGGTCAAAGGGCTTGGCAATGACTCCTGCTACACCTAAGTGGGCAAACTGATTCGGCTCGGCAAACTGTATTTTCGCAGTCAGCAAAATAACTGGAATCGATTGGGTATCAGGTTTCTCTTGTAGATGATGAAATAAAGTGATACCATCCATTTCTGGCAGCATCACATCTAGCAAAATGGCATTTGGCTGTTCAATTTCCGCTATGAGCAACCCTTCACTAGCTGTGGTAGCGATCAGTACTTGCCAACCTCCTAAGGTTTCTAAACAAGTCTGAACTACTTCGCTCAAACGTTCTTCATCATCAATCAGCAAAATTTGTCGCATTACCAAAGGAGTATTTTTTTAGGCGATAAAGGTAGCCTACTTTGGAAGGCTGTACTCCTCTTCTTGCGCTGGTAGTAATCTGAGGGTGATTTTATTCCCCTTGCTGTAACGACAGTGGAAGGGTGAAATAGAAGGTACTGCCTTCACCTAAAACGCTTTCAACCCAAATTTTTCCGCCATGCTGCTGCACAATAGTGCGACATATAGCTAGCCCAAGTCCAGTACCTCCTTGATTGCGAGAGTCTGAAGCATCAACTTGCTCAAACCTGCCAAAAATACTTTCTAGTTTATCACCAGGAATACCTCGCCCTTGGTCTTTGACTTTGAATAAGAGATAGGGAGTGGGGAGAGGGGAGTGGGGGGGAGTGGGGGAGGGGGAGAGTGGGGGAGTGGGGGACAAGGGAGACAAGGTAGCTATTTTCTCCTTGTCGCGTTGAACTTCTGCACTAAGAATAACAGTACTGCTCGAAGGCGAAAATTTAACGGCGTTTCCTAGTAGATTGACAAGAGTTTGAATGATGCGATCGCGATCGGCACATATCTCAACAGATAGGGGAAAAACTGTTAGGGTGATGTTGGCTTCTTCGGCAAGGGATTGCACAGCGTCTATTGCTTGCTGCATTAACGTAGCAGCATTACATGGATGCTTTGCCAATACAATTTTGCCTGATTCGAGTCGCTCTAAATCAAGAACTTGATTGACTAAACGTACTAAGCGTTCGGTGTCAAGGGTAGCAATTTCTAACATGCGTCGCGCTTTTTGCGGTTGGTTGTCGAGTCGTCCGGAAGCGAGCAATCCTAAAGAGCCACGAATCGAAGCTAATGGTGTTCGCAATTCGTGGCTGACAATTGAAAGAAATTCGTTTTTCATTTTTTCTATGGCTCGCATTTCGGTGATGTCTTCAATGGTTCCGACATGACCGATTAATTCTTTTTGGTCAGAAAAAATGGGAGCTGTTTTCAGCCGACAAAAACGTATGCTTCCGTCTCGATGGACAGAACGTAGTTCGCCAATAAATTCTTGATTTGCTGTTACTGCTTGTAACCAGCGAGAAAAATAAAGCTGACGATCCTCTGGGTGAACGAATTTGATCCAGCCATGTCCTAAAGCTTCTTCAAAGGTGTAACCGCAAATTGCTTGAGCGCGAGGATTGGTGTAGATACATCGTCCTTGGGGATTTACTCGAAAAATGCCGACTGGGGAAGCTTCGCTGAGAACGCGGAATTCGTCTTCGCACCAGCGTAAGGCTGATAATGCAAGTTTGCGTTCGCGTAGTGCGGCAACGCGTTCACGAAGTGTGCCGCAGGTATCGCTTATGTCCCGTCCTTCGGAAATTAATAATACTACTTTGCCGCTTTCATCTAAAAGAGGTTTGAGGGAAAAGTCAATTGTTCGCACTATCCCGGACGCACCGATTATATCTACTTCGTAGCGAACAAATTCGCCTTTTGCGGCTTGAGCGATACCTTCGGCACACTGCGTGATCGCGCTTTTTAATTGCGTTTGTGTTTCCTCGGAAATTGTCCACCACTGCGCTTGCCAAAATGGATACCCAACTACATCTGTTGGTTGCAATCCGCCAAAATTCAGTGCTGTTTGATTAGCTTCTAAAAGTGTACCATCCAGTTTTAAAAGCCACATAAATTGAAATGTTTGGTCAAAGATAGCGCGAAATCGTCTTTCACTTTCTTGCAATGCGACTTCTGTTTGTTTGCGGTCGGTGATATCCTGAATTTGAGCGACAAAGTAGGATGGTTCACCTTGAGCATCCTGCACTAAAGATACACTCATTAATATCCAAATGATGTGCCCTAGTTTGTGATGGTAGCTTTTTTCTAGTTGAAAACTGCGAATTGAGCCGGATAGCAGTTGCTTGATGTTGCGAGCAAACTGAAAGTGATTGTTTTGTGAAGCGTAGACGCTCTGCGTCTTGTCGCTAGACATCGCCTGATAAGTTGTCGCTAGCAGTTCTGATTTTGAGTAACTGAGAATTTCACATAAAGCAGGATTAACTCTCAGCCAACGACCATCTAATCCTACCAGTGCCATGCCAATAGCTGCGTGGTCAAAGGCACTGCGAAACCGCTCTTCGCTTTCCCTTAATGCTTCTTTTGCTTCTCTGGTGTGCATTTATTTTACATGCAATACTTCTGACTCCTGACTTCCGACTCCCGACTCCTGACTCCTAACTCCCGACTCCTAACTTCTGACTCCTAACTCCTAACTCCTGACTCCTAACTCCTAACTCCCGACTTTTGACTTCTAACTCCCAACTCCCGACTTCTGACTCCCGACTCCTGACTCCCGACTCCTAACTCCCGACTCCTGACTCCTAACTCCTAACTCCTGACTGCTGACTCCCGACTCCTGACTTCTGACTCCCGACTCCTAACTCCTGAATTCTGATTTTATTTTTTACACGTTTTCAGTATCAGGTAGACTAATTACTTCAAACCAGTACTTACTAAAAATTTCGATTGTCATTTTCAATTTATGGGCATCGATTGGTTTGAGAATATAACTATTTACACCATATTCATAACAAGCTTCAATATCTTTGGGATTTGACGATGTAGAAAATACCACTACAGGAATAATTTTCAGACTATCATCCTGCTTCAATTGGTGTAGAATTTCTCGCCCATCTGTACCTGGCAAATTGAGGTCGAGTAAAATTAAAGATGGACGGGGTGCTGTTTTCTTATCTACATATTTGCCAGTATGATAGAGAAAGTCTAAAGCATCATCGCCATCAGTACAACGTTCAACTCTGTGAGGAAGAGATGCACTCTTCATCATGCGTTGTAAAGCAACAAAATCTTCATCGCTATCTTCAATAACCAATAATGTTGGAGTTTGGTGTCCTAACATTTACTTACTTACCTCAACTTGGTAATGTGAAATAGAAAGTGCTACCTTCCCCATAAGTAGATTCTACCCAAATTTTGCCACCGTGACGCTCGACAATTTTTTTGGCAATAGTTAAGCCTGCACCTGTACCACCACCATATTGACTTGCTGCGTGCAGACGTTTGAAAATGCGAAAAATATTATCTAGATGTTTTTCCCTAATTCCTATACCATTGTCTCGCACATAAAAAGTGATTGTGGATTGGTTTGTTGCTTCTTGTTGCTCTAAAAAGCCAATTTCTACTAATTTATTTGCTTTATCGTTGTATTTAATTGCGTTGCTAATTAAATTAGTAAATACTTCACTTATTTGAATGCGATCGCATTTAATATCCGGTAATCGTTGGCAAATGTGAATATCTACATTATTAGTCTCTTTTAAACCAATTTTTAATACTTCTATGACACTTTCTACTAATTCGTGCAAGTTTGTCCCTCGCATTACAAGTTCGACTCGTCCTAAACGAGAAAAATGCAACAGAGAATTAATCAAATTTTCCATTCGCTGAGTCAGACGCACCAGAGTTTGCAGTTTTGCAATTCCATCTTCATTCAGCGAATCAGCGTAATCTTCAATGAGAAATGTTGAGTAGTTGTGAATTCCCCGTAGCGGTTCTTTTAAATCATGAGAAGCAATGTAAGCAAAAGCATCTAATTCGCTGTTCCTGCGTTCTAATTCGATATTAATTTTTGCTAGTTCATCCGCTTTTTTTAGTACCATTCCTACAATTGCGCTTTTGAGTTCTAAAGCACCATCAATTTCACATTGTCTCCAAGGTAAAGATTTAAATCGTACTGTTTCTTGCCACATTTCAAAGGATTTACGTGGTGACAGATGCAAACTACCATTTTCGTCAACTTCCACTGGTTTGTTAGGATTTCCCCCCCATTTTACAGTTTCAATAACTTCTGGACGAAACCACAAAATCCAATGTTTTTGAGTTTTGGCAATCGCAAGTGCTAGCATTCCACCCGCAACATTTTGAAAATTTTCTGATGCTGGGTAAAGTTTTGCTAATGAATCTGTAGAAAAAACGTTATCGCTCTTAATATTCGCTGTTAACCAGCCTATTAAATCTTGAATATCTGCTTCTTTAGGCGTTTTACCAAATAATAGCAATTCTTGATTCAAGCAGACAGCAACACCTTGAGCGCTGGCTAATTCTAATAATTCATTTTTCTGCTCAATTAAAGTATGCCCTAAATTTGTGGTTTGAGAAATAGCCTCAACCAACTTTGATTGAATTGTCTTAAGTTGAAGTTTGTAATCTAAATCTTCATTTTCTTCTTTAGTCCCAATGTCTAAAGACATAACATGTCCCAAAAATTCGCAGACAGTGCGGATATAATAGGGTACATATTTAGGTGTATTATGATGGCAGGCAATCAATCCCCATAATTTTTTATTTTTAATTAAAGAAATTGACATAGAAGCACTAACGCCCATATTCTGCAAATATTCAATATGTATGGGAGAAACACTCCTCAAAACTGAGTAACTTAAATCTATAGGTTCATTATTAATTGGACTATGAGTAGGAATCAGTTCTACAGGTTGATAATTAACATCAGGAATTAACCGTAACCAATTAAAAATATATAATTGCTTTGCTTGTTTGGGAATATCTGATGCAGGATAGTGTAAACTCAAATAAGAAGCCAAATCATTTAATTTATCTTCGGCTATGACCTTACCAGCGCCTTCCGCATCAAAGCGATAGATCATAACTCGGTCAAATCCTGTAATTTTTCGCACCTGTTTGGCTAAAACTTGACACAATTCTTGTAAAGTAAGTGTATCTTGTATTTTTTGTATAGGATTTTTTACTAATTGATAAAAGCTAAAAAAGTCTTGAGAATTTTGTGATGTGACAGGCAATAATTCGAGAATTATATTATTTTTATAATTATGTATAATTCCATCAAATAACAAAGTATTGTTTTGGTTTTTAAAAGATATTTTGAGAGCATTTACGCTTTCAAAGTCGTTAGATAAACATTGTTCAATAGCATAAATTTGCTCTGCATCTATTAATTTTTGAAGTTGTTTACTTAACAATTCTTCTGGATGTATTCCAATCAAATCAAAACTATTTTTGCTAACTTGTAAAATAGTAAAATCTGATTCTTTTAAAACAAAGAGAAGACCATGTGGTTGAATTAAACCAGGAATGTGAATTTCTTCGCGATCGCAATTAGTTAAATCTACATTTGTTTGCATAATAATTACATTTTCAAGTATTATTAATTTTTTGCTCTTTAATTGAAGTAGTCATTAGTATAGCGTTCCTAAATGAATTGTGGCTACCTAGATTGCAATGTAGAGACGTTTGCTGAAACGTCTCTACAGTAAATTTTACGCTTTTATTTATGATGGTATACCTATTGGATCTTAGGAAAATACTTTATTCCAGCGCCAATCGAAGCATGATTAATTTTTAATTAACAATTAATAATATATAAATAATATCACTACCGAGTGCTGAGAGCAGAGTAAGAGTGGTGATTGTTGAGCGTTGAGTGTTGAGTTAAATTTAAAAGTCAAAATTTAAAACTCAGGACTCAGAACTCAAGATTTCTAAAGTTTCTCCGGCTCGGAACTCAGGACTCAAAAGTTTCTCTTACCACAGTTGTATCCGTTTTAAACGGCTGATAATCCGGGTAATAAGTTCTGGTTCCACAATCGGTTTACCTACATAATCATCTGCACCTGCGGCAAATACTTGACGTATGGTATCAGCATTTGTGTCAGATGTCAGTACTACGATAGGTAAATCTCCCCAATGAGGATCTTGACGTACTACTTGGCAAAGGTCAATACCGCTGAACGTAGGCATAGAAGCGTCTAAAATTAGTAGGTCGGGAACTGTAGTAGTTAGCACTTCCCAGAAATATTGGGGATCTTCTAAGGTTGTGACATCAAGTCCCCAAGGTTGTAGTAAATCGCTCAAAGTTGTCAGTACTTGGGAATCATCATCCACGATTAGAACTCTGGCTTCGTTCACCGTAGCTTGATTCAGTATCTGGGTGACAGCTTTGAGGATTTGCTCTGGGGCTATGGGCTTGTGTAAAAAGGCACGAGCGCCTAAACGAGCTACTTCTACTCGGTCAAGCAAGCTACCCCTTATGGTCAAAACTAACACCGGGATTGAAGATTTACTTTGTGCTAATTCAGTCAGTAGCGTGAGTCCATTCTCATTGGTGTTAGCAAAAATCAGATTGAGCAAAATTGCGTCCGGGGGATTTTGAGCGATCGCTTCTCTACCAGCAGCCAAAGAATTCGCAACTACTAAGCGCAAATTTAAAGCGATCGCCGATTGCATGATTTGTTCAACTAATAAGCGATCGTCATCAATTATCAGTATTACAGCAGATTGTTCCAAAACAGGGACAACAGCACTTAGAGTTGGTGTCTTTTCTAGTTCTTGTTGTAACAAACTAACTAGTTGCTGTAGTTGTGTTGATTGTTGTCCAATTGCTTCAGTTTCGAGCAACTCTTCAATCTCGCGTGCTAATCTGGAACCTTCATTAAAGCCAAAAGAACCCAGTGAACCTGCCATTTTATGAGCTTCTAGCTTGGCTGCGTGTTGGATTTGCTCGTTTAGGGTGTCTGTCATCAAAGCAGCAACCACCTGCTCAAATAATGCCAACTGACTAGTAAAGCTCTCCTTGTTGCGCTGCCAAATATTGTTAACAGATTCTATCACCATATTTTCAGCCTGTTGCCTGTCCGCATCACTAGAAGATAATGACCGCTCAGGTGCAGGTGTCCGTTGATCTGGTGGAGGTAAAAGCCGATATCCTAAGCCGTAGATTGTTTCAATTAAATCAGCAGTCATTCCTGCTGCTTTTAATTTTTGGCGAAGTTTTTTGATATGAGTTGTCACCGCATCCTCACCCGGATACTCGGCAATAGACCAAAGACGGTCTAAAATCATACTCCGGCTAAATATACGTTGCGGGTTTCGCAAGAAGAGCTGTAATAAACGATATTCTGTTGCTGTAAGTCGTAAAAGCCTCCCTTCATAAATAACTTTGCTGCTGCTAGTATCAAGTTGCAGCTTTCCCCAAATGAGTACGGTAGCCAAAATATTACTTCCTCGTCGCAATAAAGCGCGAACGCGGGCAATTAGTTCTGACACGTCAAAAGGTTTGACCATGTAATCATCTGCACCTGCATCTAAACCCATCACCTTATCAGTGCTGCTATCTTTGACAGTTAATAGCAAAATCGGCATTTGATAACCGCTAGCTCGCAATTGACGACAAAGACTAATGCCATCCAGCCCAGGCAAAATTATATCGAGGATGATCAGGTCATATGCAAAGGTTCGCACTAGTTGCAAAGCTGTTTGACTCTCAGCGATCGTATCAACTATGTAATTATGGGATCTAAGCACTTCTGACACCATCGAAGCAGTACGCTGATCGTCCTCCACTACTAGAATTTTCATGTCATACTCCGTCATAGCCGAGTATTAACTCATTTGCTGGACTGTTAATTTTGATAAAGCGCCAAAGCGGAAAATTGAGGGAAAGTGAAATAAAGCGATCGCAAAGCGTGTCGCAGACAAGCTGACGCAACACAAGCGCGGCAAGGCGATCGCAAATTTTCATAACTAAAGTAAGGATAATAAGTAGAAGCGAGTTGCTTACTCTTACCCTGTAGCGTTACCCTTTCTCTCTCGAAATCCCCGTCAAGAGTCCCTGTTATCAGGCAAACCGCAATTTCATGGCACTTTTGAGCTAATGACTGAATCGCTAGTAAAGCTTCTGGGATGATTGCAAATAACAGAGGCTTATTAGGGAAAACAACCAGATGAAAGTACCACCAATAGGCAATATTTTTCATTAGTCCTAAATGCTGAAAAGCAAGTCGCGTACTCTGGCTTCTCAGGATTTTTAACTCAGGACTTTGCTTTATAATCTTAGCGATCTCTAACTGGGTGCTGCTATTCACCCGCAGAGACAAAAGTAGTCTCTGCAATTTAGTAGAGTTTTTGGCAACTGATACACGTAAGCTACTCATACAAAACCTCTTACTTTAGTAAGTTGTCATTTCACGCAAGCTAGAGGATAAAAATGAGGAAATGATGAAGAGTGGAAGATAAAGCTTGAGATTGTCTGCAAAAATTTTTATATAAGCTATAAAGCCCAGATTGTCACCGAAAAATGCGATAATATACAGCATTTATCTGCTTCATCGGAATGTGCGATGATTTGAGCATTGGGCAATTTTGTTGAGGGGTAAAGGTTAAAGGGTAAAGGGGAAAGGAATTAATTCTTCTTCTCCCTCATCTTCCCCTGCTCCCCCTGCTCCCCTTCCTTGACAAAACTGGGAAAAGCATCGTAAATTATTTAATAACGAGCGTTCGATATATTTTTTTCCGATTAATGCCGAAGATTGTTGATCATGACCAATATCGCAAAGAACTACTTAGCAAATGCTTTGATTTATTTGCCGAGAAAGGCTATGGCTCGATTACCATGCGCCAAATTGCCGAAGGCTTAAAGGTTTCTACTGGCACGCTGTATCATTACTTTCCCAGCAAGCAAGCTTTATTTGAGCAATTGATGGAGGAAATATGTCAACAAGATGTGTCGATGGCAATGGCTGAGTTGTCAGGAACGCAAACGCTGCCAGAACAGCTAGAAATTATTGGGAAATTCCTAATAAAAAAAGAGGATTATTTGATTAAATGGACTTATTTATTAGTTGATTTTTGTCAGCATCAAAACGCTCAGGGAATGGAAAATGTTGACGCATTTAATCGGATAAATGAGAGATATAAGCAAGCAATATATGATGTTTTAGGTATTCAAGATCCAGTAATTGCCGCCTTTATATACTCGTTTTTTGATGGCTTAATCTTTGAGCGTCTATTGAATAACGAGATGGTTTCGATTCCCGAACAATGCGCTTTATTGGGCAAAATGCTAACGGCATATTTAGAGAAAGAAAATAGCTAGGAGTTGTAGAGACGCGATGAATCGCGTCTGTACGAAAGCCAGAATTCGGTTTAACCTGGGAACGAGAAACGAGAAATAAACTAGTTGAACAGGGAAAAATTATGAGTAGCAATATTTTATTTAAACCTTCAAATCGTCATTGGTTGATTGGGTTAATAGTTGCCGCAACTGGAATTACCGGCGCGATCGCTATTTATGGTGTTTCTCAATTTGGGCTTGCTGACAAATCTGCATCTAATCAAGTAGAAACTACACCTCGCATTCAAAAAGTAACAGCGTTAGCACGACTTGAACCAGAAGCAGAGGTAATTAAATTGTCTGCACCTTTAGCTTTGGATGGCGATCGCATAGCGAAAATATTGGTATCTGAAGGTGATACAGTCAAAGCAGGACAAGTTGTGGCAATTCTCGATTCGCGCGATCGCTTGCAAGACGCTTTCCAACAAACTCAACAACAGATAAATGTCGCCAAAGCTAAACTCGCACAAGTGAAAGCTGGTGCAAAAACCGGAGAAATTCAAGCACAACAAGCTAGTGTTGAACGTTTGCAGGCGCAATTGCAAGGTGATAAAATCGCTCAAGCTGAAACTATAGCTCGATTAAAAGCGCAATTACAAGGAGACAACATTGCCCAACAAGCAACAATTAGAAAACTTGAAGCCGAACTTAACAACGCACAAGCTGAATATCAGCGCTATCAACAATTATATAAAGAAGGTGCAATTTCTAGCTCTTTGTTTGATAGTAAGCGGTTAATTGTAGAAACTAGCAAACAGCAATTAAGTGAAGCGAAAGCCGTTTTCAACCGAATTAACGCCACTGGCAACAAGCAAATCAGCGAAGCCAAAGCCACACTCAACCGAATTAACGCCACTGGCAACAAGCAAATCAGCGAAGCCAAAGCCACATTTAATAGTATTGCAGAAGTTCGTTCGGTAGATGTGCAAGCAGCGCAGACAGAAGTTGATAATGCGATCGCTTCAGCCAAACACGCCAAAACCGACTTAGAAGCAGCTTATATCAAAGCACCAATAACAGGAAAAATTCTGAAAATTCACACGCGAATTGGCGAAAAAATTGATGACGCTGGTATTGCAGATTTAGCACAAGTTAATCGCATGGTTGCAGTTACAGAAGTTTATCAAACTGATATTAGTAAAGTGAAACTCGGACAGCAAGCTATAATTACCAGTCAAGCATTTTCCGGTAAACTGCGCGGCACGGTTTCTCAAATTGGCTTGCAGGTAAATCGGCAAAACGTCTTCAGCAATCAGCCAGGAGAAAACCTCGATCGCCGAGTAATTGAAGTAAAAATTCGCCTTCACCCCGAAGATAGTCAACGAGTTGCGGGTTTCACCAACTTGCAGGTGCAGACAGCAATTGAATTGTAAATTTCCAATTCCCTGATTTATAACGAATGTCTGATATAAATGGAGAATTTCAATATGCTTCAAAGTCTCTACTTAATACTTTGCATCGTTGGTTTTGTTTTGCCCTATTCTCAGCTCGTTCCGTTTCTTTTGGAACATGGATTTGATATTAAGCTGTTTTTTGAACAGCTTTTTGCTAACCGAATTTCGGGATTTTTTGGCATGGATGTTGCGGTGTCATCCCTAGTCTTTTGGACATTTGTATTTTGGGAAGGAACACGTTTGAAAATGCGACATCTCTGGGTTTACGTTGTCTGCAATTTTTTGGTTGGTGTTTCGTTTGGTTTGCCGTTGTTTCTGTTAAGACGACAGCGCCAAGTTGAACAGCAAACTAATTAATTGTAGTTAACATTTCAGCGCTAAAGCGCCGACTACGAAGTTATCAATTCTTAGGATTATAATATGCTGGGCAAATTATTTCGGAAAACTCCGCTAGCGTGGCGGCAGTTAATGAAAGAAAAAACTCGTCTAATGGTTGCAGCGGCTGGGATTGCTTTTGCAGACATGCTAATGTTTAGTCAATTGGGCTTACAAGACTCGCTTTATGACAGCGCGACCTTGGCGCATAGCTTACTACAAGCAGATTTGGTAGTTATTAATCCCCAATTTCAAACTTTAGCTTCACCGAAAAGCTTTCTTAGAGAACGATTGTATCAAACATTGGCTTCGGAAAATGTTGAAGCAGTCAGTTCAATTTATATTGCGATAGGACAGTGGAAAAATGCTCAAACTCGCTTAAATCGGGCGATTTTGATATGGGGAGTAGAACCTGAAGCTCCTAGCTTTAAGTTACCAGAAGTCAGACAAAATGCGACAGATTTAAAACTTCTGGATAACGTATTATTCGATCGCGCTTCTCGTCCAGAATATGGTGCGATCGCCGATATATTGCAAAAGCATCAGACAATGGAAACAGAATTGAATAACCAAAACATTCAAGTAACAGGACTGTTTACTCTTGGCACATCCTTTGGTGCTGACGGTAACGTTATTACCAGCGATTCCACATTCTTGAAGTTGTTTCCCGAACGTCAACCGCATCAAATAGACGTAGGTTTAATCCAACTCAAACCCGGTATAAATCCTGACGTAGCCCAAGCGCAACTTACCGCAATTTTGCCAAAGGATGTGAAAATCTTAACTACCCAAGGTTTTGTTGCAATAGAGAGATATTACTGGGAAAGCCAAGGCACAATTGGCTTTATTTTTGGACTTGGTGTAGTAGTCGGCTTTATCGTCGGGATTGTGATTGTTTATCAAATACTCTACACCGATGTGACAAATCATTTACCAGAGTATGCCACATTAAAAGCGATGGGTTATAGCGATCGCTACCTTCTTGGCGTGCTGTTACAAGAAGCACTCCTCTTAGCGATATTAGGGTATATTCCCGGATTTTTGATTTCCATCGGACTTTATCAATTGACTTATGCAGCGACACTGCTACCGATTGGCATGACACTCAGCCGCGCCATCAGTGTATTTATTTTAACCGTAGTCATGTGTAGTGCATCTGGTGCGATCGCCATGCGAAAACTACAAGCTGCCGATCCCGCCGATATATTCTAACTTTCCTCCTCTGCGCCTCTGCGTGAGAAAAATTCCATGTCAACACAACCCGTCATCTCCGTCCAAAACCTCAACCATTACTTTGGTAGCGGAGAAGTTCGCAAACAAGCATTATTTGACATTAACTTAGAAATTTATCCAGGCGACATAGTAATTATGACAGGTCCAAGTGGTTCCGGAAAAACCACATTATTGTCGTTAATGGGTGGACTGCGTTCTCCTCAAGAAGGTAGCCTAAAAATCTTATCAGAGGAAATGTGCAAAGCCAGCAAAAAGCAGTTAACCCAAATTCGGCGACAGATTGGCTATATTTTCCAAGCACATAACTTGATGACATTTTTGACAGCTAAAGAAAATGTACGAATGTCTCTAGAGTTACATGAAGAGATGTTAAATCAAGACATGGATGGCAAAGCGCTTGCCATGTTAGAAACAGTTGGTTTGGGAAATCGTGCTAATTATTACCCAGAAAATCTATCAGGTGGACAAAAACAAAGAGTAGCGATCGCTCGTGCCTTGATCAGCCAACCTAAAATAGTTTTAGCAGACGAACCCACTGCTGCACTCGACAAAAAATCGGGACGCGATGTCGTCGAATTAATGCAAAAACTTGCTAAAGAACAAGGCTGTACAATTTTGCTCGTTACTCATGACAACCGCATCCTTGATATTGCCGATCGCATCATTTATATGGAAGATGGGCAATTAAAGGATGAAGGATTAAGGATGAAATAAGATGCAATAAAGCAATCTGAGTGAAATTTCAACTCCGGGGTTACTTTTATCCTTAAAGTGCTTGTCTCTGTTTCAATCCCTAATAGGGAGTAACTGAAATTTCAACTCCGGGGATAAAGTTACCGAATGTGCTTCGCTCCCCGTTTCAATCCCTAATAGGGAGTAACTGAAATTTCAACATCCAGTCGTATTAGCCGCATTAGCCCTTTGCTCGTTTCAATCCCTAATAGGGAGTAACTGAAATTTCAACACCACCGCCAGTTGCCCCCGTCGCCCCCGGTACGCCCTGCGTTTCAATCCCTAATAGGGAGTAACTGAAATTTCAACGTGTTTGAATTCATGTACACCTTTTCAAATTACGGTTTCAATCCCTAATAGGGAGTAACTGAAATTTCAACTTCGCAAGCGAATTGCTTGGAATTCTAATAAAGCGGTTTCAATCCCTAATAGGGAGTAAGTGAAATTTCAACCTGAAGAATTACGTCTGTTATTTACTGATGGATTGTTTCAATCCCTAATAGGGAGTAAGTGAAATTTCAACTCTGGAGGGTGTCGGTAGAGCCTGCCGAGAGCGTAGTTTCAATCCCTAATAGGGAGTAAGTGAAATTTCAACTTAGACGGCAATACCTTGTGCGCCGACTGTGCCCGTTTCAATCCCTAATAGGGAGTAAGTGAAATTTCAACAAGCAATGCTATCGCATAGGCGTGCGCGACATAAAAGGGAGTCAGTTTCAATCCCTAATAGGGAGTAAGTGAAATTTCAACGCCCCCACTCCAACGAGTACGCCGCCCCAGTCAATTGTTTCAATCCCTAATAGGGAGTAAGTGAAATTTCAACCATCTATATGCGTGGCGCAGAGGCAGTATCAAAGTTTCAATCCCTAATAGGGAGTAAGTGAAATTTCAACGCTAGTCAATATTGACGGTAAAGAATTTGAAATAGATGTTTCAATCCCTAATAGGGAGTAAGTGAAATTTCAACTCGCTCCTCAGGTGTCATTTCGGCGTAAATATGCGTCCAGTTTCAATCCCTAATAGGGAGTAAGTGAAATTTCAACAATCTGTGGCTACTCATAGCTGGTCGGTTCTACTTGTTTCAATCCCTAATAGGGAGTAAGTGAAATTTCAACTCGTGGCGAATTCGTCCGAACTTATCGTCCCGCGTGTTTCAATCCCTAATAGGGAGTAAGTGAAATTTCAACTTCTGAGTAGGCAAGGCTGTCGGCGTAGTCCGGCGTTTCAATCCCTAATAGGGAGTAAGTGAAATTTCAACGCCTTAACTAGGGCTTCCGTGTAGCGCCCTGTGCCGTTTCAATCCCTAATAGGGAGTAAGTGAAATTTCAACCTTCAGTCAAAGCGTATTGAGAGGCTTCTATATTGTTTCAATCCCTAATAGGGAGTAAGTGAAATTTCAACCTTTCGCTTCGCCCTGCGGGGTCGGTTTTTCGGCGTTTCAATCCCTAATAGGGAGTAAGTGAAATTTCAACCCAATACACCTTTATTTTAAGGGTAATCCCATCATGTTTCAATCCCTAATAGGGAGTAAGTGAAATTTCAACCTAGGTAAAATATACGGGTTCCGGGAACTCCGGTGGTTTCAATCCCTAATAGGGAGTAAGTGAAATTTCAACCACCAGTGTTTTGTACCGAGCTTACGTAGCCCGTTTCAATCCCTAATAGGGAGTAAGTGAAATTTCAACAATCAATATCTACTCACCCAAAGAAATTCAAAGTCGTTTCAATCCCTAATAGGGAGTAAGTGAAATTTCAACGGTGTGTCTTTCACTGGTTTGTTTGACTTTTTTGTTGTTTCAATCCCTAATAGGGAGTAAGTGAAATTTCAACATAGATTACCAAATCCAGAGAATGGAAATCCCTCGGTTTCAATCCCTAATAGGGAGTAAGTGAAATTTCAACGGTAATGGCTCAATTAGCTACAGGAGGAGGCAAGTTTCAATCCCTAATAGGGAGTAAGTGAAATTTCAACATTAATGATGCCTTTTTCCCAGTAGTGAAGAGTTCTGTTTCAATCCCTAATAGGGAGTAAGTGAAATTTCAACCTGATAAATACGCGGATAGAAAAGCCGAAATCATAAGTTTCAATCCCTAATAGGGAGTAAGTGAAATTTCAACTCTAAATTTGAGTCCTAAAACTGAAAATTTAAAAGTTTCAATCCCTAATAGGGAGTAAGTGAAATTTCAACCTTTTTTACCTCCTGATATCTCGTAAGATCCCCTGTTTCAATCCCTAATAGGGAGTAAGTGAAATTTCAACGATTTATTCTTAGTTCCAAAAAAGAGAGAGGACTTGTTTCAATCCCTAATAGGGAGTAAGTGAAATTTCAACCTGTTGAGTTGGTACAAGGTGGGCGTAAAATTGGTTTCAATCCCTAATAGGGAGTAAGTGAAATTTCAACGATTAAAGATAATGTGTATGCACGTAAAGTACTGTTGTTTCAATCCCTAATAGGGAGTAAGTGAAATTTCAACAATGACTTGATTAGGTGTTAGAGGTTTTCTTCCTTGTTTCAATCCCTAATAGGGAGTAAGTGAAATTTCAACTTCGCTGAAGTTGGGGCTTCCAAAATCAACTACACAAGGTTTCAATCCCTAATAGGGAGTAAGTGAAATTTCAACGTCGTAGCCGCCTTAGATGCTCACCCCAATCTGAAGTTTCAATCCCTAATAGGGAGTAAGTGAAATTTCAACGAACCCAATCGCAGGCAATGCCGAGGCAATTTGCACGTTTCAATCCCTAATAGGGAGTAAGTGAAATTTCAACCCTTTTTCCCTAAACCACCCTCTACCACTGCTGTTTCAATCCCTAATAGGGAGTAAGTGAAATTTCAACTGTAGTTGTGGCATTTACCATCTACTCTTCCTTCTGTTTCAATCCCTAATAGGGAGTAAGTGAAATTTCAACTAAGTTTAATGATGTTCATTACTCAGGAGATAGAAGTTTCAATCCCTAATAGGGAGTAAGTGAAATTTCAACTAAATCGTTCCAAGGTTGATTTCCCCGAACCAGGTTTCAATCCCTAATAGGGAGTAAGTGAAATTTCAACGTCATAAACTCCCTTTGGTGTTCCATTGAAGCTACTACGCGTTTCAATCCCTAATAGGGAGTAAGTGAAATTTCAACAAACGATGGAGGCACTTTAGCTTTAGGACTGCAAGTGGTTTCAATCCCTAATAGGGAGTAAGTGAAATTTCAACGCAGCAAGGGCAATGAAATTAGGTAAATCTATAAGTTTCAATCCCTAATAGGGAGTAAGTGAAATTTCAACCTTTTTGATGCTAATAACGCAATTATCAATGCCTCTGTTTCAATCCCTAATAGGGAGTAAGTGAAATTTCAACATGTGATTATCGAAAATATCGATGAATTTACTGATGTTTCAATCCCTAATAGGGAGTAAGTGAAATTTCAACCTTTGGATTATTAGCTATATTAAAGAGGTCGGAAGCAGTTTCAATCCCTAATAGGGAGTAAGTGAAATTTCAACTCTCTTTGGGCTATCTCTCCTTTTGAAAGGAGTTGTTTCAATCCCTAATAGGGAGTAAGTGAAATTTCAACAAACATCAAGATAGTATTAACCGTATTCAATTTGTTTCAATCCCTAATAGGGAGTAAGTGAAATTTCAACCTTAGTTTTTAGTACCAAAGTTAAAGCCTCAGCTAAAGTTTCAATCCCTAATAGGGAGTAAGTGAAATTTCAACGTTTTAGTTTATGGCTCTGATTTTCCCGCTGCCAATGGTGTTTCAATCCCTAATAGGGAGTAAGTGAAATTTCAACACAACTCTTACTAGATTTATCTTTGTCTAAATAATCAGTTTCAATCCCTAATAGGGAGTAAGTGAAATTTCAACAAGCAGTATTGTGTCGTGGGGATAGAACTAAGTTCGTTTCAATCCCTAATAGGGAGTAAGTGAAATTTCAACCCTACTGGAGGATCAAGCCTCCCTAAGTTGATTAATATGTTTCAATCCCTAATAGGGAGTAAGTGAAATTTCAACTTTACTCCAAAGTCCTTTTACCAAGCCGTTGAAAGGTTTCAATCCCTAATAGGGAGTAAGTGAAATTTCAACAGTAAGAGGCTAAAACTGAGTCAGTATGAGGTTTTCAAGGTTCGGTTGCGCGGATGGGAAAATCATAACACACTCCAAAGCGATCGCACAATGTCAAAAAAGCTGAAACCTTTACTGTGTATGGTGCGCGGGTAGCTAGCGAGTGAAGACAATGGCAAAGCTGTGTCTTGCAAGGGATTCAGCCATTTTCATCAAAACCTCTTTTTCTACACCTACCCATCCGCGCACTAAGCAAAGAAAATTGTTTCATCGCGGGGTTGTTCGCCACCGATACGTTCAACTTTACCAAAACAACACGCGCATAGAAAGTAAAAGCGAATGCTATCGGTGTCAGGCTTAATCAACTTGTTCAAGCGCGATCGCAATTTTGCATATTGGGTATCGGTAAGCTGACATTCAAACACGCTATATTGTACCCATTGCCCGTAAGACTTAAGGGTGCTGTGAATTTTGGTACGGCGTTTATCTTCAGAAATATCGTAGGAGACAACAACGTTCATCGTGACTTGCACTCTTTGAATTGATTATTTCAAAACCAGTGGTGGATATTTTTCGCTTTCGCCCATTAAGTATTTTGCAAGCAACCGGGCTTGCAGTTCAAAAGCTTCTTGATACATGCATTTGCGTCCTAAGACTGGATGTTTAAACTCAGATTGTTTTTTCTGTGCGTACAGCCGCAAAAAGGTTTTGCGTCCTTCAGGGGTAAGGGAAACCGCACCGCTTAATGGCTCTGTAACAAAATCTGCGGGTGTCAAATAGCGTTTGTTTATTGCCAATAGTACAACTGCATCTACTATTAATGGGCGAAACTCCTCCATTAAGTCCAAAGCCAGCGATGGACGACCGTAGCGATCGCAATGCAAATACCCCAAATAAGGGTCAAACCCGACAATGTTAACTGCACCTTGAACATCGTGACGCAGCAACGAGTACCCAAAGCTGAGTAGGGAATTGACTGGATCGGTTGGGGGACGCCGGACGCGGGTTTTAAATTCAAATTCCGCATTGCGAATGAGTTGGTTGAAACAGCCAAAATATGCAGCACTCCCCGCACCTTCCAGCCCACGTAACGAGTTTACTGTTTGTGTTGTGTCGATGGGTGCGATCGCATGTTCTATGCGGGTAATGCTAGCAGATAAATCCAAGTCTGTATCGCGTTGACGGCGGATAAGAGTGTTGCGGTAGTTTTTAAGTTTACCGCGTACAAACGCTTGTACGGCGTGAATTGCTTGAGGTGACTCACCCGCTGCTTGCCATTGGGCTTTGCGAACAAAGATATTTTTGGTAACTTCTGGCTCTAATCGTCCGAGATAGCGACCTGTATCGGTAAGAAAAGTCAGTGGAATTTGCCTTGTTAATAGTTCATTAACAACAGCTGGTGAAACTGTAGCACGCCCTAAAACTACAATACCATCGATTTTGAGTAATGGTATATCTAAAATCGTTTTTTTGTCGAACTTGACGCTTAATCGTTCGTCGATTTTACCGATAAATGCATCATTTTGGGAAATGTAAACTGTGCCCATAAAGTATGAGTTGAGTGTTATGAGTGTTTGATTGTTAAAAAATTTAAAATCAAAAAGTTAGAGTGCTTCTTGATAGCGACTTACTTTTTCTGTTGCTTGAGGTAAACATCGTCCATACAAGCTGCATCCATCGCAGCGCTTGGTCTTGACAGCTTTAGGCATTGTCCCTGTAGATAAAAGTATTTGCACAGCTTCGATAGTAGCGATCGCACTTTGTCGCAACTCTTCATTTATCTCGACTAATTGGCGTTGGTGCGAATGTGCGTAATAGATATAACCAGTATTAATAGTTTTTCCGGTCATTTCTTCTAAACACAAGGCTTGGGCGCAGACTTGCAGTTCATCGTTATCCCATTCACCTTTGCGTCCGCGTTTGTATTCAACAGGATAAAATTCGCCATTTTCAGCTTCGATTAAGTCTGATTTACCAATGAGTTTATGTGTATCTGATTTCAGCCAGATTGCCCGAATTTGCCAAGTTGATTCGCGGTTCCCTTCACTAACAGTATGCACGCGTTCATGTAAACTTGTGCCTTCAATTGTGTATTGGTTGTCAATAAATTCTCCCGCACAAAACATCCGCCAGCAGCGGTGCGGGCAGTAAGCATATTGGTTTAATGCTGCAATTTGAATATATTCGTCATTTCTCATTGGTTATTTATCTTTTATTATTTTTAGCTTTATTAACAATTGCTAATTTCTAACTCTTCTAACCATACCCATACCCATTGTGCTTTTTCGCCCTACGCCTGCATATATTGCAAAATCAGCTAAGGCATTTATTTTTTTGATTGATATTGGTTCCATTTCACCAAAAATACGATAGCTAATTTCGCCAACACAGCCAATAAATTTGCTATCGTAGTTGCTTAGAATTTGGGTATTGATGTTAAAAAAACTGGGATAAATAGATTCGACGGGGATATTATCAAATTCAATCCCACTGTATTTATTCCAGCGACTGAGAAGACTGTTAAAGACACATTCTCGAATTGGTAGTACGGTATCGTATCCTCCTTGACGAAATGCTGTAGGGGTGGCAAAGGTGAAGTTAATAGTGCGATCGCTTTCTGATGCTTGTTCATATAATTGTGCGTAGGTGCAAGCATTTGCCCAAGGTTGGGTAGATTGGGGTGTCCCTTGAATGCTGGTAATAAATAAATCAGCAGAACCCAAATGCCAAGGTTGGTTGGGGTTAAGGTTTAGCCATAGCGGAGTCAGCTTGCTAAATAGAGTGTCGTCTAATAGAGAGATGCGCCACCAACAGCAAGTACCTGGGGCAATAGGTTTTTGATGACATAATTGCAAGGTGTGATAATTTTTGTGGCTTGGTTGTATTTGTAAGGGAGAAAGAGTAAAAGGCTTGTCTGCGTTGGATGAATGCAGATAGTCTCCTAATGTTTTATCTACCGAACTAACAAGCGTTAAAAATAGGGCGTGGAGATGTCTGCCGGTGAGGAAATCAGGGTAGATGGAGGATTTTGGTGTGAGGTTGAGAACGAGGCTATGGGGCATAATACAAAAGTTTTTGTATTGTAGAGACGCAAATTTAACGCATCTACAAAAGGACTGTACTAAGTTGATTTGTTCAATTATTAAAACAATATTCCATCCGAGCCGGAATTTTTACTTCTTGGATTTTATCAAATTGGTAGTATTGCCCTCGCATTTGCACATTTTTAATTAAGCTTACTGGAGGCATATTTACCACGTCATAGCTAATCACTTGATTAGTGAACATCACATCTAGGGGATTTAAAGGGTAGGTACAAGTAAATATACCTTCAACAATTTTATGTTTTGGTAATTCTTCAACAATTACCTCAGCCTTACTCATCCATTTACCTAAGCGAATCCATTTTGATAATCTGAGTTTATTGCCAGAAATAACAAAAAACTCAAATTTACTTTCTGGCGCAATTTCTTTTGCTCTACCAAAACTAGGGATATTTTTCTGAGTTTTTTGCATCTCAACATGATAATTGTTATTAGCATACTTCCAGGTGTTGAGGATAGAAGAATGATTGAGCGATCGCGCTGGAGTTACGTAAATTTTCTGTTGATTGAGTGGCGTTAAATGCTCCTCATATTTTGGCACTTGTTCGGGGCAAAAGTATCGATAGGAATGTTCTTCAGCAACGGTAGTAGAGTAGATTTTGCTATCAACTAAACCCAATGCATAACAAAGAGCGTAATTGTGGATTATTGGCTCTGTTTCATACAATCGCCCGATTTCACGAGTTGCGAAATAAAGGCTGTCGTGCAACTCTAATTGACAACGGTAAATAAACACCATTACTCTTTCCCCGCTTTAGCAGCAGTTTTCTTCTTGCTGATATGCTTCTTGGCATAATCTTTAGCTTCTGCATCAGCTTTTTGCAAAATTGCCTGAATTCCTTTCTCACTTCCTGTTAAAGTTTTGACTTCATTAATTAAGGATACAAAAGCATCACCAATGAAATCTCTATGAACAATGAACTCATCAGCCATTAACGCCTCAATAGCATTTTTAGCAGCAGTAATTACATCATCTTCATCTAGTGGATCGGGAGGATTTATAGTATTATTAGATTTCATTTGGTCATATATTGCCTGAGTCCAACGCAGGTTACTAGTGATTTCTCCATCCGCAAATACGACACCAATTAACTCATTTCTAACGCGACCTGTACGGGTAGTTTGCGCCCCATAGTGACGAGTTCGCAAAATGTTATTAAAAACGTAAAGGAAGCTAGCTTCAGTGGGGTCTTTCAAGGTGACAATACTAGGGAAGAAAACTTGCGGTCTAATATGGTCTTGTTGGTTAATTCTGGCTGTTACTGTACCTATTTCACCATCTACTTTACCATCTGATTTCTTTTCTCCTTTTGCAGCCATTGTGCCATTTTCATAGGGAGCATTGAGGGTAAAACTTTCGTGTGATTCATCAAAAGATGTAATTGAAAATGCTGTATCTACGACAACTTTGGATTTTTCAGAGCCAGAATCACCAATAGCAAACCCGTAAATAATGCAATCAGGATTATCCATTGCAAAAGCTACGTTATATTCACATTCTTCAGCAGTCATTAAACCATAGTTCCGTAGCAATTCTCGGCCTACTAAACGTTCTGGCGTTGATTGCTTACGTTTGAACATCGACAAACGGCTAATTGTAGTTTTATCTTTGACTCCGGCTCTTACCCGTGCTTTATTAAGTTCTGAATCTGTCTGAAATAAAGGATAAGACTCGGTAATACGAATAGTCAAAAAATGGACATATTTACCCATTGGCTTGTATGGAATTTCAGATTGAAAAAACTTCGCTTCAACAGTCTTCAATAATGACATATTTTTTGTCTCCAAATTAAATGAAATAATCGCTTGATAGTTTTGTACGCAGAATCGTTATTTCTATAGGCTAAAATAGCCTACAAAGCTTCATCTTCATTTTCTTCTTGTATATCATTATCAGGTTTATTACCTTTATCATGGCGTTCTTTATCATTTTCTAGACGATATAAAAACTCGCAAGTATCTTTGATTAGATTGAGTTGACGGCCAGCTAAACGAGCGCGATCGCCTGCAAATGATTTTTCAAAAACTTCTACTACAAAGTGTTGTGCAAAATTTAAAATTGCCTCTCTTTCTTCATCACGATGAACGATAACCCAACGTCCCTCTGCTGTTGAGTTACGCACTCGCTCCATCAATTTAAAAATTTTTGCAGCTACCGCATCAACTAATACTTCACCTTGAAAGAAGTTTTTGTCGGCTTTGATAATAGTCTCAGCAGCCTCATCAATTGGTTTCAAGATAGCATTAGACTTGATTGGTTTTCCTTTACTAGATTTTGCTCGGTAAAATTTGCGGTAAAGTTCAGTTAATTTTTTGGGATGATGCAAGTGTGATTCTTCTGCCATAGTCCATTTCTCCAGGTGAAAATCATATTTAACATAAGGGTCAAAACAAGGGTAAAAGTGGTTAGCATAAAGCTTAATTTTACTCAAGCTTGCAGCATCAACTTTTTGGTTACGCACCCACCGATTGAGATAAGAAAAGACGTACAGTGGACTGGTTTCAAAATCTTTAGCCAGTTCCGTAAATCTCCCCCAGTTGGCATCGTAACCAGACTTCCCCTGTCGCGCATTCACATCTAAATGAATGGCATAAGCGGCGGTAAGCACATTTAAAGGTGCTGGATATTGGATGCCGTTTTCGTTCCAGCCTTCGAGGATGTAGTCAAGACGGAAGCGATCGCGCCTTACTAAAGCACGAAAAGCATGAGGCGCACTATCAAGGAAAACGCTTTCCTCAAATTCAGCCCCATCATTAAAAGGTGGAATTGGTGACTCTGAAATCACAGTTTTAACATCTAAAATCATTGGGAAAGCAAACGCTAACCAAGTTGGCATTACCCAAGATTCTGTATCGGTGCTGTCTCTTCCTGGCGGGAGCGCCATGAAGTAAAATGTTAAAGGCTGGTCTTCAGGATAGGAAAGCTTAAAGGTGCGATCCTTGTCACGCTGGAGGTTTTCATCGATTAAGAAACTATCTACACTTTGGTAGCGATCGCGCCCCAAGTCCGCCTGTAAATCCTTACTGATAAAATGATTCCGAACGCCCGTATCAAAGCGAGTTTGAGCAATACCATTGTATGCTTTCTGCAAAAACTTATTAGTCTCTGGAGTAAAGTAATAAGTAGGATAAAAGTAGAGATAGCGATATTTACCATCTTCAAATCGCTTACCTACAGCTTGAGTTTGATTCATCAAGATTTGCCTCAGCATCATCTCCATACCTGCAATACTGGAGATATTGCGTTTAGCGTTGGAACCTCCTAACATCTGCTTATTTGTATAAACTTGTGGCGTAAATAAAACTGCTGATTCCATTTGCTCAGTAACCGTGTAAGCAGAATGAGAAATTGAGCAGATTAATTGTTTCCCTCGCCCTGCTTTTTTCGCAGCATTGTAATTATCTAACTCATTTAGAAATGTTTCAACTTGAGTTTTAACAGATGGCTCTTGATTAGTGCCTGGTAACATGACAACTCGTTTTACCCAAAGCCTTAAATCATCCCAACCATCAGGTAATTCATACTGAGAAATTATCGGAAAAATTAAGGTTGTCAAATAGTCAATGACTTGCTGACAAGCTTCGCGGACATCTTCAATACCTGGATGATGTTCTAAATATTTAGCCGCCAGATAGTACCATTCATAAGGTACTCCTCCAGTATTTCCCTTTAACTTGTTTTCTTTGAGACTTTCATTAATGCGTTGAATTTCTCTAATTTGGGGTAAACATTCTGCTATATTCCAAAATTCTGCAACTTTGTGAGTTAAATCAAAATCGGGAACTGCTGGCAGCTTTTTATCTTTCTTACGAGCAGAATCAACGCGATTAACTGTTTCTTCCCAAATCTTCCGGCTAACTAAATCCCCAAATTCTGCTATTTGGTCAATGCGGATATCATCTTCAAATTTGAAGTCATAATCAGCAGATAAAACATTTTGTTGCTGAAACTTATTCAGATTTTCGCTGCGACTTTTAGCAACAGAGCCTTTATTAGGGTTTAAGATGCGTAATGTTGCATCTAAGGCTACTTTCATCAAGCCTATATCATCAAAAAATAAGTTGTAATATTCGGCATATTTCATGCCTTTGCCATCTCTACCAAATCCTGTTTGTCTCAGGCGTAATTGACCTGAACAAAGCGATTTAATACTATTAACTACACGATCTGGTAAATCTTCCGGCGAGATAGCTGGAGCATTGCGCGAAGCCAAGTAAATTACGCCTGTTGGCAGATATAACAAAGGTTCATAGTAGGTCTGCTCATCAGTATTGAGTCTAGTATGAGCCTGGATTAAAGCATTATTTACCACATTAGTTAAAACACCACGATTCTCAGCAATGCTGTGATAGGTAAATTTTAATTGCCCATCACTGAGGCTGTGGAGAATTCCATTTAATGTTTGGTGTTCTGCATCTTGAGGATGCTTAATAACTGAGGAAACTAAATCAGCTAAATAAGTTAAATCAGCAAGACATATCAGGATATAATCATCAATTATTGGCTGTAAACCATACTCAGAAACATTGAGATTTGTATCATTTCGACGCTGGGCATTGTAGGCAATAAATAACAAATCATCTCGATATTCTTGCCATGCTGTTGGTTCATCAGGACTAACAAATTTATCAAGACCTAATTCACAGACTATAACATCTATAATTTCGCGGTGGGCATCTACAGATAACTTGCGAATGTCTTGTTCTTTATCTTGGCTAATTGTTTTATAATTATCTGGCATTTTAGGAAATAGCCGATAATCAAACTTTTCAAAATCATGTAAAATAAACCCAGCAATTAATAACCGTCTTTCTTGTTCTTGAATTACCCTTTTTGCAGTGGTATCAAGTTTATTTAGACAACGCTCTATTAAATTAGCTGGTAGTAAACCATTGAGTAAATGAGTATTTAAAGATTGATCACCTGCATTTCTTCGATCAAGTTTTTTCGGCTCTTTTATTTTGTGGCTTTTACCTAAATTATTTTTGTGGAAATTCTCTATCTCCTTTTCTCTCTTTTTATCGAAATAATCAAAAAATTTACCACCTTTGGCTGTGACTCCAACTGCTACCCGTAAAAGATTGGGTAAAACGTAATCACTAAATTCCTGCATAATTAAATCATCGTCATTTTCTGATTTAATTGCATCTTGCAGTAACTTGAGGGTTAAGAGTTCTGCTGATTGTGTTTCGACTTTTAGATTAGATGTTTCTTGAAAGTCAGAATCATCTCCAGACATCCAATCATCATCTGATAGTTCGGAAGTTGAATCATTTTCTATTTCTGCTTTTAAGAGTGATAGTTGTTGATATTCATCTGATTTCTTAGTTTTTTTAGCCATTTTCTTTATTAAATTAAATAAGATTTGACTTTTCCAGCATTATCGTTAATCGTCAAGATTCATTCAAATCCTTCTAGCAATTTAGCAACTTGTTCTGGATCTGGAAGTTGATTTTTTAATTCTTGTGGTACTTTAGAAACTATTTGGTAAGTTGCAACACCAATTGGTTTATTAGATTCCTTTAGTGCATATTCCACAATAGTTCTCTGTTTGGATTTACAAAGAATAATGCCAATAGAAGGATTTTCTTCTGGTAGCTTTACCGTGTTATCTAAAACAGCTAAATAAAACTGCATTTTGCCAACATATTCAGGTAAAAACTTACCAATTTTTAATTCTATTGCCACCAAACACTTCAAACGGCGATGATATAATAGGATATCTATAAAATATTCCTCATCATCAACTTCTAAACGATATTGGCTACCAATAAAAGCAAATATTCCACCCATTTCTTGTAAGAAAGGTTGAACTTTTGCTAAAATTGACTCTTCTAGCTGTCGTTCGCTGTGTTCATCTGCTAATTCTAAAAAATCAAAAGTATATTCATCTTTAACTGCTAGCTTTAATTGGTTACGTATCTCTGCTGAAATACTTTGATCAAAATTAGTTTGATTAAGCAGAGTTTTTTCATAAGTTTGATTTTCAATTTGGTGAATTAATACGTTTTTTGTCCAGCCAAACTTCCGAGTCATTCTAATGTAAAACTCTCGTTCTAAGTCATCTTTGCATTTTTCTAAAATGACCAAATTGTGAGTCCATCCAATTTCTGCAACCATTGGTTGCAGTTTTTGATTTTGGCTATATGTGACGTAAAAATTCCGCATATTCCAGATATTTCTAGCAGAAAAACCACTAATACCAGGAAACTCTGCTTGTAAGTCTTTTGCTAGCTGTTCTACTACTGATTTACCCCAACTAGCATCCTGTTGTTTGATAACAATCATCTGCCCAATATCCCAATACAGGTTAATCATTTCCCGATTAACTGCCTTTAATGCTTCGTACTGGGCTGAACGAATCCGTTGTTGTACTTCCATAAGTAGATGTCTGTAATCGTCAGAAATGAAATTACTCATAATAAAAATATTTAAACTAGCTGCATAGGTTCAACAAGCTTGTACATCTTTCCGTGCCAAGTGCGAGATGCTTGCAACAAAGTTTTAACGCATCTTGGTGTCTGCCACTATAAGCACCAGAAAATAACTTTTTGAATGCTATTAAAATTTTAATTTGGAGAAGGAGGGGGCTTTTAAAATGATTTATTTTAAGCCCCCTTTAAATTTTAAGCAGCCAATTTCATCAACTTCATAGGTATTAAGCAAGTTGGCTCTGGAAATAAATCGAGTTCGAGTTGTTCGTACTCGATGGGTTGCGGAACTTCCTCGAACTGCTTTTCTTCACCATCATTAGCAGTAAAATGCTTAGATGTGTAAAGACGTAGGTCGAAGAGTTCCAACTGCTTATAAAAATCCATGCAGTTGAAGCTCCATTTACTTTTTGTGCATGGTGGCTCTTGTCATCAAAAAGGCGTGATAGCGTCGGCAGCGTGTTAGCATTTGTGGCAACGCTCATGCGGCTGAGGTAAGAAATTATCAATACCGCAGCCGTAAGAGCGTCGTCTATGCTCAAACATCGGTGACAACGAGTTTCCGTCTCTGAACTTGAAGGCTGACACCACCGCCTAAATAATAACACATCGTATAAGTTCAGCATAGGAAGACCACTTGTAAATTTAGACTAAATAGTTATAAAATCAGGGTGGGCGAACTTTAGCACTGCTTTCAGAAATTTAGGCAGTTTAAAATCCCTATCAGGGATTGAAATTTCCGATGCTGAACTTGAAGGCTTATACCTTCTCGCCCAAATTTGCAAGCCCTTACATTTATTGAATAAGGGTTTGCAAGATTCTAAAATCCCTATCAGGGATGAAACTCTAAACTATCCATATCTCTTCCCCCTGGAAACGATAAGCTTGAGTATCTAGCAATAGTGCAGACTGCCCGAAAGCAATGCAGTATGGTGGTGTATTATCTAAAACACTATATTGGTCACTAATTGGGTAAATCTGAAAGTGCATTGGCAATCTTCCTTGCTGACGTACTCTCTCTAAGGGAAAAGGCAGCAGATAACTAACTAATGCCTGTTTCTTCAATTGCTTGTTAATTTCACTAATCCAATAGTTTGCAGGTTGCCAAACCTGAATACCTAACAACACCTGCACATCCCAAGTATCAGCAAAGGGTTTCAAGTCCCCAGGATAAGTAAATTTCCAATCTAGTCTTTCTTCTCGATAGCGAAGTAATTTCATAAATCCTAAACAGTTTTTAAATCTGCCTTTGGGAATAGTTGTATCTGTGCGTTCTGCTGTCGCTTGTCGCAGTCGTTCAAATTCTGTCCCTTTTATCGGTTCAATTTCCAAGTTGCTGAGAATTCCTGGTAAATCGTAGGTTTTGAACTTATCAGCCTCATTTTTCTCGGTAGTATCGTAAATTCCACACAGTAAAGGACTCTTACCACGAAAGCTCACAGCCTCCTCTAAAATAGGATTTCCCTTATCTGTTCCTGAAAGTTCGTGCCATTTTTCTTCCCATTCTTTGCTACGGACAAAGGCTGCTTTAAGATTGGCTTTTCTTTTGTCAGTGCTGAAAACTATCTCACAATCTTTCTTTAGTGCTTCCTGACTACCTGCTGCATATTGCTCTTTAATATTAGGATGTCCCAACTGCCGAACCAGTCGCATAGATTGAACAACACCCCATTTAAAGTAATAGCCTGTAAAATCATTAATTTTGCGGTATTTATCCCTAATTTGATCATGAAAAAATGGACGTTCATAAACTTCGCCTGACTTCAATAGTGGTGCTTCATCCTTCTCATCTTTTTCAAAAAGCCTTTTCACCAAAAATTCAGGGACAAGTGCATAAGCAGTAAAGTTAGTAAAATTAATCTGCTGTCCGTCACGTTCATAACCATCATGTCGTCCCAGTCTGCCTAAACGCTGGATAAAATTACCTGCGTCTGCTGATTCAAAAAACAAGAAATTGATTTTGAAATCAACACCCACATCAATAGTGCTAGTTCCTAAAACTAAATCAGCATCTAGGGATTCTTCTTTAGTTTTTTTCCCAGATAAACCAGTATTTTCTTCAACTGTGAAATTATACGGCTGGAGAAAAGGTGTAAAAAAATCCTTTAATCGTTTCACAGCAGCAATAGAATTAAGAATAATTGCGCCTTTGCTATCTGGATGCTTTTGTAAATGATCTAAAATCAACGCTACATTGTCTCTTAACCAAGTTTCAGAAGCCTTAGATGTAGATTCTAAACCGACAAAATGCAATGATATTTCCCCTACGACTTTTCGCCAATATTGAGTTTTTAGATGCTCAAATTCAGTAATAGTGTTAGGAAATTGATATTTATTCTCTTCAACTGGGTTAATTTCATGACAGCGAAAATCTGCTAATTTAAGCCTCTCAATTAATTGGGGATTTGGGGTAGCAGAAAGGAATAAAAACTTTTTACGCCTGTTAGTACGACGAATCAAAAGCATTGTGTTAATTACGCTGGCAATTTGTGGCGCTTTGAACACATGAAATTCATCAAAAAGAATGACATTAAAACGCTTATCTATTCTATTCCAGAGTTTATCTGGATTATCTTTATAAAGTAAATATGACCCATAATGTAGATAGTGAAAAATATCAGGATTGGTAAGCAAAATTTCAGATTGCCCAGCGCGAGTTTCTAAAGCTACTCCTTTTTTCAAGTTTTCTTCTTCAGCATAAATTTCTAATTCTTGTCCACTTAATCTATTAACGCGCGGTTTATGTTCAGGCTGAAATTGCTCAATGTATCCTTTAATTTGTTTTTCTTGATCTCTAGCGAGTTCGTTTGTGGGATATAGCCCTAAAACAGGAGAGTGTCTTTGCAAAATATCCAGGTATCCGGCGAGACTTTTACCATCGCCAGTCATTGCAGTGTTGAATACTACATCAATATTTGGATCGCGCAACGCTTCTAAAGTTGCGGCTTGATGCCAAGAAAGTAACCAATCTTTAGGTAATTTCACCTCGTCAGGTGTTGGGACAGTTTGGGAGTAAACAGGCTTAAGAGTAATAATTTTGTATGCTTCGGTCATTTATCTTTTCTCTCCACCTCAATATCCTGATATTCTTGAATACTTCCTTGTCGAATTAGCCATAATTTACCAGTCACATCTGCTGCTTCAAGTCCAGCAATTAAAGTTTCTGTAACTGTATGATAATCTTCAAAAGTAGGACGAGATGGTAAACGAATGACTATAATTCCTGTATAGTGAGAACGATTATATTTAAGACGATTTCCGAATCCTCTATCTATCGTTACTAAACATCTATTCTCGCTACGACAAATATCAATTAATTCCTCATCAGGAGTTGAAATTAAACCTTGTTCTCGGACAGTGGCAACATCATGTCCTGCAAGACGCAATAATGTAGCTACTCGCAGACTACCAAGATTTTCATCAAGTTTAATATTCACTTTTGTGATTCCTTTTGCAACCCCAAAGGAATTTCTACATAGCTATCTCTTGTCATCTCCGCAGCGTATGCAATACAGGATAGGATATCTTCTTGTTCCAAACCGGGATATTCTTCTAAAATTGTCTCTATTTTTTCTCCACTTGCAAGAAGGTCGAGAATTAAACTAACCCATATACGATGACCTTTAATACAAGGTTTACCGAAACAAATATTTGGATCAATGGAAATTCGAGATAGTAAATCGTTCTTAGTCATTGAAACTTCTCCAAATTTGTCGTAATTCTTCTCAATGAATCCTCTTCTCCTAATTCTATATTTGGACTTACACTTAAATAGTGTCCGTAACTGGTTGTTAAAAACTATATTGGCACGCAAAATAGAAGTTGACAAGAGAGTTTACGTATAAAGTACACGGACACTTTTAATGAGTCGAAAAGGTCAATCTATTACACTGTCGATATCAGAACGTGATAAAGCCGAGCTAGAAGCGATCGCTCGTGAATTCGGTATGATGTGGGGAGAAGAGCAGCCTAACATCTCTAAGTTAATTAAAGCGATCGCTCAACGTAAGTTACTCATCGGTAACAATAACGATTGGAAAGAACCACGCATTAGAGCATTACATCGATGTATCAATGCGTTGACAGACATCGGGCAAATTGAACAAGCCCAAATCATTGCAAACTTACTTCTCGAACGCAGCGAATTATCATTACCGTTGCGAGGCGAAATCGAACGTTTCTTAGAGAATTTGCCCCCACCTTGGCGCTTAGAAATAGACCGCTACATCTTACGCGAACAGCCCTTTCAGCTTTCCTATCAAGATGCAGCAGAGCGTGTGTTTAATTTTACCGTTCGCTATGCCAAAGTTACACCCCACGAAAAGCGGCAATATCTTGATTGCTGGTGCGAAGAAACAGAAGGAAACTTTGATATACCAGAACTGGTTCACAACTGGAGTTTACGATTAGACCGAATTACTGAAGCTGCTGTTATGCCAATTTCTGGTGAGTGGCGATCTAATTTGGCCCAGATAGAAGTGGAAATGCATCTATTTGCTGGTTTGGCTTTTGCCTATCAAGCTAAACCAGAAGACAATATTAATGAGTGGCTACCAGATAAAGCGCGAGTCCGGCGAGTTGTCAGGCGAGTATCTAGTACATTTTGGTTTAGCCGCGAAGTCATGCAATATGCACCAGATTGTGTGGTTATATTACCAGAAAATGTGCGATCGCTCGTTAAAGAAAAACTTAAATCCCTTTGCCACAAATATGACTTGGAAGTTCATTGCCAAGATTTAAACTCCACTAGCAACTAAGCTCTCTACTATTATCAAACCAGCTTAGATTGCAATCTAAGCTGTTCCAACAGATGCCTCGCGAACAATATTTTCTTTGTTTTCCCCTTTATTTTCCTTAACCGAGCAGTATTGCGGGGCAATGGGAATTAAACAAGTTCAAGATCGCTCATGCGCGTTCTAATACGATTCTTTCCATGCCCCATGATGCCAGATGCCGGACTCGGAACGGCAGTCGCAGATAGCGCAAAGAAGCCCAACGCGGCTATGCCTCAAACTCCTCCACCCCCGCACGAAACTAGCGCTCCGCAACGCGCTGCCTCGGAAACCTCCCTTCTCAGATGCGGAGACGCTACGCGAACGGGTTCAACAATGAGTGCGGGACGGTACAGGCAACCGCGCCCGTGTTTCACCGCACGGCACTGGCTCCCCCATGCCTCATCTCATAGTATTCTAAAATGGCAAATTCCTTTTTTGGGAAAAGATATTGAGAGGATACGCCATGAGTATTTGGGTAAACGAGCAAATTGATCCCTCTGGCATGATTCATGCTTGTATTGCCTGTTGTGATGAGTCTCAGGCAAAAGATTGTCATGAATCCTTTGAGAACAATTTGACTCAGACGCAAAAGGCAACTGGTTGGGTAGCGCGATTGCGAACTGTTGATTCTTGGGATGAAGTTCCTGTCAATGCTTTAAAACTGAATTAATTTACCAAGAAGGGGAAAAGGGGAGGCAGTGCGGTGAGGCAGTACGGTCTTGGGGTCTCCCCAAGTAGAGTAACTGCCGTTAGCGTAGCGTTAGCGACGCAGGAGCGTCACCCGTAAGGGTCTTCTCCCAAAGGGAGAGGCTAGCGCCAAGGGGTCTCCCCAAGTGGAGCACCTGCCGTGAAAGGGCAAGGGGTAAGGGGTAAAGGAAGAAGAAAGAACTTTTCTTTTCTTCGGTATAAAGCCCCTATTTTTAAATATGGAGAATATTAAAGAACGGCAGCTTATGCGTGTCCGATGACATGCATAACGTGCCGAAGATTTTAGCAGACACGTAGAACGGTAAAAATCACCATCCATGCTCTTATTCCCCTATTTTTGAAGAGGGGGAAAGGGACTCATGTAAAGAAGTAATTTTAAATATTTTTACTAATTTTAAATAACTCCGACCCTTTCCCCCTTCCCCCTTCCCCCTCTTTTTCATTTGCTCTTATCCCATTTTTCCTTGTTTTTTGATCCATTATCCTTTATGCCTGATATTTTCCCAGGTACGATTTTTATTTTGGGAATTAGAGACGCAAACAATCGCTTGCGTCTCTAACTATATAACGTTGCATAAATCCGGAAATTGTCTCCGAATATAAGTAAGTAGTATCAGAACAAGTTAAGAAAGGATAAAAGTGCGATTAAAAATTCACATTTTTGTCACAATGAATTCAAATAAACATAACATATTATGGAAAATTGATGATTTTTATGAATGTTTAAGAGTTATCATCGAAATCAAGGATTTAAATACAAAACTTGCAAAAACCGAATAAATGTAGTGAACTACCCCAACGTTTACACTTCGGAGCAAGGCTGTCCCATTAATTTAGTTGGCAAACCGGGACAAGCAGTTGACATTTCGATTCATTCCCCCAGTCAGTATATCTGTGCCAACCGTGAACGGATATTACCAGATTGGAAAAACCAGCCGTCTTTTTGGGTGGTGATTGTCTTACAGCGATCGCGATATCAATTAGTAGAAAGTACGCCAACAATAGAGAAAGAAAAAGAACGCTTGCGGGAAAAATTTATGAGGTTTGGCTGTGACGTAGCTTTTAATTTGCGCGATCGCAGTTATATGACAGACATAATCGATCCCCGCACTGGCTATCCCTTACTTTCTCATCCTGGACAAATTCCCCACGACGACACAGCCGTTATCAAAGCTTTACTTAACTACCCAGTGCTCAAAAATAAATGCCGTGTCTTAATTCATCCGAATTGGGGCATGGCAGTTTATCCAAGTATCTTAATATCCGAAGCTCCCCCAACGATCATCGAATCGGTAACTAAAAGTATAGCCCCCATGCATGGTTGGCAAGAGGTTGGTCAAGAGTCATTAGTTAGTAGTTAATTGTTCATAGTTAGTGGTTACTGGTTAGTGGTTAGCTGTTAATTCTTGATTATTTTTGTCTCCCTCATCTCCCTCCTAAACCCCCACTTTCCCACAGCGCATCAGCTATTTTTCGGTTTACGCACTTTCTGAGAACCAATTGGTCCAAGGATTTGGTTTAGGCTACGCAGCTGTTCAGCTGTACCCATGCAAATCAGCAAATCTCCTGGTAATAAAATAGTATCGCCAGTGGGACCGCCGATGAGAGTGCCATCGGTGCGACGAATTGCTAAAATTAACGCTCCAGTTTGCGATCGCAATCTTGCTTTCTGCAAAGTTTGACCGAGATACGGACAAATTGCCGGATCGAGCAAAACTTCTTCCATATATAGTTGTCGGTCTGCACCTGTGAGAATACCATCAACAAAATCCATTACCTGCGGTCTGAGGGCAGATGCTGCCATTCTTTTGCCCCCAGTAATATAAGGAGAAATCACCGCATCAGCACCCCCACGTTGTAATTTTTGTACAGCTTCTTCTGTACTTGCGCGGGCGATCGCTCGAATATTTGGATTGAGTGTTTTTGCTGAAAGGACCACGTATAAATTTTCTGCGTCTGAAGGCAGTGCTGCTACAATACAAATTGCCCGTTGAATCCCAACCTTATAGAGAGTTTCATCCAAAGTTGCATCACCTTGGTATAATGTGAAACCTTCAGATTGCGCTTTTCGCACCGATTCAATCTCCGAATCAATAATTACAAAAGGTACGCCTTCTGCCCGAAACTCTTTGGCAATTTGACGACCAGTCCGACTAAATCCACAGAGGATGTAATGTTCTGACAAAGATTCCATTAGGCGTCGCTGTTGTCGTAATCGAATTCCTTCTTGAAAGTAACCTTGAATTAACGCTTCTGTAAATCTATTGACGATGAAACCGATAGTAATCACGCCCATTAAAATCAAGGCGATCGTAAACAAGCGTCCTCGGTTTCCCAAAGGATTTGTCTCACCATAGCCCACAGTAGCTAAGGTGATGACCGTCATATAAGCTGCATCTTCCCAACTCCACTGTTCTACTAACCTGTACCATAAAGTCCCAATGATGAAGACACCGCCGAGGGCAGCGGTTCCTGCCATCAACTCTGTTTGGATGCGGCGATATTTTTGCTCAAGCGTTGAATACACAGTTTTTCATGATTTGGGGCATGGGGAAGGGGGAGGAGGGGAGAGGGGGAGAGGGGGAGAGGGGGAAAGGGGGAAAGGGGGAAAGAAGAATTATTCTCCTTGCCCCTTGTCTCCTTGTCTCCTTGTCTCCTTGTCTCCTTGTCTCCCCAGTCCCCTTGTCGCCATTCACTAACACAGGACAGTAAATAATAAGAAATTTTGAAGATTTTCTATCACACTAGTAAATAACTATAGGATGAAAAACTTTCACTTCTAAGCGATAGTAAGTATGCAGACTTTAAAACAAGCGACAATACCTCCACAGTCAGATTCTGTACAATCTACTCCGTTTGATGCAGATAGCTTTGATCAAGTCGTCATGTCCACTTATGCGCGATTTCCCTTAGCCCTAGAAAAAGGCGCAGGATGCCGCGTTTGGGATACACAAGGACGGGAATATCTGGATTTTGTCGCCGGAATTGCCACTTGCACTTTAGGACACGCCCACCCAGCATTAGTAGAAGCGGTGACAAAGCAAATTCAAAAGCTGCATCACGTTTCTAATTTGTACTACATTCCCGAACAAGCGGAATTAGCAAAATGGATAGTTGAACATTCTTGTAGCGATCGCGTGTTTTTCTGCAATTCCGGCGCGGAAGCGAATGAAGCTGCAATTAAACTTGCGCGAAAATACGCACACACAGTATTACAAATTGACAAACCAATAATACTCACAGCTCATGCCAGTTTCCACGGACGGACTTTGGCGACAATTACCGCTACCGGACAGCCGAAGTATCAAAAACACTTTGACCCATTAGTGCCGGGATTCCACTATGTACCTTACAACGATATTGCCGCAGTAGAAGCCGCAATAAGCGAACTTGATGAAGGTGATTATCGCGTAGCGGCGATTTTAATCGAGCCATTGCAAGGAGAAGGCGGAGTGCGTCCGGGTGACGTTGCTTACTTCCAAAAACTGCGGAAAATATGCGATGAAACCGGCATTTTATTGATTTTCGATGAAGTGCAAGTAGGGATGGGACGCAGCGGTAAATTATGGGGTTATGAACATCTTGGCGTTGAGCCGGATATTTTCACCAGTGCTAAAGGCTTGGGTGGCGGTATCCCCATTGGCGCAATGATGAGTAAGTCATTCTGCGATGTTTTCCAACCTGGGGAACATGCTAGCACCTTTGGTGGCAATCCCTTTGCTTGTGGAGTTGCGCTTTCGGTGTGTCAGACATTGGAACAAGAGAATATTTTAGAGAATGTGCAGGATCGGGGCGAACAATTGCGAGATGGATTGAGAGCGATCGCTCTTAAATATCCCCACATAATTACCGAAGTACGCGGCTGGGGTTTAATCAACGGGATGGAGTTACAAGCAGACATTCAGCTAACCGCTGGTGATATCGTCAAAGCCGCAATGGACGAAGGCTTATTACTCGTACCAGCAGGACCGAAAGTTCTCCGCTTTGTACCACCGTTGATTGTGACAGAAAAAGAAGTAGAAACAGCATTGCAAGCTCTTGATAAGGCGATCGCCACTGTAACTGCATAGGGCATTGGGCATCGGGCATTGGGCATCGGGCATAGGGCATCGGGAGATGGGGAGATGAGGAAGCAAATTCTCCCTTGTCCCCTTATCCCCTTGTCCCCCTGTCCCCCTGTCCCCTTGTCCCCAGTCCCTAATCCCCAGTCGCCAACTTATTCGCAGTCCGCAAAATCTGCCCTGCTAAAACAGCTGCGCCAAAGCCATTATCAATATTCACTACTCCGACTCCGGCAGCACAGGAATTGAGCATTGTCAAGAGGGGCGCTAACCCACCAAAACTTGCACCGTAACCGATGCTAGTGGGAACGGCAATTACCGGACAATCTGCCAAACCCGCAACCACACTGGGTAAAGCGCCTTCCATCCCCGCAACGACAATTAACACCGAAGCCGAATCGATGACATGGCGGTTATTCAACAAGCGGTGAATACCAGCGACGCCGACATCCCAAAGGCGTTCTACGCGGAAACCAGAAAGTTCAGCAGTGACAGCAGCTTCTTCAGCTACAGGTAAATCAGCAGTACCAGCCGAAAGAATGCCAATATTACCAGAATACTGAGGTTCGATAGTTGGGGGAGTTATGGCACAAATCCGCGCCGACTCGTAATATCGCAAACCTTGAACCTTGCTTGCGAGTGTAGCGTAAACTTCTGGTTCAATTCGCGTAGCCATCACCACCGGGTTACGCAGACGCATCACTTCCATAATTTGAGCAATTTGATCCGGAGTTTTGCCAAGTCCCCAAATCACCTCTGGAAAGCCGGTTCTCAATTGGCGATGGTGGTCGATTTTGGCAAACTCACCGACAGGCTCATAAGCTAAATTTTTCAGTTTGTCTAACGCCACATCAGGGGTGACGTTACCATTAGCGACTGCTTGTAGGAGCGATCGCAAATCTTTTTCATCAGTCATTGTTAATTGGGCATAGGGCATAGGGCATAGGGCATAGGGCATTGGGCATAGGGCATTGGTAATAATTCTTTTTCTAGGGACTAGGGACTAGTCCCTAGTCCCCATTCCCTAATCAGTTACTTTCAATTCGTAGAGGTTCCAGAATGGACCACCAAGAGCACTGTACTTCACACCGGTAAAGCGATCACGCACAGCTTGTAAATTCAACCTTTCCACCAAATGAATAAACGGCAACTGTTCCGAAGCGATGCGCTGATATTCGTAATAATATTGCTTACGCTTGTTTTCATCAACTTCCTGCGCTCCTTTAATATAAAGCAGATCAATTTGCTTTTCCCAGTCAGCAGCTTCCCACCCAGTTATTCCGGACTGTCCCGGTTGTGGAGCTTGATTAAATGTGTGGGATGCTCCATTAATCCTCCAGATATTGCTGGCACCATGAGGTTCAATTCCACCTCCAGCAAATCCCCCAAGGTAACAATCCCAAGTTTGGGCAACTTTAAGTTTATCCAAATAAGCGTTGAAACTAAGAATTTGCAAATCAACTCTAATCCCTAGTTTAGCCAAATCGCGTCTGATTTGCGCTGCCATGTCTCCTCTAACTTTTCTTTCGGCATTAGTTAGCAAAGTGAATCGTACTTGATTTCCGTCAGCATCTACTAATTGATTTGCAGAGTTATATTTGAAGCCTGCTTGTAAAAGTAATTTCTTTGCCTTTTCTGGATCGTGATTGTAAACCTTTAAACCTTTTTCTGGTGGAAGGTAAAAGGGACTTTTGACATAAACAAAGGAATTTTGCAGTTCACCTAATCCCCGAAAAGCATTTGTTTTCATCGTTTCGCGGTCAAGGGCATAAGCTATAGCCTGCCGAAATTCCTTTTTATTAAACCACCGAGACTTGATCGGATCTACAGAAGGCTCGCCCTTAGAATTTTTAGCTTTACTTAAGTTGAAAGAAATAAAAGTCGTACCTGTATCTGGTCCACCGTTATATATTTTAAATTTCGCCCGTTTTTCCTCTTGTTTGAGCAAACTAAACCCTTCCGGAGCAACTTCCAAATCATCTAATTGTCCAGAGCGAAAACTAATCAACTGGTTCTCAGTAGATTCAATAATTTGGTAAACAATTCGCTCAATATAAGGTTGAGGTTTACCTTGAGCATCTTTGCGCCAATAGTATGGATTGCGCCGGAATATCACTCGCTGACTGGGAATATAGCTTTCCATCACATAGGGACCGTTACCGACAATTTCTTTCAGATTGGTTCCTGTCGTCCACATTGAGAGAAACTGAAGATTGCCATCAGATCCCTTCGTTTGGGTAGATTTTTGCAGGATATGAGCCGGCAAAATTTCTATTCCACCTACTAATCTCAAAAAAGGCGCAAACGGTTCCGGCACAGTGAATTCTACTCGACGTTCATCAAGTTTTTTCACTGTCGGCAACTTACCGCTTTCGCCAATTTTTAGAGCATCTTTGGTAGGCGTAGGTACTTTGGGATTTAGGTAAATGTCTTTGTAGGTAAAGACAATATCATCAGCAGTCATTGGTTGACCATCTGACCACTTAAGTCCTGGTCGCAGGGTAATTACAATTCGCTGCCCATTATTAGTGACTTCCCAAGACTCAGCTAAAGCAGGTTCTAGCTTAGTCGTGAACGGGTTTGTTGTCATCAACGAGTCATAAATAAAACCAAAAACACTATATGCCGACTCATTCAGCGCTGGGTTAAAAGTTGAAGGCTCACCTAAAACGGCAATGACGAGTTGCGGCACCTGAGCCGCAGCGGTTCTGAAATTAGCAGGGTTGCAAGCGGTAACTGTAAGTGCTGTAATCATCAGAATTACGAGTAACCAAGAACGCCTGATTGTGGGAAAGATGCTAGCAAATTTCATAATTTTAATATTCAAGTCTTTTGCTAAAGTGATTAAGATTGTAGCCAACCCAGGAAGTTTTTAGTTTTTTTGAGATACTGAATACCACTATTTCGTAAAATCTCTACAACTTCATATTTTGATTGCTACTTAAAAATACTTTTGTTTTATCATTTTTTAGCAATGCCCATCCACAAATTACTTTCAATGTAAAGTATCACTGGCGATTGCTAATAAGCTTGACTAGTTCGGTCTGATAATACTTCTAATCAACCGATATTTGTTATTTCCTCTAAGGTTTCTTTGTTGCTATCAATCATTAATTCCCATCTTAACCACTGTTAAAATAGCGCCACTAAGCCAGCAAATAAAATTTACTCACTCAGCAAAGAGCAAAACAACAGCATAAGCACAAATACCTTCTTCGCGTCCCACGGGACCTAATTTTTCGTTAGTCGTGGCTTTGATACCAACTTGATTTGGTTGTAATTGTAAAACACCCGCTAATTTGTCGCGCATATTACCAATATGCGGTTTTAACTTTGGACGTTCTGCGACTACTACCGAATCAATATTGCCAATTTGCCAACCGCGATCGCGTATCAGTTTATCTACTTGAGCTAATAACATTAAACTATCAGCCCCCGCCCATTGAGCATCGCTAGGGGGGAAATAATGTCCAATATCCCCTAAAGACAAAGCACCCAACATCGCGTCCATAATCGCGTGCGTTAGGACATCAGCATCACTATGTCCTAACAAACCAACTTCGTGAGGAATCTTAACACCTCCCAAAATCAAAGAGCGATCGCTCACCAGTTGGTGAATATCATAACCGTTACCAATGCGAATATTAGTCATTAATTAGTTGTTGGTTGTTAGTTACTATTTATTGGACATTGGGAAAACAGAAGGGGAAAGGGGAAAGGGAAAAGAATTAATTCTTCATCTGTCTCCCCCTGCTCTCTTGTCCCCCCCTGCTCCTTATCTCCCTATCGCTCCTACTCCCCCGGCTCATTGAGCAAATCAGGACGACGTAAGCGTGTTCTTGCAACTTGTTGTTGATAACGCCACTTGGCGATCGCTGCATGATTACCGCTAAGTAATACATCAGGCACTTTCCAGCCGCGAAAATTTGCCGGACGGGTATACTGGGGATAGTCTAATAATCCCTCCTCAAAACTTTCTGATTCTAAAGACTCCGCTTTGCCCACGGTTCCGGGAAGCAGTCGCATCACGCCATTAATCAAAGCCATTGCCGGAATTTCTCCACCCGTTAATACAAAATCACCCAGAGATACTTCGCGGGTAACTAAATGCAGCACTCGCTCATCTACTCCTTCATAATGTCCACAGATGACAATTAACTGGTCATAATTTGTCGCCAGTTCTCGTAACAGCGGTTGATTTATCGTTTGACCTTGAGGACTCATCAAAATAACCTCTCTGCGAGGTAAAATCGGCAGCGACTCCACAGCCTTAAAAATGGGTTCTGGCTTCATCAGCATTCCCACTCCACCACCATATGGTTCATCATCCACCTTCCGGTGCTTGTCAGTGGTAAAGTCTCGTGGATTAACCAAATTAATTTCGGCAATTTTTTTGGCTAAAGCTTTACCCAAAAGCCCAGAACTGAGAACAGAGATAAACGAGTCAGGAAATAGCGTAACTATATCAAAGCGCACAGTAATTCGTATTCAACGACACTAATCTTAAATTGGCATGTCTGAAAAAAGAGGGGGAAAGGGGAATTTTAAGAGGAAAAAGGTTAAAGGGGAAAGGGGAAAGGAATAAAAAAACTTTTATCTTTGTTGTTCGCTTTCCCCCCTTTATGACCCTTGCCCCTTGCACCAGTGCAAGAGTCCCTCTCCCCGTCTGATGTCGCGTACAAGACTTATGGGGTTTCATCAATAGTATCTAAAAGTACCAGACAAGATTGGATTTTCTGCGGCAGCAAAAGTTTTTCTAATTACTTAATTTATGTTTAAATATTGTGACAACTACATTTAAATTAATAATCGAAGCAAGTTAACAACTTCCACCTGATGCATCAAGCCAGCCTCAGAAAAAAGCGTGCCAATACCTGCTTTCCCCAAGCAGTATTATGCCAGTCTGGAAAATTAGGACAGGTGAAAAACACTCTTCTTTGTGCTGAGGAACGGCAAAAGACACTACCGCTCGTTGGGGTATGACAGTCTCAAGGAAGCAAAAATTTCTCCCTACCTTCAGATTTGTCTACACATCAAGCAACAGAGCGGAGTTTCTGCAAAAGCCGCAACTCAACGCCTGTTCAAGTGTCCTCCTTTGAAGCGAAGCGGGAACATTATCAGAAAAAATGAACCTTGTTTTATTCACCCGAAGTTGTTGACAGGAGAAACACAATGCCGCAATTAAAAGCTAAATCGCTGGAAATGAGGACACCTCAAGCAACTAAGACCGCCGTTCTAGTTATCGGAGGCGCAGAAGACAAAGTTCACGGACGTGAAATCCTGAGAACTTTTTTTGGACGTGCCGGTGCTAGCAATGGCTATATTACAATAATTCCATCAGCCTCCCGCGAACCTGCCATCATTGGTGGTCGGTATACCCGGATTTTTGAAGAAATGGGTGCTAAAAAGGTTGAGATATTAGACATTCGGGAACGGGAACAGTGTGAAAGCGCCGAAACAAAAGCATCCTTAGAAGCCTGTAGCGGGGTGTTTTTGACAGGAGGGGATCAATTGCGCCTTTGCGGTGTGTTGGCGGATACGCCAGCGATGGAAATTATCAGGCAACGAGTGAGAGCAGGGCAGCTTACCTTAGCAGGCACTTCGGCAGGGGCAGCAGTGATGGGGCATCATATGATTGCTGGCGGTGGCAGTGGTGAAACACCAAAACGTTCTCTAGTTGATATGGCGACAGGTTTAGGATTTATTCCAGAAGTTATTGTCGATCAACACTTTCACAATCGCAATCGGATGGGAAGGTTAATTAGCGCGATCGCCGCACATCCCGATCGCCTGGGCATTGGTATCGATGAAGATACCTGTGCCATGTTTGAAAGGGATGGTTGGCTACAAGCTATGGGCAAAGGCAGTGTAACAATTGTCGATCCCACAGAAGTGACACACACCAACGAACCCCATGTCGGAGCTTCAGAACCGCTAACGGTGCATAATTTGCGACTGCATATCCTCAGTCATGGCGATCGCTTCCACCTATACCAACGCACCGTTCTACCCGCTGTACACCGTATTTCCAGCTGACGGAATAGAGTATCTGAGGTTACACTGTGTTGACCGCTAATTTCTCGCTAGCTGGAGAAAAGTAAGGATAATACCATGTAAAAATAAAAAACTGTTTGCAATGAACAGTTTAGCGGTCAATTCGAGTATGAAACTAGTAGAAAACTAGAATTTAGGTTCCGAATCTCCATCTACCTATTCCCATGAGAATCCTCAAGATCCAGACATTACGCGGCCCCAATTACTGGAGCATTCGACGCCACAAGCTCATAGTCATGCGCCTCGACTTGGAAAATCTCGCCGAGACGCCCTCGAATGAAATTCCTGGCTTCTATGAAGGATTAGTTGAGGCACTGCCAAGTTTGGAGGGTCATTATTGCTCGCCTGGCTGTCGTGGTGGCTTTTTGTTACGGGTTCGCGAAGGCACCATGATGGGTCATATCGTCGAACACGTAGCCTTAGAACTCCAGGAATTATCCGGAATGCAGGTAGGCTTTGGTCGGACTCGCGAAACCGCCACACCTGGGGTTTACCAGGTAGTAATCGAATACCTGAATGAAGAAGCCGGACGCTATGCAGCACGCGCAGCAGTGCGGTTGTGCCAAAGCATAGTTGATCGAGGTCGTTATCCTAAAGCCGAATTAGAGCAAGACTTACAAGACTTAAAAGAATTGTGGCGTGATGCTTCCTTAGGACCCTCAACAGAAGCAATTGTCAAAGAAGCCGAAAAAAGAGGCATTCCCTGGATGTCTTTGCCGGCACGCTTTTTGATTCAGCTAGGTTACGGGGCTAACCAAAAGCGGATGCAAGCCACAATGACCGATAATACCAGCGTTCTGGGCGTAGAACTCGCTGGCGACAAAGAAGCCACCAAACGCATCTTAGCTGCATCGGGAGTGCCAGTTCCCAGAGGCACGGTAATTAACTTCTTAGATGATTTAGAAGAAGCTATTGAACACGTTGGCGGCTTTCCCATCGTCATCAAGCCCGTAGATGGCAATCATGGACGCGGCATCACCATTGATATCCGCACCAGAGAAGAAGCAGAAGCCGCTTACGATGCCGCCAGACAAGTTTCTCGCGCAATCATTGTTGAGCGCTATTACGTCGGACGCGACCATAGAGTACTGGTGATAGATGGCAAAGTAGTAGCAGTAGCTGAACGCGTGCCAGCTCATGTAGTCGGTAATGGCAGATCCACCATAGCCGACTTGATTGAGGAAACCAATCAAGACCCAAATCGCGGTGAAGGACATGATAATGTCCTGACAAAAATTGAGCTAGACCGCACCAGTTATCAGCTACTAGAAAGGCAAGGCTACACTCTCAATAGCGTGCCAAATAAAGGTGTGATGTGTTATCTCCGGGCAACTGCTAACCTAAGTACAGGTGGTATTGCCGTAGACCGCACCGACGAAATCCACCCAGAAACCGTTTGGCTAGCACAACGGGTAGTCAAAATTATCGGTTTGGATATCGCCGGACTTGATGTTGTCACCACCGATATTAGCCGTCCTTTGCGCGAAGTCGATGGCGTGATTGTTGAAGTTAACGCTGCCCCAGGTTTCCGGATGCACGTTGCCCCCAGCGTTGGCATCCCCCGCAACGTCGCCGGCGCTGTGATGGATATGCTGTTCCCCAACGACCAATCCAGCAGCATTCCGATTCTCACTGTAACGGGTACGAACGGCAAAACCACTACCACTCGCCTGCTAGCACACATTTGCAAGCAAACAGGCAAAGTCGTAGGTTATACGACTACAGACGGAACTTATATCGGTGATTACTTAGTTGAGACGGGAGACAATACCGGTCCCCAAAGCGCTCAGTTAATTTTGCAAGACGCAACTGTAGAAGTAGCAGTGCTGGAAACGGCTCGCGGCGGTCTTCTCCGCTCAGGGCTGGGTTTTGAAGCCGCAAATGTGGGTGTGGTATTGAATGTTGCCGCCGATCATTTAGGCATAGGCGACATTGATACTATCGATCAATTGGCTAATCTCAAGAGTGTGGTAGCCGAATCTGTCTATCCTGATGGCTATGCAGTGCTCAACGCCGATGATGTGCGCGTCGCCGCGATGGCAGAAAAAACCAAAGCGAATATTGCTTACTTCACCATGAACCCGGATTCGGATCTGGTACGAAAGCACATCCAAAAGGGTGGAGTCGCAGCAGTGTATGAAAATGGCTATTTGTCAATAGTCAAAGGCGATTGGACGCACCGTATAGAAAGGGCAGAAAATATACCTCTGACAATGGGTGGACGTGCGCCGTTTATGATTGCTAATGCTTTAGCAGCTTCTCTGGCGGCGTTTGTGCAAAATGTGACAATTGAACAGATTCGTGCTGGCTTGAAAACGTTCCGTGCTTCGGTCAGTCAAACGCCAGGACGAATGAATTTGTTTAATTTGGGGAATCACCACGCTTTGGTAGATTATGCTCATAACGCGGCTAGTTATGAAGCTGTGGGTTCATTTGTCCGCAACTGGAATACAGGACAGCGAATTGGTGTAGTTGGTGGACCAGGCGATCGCCGTGACGAAGACTTTGTTACTTTAGGTAAACTGGCAGCAGATATTTTCGATTACATCATCGTCAAAGAAGATGATGATACGCGGGGACGCGCACGAGGTTCAGCTTCAAGCCTAATTACCCAAGGCATCACCCAAGTCAAGCCTAATTGCCGCCATGAAGTCGTTATGGACGAAACGCAAGCAATTAACAAAGCTTTAGATATGGCTCCTGATAACAGCCTGGTGGTGATTTTACCAGAAAGTGTCAGCCGCGCTATTAAGTTAATTAAACTGCGCGGTCTAGTTAAAGAGGAGTTGCATCAATCAAATACTACAACTAATCCTGTAGATTCCCAAATTGGGGTGACTTCTTCTGTGTTAAATAAGCTGTTATGAGTGGGGTTTCCCACTTTATGCTTGATACTTCTGACTTCATCGTTTACTTTACATCTTCTTTTTCTTCCGGACTGGTTTCGTCGCTGGGATTTTTCATTTCCTCTTTAAACCCCCTGAGGGTTTTGCCCAGTGCGCTTCCTAGTTCGGGAATTTTTTTTGGTCCAAAAATTAAAATAGCAACTATAGCGATTACACCCACTTCCGTCCATCCCAGTCCAAACATAAATATCTCCTGTCAACTCTTCTTTACTAACTATAGACAGTAGTGATGTTTTTGTAGTGAGCGTTTTAACGCTTCATGAAAGGACTGAAGTCCTTACTACGAATCTCGCGTAATCGGTATATTTAACCAATCACTCAATTCATGTGCTAGCCATTCGAGTTCAACTTCAGATTTGACAATACCATTATTAATACCTATTTCATACTTCTGGACTCCTGCCCAAATCTCTAATTGCGCCGGCACTTGAAAGCGGTTTCCTTCAAAATCTTTAGTAAAGTGGTTGGAAGTATAAACCAATTTAGTAATATCTTGTGTTGGCGATGGACGCTGATAAAATTGCAATCCAAATATCTTTGTCGTGAAGGCAATTTGCTTTTTTGTCAAGCGCAATCCGGTACTTTTGAATAAAGGAAATAGTAGTAAAGACGCTAGATGAAAGCCAGCACCCCAAAAAGGAAGGGAAAACAAGCTAAAGATTATATTGACAGGAAAAGGGGCGGCAAGAGCGGCAGTTGTCCAAAAAAAGATAAATGAATTCCAGGCGATCGCAAACAAACCCGTGAACACCATCGAGGATTGAAAGCCAGCCGGCGGAATCAAAATTAAGAGCGAATCTCCATCCTTGGTAAGTTGTATTTTGCTACCTGCTGGTTTATGCAAAGCTAAAGTAGTGATTCTGGGTTGTGAATCATTTAAAGCTGCAAGTGCTTCAACAGCAGAACTCAAACGCTTTTCTAGACTCGGTTCAGTCATCCACCGCAACCAATCAGTAAAAGCGGGACTGAGATTAGTAAGATGCTCAAAAGAAATGCGAAAATCCTTTTGGGGTAAATCTGCTGGGTGCAAACCCGTGACCAAGTAAATTAACGTTGCACCTAAACTATAAAGGTCAGAGGCGCTTGTTGTGCGATCGCCAAATTGTTCAGGTGGCATATAGCCATATGTTCCTACTACAGTGCGAGTTCCGCTTTCTTTAGCAACAGTCTGCACCGAGCCAAAATCTACAAGGTATACTTGAGCGACATTATTACCAGTGCGTTGGCGTAGCCCGCCGTAGGCATCGCCCAATAAAATATTGCTAGGCTTAATATCGCGGTGAATTACAGACGGATGCAACCCATGTAAGTAAATGAGAATGGATAAAAGTTCTTTAGCTACTTCTTTTACTTCTGCTTCCGTAAAACTACGCCCACTGTTTAAGTATTGCTCTAAAGTTTGTGCCGGGATATAAGACTGTACTAAAGCAAATCCTTTAATAGAAGGTGAATTTACCTCAAAATAATCTAAATAGCGCGGAATTTGGGGATGATACAAAGATTTTAAAGTTTCGGCTTCTCGTTCAAACAGCTTGAGATCGTCCCATTCAAAATCACTGTTGAAAGAAAGTAACTTTATTACAACTAATTCCTCAGTTTTCAAATCACGAGCTAAGAGCGATCGCCGTCCTGCCTTTTTTCCCAACTGCTGCTGAATTTCGTAGCGTTCGCCTAATATTTGACCGTTCATGACAAAAAAGAAGGGTAAAGGGCAAAGGGCAAAGGGCAATCATGGTCTGGGTGAAAGGGAAAAGGGGAAGGGGGAAAGGAAAAAACTCTTCTTCCTTTACCCTTTACCCTTTACCCTTTTCCCCTCTTAAAAAAGCCCATTCCCCATTCCCATTCCCCTTTTAGTTTAATTGTAGAACCCTATGCCCTCACAACTTTGGCCCTACATTACTCCTGGTATTCCCGATGAGTTGTTTGAAAGCTTACCCGGAATTCCTCTTTCACAGCGCGAAATTCGCCTGCTGTTGATAGCTCAACTGCGTCTGTTACCCAATTCAGTGTTGTGGGATGTTGGCGCGGGAACAGGTACAATTCCGGTAGAAGTGGGGTTGTTGTGTCCTGAGGGGCAGATTATCGCAGTGGAAAGAGATGAAGAAGTAGCCAACTTGATTCGGCGCAACTGCGATCGCTTTGAAGTGAAGAATGTTGAAGTCATTGAAGGTAGTGCCCCAGAGTGTTTGCACAATCTAAAAGAGAAACCTGATCGCGTTTGCATTGAGTCCGGACGTTCCATCCAGGAAATTTTGCCAGCAGTCTGGCATTATTTACCATCATCCGGTCGAGTTGTCGCCACAGCTGCTAGTCTAGAAACTCTGTATGCTATTTCTCAAAGCTTTTCTCAACTGCAAGCTCGGAATGTTGAAGTTGTCCAGTCGGCAATTAATCGCTTAGAAACACGCGGCTATTCGCAAACCTTTGCAGCCGTCGATCCCATTTTTATCCTCAGTGGTGAGAAACTAGACTAAATCTGAAGGATGAACGCTGTTCGCGCAGCGTCTCCAAAGGAGAAGGATAAAGGATAAATAACAACTCAAACTTCAAACTTCATCCTTTTTACTCCACACTTATATCTATGCCCTGGTCTCGAATTATTAGTGGAATTGTGGCGATCGCCCTTGCTTTAAGTGCGACCCTTTTAGGGGGTTGGTACTTTACTTTTATGTTTGCGGCGATTATCTTTTTGGGTCAACAGGAATATTTTGAATTAGTGCGAAGCAAAGGTATCGCTCCTGCCGCTAAAACTACTCTTGTTGTCAGCCAAGCCTTGTTAGTGATTTGTACTCTTAATGGCTCTTTAGCTGATGCTGTCACGCCATTGGCTGGCACATTTATTTGTTTTTACTTATTGTTTCAGCCGAAGATGGCAACGATCGCCGATATTTCCGCTTCGATTATGGGGTTATTTTACACCGGTTATTTGCCGAGCTACTGGGTAAGGTTACGCGGAATTGATAGTGAAGGTATCAACAATCTACCTTTAGGTGGGTACTTACCCCCAGATTGGCTAGATATTATTCAAAAAGGAAATTTTGCTTTTCTACCACAAGGTTTGACAGCAACAGCGCTGACCTTCCTCTGCATTTGGTCAGCTGACATCGGCGCTTACACTTTCGGCAAATTCTTCGGTAAAACTCCTCTGTCTGATATCAGCCCGAAAAAAACCGTTGAAGGAGCACTATTTGGCATTAGCGCCAGCGTTCTCACAGCCGTGGCAGGAGCTTATTTTCTTAACTGGTCAAAACCTCCTTTGACTGGTATGGCGCTGGGTTTACTGATTGGGATCGCTAGTCTTTTGGGCGACCTCACCGAATCCATGCTCAAACGCGATGCTGGGGTAAAAGATTCAGGGCAATTAATCCCAGGTCACGGCGGGATCTTAGATCGTACTGATAGTTATATTTTTACCGCTCCTTTAGTTTACTACTTCGTCACACTCGTATTACCACTGCTAGGGACTAGAGGCTAGGGGCAATTGAAGAGGGGGAAAGGGAAAAGGGACTCATGGGAAAGGGGAAAGGGGATTAGAAGAGGGGGAAAGGGGAGCCACTGCGGTGAGGCAGTACGGTCTTGGTGTCGGACCAAGTAGAGTAACTGCCGAACCCGTAAGGGTCTTCTCCCGAAGGGAGAGGCGCTTCTCCAAGGGGTTTCCACTCATTGGAGCATCTGCCTATGATTGGGGAATAAAAAGAAGTTTCAGAATTTTACTTCGACAATACCCAATGCCCAATGCCCCATGCCTAATGCCGTTGAAATTAGAGACATAAGAAAAAATCAACAATAATTATTTTTAATTTTTAATTCTTAATCATTAGGGATTAACGTTAATCCCTCCGCGACAGACTAGTTTACCTGGGATCAGCGTTAATTCTTGGATATCGACATCTGGACCTAGATCCAGATAGTGTCCTTGATTACCCTCTGTAAGCACTGCGGTGTCGTATTTTATTTGGATTTGTGACAGTTGCAATTCATGACCGCTGAGTAATTCTAGGTTTACACTCATCTCAATCGTGGTGGGATTGGTTTCGGGTGCTTGTATTCCGCAAACTATCAATCTATTATTTGCAAGAGCAATTGTTTGCCAAGCAGTTGGCTTGGAATTTCCGCTGTGTTCTGGTAATAGTTTTAGCAGTACATCATTTAAAGCAGTCGATAATAATTCCGATGAGAGAGAAGCTTTAAGATCCTCCTCGTTCAGGATAACCTCGCCAACTACTGGTACTGTTTCTAACAGACGCAGCGGTTGTCCCTTGAGTACTGCGCCGATGTTTATCCTTATATTTTCTGCTTTTAGTAAAATTTCTGTGAGATGGAGACCTTGATAAATTCCATGATTAGCAAAAATAGATACTCCAGGAATGCGACCGGAAAGAAGTTGACGATCGCTTGCTTGAATTTCCACTTCCAGTTGCGATATCTGGCTGACTTGCGATCGCAACCACAGCTTTAGTGCTGTTTTTAGTACATTGGTTATGATGCGTATCTTGTGGGGATTTTTGGGTGATGAATTTTCTTTATGCATCTAATCAACTTTTTGATGACTGTCTATATGGCAAGCAATTAAGCGCTCAAACAGAATTCAACTGTAGCATTTGTGGCTATCACCAACAAAATGCAAGTATTATAGTTAATTTAATTAATCCTGAAAAAAATATAAGTAATTTCAACATGGAGGAAAGGTTACAAAAGATTCTATCCAAATGGGGTATAGCCTCAAGACGCGAAGCCGAAGAAATGATCGGGCGATCGCGGGTGCGGATCAATGGCGAATTAGCGCATTTAGGTCAAAAAGCTGACCCGCTCATAGACACCATCACAGTAGATGGCAAGCCGATATCTAGTCTTGTGCGTCCAGCTTTAATTTATTTATTAGTACACAAACCGGCTGGAATAGTTTCCACCTGCGAAGATCCTCAAGGACGACCAACAGTTTTGCATCTACTACCGAAAGAATTAAGAGAAAATCAAGGCATTCATCCAGTTGGTCGTTTAGATGCATACTCTACAGGGGCATTAATACTTACAAATGATGGAAACTTGACATTTGGGTTAACTCATCCCAGCCACAATATTCCTAAGACTTATCGTGTTTTGGTAAAAGGTCATCCTCCAGAATCAGTGTTACAAAAATGGCGTCAGGGTGTGATGCTGGAGGGTAAAAAAACACGATCGGCGCAAGTGCGCCTAATAAAAAGTTTGGCAGATGAAAGCTGCCTAGAAATTATTTTAAAGGAGGGAAGAAATCGTCAGATTCGCCGTGTAGCCGAACTGCTGGGATACCCAGTGATTAAGCTGCACCGCACAGCCATAGGTCCAATTAAATTAGAAAAGCCCGGAGAACCTTCTTTAGCTGAAGGTTCATATCGTTCCCTAAAAGATGATGAGATTCGCTTTTTGCAAGAGCAAATTAAGCACATACCTATTAATGATTCAGCTGGGTTTAGGAGTATCAAACAATCATGAAATGGCAAAAAAGCAAGAATGATGACCAACCAGTAATTTCTGTGGAGCAATTACGAGCCGAAAAGTTGGCAGAATTGGGCGGTCAACTTTGGGTAAAGCGTCAAGAACAAGGTTTATCCTTGGATGAAATGGTCGCATTAACCATGATTCCCCGTCGGTTGTTGCAGGGGATCGAAGAAGGCAATTTAGGTGATTTGCCAGAACCAATTTATATTCGCGGTTTAATTAGGCAATTTGCTGATGCACTGGGGTTAGATGGAGCGGAATTTGCTAAGAGTTTCCCCGTAGGCTCAAATCGCGTTAACCTTACACCTGGTTGGAAACCTACGCCCTTCGGTCAAGTGCTGCGTCCTTTTCATCTTTACGTGCTTTACATCGGTTTGATTGTCTGTTCTGTTAACGGCTTGTCTCAATTATTGAATAATGCCGCTATCCAAGCAAACAATAGCGAAGGTACGGAAAAAGCACAGATTCAACCGAAACAAACACAGCCAGAACTTCAACCTGTTAGCAATATCACCACTAACGGACAGGCAGTGCAGATTGGTGTGACCTTAAAGGAGAAATCTTGGATTCGCGTAGTAGCTGATGGTAAAACTCAGTTTGAAGGCGAATTGCCACAAGGAACCCAACGCACTTGGAAAGCTCAAGATCAACTGACAGTTAAAGCCGGCAACGCAGGGGCAGTGTTGGTGAGTGTCAATAAAGAGCAAGCCAAGCCAATGGGAGATGTTGGGAAAGTCAAAGAAGTCATAGTTGCTGCCAGGGCTGGGACTTGAGGAGAGGAGGAGCAGGGGGAGCAGGGGGAGCAGGGGGAGCAGGGGGAGCAGGGGGAGCAGGGGGAGCAAAAGAATTCTTTTTTCCCAATGCCCATTGCCCATTGCCCAATGCCCAATGCCCAATGCCCCCACTCCCCCTATCTCAGTTCACCTGTGGGGCACGACCATAAAGGGTGGTGAGATCTTTCAGCTTTGATCTTAATTCATGGGTTAAAGCTTCTGATTGATATCGCCAGTCCCAGTTACCTTCGGCAACGCTAGGCGTATTCATCCGCCCTTGGCTGTCTAATCCTAAAACATCTTGTAAGGGGATAATTGCCTGATTTGCTACAGAACTCAAGGCAAGTCGAATTAAATCCCAGTGAATGCCTTCAGGACTGACAGAACCTAAATAAAGCAACAAGTTTCGCTTTTCCCAGTCCGACGCTTGATTGAACCAGCCTACGGTTGTGTCGTTGTCGTGAGTGCCGGTGTAAACTACGGCGTTGCGCGGGTAATTGAAGGGTAAAAAGCCATTACCGGGATCGGAACCAAAGGCAAATTGCAAAACTTTCATGCCCGGAAATTCAAATTTGTCGCGCAGTGCTTCTACCTCTGGGGTGATTACACCTAAATCTTCCGCCAAAACCGGCAGCTTGCCCAATTTTTGTTTGATTTCCTCAAATAATTTGTCTCCTGGGGCTTTGATCCACTCTCCATTCATGGCTGTCTGTTCACCTTGTTTGACAGCCCAGTAAGCTTCAAATCCGCGAAAGTGGTCGATGCGAATTACGTCTATGTAATCCAGCATTGCTTCAAAGCGCTTCACCCACCATTTAAAGTTTTGTTTTTCTAATTCATCCCACTTGTAAACTGGGTTGCCCCACAATTGACCGGTGGCGCTAAAGTAATCTGGTGGAACTCCCGCCATTAGTGAGGCTTCTCCTGTGTTTTCATCTAAGCAAAAAATATCAGGATTAGACCAGACATCAGCGCTGTCGTGAGCTACGTAGATGGGGATATCACCAATAATTTCTATACCAGCCATGTTGGCATAGCTCTTCAACTCAGACCACTGGCGGAAAAATTCATATTGCGTGTATTTGTAATAAAAAATCTCCGCATCCATCTCTTGCCGCACTCGATCCATTGCTTCTGGTTGGCGCGATCGCACTTCTGGTTCCCAAGTATGCCAGCTTGCACCTTTGTTGGCATCTTTCAATGCCATAAATAAGGCGTAATCATCCAGCCAATAAGCTTTGATCTCACAAAAACCAGCAAATTCTTTTTGTTGTGCCGGTCCTGCTTGGGTTTTAAAGTTCTCGCAGGCTTTCTTTAATAGCCCAATCTTAAATGGTACAACTTGCTCGTAGTTGACTTTATTCGGCTCAAATCCTGGTAAATTAGCAAAGTCTTCTTCTGATAGCAAACCTTGCTCTAACAGTTTTTGGGGGCTGATGAGTAGAGGGTTTCCTGCTACTGCTGAATAAGAAGCATAAGGAGAATTACCGTAACCAGTCGGTCCTAATGGCAGAACTTGCCAATATTGTTGCTGAGTTTCTCTCAAGAAATCAATAAAAGCGTAAGCTTCTACTCCTAAGTCACCAATGCCGAATCGACTGGGAAATGAGGTGGGATGAAGTAAAATACCGCTGGATCTGAAAAAAGGCATTGCTTTACCTGAATTATAGAAAGAACCGATTGTCTGAAGACACGCGCTCGCGATCGCATAGAATTTATCACGTAACAGTAGTTAGTTGTTGGTTGACAAAAAACTCCTAACAGACGCGATGAATTGCGTCTCTACCACATTCCTAATAACCATGTCTTACCGCAATCCGGCTCCGACAGTTGATATCATCATCGAATTGGTTGATCGTCCTCATCGACCAATAGTGTTAATCGAAAGACATAATCCTCCTTTGGGTTGGGCAATTCCTGGTGGTTTTGTCGATTATGGGGAATCTGTGGAAGTGGCAGCGCGGCGCGAAGCCGAGGAGGAGACTGGTTTGCAGGTAGAATTAATTGAACAATTTCTGGTGTATTCTGACCCTAGTCGCGATCCCCGTCAACATACGCTAAGTATTGTGTTTTTGGCAACAGCGACCGGTGAACCGTGTGCTGGGGATGATGCAAAAAGTGTCGCGATGTTTGAGTCTTGGCGTGTGCCTGGTAATTTATGTTTTGACCACGATCGCATTTTGCAGGATTATTGGCGGTATCGGCATTATCGTATACGTCCCAGGTTAGGGTAGAAAACGAACCGCACTCGTAGCAGAGGAGAGAAGATGAGTAAAAGGGTAATTCGGACAGAGAAGGCACCGGCTCCGGTGGGACCTTATAATCAAGCGATCGCTGTTTCTGGTGAGTTGGTGTTTGTAGCTGGGCAAATTCCCCTTGATGCGGGTTCGGGGGAGATTGTTGGGGTGGGAGATGTGACGCAGCAAACACAGCAGGTGATGGCGAATTTAGAAGCAATTCTGCAAGCTTCTGGGGCGGGGTTTGATAATGTGGTGAAGACGACTGTGTTTTTAGCTGATATGAATGATTTCGCGGCGATGAATGCAGTTTATGCAAAGTTTTTTGATGAAGCGATCGCGCCGGCGCGTGCTTGTGTGCAGGTGTCGCGTTTACCTAAGGATGTTTTGGTGGAAATTGATTGTATCGCGGTGATTGGGGGTTAGCGATCGCTTGCTTTACAATCTTTCAACTTTGCTCGTAATAATACAAAAACTCGTCACGGGAGATACCTGATTGAGCGCAGATGGATCTCAGTGTTGAACTTTTAATTTTGGAGTGATTGGGCATAGTCAAGGGCATTGTTGTGGCATCCGGATTGTAGCGCACCATGACAATATGCTTTCGCTCCCCCAAGACAATAAATCCAAGTAACTCCAATGTTCTAATTACTTTGGCTAATGGTGCATCTACAGGAAATTTAGACATTAAATAGATACCTCAGCTTCAGCGACAAAGGCTTCTAGCACTAGTGATTCTTCTAAAACATCATTGCCAAATGTTTCAATATGGCAACGGATAGCAGATTTAACATCAGTCAATGCTTCCTCGTAGGTGTCACCCTCACCAACAACAACTCCTTTGATCCCTAAGGGATAGGCTATGTAACCATCAGAATGTTTTTCGACAATAATTTTAATTGGTGTCATGAGTATTCTGTTTTGTCAAACACTGCTGTAGCAAGGCTTGGGAAAAATTTTATTTTAGGACATTTCATAAGTGCGATCGCTCTCTCGATTTGGGAATACTTACTTTAGTCAACTCAAGGGAGTAAGAAAAATGGCAGACAATAAAATCAGTGCGAATTTTTCTGCAACAGATCGGCTGGCAGTGATGGATGCGATCGCCACTATTCGGCAAAAGTTACCGTTTTTGATTGATTTGACAACTGAAGACCGGCGAACAATAGTAAAGATGGGAGATAAAAGTCGGGCTTTTGTCAGCAAAGCCTTGGAAGTGGCGACACAAAACCCGGAATTTTTGCCCCGTTCTTTTGATGTCGAAGAAATGCGTCGAGATTTGGTGCTATATGAGGCGTTGTATCCAATTTTGCTTTCTTTAACTCAACTGCAAGAATTGGTAGATGATACTTATATAGCTATTGGTAGTGAAGCGTATGCAGCAGCGCTGGCTGTTTACGGCTATGCCAAGGCTAGCGGTGACGTGACTGGTTTAGATGCAGTCATTGATGAAATGGGACGCAGGTTTACCCGTCGTTCTAAGAAAAAGCAACCTGAAAATTCAGTTAACTAAAGCTGTAAATAAGCGGTTTGCCGAAATCAAAGTAGCTCACAGGATGAAGCCTGAGGCTACACGAACTAAGTCCGCCTGCGCGGACTATCAATTTACAACCATATTAAGCCTGCTCCGTCAGGCTTCGCTCGTATAGCCCCACCCTTCTAGGGTGAGGGCTTTTAATTTCGTCTGCAAAGTCGCCGACAGGCTGAAGCCTGAGGCTACACGAACCAAGTCCGCCTACGCGGACTATCAATTTACAACCATATTAAGCCTGCTCCGTCAGGCTTCGCTCGTATAGCCCCACCCTTCCAGGGTGAGGGCTTTTAATTTCGTCTGCAAAGTCGCCGACAGGCTGAAGCCTGAGGCTACACGAACCAAGTCCGCCTGCGCGGACTATCAATTTACAACCATATTAAGCCTGCTCCGTCAGGCTTCGCTCGTATAGCCCCACCCTTCCAGGGTGAGGGCTTTCAATTTTATATATCAAATATTAATGTTCGAGCCTCAGAAGGTCAACGATGAGCCTCAGAAGGTCAACGATGAGCATCAGAAGGTCAACGATGAGCCTCAGAAGGTCAACGATGAGCCTCAGAAGGTCAACGATGAGCCTCAGAAGGTCAACGATGAGCCTCAGAAGGTCAACGATGAGCATTAGAAGGTCAACGATGAGCATCAGAAGGTCAACATTGAGCCTCAGAAGGTCAACGATGAGCATCAGAAGGTCAACGATGAGCATCAGAAGGTCAACTTTGAGGCTTTGAGGAGCGATACCTACGGTAAGCTACGAAGATCGCACTTCAAAACAAATCATTAACCTTTACATTAGCCTTTGGGAATATCTACTAACTACAGCGTTTCATTAATTTGTAGCGTTTTGAAACGCAGAGGGACGCAAAGTCAGCGCAAAGTAACGCGGAGTTTTTCTGAAATTAATAGCGCAAATTCTCCGCGTGCCTCTGGGCTTACCTCTGTGTCCCTTTGCGTTTAAATTTCAACCCTCAATTAGCCCAGTCTACAAATAAATTTGTCAAAATCCGAAATCCGGGGTGGGTAATTAGTAGCTACAGTGTAAGTAATTGCACCTCCAGCCGAAACAGAAGTGAATAACCCACAAAAAAAGCCCAAGAGCTTACAAGATATCCTCCAGCAACGGCAGCAATCAGGCTTTGTCGGGCGTGAAGAACAAGTTAGCCTGTTTCGTCAAAATTTGGACTTGTCCCTGGAAGACTCGCGCAGGCAGTTTCTGTTTAATGTTTGGGGTCAAGGGGGTGTAGGTAAAAGCACACTGTTACGCCAGTTTCGCAAAATGGCGGAGTCAGCGAAAATGGTCGCGGCTCATACAGATGATAGTGAAAAATCTGTCCCTGAAGCTATGGGTCGTCTGGCTGAACAGTTAGAACAGCAAAATCATAAACTGCCGCAGTTTACCGAACGCTACAAAGTTTATCGTCAGAAGCGGCAAGAATTAGAAAGCGATCCCGAAGCACCTCAAGGATTTTCCGCTTTTGTGGGAAAAACTGTGGCAAAAACAGGTGTGCTTTTAGCGCGTCGAGTTCCCGTTGGGGGGGCTGTATTTGACTTTATAGATGAGGATGCTGTAGCCTCGCAAGCTGGGGAATGGGCATCTTATGTGGCAAAGAAATTAACCAACAAAGACGAAGTTCGCTTAATTCAAGAACCTGTGGAAATGCTGACTCCGCTATTTTTGCAGGATATTTCCAAATTAGCGGAGAAATCTGGCGTAGCACTGTTTTTCGATACTTATGAATGCACCGAGGATTTTCTCGATAACTGGCTGCGAGAAATTTTAGAAGGTCGTTACGGTGAAGTTCCTCTAAATATATTAGTTATTATCGCCGGACGGCAAGAATTAGATAAAAATCATTGGGCGCCTTACGAGGGGTTAATGATTCGTTTTCCTTTGGAACCGTTTACCGAAGAGGAAGCTCAACAGTATTTGACTCGTAAAGGCATTATCGACAGTCGTGTTATTGAAGTGATTTTACGTCTTTCTGGACGCTTGCCGCTATTAGTCGCAACTTTGGCGGCTGGAAGTCCCAATGACCCTAGTCAAGTAGGCGATCCTAGTGGTACGGCTGTAGAACGCTTCTTAAAATGGATTGACGATCCCAAGCGGCGACAATTAGCTTTAGATGCAGCAATTCCGCGTTGTTTAAATCGAGATGTGTTGGCGAAGTTGCGAGAAGAAGATGAAGCTGATGATCTATTTAACTGGCTGAAAGAAATGCCGTTTATTGAAGAACGTACTGATGGCTGGGCTTATCATGAAGTCGTGAAAACGCAAATGCTCCGCCACAAGCGTCTTTGCTCTCCGCAAAGTTGGGCTGACCTTCATGGCAAGTTAGGAGAATATTACGACACTTTGCAGCATAATTTGCAACTCGATGAAGAAAACAAACACGGCGATCCAACTTGGCAAAGTCACGCTTTAAATGTTTTGTATCACAGCTTATGTCAAACACCCCAAAAAAGTTTGCCCATAGCTCTCAATGAATTCCTTCCTGCTTTTAAAAATCAACGCTCTTTTGCCCTGTGCTGGGCAGAAACGATGGTGCAGGCTGGTAAAAATGGTGATAATGCTGAAGTTCAGCGCTGGGGGGAGCAGCTAGTCAATGGATTTAATGCTTATGAAGAAAAACGTTACGAAGTTGCTGTAGAAATGTTTACAGCACTGCTAGAGTATTCTGAGATTCAGTTTCAGTGGCGATCAATTGCTTTCAGTTGGCGAGGTTATACTTACCGCTTGATGGAGCGCTACGAAGTAGCTCTTAAAAACTTTGACTGTGCCATTGAACTTAATCCTAAATCTGATTGGGCGATCGCAGGTCGAGCTTATACTTACTGCTCGATGAAATGTTATGAAGAAGCTCTCAAAGACTTTAACCGAGCGATTGAACTTAATCCTAAATATGACTGGGCGATCGCAAATCGAGGTGACATTTACCGCTTAATGCAGCGTTACGAAGAAGCTCTCAAAGATTATGACCGCGCTATTGAACTTAATCCCAAATACGATTGGGCGATCGCACTGCGAGGTTATACTTACTGCTTGATGGAGCATTATGAAGAAGCTCTCAAAGATTTGAACGGTGCGATTGAACTTAATCCTAAACTCGATTGGGCGATCGCACATCGAGGTTTAACTTACCGCTTAATGCAGCGTTATGAAGAAGCTCTCAAAGATTATGACCGCGCTATTGAATTAAATCCTAAACTTGATTGGGCGATCGCAGGTCGAGGTCAAACTTACCGCTTGATGGAGCGTTACGAAGAAGCTCTCAAAGATTATCAGGACTTACGCAACTGGCACAATTGGTATCAGTGCATCCGTTAAAGTTTAAAATAAAGCACCTTTTGTCAATCAGTTAAAATACTCAAACTTCCTGAGATGAAAATGATAATCGTGCAGCTTCG
>JAHHID010000037.1 GCA_019359015.1 Spirirestis rafaelensis WJT71-NPBG6
TTGCAGCCTGGGAAGCACGCAGAAATAATTTGTCACGCACTGGGGAAAAGGCAGTTTACTACCGCAGATGCACGAATTAAACTTAAGCGTCTTTATCCTTCAATTGTTTATTGACAGACTACTAGTTATCCCCCTGTGAGAAGAGTGCGATCGTGTATTAATCAGAATAACTTATCACCATTGTCAACTGGGGTAGCTTGGTCTGATTTCAGTTTTAGATTATACAGATGATTTAAAGCGAGCAATTTTTTTAAGCTGATCAAATTAATCTTCTATGGATGCTTGCAGCTATTTTTGGCTATTATCGATTATATAGGTTAGTCTTCGCTTTATAGTTATGCATTAACCTATTGCGGTGGAGTCGCGATCGCCTTTTTAACTTTAACTATCTCCACCTACTCTACACAGACGACGCTTGGGGCGCATTGAATGTACTTTAGTTTCGCCACAAATCAAAGCATTATCGGCACTTTGGCATAACATTATGGCTGTATTTAGGGTAAACTATTTATAATAGTAGATAGACTTAGCAATCTCTACAGATTATGCTCAAGTCATTTTTTCTAATTGCGATTTTCTACTCATTGTCAATTATTTTACTTTAGCAAATACAAACACAAATATTATTTTTTCAAGAATAATTAAAAAATATTCTTGAGGATAGTTAGCAAAACATAGCGTGAATTATGATTTGTATCATTAATGATCTTAGATGATACGAATCGTTGTAAAGAATAAAAAATACTGATTTTCCCAAGTTGCTGACTGAGTAAATTTAGTAACCAAGAAAAGTTTGTCAATATAAAAAGTCCCCCAATAACATATCTATTAAGGAAAAGCAACTTTATCTAACTTTTGTATTCAGCCTACAGAATGAACAATTAAGAAGTTTAGACAACGAACTTTTCATGGAACAAATATCACAAATTGATGGAAAAATCAGAGACAAAACAGCCTCTCCTGACATCTTAGTAATATCACGCACCTTCTTGCCGATCCAGGGTGGAATTGGAGAATATATCTATAATCGCTGTCTGCAAGACCCAGAAAGGGTAATTGTTTTAACGGGTAGTTGTTCTGGAGACAAAGCGTTTGACCGCGCTCAAGAGTTTCCGGTGTATCGCTGGTCAAATCCTAGATTTTGGCGTAGTGGTTTTGTCGAGAATAATATAAAGCAGATTTTAAATCTGGTCTGCTCATTTGTGTTAGCCGTGCAACTTTATTTTCGCTATCGTTACCGCTACATAGAATGGGGTCACGGCTACAATTTTCTTTGCCTGTTACTGTTAAGCTATTTATTACCTATTCGTTTTTTTATCTACTTACATGGCAATGATGTTGTTCATGTTTTACGCAATCCTTTGTGGCGATCGCTATTTGCATTAACACTGGTGCGAGCCGAAGGAATTGTTTGTAAAAGTTCGTTTATAAAAGATTACCTGAAAGCTAATTTCCGATTTAATACTCCTACCCACATTATTAATCCTATCCTCAGACCGGAAAAATTTGCCGTTGCAGCCAGCATTGATAGTCTTGATAATTTACGTGTTCGTGTGCGTGAGACCTACAATATTCCTGAAACATCTGTAGTCATTCTCTCGGTAGGGCAACTTGATAAGTGTAAAGGCTTCGACCGAGTGATTGAAAATTTAACACTACTGCTGACTCAGGGGATAGATGTTCACTATATACTTTGTGGGCAAGGTGCTTGTGAATTAGAACTGAAATCTTTAGCACGTCGCTTGCGAGTAGATAAACGGGTACATTTTGCCGGATATGTAAGCGATCGCGAATTAGCTGGCTACTATGCAGCCTGCGATTTATTTGCTATGCTGACTTTGTTTGACACCAAATCCGCCAGTATAGAGGGTTTTGATGCAGTTTACTTAGAAGCGGGTTACTTTGGTAAGCCTGTAATTGCTTCTTGTTTAGGGGGTGTTATAGATGCAGTTCGCCATGAAGAAAATGGCATTCTAGTTAATCCCAATTCTGGCTATGAAATTTTTCAAGCTTTCAGTCGCTTGTGTAAAGACCAGCAGCTACGTGAAAAACTAGGTCGCATCGGAAAAGAATTAGCCAAACGCAAAACCCTTCACCGTACGCTTTACTATCAGGAGTTAGTCGATAGTCGATAGTTGATACTTGACTCCTAACTCCTAACTCCTGACTCCTGACTCATCCACCACCGACAATGGTGACTACTTCAAGGCGATCGCCTTGCTCTATTTTTGTGTCAGACCAAAACTGACGGTGTAAAATTTCCCCGTTATACTCCACTGCTATTAAGCGGGGATTAAAACCTAATTGTTGAAGTATATCGGGTAAAGGCGTTTGATATGAGCAAGTACGAGTTTCCCCGTTTACTTGAACTGTAATCTGGTCAGACATAAGCTTTCACAGATGTACTAAAAATGATTTTGGAATTGTTTAAACATTTGCTTTAACGCGATAAAGTTGGGAGAGGAAATATTGTGTTACTAAAGTAGGTTGTTCGGCTTCGATAAGCGATCGCACCACCGCTACACGTTCTGCACCTGCGTCAATCACGTCATTAATATTATTCGGGTCGATTCCCCCAATTGCAAACCAAGGTATCGGACTATTTTTCGCCGCATAAGTGACATATTCTACGCCAGTTGCTGCTTTACCCGCTTTTGTCGGAGTTTCATAAACTGGTCCAACGCCAATGTAATCTGCGCCGGCGGCAATCGCCCCTTGCATTTCTTGTGAATTTGTGGTAGAACGACCTATCAAGCGCTGCGGACCGAGTAATTGTCGGGCAATGGCAATAGGCATATCTTGCTGTCCTAGATGCACCCCATCTGCATCCACTGCCAAAGCCAAATCCACCCGGTCATTCATAATGAAAAGAGCGCCATAGCTGTGACATAGCTGCCGCAGCTTCATAGCTTGTTCTATACGCACAGTATCATCAGCGGTTTTGTCGCGGTACTGTAAAAGCGTTAATCCACCTTTAAGGGCAGCTTCAACGGTTGACAATAAATTTTCACTTTTGGAGGTGACAAGATAAAGACGCGATCGCAACAGCAATTGATGGCGCTGATAACCTAATAAACTACTTTCTAGGGTATAAACCCGGTAGCGCATCTGCTTAAAAGCTTTTCCCATATTCGGATGGGTGAGCTTGCCGTATTCTTCCAGCACCCGCATTGCTTCTTGTACGCGACCGAAGTTAGCTTGCAATAACGATTTGATATTGGCGCGTTGTTCTTCCTGAGGATGACTTAACTCAGTACCAGCATCGCCTAGTGTATCTCGTGCCGCCCGCATTTGAGGCGTATGCCAATTAGCTATCTCTTGCCGTAAATGCTTACATTCAAGAGCTAATTGGGCATTATTCAGCCCAAAGCGACACCATTCTTCAATAATTCGCAAGCCTTCACGAGCGCGATCTAAATTTGCATCTAAAATGCGGTAAATAACATGCTGTATCTGCTCTGTTTGGCTGTATGGCTCGACCATTACAACAACCCCATTAGTGCTTTCATCGTCACAGCCAGCCTCTTTCATATTTGCAATTTTTTTCGCATCGAAGTTGGTTATTTATTAGGGATTACGGATTGGGGAATAGGTAACACGTAATAGGTAATAATTCTTTTTCTAATCTCTAGTCCTTAGCCCCCATGCCCCAGTTCCTTCATTACTTTGTATTAAAAGTAGCCAATAGGTCAATATCTGGGTAATATTATCGACATACTAGCCGGACTGTGAGTAGAAAAAAATATTCTTGGTTGTAAGGAGTGCTCTAAATTGATTTTCCCCCTAGTGTTTCCTAACTATCGTAAAGCAGATATGCTGCCACCAAAGGCGATCGCTCCTGACAACAAACCAGATTCTTGCCTGAAATTAGCAATACTTTTGGTTGTTGGTTCCCGAAGTTTAAATCGCAGGAAGCCTCCGCTCCAACTTCTGTCTTCTATTTTGTGTTTTACCCTTGGAGTAGGGGTAGTAACTACAGCATTGTTGGGTATTGCCAACCCTGCCATAGCTCAACCATCTGCACCAAATCAGATGCCTATGGGTGAAAAAACAATGTCTCAGGTTAATGTGCTGTTTGTCAACCCAAGTGTCGGAGATGACAAACTAGGTAATGGTAGTGAACGCGCTCCGTTAAAAACAATTACCCAAGCCCTGCAACTAGCGTTGCCCAATACTGTAATTATGCTCTCTAGAGGTACTTACAGCACCCAAACCGGAGAGGTATTTCCATTAATCCTCAAACCTAGAGTGTCAATTCAAGGAGACTCTTACAGCAAAGGACGCCAAATTGAAATTCAGGGGGGTGGTGATTACCTCAGTCGCAGCTTTGGCGGACAAAATGCCACAATTGTCGGAGCAAACCAAGCCAGATTAACTGGGGTGACAGTGACGAACCCCAATCGCCGTGGTTACGGCTTGTGGATTGAATCGAGCAATCCTCTAATCGTCGAAAATACCTTTACTGGTAGTACACAAGACGGCATTTCTGTCAATGGCAGCAGTGCGCCGATTGTTAGCAAAAATTATTTTTATCGCAATGGAGCGAATGGAATCACCATTGACGGTAATTCTCATCCGGAAGTGCGAGAAAATGTCTTTGAACAAACGGGTTTTGGGATTAATATTGCCAAAAATGCCACGCCAATGGTGGTAGGCAATCAAATTAAGGACAACAGAGCAGGAATTATTGTCCAGGCTAATGCTCGCCCAATTTTCCGGAATAATGTAATTGAAGGCAGTAAAGAAGATGGGTTAGTAGCGATCGCGTTTGCTATGCCAGATTTAGGTAACGCATCCGAACCGGGTGGTAATCAGTTTCGCAATAATGGTCGTTATGACATTAACGCGCTTGCCGCTAAACAAGTAATTTCAGCGGCTGGAAATAGCTTAGGAAGCGATCGCATCGCTGGTAAAATAGATATGCAAGGTGGAAGTGCGTTAGCGTTCGCGGAGCGTTCCGCAGGAAAGCTCGCCGTTGGCGTTGGTGGAGCCTCTCCTAGAGAAGGCATCGCTTCATTACCCAACAATCCAGCACCTCGAACTTCAGCAAATCGAGAAATCACCTTCGAGGCGCCATCTATATCGCAATCGCAAACTCCTAAATTAAAATCGCCATCACCTAGAAGCAATATTCCTTCGACCGGATTGAACCCGCAACTACTGCCACTACAAAGTGCCAATTCTCCGCTTTCCGTGGCTTCTAAAAATCAACAGCAACCGATCTCTAGAATTGCCAGCTTCCCTACTCCTAGCAGCTTACCAGGGTATCGTTCTTCAGTTTCTGCGCCATCTCCAATCGCCACTAACGCATTGGCGTCACAGTTGAATTATGTGCAGGTTGATCGCAACACAATCGAGTTTAACGCACCGCAAACGACATCCCCACCGTTAGAAGCGACTTCTGTCAGCGATATGCGAGGTAGCGCACCTCAAAACTCAACAACAATGTATCGCGGTCAATCGCCTTTGTCTATGGGTGTTACCCAAAGGGGTTTGCGTTATCGGGTAATGGTGGAAATAGCAAATCAAAGCGAGCAAGACTTAGTGCGATTTATTGCTCCTGGTGCTTTCGCTACGGTTTCGCAAGGTAGAGGAGTCATGCAGGCAGGAGTTTTTAGCAGTCGCTATAACGCCAACCAAATGCTGAAACTTCTTAATAGAAAAGGTTTGAGAGGAATGATTGAGCCTACGAATTAAGCTTGTATAGCTGTGAAAAAGCGATCGCTCTTTTTTCGTAATTATTAATTATGAGTTGACGGAGTTATAAAGTGCGATCGCCCATCTTGTGAATAAAGGCAAGGTGCGATCGCTCTTTTGAAATGTTTTTAATAACATTAAAGTCAATATTTTGATTGGTAATAATTTGTAAAGACTTTCCTTAAATATTTTCAAGCCTCCGTTTCTTGTTGGGTGTAACGACGTAACGGCTTTTCACTCCTTATCGCTTTCAGTTTTGATGTAAACAACTCAGAGCGATCGCTTTTTTCGGGGGTGAATTGTCCAATTGGCGGATGATTGACAGCAGATAAAGACAAGTCTGTCTGTTGACTCAAAGAAGATGTTTCACTCAAAAGATACCCATCAGCCGTTGTTTGGCTTGAAGCATAAGTCGGCTGATACTCAAGGGAATATTTAGATTTGGTTGTGGAAGATGGCAAAGCCTTCTTTGTCTCTGTACTTTTGCGTCTTTCCTCATAATGTAAGAGTGGCTTTTCTTGCTCACTCATCACTTCTATTGGCTGAGTATTGTTGCCCCGATACCCATTATTCACGCTACCAGCAGTTGCTGAATTGTCAGTTACAGAATTTGCGGTTGGCGGTAATTCAATAGTATTTTCTTTATTGTGAGATAAAAATGGTGAAGTCAGTGAAGTTAAGCTTTCGGGAAATTTGCTGCAAATCAGGCGTTCAAATTCCATATTGAAATGAAAAATAGCCTGTCCGCGCCGCTGCCAAAAGGTTAAAATTTGCTGAACTGAAAAAGCTTTGTACCGACCTTGATACAGTGCTTCAATTACGGCTAAGTGTAGCCAATTAAGTGGGTACTGAGTTTGCCAACGGTTAACTAGCTCACTGGCACTGTACCCACTGAGGTCAAAACTATAGTGAATTAATAAGGCTGCTGCCAAGTTGAGCCACTCGTGTATCGGGGTTTGGGAGTCACCCGTCATGTGCGGGGGTTCCAAGCGTTGAGCGCTTTGTCGCCCGGTTCGATGTGGTGTGGCAGAGGTGTCCAGGGTTTGTGTGAACATCTTGCTATCGGCTTCTGGCAATAGGTATAAATTTTCAACCCATCGCATATCGGCTGTCGTGCTTTTAGCTACAGGGGAAGTTACCAAGCGCTTTTAAGTTTATGGGAAGTGTTTTTTATTCTACTTGTCAACTGCATTAATTTGAAACGATATACGGTGATTTTAGGGGAGGAGATTTTTTGATTGCGACTAATGCTTGGTAAATCATTGCTGCTACTTCGGCACGTGTTGCCTCACGATAAGGCTCGATTTGCTTAGGGTTTGGGTAATTAACTACGATTTTTTGTTGTGTGGCAGCTGCAACTGCTGTACGGGCATTATTAAGAATAGTATTACGGTCACTGTAGCAGAGTAAGGCATCGTTATGAGCCGGTGGTAGCTTCAATCCGTTAACTAAAGAGACAATCACTTGTAGTCGCTGTACATTTTGCTCAGGACGGAAAGTGCGATCGCTTTTTCCACTCACAAAACCACCCTGCGCTGCGATTTGAATTGCATCATAAGCCCAAAAATCTTTGGGTACGTCAATAAAATCTGGTGCTGGATATCTGGGAATGGGATTAAATGCTACCGCCACTATAACTGCATAATCGGCGCGAGTCATCAGTTTATCTGGTGCAAAAGTCCCATCAGCACTATTAATCAAATTCTTGCTTGCCAATGCTTCGACAAAATCCGCTGCCCAATGCCCAGTCATATCAGAAAACTTAGTACTAGGTACTACAGTGCTAAACTCCACCAGTCCCTTTACCTGGGCAGGATTCAACTGATTACCTACTAATACTAATTTTTGTGATGTAGTATTTTTTAAATCAAATTGACTGTTATCGCGAAAAATATTTTTGGCATTTTCTTGTTGATTACCTAAATCAGGGACGGCATTACCGTTGACTAAAAGTCCACCTTCGGTATTCTTGGCAATTATATTCTGACGTAGCACAGGTTGCGCTTGTCTAGAGAGAGCGATCGCTGTCCGATTTTCTATTAGTTTGTTATTTACAATCATTGGGGCAGCAGAGTCACTAATCGCCATGCCAATAATATTTTTTTGAAAAATATTCCGCAGCACTTCCCCTTTGCTATTACCAGCCATCACCAAGCCACTGACAGCGTTTTCCACAAACACATTGTCCAAAATTGCAGGTTTAGCACTCCCCGTCACAAACAAAGCTTCCCGACTACATTTGGTAAAAGTATTATTAATCAAAGAGGGTGCGGTCGATTCAATCCAAACACCAGTGCCTTTTCCGCTTGAATTTGCCACGGTCACACCCATGACAGTCGCTTCACCTAGCAATAACAGCGTGATATTTTGCCATCCAAAGCTTTGGCTCTGATATGCACCACTTCCTTCAATTACAATTCCTCTACCTTTAGTGCCTTCATTACCCACCACCAACACACCATCGGGGATCAAAAGCGGAAATACTTCTCCAGTCAGAGAATTGTAGTCTCCCTCCGCCAGTTGAATAATTGTAGATTTTATGCTGGCTTTTAAAGCACCGCTGAGAGTTTTCAACGGACTGGACTTGGAACCAGCATTGGCATCATTCCCAGTCATAGGATTAACGTAAATTGTTTTAACGAAAGTCGAGTTCACCATATAGTCATTAGTCAACAGTTAACAGTCAAGCTTGAAGTTTCGTGTTCTGAACTCGGAGTTTCGTGCTCTGAACTCGGAGTTTCGTGTTCTGAACTCGGAGTTTCGTGTTCTGAACTCGGAGTTTCGTGTTCTGAACTCGGAGTTTCGTGCTTTGAACTCGGAGTTTCGTGCTTTGAACTCGGAGTTTCGTGCTTTGAACTCGGAGTTTCGTGTTCCGAACTCGGAGTTTCGTGTTCCGAACTCGGAGTTTCGTGCTCTGAACTCGGAGTTTGATGTTCTGAACTCGGAGTTTCGTGCTCTGAACTCGGAGTTTAAGCTAATAAAGCTCAAATTCTCCTTTCATCCCCACTCCTGTACAAATCGATTAATCGCGTCTCTAGTCTCCTCACCTCCCAATCTCTGTAAATTCGGTGCATTTTGAAAATATTGATTTAATATCTTTTAATGTCCGATCAGCAATCAGGCGAATTTAACGATGATTGAAGTTGATGGTCTCAGTAAAATATACGGCTCAACTACAGCAATTACTGATGTTACTTTTAACGTAGAGCAAGGTGAGATTTTAGGGTTCTTGGGACCCAATGGTGCTGGTAAAACTACAACCATGCGAATTTTAGCTGGTTATTTACCCGCGACAAGTGGCACAGTCAGAATCGCTGGCTACGATGTCCATGAAAATTCTCTCTCAGTACGGCAACGAATTGGCTATTTACCAGAAACACCCCCGTTATATCCAGAGATGACAGTTGCGTCATTTTTGTATTTTGTGACGCGGATTAAGGGAGTACCGGCAGGCGATCGCACTAACAAGGTAAAAGCAGCGATTAAACGCTGTAATTTAGAAGATAAGAGTAATGTAATTATTCGCAAGCTTTCTAAGGGATACCGCCAAAGAGTTGGCATTGCCCAGGCGATCGTCCACGATCCACCAGCTATCATTCTGGATGAACCTACTGTTGGACTTGATCCCCGGCAAATCATTGAAGTGCGGAATTTAATTAAAAGTCTCGCGGGTACTCACACAATTATTCTCTCTACGCACATTTTGCCAGAAGTGAGCATGACCTGTAACCGCGTAGCCATCATTAATCGCGGTAAAGTAGTAGCAACGAATACGCCAGAAAATTTGATGACGCAGTTGACAGGTGGCTCTGGATATGAATTGGAAATTGCCGGAGAACCTGCCTTAGCCAAACAGGTATTGCAAAACTTACCTGGCGTCAGTCTGGTAGAATCGATGCCCAGCGGAATGCATGGTCATACCCCAATTGAGGATAACCGAGGTTATTTGCGGGTAATATCGCAGCCAGGAACCGAACCAGGACACGAAATTGTCATGGGGTTGGTGCGTGCGGGATTTGGTTTATATGAAATGCGACGTGTCAGCGCTACTTTAGAGGATGTGTTCTTGCAACTGACTACAGAAGAAAAAAATTTGCCATCTGAGGTAGACGATGAAGCCAAAGAAGGAGAAGCAGCGTAAATGGGTGTAGTGCTGGGTAATATTATTGCCATTTATCGCCGAGAGTTACAAAGTTATTTTGTATCGCCTTTAGCATATGCGATCGCTAGTATTTTTTGGCTATTGTCTGGATTGTTCTTAGTCTTGATTTTGCTGGGACCACAAGGTATTTTACCAACGGTTGCCGCCTTAGATTTACAAGGGCAACAAATCGGGGTGCCAGTACCACCAATTGATGTTCCCTACGAATTTGTGCGGGCATTTTTGGATCGTATGGGGTGGCTGTTGCTGTTTGTGCTACCAATTCTTTCTATGGGACTTTATGCCGAAGAACGCAAACGCGGCACTTTGGAACTTTTAGCGACATCACCAATAACCAACTGGGCAGTAGCTATAGGTAAGTTATTAGGAGTGTTAACATTTTTTACAACAATGGTAGCACCACTGTTGGTGTTTGAAGCGATCGCCTTAAGTGGATCAGCTCCACCAATATCCCCAACAATTCCCTTGTTAGGTCATCTGGCATTAATCTTACTAGCAGCTGCAATATTGTCTTTAGGGATGTTTATTTCTTCTTTAACAGACAGCACAATTTTATCTGCCGTACTTACATTTGCAGTAATTTTATTGCTGTTGTTCGTAGATTTAATCGCCAAAAATGTTGGCGGTGTCGCGGGAGAAGCTCTAAGTCATCTATCGTTACTCAAACATTACAACACCCTTGTACAAGGAATTTTCGATACTAGCAGCTTAATATTATTTGCTAGTTACATTATTTTAGGCATCTTTCTCACGGCACAATCAATTGATGCATTACGATTTCAGCGTAATTAGTTAGTGGATGGTGGTTATGAGTTAGTGGTTAGTGGGTATTTGGAGTTGTAGAGACTCGATGTTCCTCGCGTCTGTAGGGAAGAAGCTGAGTTTTTTTGAACAACTAACCACTAACAACTAACAACTAACAACTAACAACTAACAAAGTAAAAATATTAATAATTATGAAAAGCATAGCTAAACGAAGACTTTGGAAATATCTATTTTGGTTTGGTCCATTTTTACTTGTTGCTGGTTTAACAGCCGGGTTAGTATCGCAAAAGTGGGGAGTAATTCCATTAGCATTTTTGGTTGCGGGAATAGTGATCATCGGCTTTTGGTTAATCTGGCAAACTCAACGAACTAACTGGTGGGGACGCCGTTCTACCCAAGCTGGTACAAATGCCTTAGTTGCAACTCTTGCAGTATTGGCGATTTTAGGTTTAGTTAACTTTTTAGGCACTCGCTACCATCTACGAACAGACTTAACTGATGCTCAGTTATTTACCCTTGCGCCGCAATCACGGCAATTGGTACAGTCTTTGCAAAAGCCTGCAAAGGTATGGGTGTTTGATGTTAATCGAAATCCCCAAGATTTAGAATTACTGGAAAATTATCGACGGCAAAGTTCAAATTTTAAGTTTGAATTTGTAGATCCGCAAGCAAGACCAGGTTTGGCAGATAAATTTGGCGTGAAAGATTATGGAGAAGTTTACTTAGAATCCCAAGATAGACGACAATTAGTGCAGGTGGTGAATCAGAATGAACGTCTGTCAGAAATTCGCTTAACTAATCGCTTACAACAAATCAGTAGCACAACCACAGCTAAAGTTTACTTACTTCAAGGTCATGGCGAACGCCAACTTGCAGCCGGTGAAGGTGCGATTTCCCAAGCAATTCAAGCGTTAGGCGAGAAAAATTTCACCACATCAGCGCTAAATTTGGCAGAAAAATCAGCAGTTCCTGATGATGCGGCTGTCGTAATCGTCGCAGGTGCGAAAAAAGCTTTGTTTGACAATGAAGTGAAAGCTTTGCAAAGCTACCTCAATCGAGGTGGTAACTTGTTGCTGATGATCGATCCAAATACTGACTCTAAAGTTGATAGTTTACTACAAGAGTGGGGTGTGCGGCTTGATAATCGTTTAGCAGTCGATGTTTCTAACAACGTCGGGCTTGGTCCTGCGGTTGCTTTAGTGACAGAATACGGGCAACATCCAATCACCAAAGATTTCGGTAACGGCATTTCGCTTTATCCGTTTGCTCGTCCTTTAGAAGTTACTCCAGTGCCCGGTGTCGAGTCTACCACCCTGATAGTAACCAAACCTTATCCCAGCAGTTGGGCAGAAAGCGACTTGCAAAGCGAAAATTTGCAGTTTAATGAGGGAAGCGATCGCAAAGGTCCATTAACCTTAGGTGTTGCATTAAAGCGCAAACTATCAGCCAAACCAGCCGCTTTACCTACCCCCACCCCCAACACTTCACCATTACCATCACCAACCACTCAAAGTAAAGCTACCCCCACACCCATCGCTTCCCCCACTCCTCCCCTCCCCCCCTCTCCCACTCCCCCCCTCTCCCCCACTTCCACCGAATCACGCTTAGTAGTCTTAGGAAATTCCAATTTCGCCACCGATGGCTTGTTTCAACAACAGTTAAACGGAGACATGTTCCTCAACTCAGTGACTTGGTTGAGTCAGCAAGATCAACAACCTCTTTCAATTCGTCCCAAAGAAGTCAAAAACCGCCGCATTAACATTACAGGGGCACAGGCAAATCTTTTAGCATTATCATCTCTGCTAATATTACCCCTAATTGGGTTAGCGGCAGCTGCTGTTCTCTGGTGGAGACGACGGTAAGGAGATGGGGAAAGGCTTTTTGAAGAGGGGGAAAGGGGAAAGGGTAAGGGGTAAAGGGAAAAAAGAATATCATGAATTATTTTTAAATAACTCTTCTTACAAACGTCAACGGGACGGAAACCGACCCCGCTGAGTTTGCGCTTTATTTCCATACCTTTCCCCTTTGCCCTTTCCACTTGGACCCTCCAAGATTGCCCATTGCCCAATGCCCCATGCCCACTAACAACCAACAACTAACAAATGTTAAAAAATGAAATTGCCAAGAACGACTTTAATTTTGATATTGCTAGCGCTGGGTTTGGGTACTTTTGTCTACTTCTATGAAATTAAAGGCGCACCTCAGCGAGAGCAAGTTAAGGAGAACAAACAGCAAATTTTCTCTTTTGCAGCAGATGATGTGCAGTCTTTGACGGTAAAGACGGAAAATGTGACTTTAAATCTGGAACGTAACAATAATGGTGGTGATACAAAATGGTTGATAAAATCTCCTACAGTCAGTCCAGCAAACGATCCGATTGTTTCTTATTTGATGGATTTGCTGGTGAAGGGTAAAAGCGATCGCACTTTATTAATTCCAGCTAACCAGCTTGCAGGTTTTGGTTTAGATCAACCCCAAGCAACTATTAATATCAACCTCAAAAATCAGAAAAATCATCAATTCATTCTGGGTAAAGCTGATTTTAACCGCCGTTTCTTATATGCTCAAGTTGACCCTACTCCTAAACCAGATGGTAATATAAATGTGCTATTGGTATCCACAGATTTTGAAAATGCAGTTAAACGCGAGCTTTCAGAGTGGAAACAATCTGGAGATGATAGTATCAAAGATTTGCCTAGCCCCGTTCAATCCAATCCAGCAAACACCAAATAACTAATTTAAGCATTTACTTGGTGTATTGCTGATTTCTAAAGGATTTTACACTCACAACTTGTGTACTAATGAAATAGACAAAACTTAAAGAATAAATAAACAATGATTAATAATTAACAACTTAAAATTCAGCCATCCAGCAATTAATAACTTTCATGTTAATCCTCATAAATTTTTACGTGTGAGCGGTTAATTAGTAAATCAATAACTCCTTTGTGTTTTTTATGAAACTTTAATAGTTCCAAATAAGCAAATGGCACTACTATTATCCATAAAATACTAGCTGTTACCAAAATTACACTCGAAAATAAGCGCTGCTCTAAATTCATTTCTTCATCTTGTAAGAAAAAATGTAGCCATTCTGTAAAGAAACAGTAAGCCATCACCAGGTAAAAAATAATTGCTAAATAAGTAAGAAGTGTGTGCAGCATGTTGCTTCCATAAATTACTAGTAAATGAACCATTCGTATGAGAGTTTCGTTTTTCTCAGGTGGCAGTAATTCTCTGATTAGTCTGTAGAAACCATTTTTGTGTTTCCTATTATACTCAATTTTTCACGTTTTCTTGATCGCAATATTATCGAAATATTAAAGTATATTTTATACTACCTAAAATCATGTCGAACTTTTATCCTCTTTGTTCCTCTGTATTCTTATGTACATAGGTGAAAACTTTATAAAAGAAAAAGTTAAGTAATTGGTAACTATAGTTACCAATTATCATTATGATGCCAGTCTTAATACTGTATATTTCTATGGTTACAGGCTTGTGCGATCGGGTGGAAAGGCAGATGATGAAATAAATTTACGCACCAACTATGATAGTATTTTTATCTATAATTTTTCCGAAAAAAAAGTTATTACTTACCCACAGATTACCTTGGCTGAAGCTTACGAATTAAATTAAATAAACATAATTTAATTCTTTTCCTCCAATGCTTTAAATCAGATTAAAATGAATTCGCTCAGGCAATAGCTCTATAAACTTACTTTGTTAATGGTGATTTTACTTAAAGGTTATCTTTGCGCTGAAGCTAGTCTTTCTATATTATTATGACAAGTCCAACCGCAACATTGTTAATTTCCTGCCCCGATCAACGGGGGCTAGTGGCGAAAATTGCCAACTTCATCTATGCTAATGGTGGCAATATCATCCACGCAGACCAGCATACAGACTTTGCCGCTGGTTTATTTCTGACTCGCATTGAATGGCAGTTGGATGGATTTAATTTGCCGCGAGAATTCATTGCACCAGCATTTAACGCGATCGCCCAACCTTTAGGTGGAAAGTGGGAACTGCATTTTTCTGATACTATCCCGCGTATTGCCATTTGGGTAAGTAAGCAAGATCATTGTCTATTTGACTTAATTTGGCGACAACGTGCGAAAGAGCTGACATCGGAAATTCCCCTAATTATCAGCAACCATTCTGATTTAAAGGTGGTGGCAGAGAAATTTAATATCGATTATCATCATATTCCCATTACTAAAGATACAAAATCGGAACAGGAAGCCAAACAACTAGAATTACTGCGGCAGTACAAAATTGATTTGGTTGTATTGGCTAAATATATGCAAGTTGTCAGTGCAGATTTTCTTGCTAAATTTCCCCAAGTTATTAATATCCACCACTCATTTTTACCAGCTTTTGTCGGCGCAAATCCGTATCATAGAGCTTTTGAACGTGGTGTAAAAATTATTGGTGCAACGGCTCATTACGCCACTGCTGATTTAGATGCGGGTCCAATTATTGAGCAAGATGTGGTGCGAGTCAGTCACCGCGATGAAGTTGAAGATTTAATTAGAAAAGGTAAGGATTTGGAGCGCGTTGTATTAGCAAGGGCAGTGCGTTTACACTTACAAAATCGCGTTTTGGTATATGGTAATCGGACGGTGGTTTTTGAGTGATTTGCTTTTGCTTTGCCCACCCGACAATTTAGATTTTTCAGGCATCATATTATGTCCGGTTAATCATACACATTTGATAGAGAGACCTTCCTCCTGAACGTTCTGAACCTGAATCATACTGGGCAATAAATACTGGAGTTGCTGATACTTGTACTGGTTGCGTTGTCGTTGTATAACCAGCCAAACTAGGAGTTAATCTGAAAATAGTCACAAGCATGACACTGATACAAACCAATGTCAACCAGAAAGCCTTTGTAAACAGACTTTGTATTTTCAAAATGAAAATTCCTCTTTTAAGTTTGATGCTGCATAAGTTTTTTACTTTACGCCGTATAATTCCGGGGGTGTAATTACTTAACCTTTAATGATTTTAATTAAACCATGAATTAAGTGCAATTACTAGATAGAAAAATACATTCATACAAACCAAAACTCTGGATTCCTCAGACCTCACAAGCGGGTTGAATACAGGATAATGCAACGGTTTGGGTGTGACTGAACTAAAAAAGTCACTGACTATAATTTGGAATAAATTTACGAAAGTTTTATAAATTTACTTCTAGCCTTGTTGAAAAATTTATAATTTATTCTTTCTTAGAGGATGCATGTGAAAGTATTATATGAAACCTAAAAACCTCTAGTAACGAGGTGAATTCCGAAAGTTTGATATTATCAGTCTTTATTCTCTGGTGGAAGCGCGAATCAATTCAGCGATAAAAGCGACGATCGCAGATATTAAAATTAAGATGACGCTGAGAGCGTTAATGTCTGGCTTAACTCCAGTTCTGATGCGGCTGAAAATTTCCATTGGCAGTGTGTTGGAACCACTACCCGCGGTGAAGCTGGCGATGAGGAAGTCATCTAAGCTGAGTACAAAGGCAAGCAGACAACCGGCTATAATCCCAGGCATCAATTGAGGCAGCAATACTTGGATGAAGGCTTGTACTGGTGTGGCTCCTAAATCAAGTGCTGCTTCTTCTAAGTGGGGATCTATGTTGCTAAGTCGAGATGAAACTACAAGTGCAACGTATGCCAGACAGAAGACGACATGAGCAGCAACAATTGTCCACAAACTTAAGGGGATGGCAAACGCTGCTAAAAAAACTAGGGTAGCTACGGCGATCGCAATATCGGGAATAATCAATGGCAGATAAGAAATTCCCCGATACAATGTCTTTCCTGGAAACTGATAACGCGCTATCCCCACCGCCATCAACGTTCCCAGCACTGCTGCTATACTCACTGCACTACAGGCAACTATTAAACTGTTTTTTAGAGCAGATAAAATACGTTCATCACTGAATAGTTTTTTATACCAATCAAGGGTGAATCCTTGCCAAGTTGCACTGTAAGGCGACGAGTTAAAGCTATAAAAGGCAAGTACCAAAATCGGCAGATACATCACCACAAACATCAGTAGTGAGAAAACCGCTTGCCATACGACACGCGGTTTTTTCTGGGATGAAGATAGATTCACGTTTATTTTGAGCTAAGTCTTCCTTATCAAAATCGATAATATCATTTTTAATGTCAATAGTCAATCATTATATCTTCTTTATTTCCCGCGATGTCTTGCGACAAGCCCTTCTGCTGTCCGAGACGCTCCGCGTCTTTGCTTCTTCCTGGGGATAAGTGCAAATGTGTACTTTGACAAAAAAACACTAGGTCTTGTAAAATAGCAAACCCAGTGTTTTTTTGTTGTTTACATGAGTAGGTTAACTCCAACCCAGTAAAGAATGAGAACTGAAACAACGCTTAACCACAAAATTCCTTTGTTCATATCTAAATTATTGTTTATGGGATTTTTACTAGTTGAGCGGGCATAGCGTTGTAAAACTTAGGGAATAAGCTATGACAATAGCATTTTCCCTAGCTCTTATTAGCTATTCCCAATTAATCATCAAATTTGCTTCAATTTGCGCTTTTAGGACGCTATTGAACAACCATTATCTATTTGGTTGTTACTACTATTTTAGCGAGTACCACAACATTTTGACCAGCATAAAATTTTTAAAATGGTATATATCTGAAGATAGATAATAATCTGAATTTAGTGAGTTCTCAAAAACTTTCCTCTCTCAAGAGATAGTGATTTCCTTCCTTCCGGTAGACAGGGATTCGTGAGATATATACATATAATTTAAATTAAATTCTTGTCTTGCAACAGTTTGTTTTCAAACTTAATTCTTATACAGGGTGCATGAATTGAAAACACTTTTGAGTAAGAAAGCAAGCGTTTTAAATACAAGTCTTATTTATTGGGAGGTTTGTAATGCGGATTGCTCAGGTAGCCCCACTATGCGAAAGAGTACCACCCCCCGCTTACGGCGGTATCGAGTTAGTAGTAGGGTTGCTGACTGATGAATTAGTCCGTCGGGGACATGAAGTAACGCTATTTGCATCGGGTGATTCTATTACTTTGGCAAAGCTAGAATCAGTTCATCCGCGTGCTTTACGACTCGACCCGACTATCAAGGAGTACGGTGTCTACGACTTGATGCATTTAAGTTCGGTATATGAGCGGGCAGAAGATTTTGATATCATTCACTCGCATATGGGCTTTGTAACATTGCCTTACGCCAAGTTAGTCAAAACTCCTACAGTTCATACGTTGCATGGTATTTTTACGCCTGACAACGAAAAAATGTTTAAACACGCGAAACAACAACCATACATCAGTATTTCTGAGGCACAACGAGAACCGAGATTAGACCTCAACTGTGTAGCGACTGTTTACAACGGAATTGATGTTAGCAGTTATAAGTTTCACCCTGAACCGGAAGATGAGCCATACTTAGCGTTTTTGGGTCGGATATCGCCAGAAAAAGGAACCCACTTGGCAATAGAAATTGCGAAAAAAGCTGGCTGGCGTTTGAAAATGGCTGGTAAGGTGGATGTCGTTGATGTGGAATACTATGAAAAGGAAATCAAACCACACATCGACGGTAAGCAAATTGAATATTTGGGTGAAGCAAATCATGAGCAGAAAAATGCTTTAATGGGCGGTGCTGTAGCAACATTGTTCCCCATTACCTGGCGAGAACCATTTGGGTTGGTGATGGTAGAATCAATGGCAGCAGGTACACCAGTTATCGCAATGAAACTAGGGTCTACGAAAGAAGTAATTGACCACGGAAAAACCGGTTTCTTGTGCGACAACATAGAAGAATTTGTGAGTGCGATTGATAAGGTGGCAGAATTAGATCGCCGTACTTGTCGGGAGTATGTCTCGAACCGTTTCAGCTTGCAAGCAATGACCGATGGCTATGAAGCTGTTTATCGACAACTTCTGGCGGATAAATTTTCTCAGCGCAATGGTCATTTCCGCAATGCGGTAACTTTAGCCAAAAGCGGGATTTAGCCTTTTCTCGGCTTTTATGTAGTGGAAGGCGATCGCCATATCTTCATCTAGGCGTCAGGTGATATTTTAGGCGATCGCCATTCCAAATCTCTAATAACGACAATCAAATATCATTAACCGCTTCTGCTGGAACTCGATACATAAACTCAGTCGAATTAACTTCAGTGCCATCAACAGCCAGTTCTAACATATGCTGCCTTAACTTATTTAAAAGTTCTAATGCTAAAGGCTCTAATTTTCTAGTTTTGATTTTTCCAAATATTCCCGATTTCAAATCTAGATAAAGTAATAAATTACTTACCTTAATACCCACCACTTCTGAATGTCTTCCAGGTATTTCTTGAGCAAGAAAGTGTCCATCCTTTCTATCCTGTAGTTCATGAATGAACCAGGCTACATCACTTTTATCAATTGGAGAATTTTTCGTCCCGGCAATGACATCTTTATCAAAAGAAATCAGCGCTGTCAAATTAAATAAATTACTGTTCTGCACAAGGGCTTGAGTCTCTTTTCTAGTAGGATTTGCACCCCAATTAATTTTATCTAGAAAATTCGCTAAACCAGGAAACGGCACAGCATCCTTAGTATCAGAGATATCTGGTGCAATTAATAAAGAAGGCTGATTCATAATCGCTCCATAAGCCTCCAACAAAATAACATATTTGCAGCCTAAGCTGTGACCAACCCAAAAATGCGGGATATTTTGCGGATAGTTTAATTCAGCTAGAACCTCATTTCGCTCCACTAGTAAAGTTTTGGCAATCGATTCATGGTTAAAGCCAAATTTGAAAGGTAAGGCAATAATCGTGTAACCAGCTTCAAATAAAGTATGTAAGAAATGAGCGTAACAAATATTGGGTAAAGTACCGTACAGAGCACCTCCTATAAATTCTATTACACCGATTGGATTAGGATGAACTGCTACCCAACTATTACAAAATGCCTTGAAGATTATATTCATAATTGTGATTTATCGTAATTTTTTTCAGAAAAAATTAAAACATTTATTGCATAAAGTTTCGCAGATTTAAAGTCTGCGAAACTATTTTAAGCATGACAAATTATTAAAGTGTTAGGAATGCTCCACCACTAGCTGTAAGAAGGCTGTAAGCTTGTTGATCAAAATCAGGATTGGGATCTTCTAAATTAGTTGGTACGAATGTACCTCGACTTTGGGGTGAAACCAACAACTCAGCAGATGGAGAAGGTGAAAAAGGTGAAAGAAGAACTTCTACATATCCACGAACTTCATAATCTGCTTTTTCTAAGAAGTTAGGTTTGGAGATATCTGGTTGTAAGACAAACAAAGTCGTACTACCAGCAGGAAGAGTTAACAATTGGCTCGGTTTACCAGTATTATTATCAGTACTAAGCTCACCGAAAACATTTGAACCTCCAGCATCAACGATTGTGAAAGTATCTTCAGTTCTCAAAGCAGCTGTAGCAGTGAACTGAACAGATAAAACAACATCGTCACCAGCAGGATTGAGATTGGAAATCGTCAAAAAATAAGCTTGAATAACGCGACGAGAAATACTGGGGCTAAAAGGTTTTGGTGCAATTGGCTTTACCAGCAGTTCAAAATTAGATAAAAGCATGAGCTAATTCTCCGTAATTAAAGAGCGTTAATGATTTCTCCCAGCCTGATAACATTTGGGTAGGGAATCATCCTTTACATTTCTAATTCTGGAAAATTTGTTGAGGTTTGGCAGTACCCATCTAGGGTACTATTTCTAATAAATCCTAAAGCTTTGGTGAATCAAGATATGAAAATTTCACGCAGAGAGAAGTTTGAGCGTGAAATAATCAAGAGCGAAAATATGTAACGCTGGTTAATTATGTAGTCGCTGTTATTGAGGTTCACAATAATCGAGGTTAACAGCGGCAGCATAACCATTTACAGGTGCGGTGATTTGTACCTAACCATTGCTACGGCGATCGCTTTATTTCATCCGTTAGGTAGATCGTTAGATCGCCAATGTCGCTCCATTAGTCAGAGGCAAGAGGCTTTTTAGCTTTATACCATCAGTTCATAAGATTAAAAAACAGTGGCAAGAACGGCAATGAAACACGACTTTGTTGAAGGAGTGCAAAATCCTCACCGTCGCAATAGGTGCGGAGATTTTACACTAATTTACGGTTACGTATAAAAACCCGTTCCTGGGAAGCAAATCAGGAGGGTAACACTATGATATTTAAAGACCGAACAGCAGCGGGGAAATTGTTGGCTGAGAAGTTAGTAGCTTATGCTAACCGCTCCGATGCTTTGGTGTTAGCGCTGCCAAGAGGTGGTGTACCCGTTGCCTTTGAAGTTGCCAAAGCGCTAAATGCTCCTTTGGATGTTTTCGTTGTTCGCAAACTGGGTGTGCCTGGTCAAAAAGAACTAGCAATGGGAGCGATCGCTGATGGTGGTGTGAGAATACTCAACGAAGATATTATCCGTGATGAGAAAATTGACCCTGAAGCAATTGAGAAAGTGACGGTGGAAGAACAACAGGAACTACAGCGTCGCCAAAATCTTTATCGAGGCGATCGCCCCAAGCCTGTGATCCAAGGACGCACTATTCTTTTGATTGATGACGGTTTAGCTACGGGTGCAACGATGCGCGCAGCGATCGCAGCATTGCACAAACAACAACCCGCGAAAATTGTCGTCGGTGTGCCAACTTCCTCACCGCAAACTTGCCAAGAGATTAAATCCCAGGTAGACGAAATCATCTGTGCCCAGACACCTAGCCCCTTCTACAGCGTCGGTTTTTGGTACGAAAAATTTCCGCAAACAACCGATCAAGAAGTTCGCGACCTGCTCAATCAAGCTGCAAATCGCCAATTGCCATTTGCGATCGGTACATAAAAAATCAATGCTAGAGCGCTATTACTAGCGTCCTTAATCGCTTTTATTTTCGGGAGTTTTAGAATTTCAAAGCTTTAGTTTTTGGTAGCCGTGATCAACTGCGCTGATGCAAGGTGCATAAAAATTCTTCTGTTTCTCCCGTCTGTCCTTTGCCTTTTGACTTCTGACTCACCGAAGCTTTGAGCGGAGGAAACCTCCGCCCAAACTTCTCTCTGGCTTCTACGTTCAACTTAATCAAACAAAAATATGAAAGTTCCACCAGAAATTACCTATCGCAACGTTGACAAAACTAATGCGCTTGATACCTTAGTTGAGGAAAAGATTGCCAAGCTAGAGCAATTTTGCAATTACATTAGTAGTTGCCACATAGCGATCGAAAAAATTCACGATCGCCCGCGCAGTGGTTCTCCTTACCGAGTGCGAATTGATCTCACCGTGCCGCCCGGTCACGAACTCGTGGCAGAAAGCAATCCCAGTGATATTAACCAGTATGCGCCAGTGGATGCGGTGATCCGAGATGCCTTTAATGCCGCTACTCAGCAGTTGAGAAAACTCACCCAGCGCCAAAATGAACATGATAAGGGTCAGAACCACGACAACGCAATGGAGACAACAGCGCTTGTCACCAAGCTTTTTCGCGATGAAGGCTATGGCTTCCTCAAAGGCTTAGATGGTCAGGAAATCTACTTCCACCGCAATAGCGTACTACATGATGACTTTGACCGCTTAGAAATTGGCACGGGTGTCCATTTTTTCTTGAGTCAGGGTATAGAAGGTCCCCAAGCAAGCACTGTCAAGATTGTTGACAAGCCAGGTGTCCGCGCTGGCAAGGCAGATGAAACCCTAATCGAGCCACCTCTTGATTGGAAGGAATAACCGTTCCACACCCTTTCGCATAATTACAGCTGGAGCCAGAAGCTAGGAGTAAAAAAGGCTTTTTATCTGGTTTGTAGACCAAAACACTGTACCTCACGCGTCTTGCATGAAGTACGCATAGTAAGGTCTAAAAGCCAGACATAGAGCAAATTTTACTTCTGACTTCTGGCTCCTGACTGCTGTATTTGTCTAAAGAGCGATCGCTCTTCTTATGGCACAATACGGTTGGGTTAAGGCAAGAGACGCGATAAATCGCCGTCTTTACAATAATTAGTCCTTTGTAGAGACGGCGATTTATCACGTCTTTGCGATCTATAATTTTCATCAAAAAACATTATCCGAACCATATTGGCTTATGGCGGGGATTCTATTCTGCATAACCTTGAATATTCTCAGGCTCAAATGAGCGCAACACACGAGTTGCCTGACGAGTTAGTTCTTCCTTACCCTTGACCACAATTAGGTATTTGCCCTCATTCAAGCGATTCCGATAAGGCAAAGCATCGCCACTGCCAACCGTCAAACCAACGCCACCACCGACTAGAAAAGCACCCAGCCCACCAGAAGCGGCTCCCAGCAGACCCCCGATGAAATGATTACCCAAACCGCCAATTGGCAAGATTTCGATGCCTGTGAGTAAATTGAAAGCGTAACCTGCTGCGAAGCCAAAGGGAACTAGCCAGTAAGCCTCTCGAATTGCACCTTTGCGAGCTTGCTGATTAGGATCAATCAGTCCATATTCATCGGCACTTTTGTAGCCATTTCCGAGAATGTCAACCTGCTCGGTTGGTACACCTTCTTTTTCAAGGGCAGTGTAAGCCTCTTCTGCTTGGATTCGGTCTGACAAGACTGCAACAAGATAATTCATAGTTGATCTACACCTGGTTATCTGAATAGTTGTGCAAATGTGACTTTGCCTGATTATTGCGTAACGATTTAAAATTTTTTGCCCGTATCTAACCAGCAAATCTGCTGAGAGTGGGCTGTTTGCCCACCCGACAAAATCATTTGTTAAACGTACAACGCTGCAAATTAATTTAAATTTGCATGAAAGTCAATAGCTGGTTGGAGAAACAGCATAATTGCCCCCACTGCCACAAAAGATAAACTTACCCAAAACAAAATTCTCATTGTATGTTCCTACGTTTTCTTTTTCTATTTCGGCAAAACATTTAATTGAATGCTTACCCTAAGGTAACTTTCTCGTTTTCGCCGCTACTAGCTTTTTCACCCGTAGCAATTGCTTTTACTAAACCAATTGTGTGCGCCACAAAGCTGGATGGTGCATCCCAATATTCGGCTTTTTGTACATTCACTTTGAGCAAAGCAATATCGGGTTCATCTAATCCTTTAGGAAACCAAGCTTTGAGTTCCGGCTTCCACAATTCTTCAATTTTGTTGCGGTCTTTCACTAATTGTGCTGTGCCGGACATGGAAACGTAACGCTGTTTATTAGGTGCGGAAAAACTAACATTAACCTGTTCATGGTGTTCGATTTCATCTACTTTAGGAGAAGGAGCGTAGGTGAAAAACCAAAGAGTACCATCAGATTCAATTTCGCCATTGGTAGACATAGGGCGACTGTGCAAACTTCCGTCGTCATTGATGGTGGTTAACATGCCAAAGTCAATGTCTTTGACTAGTTCACGCAGCTTTTCAATTTTTTGATTTTGGTCTGTATCAGTTGTCATTGATTATTACTCTTATCTCTATTTCAAAGCTTGAGTTTGAGCGTTTGATTACAGCCCGTTGCGACGAATTGTAAAGCTCTTCTTCTTTGTTAACGTTTCTCTTAGGTATCTGCGTGAGCCTTGAGGTGTATTTCTGCAAAAATGATTCTCTTAACTATATCCATAGAGGTAGAAAAATAATTCCTAGTGAGCCAGCGCGCAGAACAGGGGGTCTCCCCCAGGAGCGTCACCCAAAAGGTGAGCGGTTCACCGCTCATTTAAGGGGTAGAGCCGCTTACTACTACTCCTGTCACACTTGAAGATTACCTATTAACGAACCGCAAAGGGACGAAGTACACAAAGGAAGAAAAGAAAGAAAAAAATAGTTCAGAAGGCAGCTATGCTGCCCACCCTTAAAAGAGTGGGATTTAAGCAATGACGTTTTATACCTCGCTGCAAGCCGTCTCGGTATAATTATTGTTTTTAACGCACTTTAAACCGGGAAATAAAGTTTTTATTTATACTTTTTCTTTCCTTCTGCCATCTGCCCTCTGCCCTCTGCCTTTCTTTGTAATTTTGTAGCGAGAAGAAAGTAAGAAGCGCGTTTATTTACACTCCAGTGCTTAACGACCGACAAGAGAAGCGACAACTGCAATCAGTTCTGCTGGCTCGACAGGCTTGGCAACGTGGGTTTGGTATCCACAACGCAAAGCAGAAATTCGGTCTTCAAAACGAGCAAAAGCTGTTACTGCTGCTGCTGGAGTTTCTCCTCCTTTCTCTGATGGAAGTCCTCGCAGCGCACGGATGAATTCATACCCATCTTTTCCCGGCATTCCAATATCACTTATTACTATATTCGGCTTATAGATTTGTACAAGCTCAAGTGCTTCATCTGCCGAGGAAGCGGTAAGAACGTTAGCACCGCACTCCTCCAAAACTCTCTTTAGCAATTCTTGAGAATCGACTTCATCATCAACTACAAGAATTTTCATATTTTCCAACTTTGTTTCTTCAAGTTCGGTTGCTACAAGCTGCTGCGAATTACAAGCATATTCAACTGCTTGAGCCTCAGTATGGTTTTCTTTTTCAGCCAGCGGAAGCACGACAGTAAAAGTAGCTCCTTGTTCCTCTCCTGGGCTTGTTGCTTGTATAGTTCCACCATGAAGCTCAACGAGGTGCTTGACGATTGAAAGCCCTAATCCCAAACCACCAAACTTGCGAGTACTAGAGGAGTCTGCTTGCCGAAAACGGTCGAAGACATACGGCAGAAATTCTGGGTTGATGCCGTGACCTGTATCGGTTACTGTTAAGACGACATGAGAGTTTACTTTTTCAACTGACACCTGCACCCTTCCACCTGTTGGAGTAAACTTAATGGCATTAGAAACAAGATTCCACACTACTTGTTGTAGTCTGTTCGGGTCGCCAATTATCGGACTGGGAAGGGCATCTAAAACTGTTTGAAGTCGGATGTCCTTGGCTGCAAGAGCGGGAACAAGAGATTCGATCGCTTCTGAAATCACCAAGTTCAGATTGACGTTTTGAACGTCGAGTCGAATTTTACCGGAAATTATCCGGCTCATGTCGAGCAAATCTTCAATAATCTGGGCTTGCGCTCTAGAGTTTCTCTCAATGGTATCAAGCCCCTTCTCAAATTGTGCCGCACTAAGTTTTCCCTTACGCAGAAGCTGGCTCCAGCCGAGGATGGCGTTAAGCGGTGTCCGAATTTCGTGAGAAAGGGTTGCCAAAAATTCATCTTTGAGCCGTCCGACTCGTTCGGCTTCTGTACGAGCTGCCCGTTCGCTTTCTAAAAGTGCCTCGCGTCGCTGTTCGAGTTCTTTGCGATCGCTGATATATCGAAAATTAACTGACAATCCGTCGGCAGAGGGATAAGCGTGTACCTCTACCCACTCATCGGAGAAGGGAGACAGTACCTCAAAGTGTACCGCTACTTGATCGCTGACAGCTTTATAATATTGCTCTTCAAAAACGCTGCCCCTAAGCATTGGGTATTCGTCCCAGAGGACTTTTCCCAGCAGTTCTTCGCGGGTTTTGCCGATATATTCTTCACATCGCTGATTCACGTAAGTAAATCGCCACTGCCGATCTAGACCATAAAAGGCATCTGTTACCCGTTCGAGAATAATTGCCCGCTCCTGAGCTGCTTGGACCTCCAAGCGAGAGCGGGCAGCTTCTTGGCGCAACCGAGCGGTTTCCAATGTTGCCTTGACACGAGCCAAAATCTCTCTAGCGCTAAAAGGCTTGACTAAATAATCGTCTGCTCCTGCTTCTAGTCCCTCAAGACGCGATTCCTCACCCGCACGAGCCGAAAGCAGAATAAGCGGTACAGAACGGGTACGCTGGTCTTCGCGCAGCCGAGCCAGAAGACCGAAGCCGTCAAGTTTCGGCATCATTACATCACTGAGCACCAAGTCTGGCACTTGCTCTTGTGCTGCGGCTAAAGCTGCCTCGCCATCTGCGACGGCGATAACTTCATAGTGTATACTTAGAAGCTTTCGCACATACTCGCGCATATCAGCGTTGTCGTCTACCAGAAGTATGCGCGATAGCGAAGCGCTGCCACCTTCGGCGGATCGCATCTCGATTGACTGATCCACATCATGCACTTCATCGGGCAACCACCGCAGCGCTTCTTCCACAAATGCGTCGGCTCGAATGCTGGTTGGGGTAAGTGTGCGATCGCGACCCATTTGCTCGGAAGGAAGGTGATGCTTGCCACAAGGAATCGATACAATGAAGGTACTTCCAACTTTGTAAACGCTTTCTACGCGGACGCTGCCACCGTGGAGTTTGGCGAGTTCTTGCACGAGTGCTAGACCAATTCCGCTGCCTTCGTGGGTTCGACCTTGCGTTTTTTCAATGCGGTGAAATCGCTTAAACACGTTCTTCACTTCAGATTCAGGAATTCCGCTGCCTGTATCTTCAATACGAAGCTCAATATTGCCCTTGATCGCTCGTTGATAAACTTTGATGTAACCGCGTTGCGTAAATTTAAAAGCGTTTGAAAGTAAGTTAAGAACAATCTTTTCCCACATATCCCGGTCTACATAAACCGGTTCGGATAAAGGTTGACAATCGACGATAAATTCTAAACCTGCCTTTTCAATCGCCGAACGAAACACACTAGCCAAGTCTGCGGTAAGTGTCGCCAAATCTGTAGGTTCGTAGATGGCTTGCGTCCTACCCGCTTCAAGTCGCGAGAAATCCAAGAGCGTATTGACTAATTTCAGCAGTCTTAAACTGTTGCGGTGAGCTATGGTAATTTGCTCCCGCTGACTTGTGGAAAGGTGCGGATCGCGTAGCGCATCTTCCAATGGACCGAGCATTAAAGTAAGTGGGGTGCGGAACTCGTGACTGACATTGGAGAAAAAGGCGGTTTTTGCGCGGTCAAGTTCGGCTAGCATCTCAGCTCGTCGCCGTTCTTCTTCGTATGCTTGGGCGTTACGCACGGCGATGGATACTTGACCTACAAGCAGTTCATAGAAGGATGTGTATCCTTCGTCAAGAAAGCGGTTGGGGCTGATGCCGGCAACTAAAACGCCAAGCGCTTCTGTTTGAGTTGATGAAGCGATCGGCATGACGAGTGCAGCATGGGTGGGCTCGTTCCAGGGACCACCTGGTATTGACTCGTGGCTATCCACACCTTCAACCAAAACTGTTTCACCAGCAGCAGCTCGCGCCAGCGACCAGATATCACTTCCTGGTTCAGTAATATTAACAGAGACTGGACTAAGAAGCGCTTTTTCGGGCATTTGTATTTTTCCACAAAGCCTGAGAGTTTTTCCATCTGGCTCGCGCAGATAAATTAGTGCAAACGGCACATCAAGTGGGTGTTCGGCGATCGCCCTCGCAATATCGCGGCATGTTGTTTCTACACTGCGCGTCTCACCTGCTTTAGATGCCAAATCTCGAAGAAGTCGTAACCTGCGATCGCCCAATATCTGCTGAGTGACTTCACTACACACGCAAAACATCCCAACAATTTCTCCGGAATCATCCTCGGCGGGAGCGTGAGAAAGGCTAAAATAGGATTCTTCACGATAGCCCGATCGCTCTAAAACAAGCATCTGTGCCGGAACCCAGTTCGCTACGCCTGTTACCATCACTTCTGAAATCATCGGACCTAGCGTATCCCACGCTTCGGCGAGGGTAATTCTAATATCCGTACCGAGTGCGGCGGGGTGCTTGTCACCGATAATCTTGGAATAGGCATCGTTATAAAACTGAATCAGATTCGGACCCCAGATTAGAATCATGGGATACCGTGATGCCAGCAAAATCCTCACGGTGCTTTTCAGGCTTTGCGACCATGTATCTATCGAACCTACAGGTGTGTTTGCCCAATCGAAAGCACGCATCCGCGCTCTCATCTCACCGAGTCCGGGGAAGGGGTCTGTTTTATGCCCGTCCTTCATACGTATTCTTTTTCCTTCCCTTCGCTCATTTGATACTTTTTACTTAAAGAAGTGAAACTTGATACACGCTGCTGAAGTAGGTGCAGTTTTTTGCGGATGACTTCGCTTGCCCAACTGCTGTTGCCTGACTCTACAACCGAGGCGATAAATTTATTAAATTCCGGAGCCAATGATTCGTTGAATCTTGTAGGTTGAATAATCACACTATATTAAGCTTTTTGGAGAAATTCCCAAGTATTTCCCAATCTGATTATGACACAAATCAAATGCTTACTACAAATTACATTCACGGAAGAATGTATCTAAATTTAATCCACAATCCTAAGTTCCTATATTAAATTCGGACAGTCGTTGATTGAATTCGGGCAGTCGTTGATTGAATTCGGGCAGTCGTTGATTGAATTTGGATAGTCGTTGATTGAATTCGGACAGTCGTTGATTGAATTCGGGCAGTCGTTTACAGAATTCGGGCAGTCGTTTACAGAATTCGGACAGTCGTTGATTGAATTCGGGGAACCACCAAGAATTTACATAAAGCCATTCGATATTTTTGTAGTAAATAATTAAAAATATACTGAATAATGCGGGTGTCAAGTAACCCTAATTCTGTCTATCCTAGTGCTGTACAATTTAGGGTAGAAGTCAGTTTTTATCCTGAATAACAGGAAAGTGATTTATGTCACGTCCAAAACGTGGGTCTAAAGTACTTGATAGAGCACAGCGTGGGATTGCGGCTTTGAAATCGATCAGTCCCACCTTAGACTTAGGCAATGGGGTAACAATTGACTTTTTTGCAGCCGTCATCAAAACAACGCAAGACAAGTTGGAAACATATAACTCAAGCCTCTCCACCGTGGATCTGACTCAGGGAGCCTTAGAACTTGCCGAAAAGTCGCTGATGGAACTAACAGAACATATGTTACTCAGTGTAGCTGCAAAGTATGGCAAGAATAGCGATGAGTACAAAATAGCAGGAGGCGTTCGTCGAAGCGAACGCAAGCGTCCGGTGCGTCAGCCTAAACAGGGGGCTGTTGCTTGATAAAGACGCTGTTTGATGTGGAATATTTTGAAACTGCCGATGGTCGATTTGGCATTTTTTATGGTGAACTGTTGACGGTGTAAGCAACGATTCGGTGGAAGTTTTAACTTGCTCGCTTTATTGCTTATTTAATCCACAATCCTAAATTTCAGGTTTTGCATTTTATTTGCTCGACGTTTATTAGCACTATATAGAAGTAAATTGAATTTACTACATTAGTTTTAATTTCTTTTCTACCCAAGGGAGGAAGAAATAAGATTTGCAGTTATGTGATAAGAAATAGATTGCGGTACACAGTCAGCCTTTCAGATAATGCCAGACGCGGAAAAGTCCCAAAACGAGTTGGCTGATAATTTGTTATCGTTGCACCAGCAGATAAATAAACAAGCGAATTATTCGATGATCGCCACTGAAGAAGAAGGAATAGTGCTGCAACTTGCGGACGGTACTATCCAAGCTGGCAATACGGCTTGTGAGCGCATACTTGGATTGACTGCCGAGCAGCTGATGGGGCAAACTTCGGTCGATCATCCTTGGCAATCGATTCGTGAAGATGGCTCTCCTTTCCCTGGTGAGACTCACCCAGCGATGGTAGCTCTGCGGACAGGAAAGCCATGTTTGAATGTGGTGATGGGTTTGTATAAGCCGAATGGTCAGCTAGTTTGGCTATTGCTGAACTCACAACCTTTATTTATGGCTGGAGGAACAACACCATACGCTGTTGTCACAACTTTTTCGGAAATTACGGAATCGGCAAATATACCGCTATCGGCAAGCTTGACAGAACAACAGACAGAATACCAGGCAGCAAATATATCTGAACAAGATACAGAAAGCGCCTTGCGGCATAACGAACGGTTTGAGCTAGCAGCGGTTAATTGCCTATTTTACGATTGGGAGATTTCGCGCGGTACTGTAGAAAGAACTCAAGGTATCACTGCGCTTTTGGGATACACTCAACAAGAAGCTGAACCGACCCAAGAATGGTGGCAACAGCTTGTGCATCCGGATGACTTACAACGAGTTAATGACGAATTTAAAATCAGTTTGGCAAATGGCAACGGTTATAAAATTGAGTACCGGATGCGTCACAAAGATGGTCATTATGTGTGGTTACAGGATCGAGGGTTTGTTGAGCAGGATGCAGAAGGTCGCGTTATCAGGATAGTTGGCATTAGTATTGATATTAGCGATCGCAAAAAAACTGAAGCCGATTTACGAGAAAGTGAAGAACGCATTCGCCTAGCAACCACAGCGGCTAATTTGGGTATGTGGTTTTGGGATTTGACCACCAACGAGTTAATTTGGACTTCCAAGTCTAAAGAACTATTTGGATTCGCACCTGACACGACAATTACTTACGAGCTTTTTCGGAATCGTCTGCATCCAGAAGACCGCCAACGCACCGATGAAGCTGTAAGCTCCGCTGTTGCTCAAAAGCTAGATTATAATATAGAATATCGCGCTATTTGGGCTGATAATAGCGTGCATTGGCTTGCCGCTAAAGGTCGAGGCTTTTATGATGCTGATGGTCAGCCAATACGGATGATGGGAACAATTCAAGATATAAGCGAGCAGCAAGCTGCGCTACGCGAACGCAAGCAAGCTGAAGAAACTCTGCGCCAAAGTGAAGAAAATTACCGTTTCTTAGCTGACACTATTCCAGAAATGGTCTGGACAAGAGATGCTAAAGGTGAGGCGACTTACGTAAATCAGCGTTGGCAAGAATACACCGGGTTAAGTTTAGAGGAAACTCTTGGCTACGGCTGGAGAAAAGTACTGCATCCGGATGATTTAGAAATATCTGCACAACTGTGGACAGAAGCGCTGCAAAATGGTACACCTTATGAAGTTGAACATCGTTATCTCAGAGCTGCTGATGGCACATATCGTTGGCATTTAGTACGAGGTTTACCGATAAAAGACGATCAAGGACGCGTCGTAAAATGGTTTGGCACTTGTAGAGATATTCATCAGCAAAAACAAATCGATGAAGAACGCGCCCAAATTTTAGAGCGAGAAAAAGCTGCCCGTCTGGAAGCAGAAGCAGCTAACCGCATAAAAGATGAGTTTCTTGCTGTACTTTCTCATGAATTGCGATCGCCTCTCAATCCGATTTTAGGATGGGCAAAGTTACTTAAAAGCCGCAAGTTTGATGAAGCGGCTACATTTCGTGCTTTGGATACCATCGAACGCAATGCTAAATTGCAGATTCAACTAATTGACGACTTGCTGGATGTCTCCCGGATACTGCGAGGTAAACTATGTTTGAATTTTGCTGCCTTTGATTTAGCAATTATAATTAATGCCGCAATCGAAACAGTGAAATTAGCAGCACAAGACAAATCAATCGAAATTGATCTGCATATTGAGCCGAATGTAGGTAAAGTTTTGTGTGATTTCAATCGCTTGCAGCAAGTCGTCGGTAATTTGCTCAATAATGCTGTTAAATTTACTCCCGCAGGGGGACGAATTGATATCAGGCTGTCGGTGGGAATGGGGCAGGCAGCAGGGGGCAGGGGGCAGGGAGGACAAGGACGAATTTCTACCTTGGCTGCCCCATCTCTCCCCCTCCCGCACCCACCCACTCCTCTGTCCACCTACGCCGAAATCACCATAACTGACACGGGCAAGGGGATTTCAAGTGAATTTCTGCCCCACGTTTTTGAATATTTTCGGCAAGCAGATAGCAGCACTACCCGGAATCATGGTGGGCTGGGGCTGGGTTTGTCGATTGTTCGCCATCTGGTAGAGTTACATGGCGGCACCGTCACGGCTGAAAGTCCAGGAGAAGGACAGGGGGCAACTTTTATTGTGAGATTGCCTTTGATTGAGGAAAGCAGCAAACAACAGAAGGAAAATAAGACAGAAGCGGAGAATATCAGTTCCTTACCTCTGGCAGGAATACAGATATTGTTAGTTGATGATGAGATAGATACACGGGAATTTATGAGCTTTTTCCTACAACAGCATGGAGCGACTGTGAGTGAGGCTTCATCTGCAAGTGAGGCGCTAGAAGCGTTTGCCCAATCGCCGCCAGATATATTACTGAGTGATTTAGGAATGCCCTTGGTGGATGGCTACAGTTTAATGGCTCAAATCAGATCGATGTCTCCTGAGCAAGGCGGACAAATTCCAGCGATCGCCCTTAGCGCTTATGCTGGAGAAAGCGATCGCGATCGGGCATTTGCCGCAGGTTTCCAAAAGCACGTCGCCAAGCCAGTAGAACCGACGGAATTACTAGCTTTGATTATAGATTTGCTTGGGTAATGGGGCAATGGGCAATGGGCAATGGGCAATGGGCAATGAAAATTAAAAAAACTCAAGAACGTAATGCGCGTTCTAATAGGATTTTTTCCATGCCCATTGCCCAATTACCAATAGACTTATCCGGAAATGAGAGCTTTATTTGCCTGAAACCTAGCTCTGGAGAGGGTTTTAGAGTTTCTTATCTAAGATAAGCTAAAAAGCAAGCTATGTAAGGGTTTCAGCTATTTTGAGCTTTATTTGCGGACAGGTCTAATATATAAAAAAGCATGAATGGTAGATTAATCGTATTTGAAGGGGTGGAAGGCTGTGGTAAAACTAGCCAAATGCAACTTTGTCAAGAGTGGTTGCAAAATTTAGGTATTTCAGTTGTGGTGACTCGCGAACCTGGGGGAACTCCTTTAGGCTTGGATTTGCGACGCTTGTTGTTAGACGCAGAAAATAAAACAATATTCAACACCACAGAATTATTATTGTATGCTGCTGACCGATCGCAACACGTTGAACAGAAACTAAAACCGAATCTAGAAAAAGGTAATATTATCTTGTGCGATCGCTATACAGATTCGACTATCGCTTATCAAGGTTATGGTCGCGGTTTGGATATAAATTTAATTAAACAGCTTAATGCGATCGCCACTGGTGGGTTAGAAAGCGATTTAACTTTGTGGCTTGATGTCGATATTGAAGTGGGACTAAGCCGTAAACGTGCTGATAACGATATTGCTGATAGAATTGAACTTGAAGCGATCGCCTTTCATCGTCGCGTACAGCAAGGATATAGTCAACTGCAAGCATCCCAAGAAAAAATTGTCCGCATAGATGCTAGTTTGAATAAAGAAGCTGTGCAAAAGATGATTCAGACAACTTTAAGCGATCGCTTGAAAGGTTGGAACTATGTATAATTTAATACTTTAATCAAATACATACAAAATATCACTATAAATCCTATTTTACATACTTGTATTTATTTCCATGACCAAAAAATTATTATTGCTCAGTAATTCAACCAATTTTGGTGAAGAATATTTGTTTTATCCGCGTCAGGAAATTCAAAACTTTTTAGGTAGTTCAGTTAAAAGAGTCTTGTTTGTTCCCTTTGCTGGTGTGACTTCAAATTATGATGAATATACTGCGAAAGTTGGAAAAGTCTTTCAAGATATAGGTTATGCCATAGATGGTATTCATGTCGCAGAAAATTATCACGAATTGATAAAAAAAGCAGAAGCCATAGTAGTTGGAGGTGGAAACACTTTTCATCTGGTTCATTGGTTACATAAAACCGGAATTATCGAAACCATCAGAGAAAAGGTAAACAATGGAACACCTTATATTGGGTGGAGTGCAGGCTCAAATGTTGCTTCTCCAACATTAAAAACAACCAACGATATGCCAATCATTGAACCTCTAAGCTTTAACGGCTTAAATCTGGTTCCTTTTCAGATAAATCCTCACTACACAGATGCTCTTATTCCCAATCACAATGGAGAAACAAGAGAAGAAAGAATCAGAGAATTTTTAGCTGTAAATTCCGATATTTCTGTAGTTGGTTTACAAGAGGGGACTATGTTAAATATTGAAGGTGAATCCATGAAATTGATTGGCGATAAACCAATGCGGTTCTTCAAGTTTGGCGAACCCCTCGTTGAATATGATTCCAATGCCAACCTCGATTTTATTCTAAAATCTTAAAAGTAAATGTATCACTAACTAATGACCGCATTCGCACAACTTGTAGGGCAACAACAAGCAGTAGAATTACTGACTCAAGCTGTTAAACAAAACCGAGTTGCACCGGCTTATCTGTTTGTCGGTTCTGAGGGTGTGGGACGAAGTTTAGCAGCGCGGTGCTTTGCACAATTGCTGTTTTCTCATTCTGTAGAAACGAACCGTTTGCGTCAAGAAAATCATCCGGATTTATTTTGGGTGCAGCCTACTTACCAGTATCAAGGACAACGACTAACACCACAAGAAGCCGCAGAAAAAAAACTGAAGCGCAAAGCACCACCTGTAATTAGATTAGACCAAATTCGAGAAGTTACACAATTTCTTAGTCGTCCACCGATGCTTGCGCCGAGGAATGTGGTAGTTTTAGAACAAGCAGAAACAATGGCGGAAGCTGCGGCAAACGCTTTGCTGAAGACTTTAGAAGAACCAGGACAAGCGACGCTGATTTTGATTGCACCTTCAGTTGAGTCTGTGTTGCCAACTTTAGTTTCGCGTTGTCAACGCATTCCCTTTTATCGTTTGGATGCAGTGTCTTTGGCTCAGGTTCTCAGGCAAACAGGGCATGAGGAAATTTTAGAGCATGAGGCGGTGTTAAGTATAGCATCTGGCAGTCCAGGGGAAGCGATCGCATCTTTCGAGCAACTGCAAGTTATCCCCAATAAGTTACTCGAAGCTGTGACAACAGCCCCGAAAACTTACCGCGATGCTTTAGAATTGGCGAAAGAAATTGATGATTTAGATACAGAAGCTCAACTGTGGCTAATCGATTATTTACAGCAGTTGTATTGGCGGCGATCGTATCAACCAAGTATTATTAACTCCTTAGAAAAAGCGCGTAAATATTTACTTTGTTACGCTCAACCGCGCCTAGTTTGGGAATGTACTCTGATGGCAATGAAAAATTAAAATAAGTATACTTTCAATCTTTAAATAAAAGAACCCCAATCATAATACCTGATCGGGGTTTTAATTAACAACACACATTTTTATGCTGGTTAAACAAGAGAATTAAGTTCGCTTATCGGTCTTTTTTCGATATTCTTGAGAACTTACGCATGTGTTACAGATACCTTGTGATTTTAAAACTTGTAGTGAGCACTTTACTGCTCTTAGGAAGCATTAAAACGCTCACTACGAACCACCTCTTCAATGTCAGTTGCTTAAGTTCTATTTTTATTGCCCTATCTCAGTAGGACTTTATCCGAACCGCGAACTTATCGCTTGACACCATTATTCACCTTTATTGCCACCGCCGCTGTGGGAATTTTTGCCACCCTCGCGACCGATTTCAGACATATGCTCTCTATCTTGACTTGTAGTTTCGCCACCCTTGCGTCCAGCTTCACGAGCTTCTTCAGATGTAAACTCGTGAGCAGTGCCTTTCTCATGGGCAGCCTGTCCACCCTTGCTGGCTATTTCCCGTTGCTTGTCCTCATCCATCGAAGCAAAACCACGGTTACTTGTATCTGACATGATATACTACTCCTTGAAACTAATTAAAGTTTTTGGTTTTTTCAGCCAAGATAAAGTTTTATTGGCTTTTTATCTTGGCTGATTTACTTTATCAAGTTAGCTCTCATGGTCAGGTGTATTCATGTGTCTTTTGGGAGAAAGATTTAAATCTGAGTTTCATCTTCAGATATAACCTAAGTTATAGTTACAAAACATGAAATATTCTCCCAAAAGTTGGAAACCAAGCTAATAGTTTACTGCCCTTCTGAAGCCTTAAAACGCTTAGTATTCTCGCTACTGTTTTGTAACAAGATTGTCTAATTTGGAGCGTATATCTGACCAATTGGCACCAGCTAAACTTGGTAGGACAATGTGAGCTGCACCAACTCGCTCAACTGGTCCAAGTCCTATTACCCACATGCCACCTGCTAAAGCCGCTTCAATACCCGCTGCTGCATCTTCGACAACTACACATTGCGCTGGTTGAAGTCCTAATTGTTGGGCAGCGAACACAAATAAATCGGGGGCTGGTTTGGGTTTTTCTACACTGTAACCGTCAGCGATCGCATCTATTTTACTAGCAATTCCCAATCTATCTACAACTGGTCTAGCATTCTTACTCGCTGAACCCAAAGCTATTTTAATTCCCGCTTGTCGCAGTTCATCCAAAAAAGGCAGCGCTCCAGGCAATAAATCCTTTGGGGAGATGTTTTCAATCGATTCTACATAGTAGCGGTTCTTGCGCTCCATCATCTCCTGAATTTGTGCTTCTGAATAGTTTTTATTATCCCCAATTATTAACAGCAACGATTCGCGACGCGACACACCCCGCAAAGCTTCGTTAGCTTCGCGAGTAAAGGGTAAACCCTCTTCATCTGCTAATTTCTGCCAAGCTAGATAGTGAAATTCTGCTGTATCCGTCAGCACACCATCTAAGTCAAAGATGAATCCTCGGATGTCGAGGGGGGATGAGGGAGTGGAGGAGAGGGGGGAGTGGGGGAGGGGGAGAGGGGAGGATGAGGGAGCAAATTCTTCTTTGTCTCCTTGTCCCCGTGTCTCCTTGTCTCCTTGTCCCCCTTCCTGGTGCAAGTCAAATTCGTGGGATTTACCGCGCCATTGAAGCTTGAATTTTAAGCGTGTCCAACCTGGGGGTAGGTGGGGGTTGGCTACGGGTTGATTATCCCGCAATTGGATACCACCAAACCCGAAAACTACGGCTTGCCAAACCCCACCAGCACTTGCACCATGAATTCCGTCGGCTGCGTTGCCGCGCACATCTTCTAAATCTACCATTGCTGCTTGCATAAATCTTTCGTAACCTTCGGCTGTTTTGCCTAAGTCTGAGGCTAAGATACCGTGAATCGCAGGACCGAGGGATGAACCATAAGTAATGTCTGTACGAGGTGCGTAGTAGTCCCAGTTTTTCTCTAAAATTTCTTGGTTGTAGGGAAATTCCTGTGATTGGCGCATTAAATAAAGTAGCATTAATACATCTGGCTGTTTAAGTACTTGCCGTTTATTAGCGCCCTCGATGCTTAAAATGGCTTGCATGGAACGAGTACGTGGCTCGTATTCTTGCAAGTTAATATCTTCTAATTGGAAAAATCCTTCGTATTGCTCGATTAACTTGGTTGATGCGTCGTAGGGAATCCAGATATTTGTAATAATATCTTGCCAACGCGATCGCCTTCCTGGAGTTAATTTTAATTTCTCTTCTAATTCGATAGCGCGATCGCTCTTATTTTGACGCAGCCAATCTTGAACTATAATGGCTTTTTCTAAATGCCATTGCACCATCCGGTTGGTAAAGGTGTTGTTATGGACGAATTCGTGATATTCGTCTGCACCTATTACCCCGCGAATTTCATATCTTTCATATTTGGTGTTGTACTCTACTCGGCTAGCCCAAAATATAGCTGTGTCTAAGATAATTTCTGCGCCGTACTTTTGCATCCACTCGTCATCACCTGTTGCTTGCCAATAATACCAAACGGCGTAAGCAATATCTGCACTGATGTGAATTTCGCGATCGCGACACCAAATCCGCACGTCTTCAGCGTAAGGATCGTTAGGTAGTGCCCAACGCGGAGTAACTTCGTCACCGGTATCGGCACTTTCCCAAGCAAACATCGCTCCTTTATAACCGTCATGGGCTGCTTTGCGTCGCGCTCCAGCTAAGGTATGGTAGCGGTAAGATAGCAAGTTCCGGGCGATCTGCGGTTGGGTGTAAGTGAAAAAAGGCAACAGAAAAATCTCGGTATCCCAGAATATATGACCGCGATAACCAAATCCAGAAAGAGTTTTCGCGGGAATACTCACTTTATCGTCGTGTCGTGGAGCGGCGATGAGCATCTGAAAGATATTGTACCGGACTGCGAGTTGCGCTCTAATATCTCCCTCAATTACGATGTCGTTTTGTTGCCAAACTTCATCCCAAGCTTTTTGGTGAGCATCTAGCAACTGAGAGTAAGAAGGCAATTGAGCAAGTTTTTCTTGAGCTGCTGCAATCGGATGCGTTACTTCCCGCGAGGTAAAAACTGTAACTATCTTTTCTAATGTGACTGTCTGTTGGGCGATCGCCTGGAATTTTGTGTTTAAGGTCGGATAACCCGGAGCGCTGGTAACAAGCATAGATGCATCTGCTCCTGAAAGTGTCATCCGCGCTGCAAGACTGATTTCGATGCGGGAATTGCGGGTGCGACGATACAACCAAATTCCGTTCTCAATGTTTCCTTGATCGAGTGCTTCCCAATGGTTGAAGCCTTGATTTTCCGGATAGCCGTTAATGCTAGCTTGAATTTCGATTAATCCGTCAAAATCTACTGGGGTGATTTGGCAACGCTGCGCTAAGACATGTTGATCTGCTTGGCTAGCAAAGCGTTGAAAACTCAAATCTATGGTTTTTCCACTGGGACTGCGCCAACGTATTGTACGGGTAATAAGCCCTTGGCGCAAATCAAGTTGGCGATCGTAACTTAATATTTCTCCTTGATCGAGACGAAAGCGATCGCCATCAACAATTACTATCAGTGGTAGCCAGTCAGGGCAGTTAACAAGTTCAGTGTAAACTACTGGTACACTGTCGTAAACGCCGTGAATAAATGTAGCAGGTGATGCTTGGGTATAGCCTTCTTCAAAGGAGCCGCGTGTTCCTAAATAACCGTTGCCGATGGTGAAAACCGTTTCTCTATGAGGAAACTTGTTAAAGTCAACTTGGGTTTCGATTAATGTCCAATCTGTATAAATAAAACCGTTAGAATGACTTGTTGTATCCATTACAACTGCCCTTGTTGAAAGACTATTCAAAATTCAAAAAATTATTAAGAAAGAATTCAGGAGTCAGAATTCAGGAGTTAGGAGTTACGAGTCAGGAGTTAGGAGTCAAAAGTCAGAAGTTTGGAGTCAAAAGTCAGAAGTTGGGAGAATCCTATGTGGATAGCAGATGAATAAAACAGTTTAATACCCCGCTTAACAAAGACGGTCTACCGAATGTTAATAGTATTAAATCCCACTTCAATGTATTCTGACTCCTGACTCCTAGTATTCTGACTTTTGACTCCTGACTCCTATATTTTTCAATTTCTTTACCGATGCATATGCTCTTCTAAGATTTTTTCGGCTCTGGGCTTATAAACTAAATGGAATAGAGTTTCCATATAGCGAAGCACAGATTCACGATTTTCACGGGATACAAAGTTCCAAAATGTATATATTTTAGCTAACACTAAGAACTGATTGCTGTGTAAATGCCAGTTGTACTTATTACGAACTTGTTGGATAACCCACTCAGAGATTTTATGCCAATATTCGGGATTAGTTTCGCATTGGTCAATAAAGTTCAAGATTCGGGCTGCTGTCGCCTCTAAGTCGGTAGGATTGAGCAGAAATTCATTGTCGCGATCGCCGAGAATTTCTGCTGCTCCGCCAAATTGAGTGGCGAAAGTTGGTAAGCCAGAAATCATTGCTTCGAGAATCGTCAGTCCAAAGGCTTCAAAGTGAGCAAAGTGGACAAAAATTCCTTGATGATCGGCGATCGCTCTATAAGCTTCAGCTAGGTCAACACTTTTAAGGCGCATCCCTAACCAGCGGATCTTCCCATTCAAATTATACTGGTTAATGATTTCGTGGAGTTTTTTAATTTCTGCGGCTTCTGCCGGATTGCTTTGATCATTTGCATGTAATTTGCTGGTGAGGATAATCAAGTTACAACGTGCTTGTAATTCGTGGCTTTTGCCAAAACATTCTGCCAAACCGGTGAGGTTCTTGACCGAGGTAATCGGAGCTACAGCAAGGATTGTTCGCTTGTTTAGGTCATCTAAAGTACCAAATATTTGCGGGTCTTCCCGGTTAAATAATAGGTCATTAACTCGTGTAATAACGCTTTTATCTCGGTCTTCAACTTTGCTATAGGGAAAGAATATGTTCTCGTTTACTCCGGGTGCAACCATGTTGAATTTGGGACTAAACAAATCAATTCCATTAATCACATGATACAATTCCGGCATGGTAAAGCACTTATAGGACTCATACTGTCCTATACTGTCGGGTGTGCCGACGATTTCTTGATAGGAGGAGGTAACGATAAAATCGGCAGCATTCATGCTAATAATATCGGCGGTATATTGCGCTGAAAAATGATATTGTTTTTCTAAGTCTTGCCAATAAAGATTGCTAAATAAGTGTTTGGGTTTTTCTAAAGAGTGGGCAATGTGGCAATGGCCAGCTTTGAGACGACGAGCGAGAAGAAAGGCTACTAAGTTCCCGTCGCTGTAGTTGCCAATAATTAGATTAGGGGTTCCCTTAAATTGAGTTAACAATTCTTTTTCTGCATCATTGGCAAATGTTTCTAAATAGGGCCAAATTTCATATTTAGAAATCCAGTTTTGAGTAACTTCCGGATTAAATTCACCGAAAGGAACGCGCAAAATCCAGCCGTTTTCTGTTCCTAAAAGTTTTTCTAAACGTAAGAAGCACTGAGTTCCTTCGCAGTTGGGAATAAGCCGAGTAAGAATAATAACTTGGGGTTTAATGTTTAGCAGGTCGAGTCCCGCAAGTTTAATTTCTGCTTGCAGTTTATTTTCTAAGCTACGAGCTTGTTCTAAGACGTAGACAACTTGACCCATTGTCTCCGGTCTTCCCAAAACGTCTTCTTGACCAACCCACCCGTGTATAGAAACGAGGACGACGCGAAATATTGCGGGAATTCGGGAAACGAAGGCTTCAAGGATGGGAGGTTCTGGGTTTTCAAAGAGTCTTTCGAGGAGTTCGAGGGTTTCGCGCACACGGGAAGCGGTGTTACCCCAACCTGGTTCAAAGCCGAGTTGTTGAAAGTCTAGGTGAAATTTTTCGTAAGGTTCGTCAGGTTGGCGATCGCTAACTAACTTGATTGCTTGTTTAATTTGTTGAGATAATTCGGAACCGGAATTAATGCGATCGTTGATTAACAACGGGATGCCGTCGTATTCTCGTCGCTGTAAAACATCATACAATACATCTAACCAGTACTGGCGATCGGTTAATACTTGGCTGCACAGATAACGGTTGAGGAATGTTAGACCTTGACCAATGTTTCTGGGGTCGCTAATATTTGGCGAACCTTCATAAAAGGGATGGGTGTCTATTTCCAGGATGTTTGGTTGGTAACGGTTAACGAAGCGATCGCGTACATCTAACAATGCTTTTGGCTCTTGAGGTTCAAAAGTCATGTTGGCTTCGAGTCGCCAAATTTCTTGGCTAGCAATTCTCGGTCGGACAACAAACCAAGTATTTTCTTCTTCAATAATTATTTCATGGGTGTATTGAATTAACTTACCCAGTGAAGAAGAATGGTAAAAATACGCAGCTTTTTGCGATTCTTGACAGTAGTCTGCAAACGCTGAAAGAATTTCATTTCTCAAGAAGTATCGCTTTCCTGAAACGTTTAATGCAAAGACCAACTGACGTAAAGCAGTTTTCTCATCACTGTTTAAAACAGCTTGAAATAGTTCATGCATGGCGAATTCCTGAACCTAGCTAGGTCAACTGAAGGATGAAGTGTGTTCGCGTAGCTTAGGAGTGGAGTAGAAGGATAAAGGATGAAGTTAAGACCTTACACATGATTTATCTTTCCGATTTTTTTAGTGCTAGATATAATTATTTTATTGTTTTCATCCTTTATAAATCATATTTGATACTTCATTGGTATGGTTCCTCAGGTGTTTTCTTTATACATCATAAATAAAACTGAAAGTTCACCGCTTCTAGCTGAGGGATGAAACGGTAAAAATGTATATTTTCATTACAATTAATATTTATATTTCTTTACAAAACGATAAAGTCAGACGAGTCTTTTTGACTTTTATGCAAAGTGCGATCGCTTTTTTATTTTAATAAAAATAGCAGCCGGCGAAAGTTGCTTTGGCTGCTTGATACGCGTGAATTGGTAATATGGCAATAACCAGTCTAATAATTCAACTTAATAATTACCTATTGAATTATTAACTCGGGCATTTTATAAACATGCAAATATGCATCTGAATCCAAGTAACCATTAACCATCTCTCGTAGCTTCAATGGTCTATTAGCTTTACACCAGAAAAAGTCATCTGTTGTTTCTTCTCCGGCTCGTGCGATAAAGTAGCTTTTATCACCATTATCTTTTGCTACAACAAGAAAGTTTTCTTCAAGAAAGTTTTCTTCTTGTTTACCAAAATCGGCTTTCAATTGTTTAATCATAAGTAGAATTAGTTTTCGCAAACTACACCCATCAAAAGAAATATGCGCTTTTAATTCAACAATAAGATAAGTTACATTCAAAACGGGGAAAGCACGGAATTTGTACGGAGAAAAGAACTTATATTAGTAATAATACTGGTGTTTGCTCCAGAAAGCTTGAAAAAGCTCTGTTTCCCAGTCCCCAGTCATCATTCCCCAAATGGACACCTCTATCCGTCTACTACGCAAGAGTGAATTAGAAGAAGCTGACCACATTTTTCGACTTGCTTTTGGTACTTTTGTCGGTTTACCTGAACCTACTCAGTTTAGTGGTGATGCAAATTACATCTCACACCGTTGGAAAGCTAACCCAAATGGGACTTTTGCAGCATTTGTTGATGGAAAACTTATCGGTTCTAACTTAGCAACTCAATGGGGTAGCTTCGGTTGGTTTGGTCCGTTGAGCGTTCACCCAGACTTTTGGAATCAAAAAATTGCTCAACTTTTAATTGAAGCGGTTATGGAACACTTCACGCAGTCAGGTATTCAACAGGCAGGTTTGTTTACTTTCTCCAACAGTCCCAAGCATCATGCGCTCTACCAAAAGTTTGGTTTCTGGCAGCGTTTTCTTACCTGTGTGATGTCTAAGCCGATTTCTGGTGTTGAGCAAAGGGTTCCACAAGCAAGTTATTCTTTAATTACCCAAGAGCAACGCTGCCAATGCTTGACTGCCAGTGTTGAGTTAACTAATGTCATCTATCCAGGGTTAGATGTATCGCGTGAGATTTCTACGGTGTATGAAGAAAAACTTGGCGATACAGTATTTATTTGGGATGAAACGGGTCTAGTCGCATTTGCCATTTGTCATTGTGGGGCTTTAACTGAGGCAGGTAGTGACACTTGCTATGTGAAATTTGCCGCAGTCCGACCAAGTTTGGATGCTTCAACACATTTCGAGCAGTTACTGAATTTATGTGAGATGTTAACTACAAAAGCAGGAATGTCACGTTTGGTTGCTGGGGTAAATACCAGTCATCACGACGCTTATCGCCAAATGATTGCTCGTGGTTTTCGCACAGAGATCACAGGAATTGCAATGCATAAACCAAATGAGCCTGGTTTCGCTCGTCCCGATGTTTTTGTTTTAAACGATTTGCGGTAGATTTTAGATTTTGCGAAAAGTTGCGTGCGCGGGTTAGAGAGCGTTGAGCAAACTTTTCAAGACGGATTTTGGATTGGTTAAATCTTGCTCTAAAGTCATTTTCAAGCTTTGGAAATAAAGCACTTAGCGAATATTTCCCAGTGTGTCCGTTAACAGACCAGCCACAGCCAAGTTATTGTGAAGAATTATCACTTGATAAATACGTCCCCTTTTTCAATAAGAAGCACAAATTAATTCGACTTTGAATTCCTCACGGCAAGTCTGCCTTTCGTAACATCTCTGATGCTGTTTCTTCATCGTAGATTTGCGTTAACAGTCCTGGTAACCAGTCTGTTTTAGCACCTATATTGTGAGCCTTATGCTGTTGCCAAAGCTCCAGAAAACCATACACTTGCTCATCAAGGTTTGGGATTCTCCGACGGACTTCATCCATAAACTCCTGAGTACCACCAAGTAAACCGTGATATTCATGAGAAGTCATGATCCCCCATTTTCCTGAAGGTGAGTAAAGAACATTCTCAGCATTAAAGGCGAAGCCGAATATTTTATAATCATTTCTTTTGTAGGCAGAGATTTCTGAAAAAGGAATGTACCAGTGATTGAATTCTCCCTTAGCTTCTTCGTTCATACGCCAGAGCATTGTGAAGTAACATCCTGTATCACCTACACTGGATGCAGCAGCCACCAACGCATCAATAAGGGGCGATTTTACCGTATATTTGAGATCGTACTCTAAGCCAAATACGACTCTTCGCTGAGGAATAGTTTTAGCAAAGGGGTGCGGAGCAAATGGGTTATCAATGGTAAAAACTTGTTGCAAAACTGGCTCTGCCTCAGCTTTGAAGTCTTTCTCTGTTAAAGGACGCATATATCTTTTTCAGTTAGACCAGAGTTTGTTTATGATGCTTCTATACTAGATGAGACAAAAAAATCCCCCGCCAAATGGTGGGGGATTTTTTTATCTACCTACAACACTACTCATGAAAGCTGAATTAACCAAACTTACCAGCAGTAGAGGCAATGAGGAATGCTGCGTAGGTGAGGACGTAGCCAACTGTAAAGTGAACTAGACCCGTCAACCAACCTTGAACGATGGACAGAGCTACAGGCTTATCTTTCCAACGAACCAGGTTTGCTAGTGGTGTGCGCTCGTGTGCCCAAACCAGAGTCTCAATCAACTCTTGCCAGTAACCTCTCCAGGCAATGAGGAACATAAACCCGGTTGCCCAAACTAGGTGTCCGAAGAGGAACATCCAAGCCCAGACAGACAGGTTATTCATACCGTAGGGGTTGTATCCGTTAATCAACTGAGCGGAGTTAGCCCACAGATAATCTCGGAACCAGCCCATGAGATACGTAGAAGACTCGTTAAACTGAGCAACGTTGCCTTGCCAAATGCCTAGATGCTTCCAGTGCCAGTAGAAGGTAACCCAACCAACAGTGTTGAGCGCCCAGAATATAGCGAGGAAGAAGGATTGTTCCCAAGCAGAGGTTTGGCAGGTACCACCCCGACCAGGACCGTCACAGGGGAAGGCAAAACCAAAATCCTTCTTGTCGGGCATCAGCTTGGTACCACGGGCATCCAACGCACCCTTGACACAAATCAGGACAGTTGTGTGGATAGCCAGGGCGAAGGCGTGGTGAACCAGGAAATCACCAGGACCAATAGTTAAGAACAGAGAGTTGGTGCCATTGTTGATTGCATCCAACCAACCAGGTAAATAAGGAGCGCCAGCTAGAGAAGCAGCGCTGTCTGGGTTAGACAACAAGGTGTTTAAGCCGTAAAGCACTTTCCCGTGAGAAGCTTGGACGAACTGGGCAAATACCGGTTCAATCAAGATTTGTTTCTCAGGAGTTCCAAAAGCTACTACTACGTCGTTGTGAACGTACAAGCTGAGGGTGTGGAAGCCTAAGAACAGAGACACCCAGCTCAGGTGGGAGATAATCGCTTCTTTGTGCTTCAGCACGCGGTCAAGTACGTTGCCCTTATTCTGATCTGGATCGTAGTCTCGTATCCAGAAAATCGCTGCGTGGGCAAAAGCACCGACCATGAAGAACACAGCAAGATACTGGTGATGGGTGTACAGACATGCCTGGGTTGTGTAGTCCTTAGCCATGAAGGCGTAAGGAGGCATGGCGTACATGTGCTGCGCCACTAAGGAAAGAGCAGTACCTAATGCTGCCAGGTGTATAGACAACTGGAAGTGTAGGGAGTTGTTATAGGTGTCGTACAGTCCTTGGTGAGGCAGGTTGAACTGTCCTTGAGTTTCCACACCAAAGAAGTTCTTGGCGTTCAGCATTTCTTTGATGCTGTGACCAATCCCGAAGTTAGTCCGGTACTGGTGACCGGCGATGATGAAGATCACGGCGATCGCCAAGTGGTGGTGTGCCATATCGGTCAACCACAGCGATTCAGTCTGAGGATGGAAACCACCCAAGAAAGTCAGAATTGCAGTCCCTGCACCAGTAGATGTACCAAACAAATGGTTGGTAGTGTCGGGGTTAGCAGCATAAGCACCCCAGTTACCTGTAAAGAAGGGTGTTAAACCTTCTGGGTGAGGCAGGGTGGATAGGAAGTTGTCCCAACCCACATGCTGTCCGCGAGATTCGGGGATAGCAACGTGAACCAAGTGACCTGTCCAAGCCAAAGAACTAACACCAAACAAACCAGCTAAGTGGTGGTTTAGGCGAGGTTCAGCACTCTTAAACCAAGAGAGGCTGGGACGGAACTTGGGTTGTAAGTGCAACCAACCAGCAAATAAGAATACTGCTGACAATAGGAGGAGGAACACTGAACCCATATATAGGTCGTTGTTCGTCCGCATCCCGATGGTGTACCACCAGTGGTAAACACCAGAGTAAGCAATGTTAACTGGATTGGTAGCCCCACCTTGGGTAAAAGCTTCTATTGCTGGTTTACCGAAGTGAGGGTCCCAAATCGCATGAGCGATTGGGCGGATATGAATGGGATCTTTAATCCACTGTTGGAAGTTACCTTGCCAAGCTACGTGGAACAGAAGGCTAGATGCCCACAGGAAAATGATTGCCACATGACCGAAGTGTGTTGCGAAAATCCTTTGGTAAAGATTTTCTTCTGTCATGCCATCGTGGCTTTCAAAATCATTTCCCATAGCCATCGCATACCAGATCCGACGTGTAGTCGGGTCTTGCGCGAGATCCTGGCTAAATTTTGGATATTTTGTTGCCATAGGTCTGATAAATCCTTTGCCCTTTAGCCATCAGCTATTGGAGTTCAGAGTAGTAGTTAGGAGGAGCCAGTTGCCTGCGGTGAGTCCACTCGGCGGTGTCGGTTTCCGTCCCGTCGAAGTGGCGAACCCCAAGGGGGGTTCCCCCCCGCCCGTGCAACAGCCGCGTTTAGGAGCTAGAAGTTAATGAATTAAAACTAACTCTTAACTCTTAACTCTCCCTTGCTAGCCTATCGAGAGTATGTGTGCGTGGAAGAATGCCCAGGTGGTAACAATTCCTCCTAAGAGATAGTGAGCCACCCCAACAGCACGACCTTGAATAATGCTCAAAGCGCGAGGCTGAATTGATGGTGCTACTTTCAATTTATTATGCGCCCAAACGATGGACTCAATCAGTTCTTGCCAGTAGCCGCGACCGCTGAACAGGAACATTAAACTGAATGCCCAAACAAAGTGACCGCCTAAGAAAAGTAGACCATAAGCTGACAGCGCACTGCCGTAAGAGTTGATAACTTGTACAGCTTGTGCCCACAAGAAGTCACGCAACCAGCCGTTGATTGTGATGGCACTTTGGGCAAAGTTACCACCAGTGATGTGAGACACAACACCGTCTGAGTCTACCGTACCCCAGACATCTGATTGCATTTTCCAACTAAAGTGGAAAATCGCTATCGAAATCGTGTTGTACATCCAGAATAAACCGAGGAATACGTGATCCCAACCGGATACTTGACAAGTACCGCCACGACCAGGACCATCGCAAGGAAAGCGGAAGCCCAGGTTTGCTTTGTCTGGAATCAGACGAGAACCGCGAGCAAACAGAAATCCTTTTAACAGAATCAGGACTGTGACATGAATTTGGAACGCGTGAATGTGGTGGATCAGGAAGTCCGCCGTACCCAGTGCGATCGGCATCATCGCCACTTTACCGCCTACAGCCAAAATTCCGCCACCGAAAGCATAGCTAACAGGTTCTAGAGCATTGGGAGCGGTACCGCCAGGTGCTAATGTGTGTATGTTTTGTACCCACTGAGCAAATACTGGCTGTAATTGAATTGCTGTATCTGAGAACATGTCTTGGGGACGACCCAAAGCACGCATCGTGTCGTTGTGGACGTACAATCCAAAGCTGTGGAAGCCTAGGAACATACAAACCCAGTTCAAGTGAGAGATGATTGCATCTCGGTGACGAAGCACCCGATCCAGCACGTTGTTTCGGTTCACTACAGGATCGTAATCCCGCACCATGAAGATGGTAGCGTGAGCCGCACCGCCAACGATACAGAAGGCTCCAATCCACATGTGGTGGGTGAAGATACACAACTGTGTAGCGTAGTCGGTTGCCAAGTACGGATACGGAGGCATCGCGTACATGTGGTGTGCCACGATGATCGTTAGGGAACCCAGCATTGCGAGGTTAGTTCCTAACTGAGCGTGCCACGAAGTGGTCATGTTTTCGTAGAGACCTCTGTGACCATCGCCTGTGAAGGGACCTTTGTGGTTTTCGAGGATCTCTCTAAGGCTGTGACCTATACCCCAATTGGTGCGGTATTGGTGACCAGCAATGATGAAGAGAACAGCGATCGCTAAGTGGTGATGAGCAATATCTGTCATCCACAAGCCGCCAGTTACTGTGTTCAGACCGCCTTTGAAGGTGAGGAAGTCAGCATACTGACCCCAGTTCAACGTCCAGAAGGGTGTCAAACCATTCGCAAAGCTGGGGAACAACTCGATCAATAAGTCTTTGTTCAGGATGAACTCGTGGGGCAAAGGTACGTCTTTTATTGACACACCTGCATCCAAAAGCTTATTAATCGGAGCGGATACGTGGATGATGTGACCTGCCCATCCCAAAGAACCGCAACCCAGCAATACTGCCAAGTGGTGATTCAGCATCGACTCGACATTCTGGAACCATTCCAGTTTGGGAGCGCGCTTGTGGTAGTGGAACCAGCCAGCAAACAGCATTAATGCTGCCATTACTAAGCCGCCGATCGCTGTGACGTACAACTGGAAGGAGTTTGTAATACCCCAGCCACGCCAGATTTGAAACAAGCCTGAGGTGATTTGAATACCGTGGAAGCCACCACCGACATCACCATTCAAAATATCTTGTCCCACAATGGGCCAAACGACCTGAGCACTTGGCTTAATGTTCAAGGGGTCGCTTAACCAGGCTTCGTAGTTGGAAAACTTCGCGCCGTGGAATATCATCCCGCTCAACCAGATGAACACTACGGATAAATGCCCGAAGTGCGCTGCAAATATTTTGCGGGATATGTCTTCTAAATCGCTGGTATGTGTATCAAAGTCGTGGGCGAGTGCGTGCAGGTTCCAAATCCAGGTGGTGGTTTTTGGACCTCTAGCAAGGGTTCTGTCGAAATGACCTGGGGTTGCCCACTTCTCAAATGAGGTGGGTACTGGGTCTTTATCAACTATTACTCTTGCCTTCTTCTCCTCTCGCTCTGGAGGACTTATCGTCATTTAGACCCTCCTCTCTTAACAAGGATGTGAGGAATCATTTAAACCACTTGTTGTCTTTTTGGCTAAGTTGTGCTTAGTCCGATGCTACAGAAATAATAGCACTGGAGAAGACCTCAAGTGGAGATTGCTTTCTGTTGAATTATAAAGTCTTATCTCCCCCATTGTTGAACACAAGTTAACAATAATTAAAAATCCCTGGAGTAATTGTCAAATCTAGTTTTTCCCGGAAAACAACTTGCCCAAAAGTCAATATATTCTTCATATAATTTACAAACTATAACAATTCGCAAAATTTAGCCATTATTCAGTCGCAGTAAGCATTTTCACTCTGTTTGCCTTTCATTTGTACATATTGGTCTTTTAAATGACGGCAACTACCATATTCTGTTGAGATTGCTATTAATAAATATTTGTAAAAAATTTGACTAATTATGAAAAATAACTGATATACACCCAAAAAATCTGTTTTTTTGCGGAAAACATCAGATTTGCAGAAAATTTCACCTTTTGGGCTATGGTTCCGAATGCATGGTTTGCGCCAAAATCAGTTGTTAAAGACTACAACTAGGTGGAAAGCATGAAGTGGCGGAAAACAGTAATAGCGAAAATCCAACCTAGGATCGCTATCCTCAGACGACTAATAATTTTGTTACTGGTATTGAGTATTACTAGTTGTGGCGAGAAAGCCGTCAGCCAAGAAGTGCCTGTTGATTACGAAGAAAAGCCGCAACAGATTTCTCGGCAATTCTCTGAAGTTTCCCCACCAGCAGTGATTCAAGAACTGCGTTCTGCCTTAGAGGTTTATCAACCGCAAGTAACAATAGTTACTCCCCAAGCTGATGAAGTTCTGCAAGACGACAAAGTTACAGTCCGCTTGCAAGTTAAGGATTTACCAATATTTAAAGACCAAAAATTCGATCTTGGACCTCATTTACATCTAATTCTTGATAATGATCCTTACATAGCTGTTTACGACCTGAATCAAGCGCTGGTTTTGCCAGACTTGTCCCCAGGTACTCATACTCTGCGCGTCTTTGCTTCTCGTCCTTGGCATGAAAGTTTTAAAAATGAAGGTGCTTATGCCCAGACAACATTCCACATCTTTACCAAAACCGACGATAACAACCCCGATGCGGCACTACCGCTGCTAACCTACAGCCGTCCTAAGGGTAGCTACGGGGCAGAACCAATTCTACTAGACTTTTATTTAACTAATGCGCCGTTGCACCTTGTCGCTAAAGACAATCCCAACAATGAAATTGCTGATTGGCGCATTCGTTGCACAATTAATGGTGAAAGCTTTATTCTCGATCGCTGGCAGGCTGTTTATCTCAAAGGCTTTAAACCTGGTAAAAACTGGGTAAAACTCGAATTTCTCGATGAGAAGGGAAATCTCGTAAAAAATGTGTTCAACAGCACAATCAGGCTGATCAGCTATGAACCCAAGGCTAAAGACACTCTTTCTAGAATTGTTAGAGGAGAACTGTCAGCAGAGCAAGTTCGCTCAATTGTAGACCCAAATTATGCTGCCAAACTGACAACGCCTGAAGCAATACCCGCACCAACAGAAGCAATACCCGCACCAAAAGTTGAAAAAACACCCGAAACTAAAGTAGAGAAAGAACCTGTTACTGAAACTGAATCTCCTGAATCAAGCCAGCCAAAACAAATCGAACCGCAATTAGAGGAAACGCCAACATCGGAACCAACAATACCGGAACAATCCCCGCAACTTGCAAAACCAAAATCAGGCGGCTTTTTCAATCGTCGGGCACCTAAGATTCCCACTCCACAACCACCTGTAACACCATCTGATAATGTGTCGCCGACATTACCAGAGATTATTGAGTCACCTACACTACCAGAGATTATCGATCCAAAACCAGAACCGCAATTAGAGGAAACGCCAACGCCAGAATTAATTGAACCTCAATCGGAGGAAACGCCAACGTCGGAATCAACGACTTTACCGGAACAATCCCCGCAAACAACGAAACAGAGATTTGGCGGATTTTTCAATCGTCGCCAGCTTCCGAAGGCTTTACCATCTCCTAGTGTGTCACCGACACTACCAGAGATTATCGATCCAAAACCAGAAGCGCAATTAGAGGAAACGCCAACGCCAGAATTAATTGAACCTCAATCGGAGGAAATGCCAACGCCGGAATCAACGACTTTACCGGAAAAAATTGCTCCCGATCCGGAGGAACCGGAATTAAAACGATATTTCAACCCGCGTCAGTTTCCTAATGCTTCTCCATCTCCAAATTTGCCGCTAAATCAGCCGGAAGATAAAAGCTAGGGCGTGTTTTTAAACCTGATTAGCCTCAGGCTGGAAGCCTGGGGCTACAGGAACAAAGCCCACCTTCGTGGGCTACAATTTCTTTAGCCGATGAACGTGGGTTTGGTTTGTATGGCTGCACGGTTGGAGCATGTTAGGTAGGAACGAAAACTGTAATGAAAGCGCTTCAGCGCTTACTATAGTAGACTTAAGTGTAAATTTTCGGATAATGCTTCAATAAAGGCAAGTCCGGCTACAGAATTACCCACACTATCTAAGGCAGGACTGTAGGTGGCGATCGCTCCCAATGTTGGTACTATGGTTAAAAGCGCACCGCTAATTCCTGATTTCATCGGTAATCCTATCCGGATGCTATATTTGGCAGATGCTTCATACAATCCACAAGTTAACATTAAGGCATTGACACAGCGCCTATTTTGTGGTAATATATTTTCGTTTAAAGATAAAACTTTTCCTAGACAGGCTAAATCTTCAACTCGCCCAGAAAGACAGCAAATCTGTTCGTAAGTGTCTAGGGCTGTTTTTACATCATCTATATATCCAGTTTCAGCCAGATATTGAGCGATCGCTTGATTGCTTTGAGAATTAACCGAACGTACTGAAGCTAGCATCTCTTCATCCAGCTTTAAGTCACAATCGGCTAATTGGTTCAGCCATTGACAAAATTTTTGTGTGCGATCGTTAGGGTCTTTTCCTGGTAATTTATCAGCAAGAGTAATTGCACCACTATTAATCATGGGGTTGCGTGGGAATCCGCGATCGCTAACCAGTTGCGTGAGAGAATTGAAAGGTGCATCTGATGGCTGAACTCCAACCCATTGAAAAACCGTTTCCAATCCCAAATGTTCTAGCAGATATAACAGCGAAAACGGCTTAATCGCGCTCATCAACGGAAAAACAGAGTTTGTATCACCTGTACTGTAAGCTTGCCCTGATTTACAAAAAATGTGAACCGCAAAGCAATGACGATCGACAACAGCCATTTTAGGAATGCGGTTAGCAATTTGTCCTTGATTCGTTTGAGTTTTGGCTTGTTGTACCAAAAAGGCTAACTGGGTGATAGTTAAAGTTTCCAGTCTTTTCAAGAGTTATATCAGGTTGGTAATGGGCATTGGGCAATGCGTATTGGGCAATGGGCATTGGATAAAAGGTTATTAAAGACCTTCTATGAGTGCATGTTTATATGAGAAATTCTTTCTATGCCCAATGCCCAACTTACTAATACACATATTTTATGAATGTCCGTGTAAGAGCGCCAGAATTCCCGCAAAATTTTCCTTGGCTGAATACTGACAAACCCTTATCTATTAAACAGCTTAAAGGCAGAGTCGTAATTTTAGACTTTTGGACATATTGTTGCATCAATTGTCTGCATATCCTGCCAGACTTGAAATATCTCGAACAGAAATATCAAGATAGTCTTACCATTATCGGCGTACACTCAGCTAAGTTTGACAACGAAAAAGAAACCGAAAACATTCGTCAAGCCATTTTGCGCTACGACATCGAACATCCAGTTATAGTTGACAGTGGCTTTCGGGTTTGGGAAGAATATACAGTCCGTGCTTGGCCCACGTTGATTGTAATCGATCCAGAAGGTTACGCGATCGCTTCTATATCTGGTGAAGGTAAGCGCGATGTTTTAGATCAGTTGATTGCAAAAGTGATTTCGGAACACCGCGACAAAAAAACGATTAATTTTCAAGAACTTAGCTTGACTTTAGAAAAAGAGCGCCAACCTTTAATTACACCACTGGCTTTTCCCGGTAAAGTCTTAGCGACAAACGCGGGTTTATTTATCGCGGATTCCGGACATCACCGGATTGTCATGAGTAGCGAAGATGGAGAAATCCTGCATTTAATTGGTACAGGAAAACCTGGCTTAACTGATGGTTAATTTAACGAAGCGCAATTTTTTGCACCTCAAGGAATGGCATTTGATGAAGAAAATCAACTTCTTTACATTGCCGATACAGAAAATCATACCTTGCGGCGCGTTGATTTAAAGCATCAACTAGTGGAAACCATCGCCGGAACGGGTAAACAAAGCCGTAATATTCGTCCTCACGGTGGTGTGGCAAAAGAAACAGCCTTAAATTCTCCTTGGGATTTAGTGAAAGTGGGCAATATCATATATATAGCGATCGCAGGTTCTCACCAAATTTGGGAAATGAACTTGCAAACCAACATTGTTAAAACTTATGCTGGTATTGGTGCAGAAGCTTGTATAGATGGTACGCTCACCGAATCGGCATTTGCCCAACCTAGCGGCATCACCACCGATGGACAAGAATTATATATCGCCGACAGTGAAGTTAGTACAATACGCGGCGTAGGATTAATAGAACCGCAAAAAGTGCGAACAATTTGCGGAAGCGGAGATTTATTCGGTTTTGGCGATGTTGATGGACAAGGTTTTGATGTTCGGTTGCAGCATTGCTTGGGTGTAGAATATGCCGAGAATTATCTGTGGGTAGCTGACACTTACAACCACAAAATTAAATTAGTTACCCCCAGCACAGGAAATTGTCAAACAGTATTGGGTAATACTGCTGGTTTCCAAGATGGACAAGGTAAGGATAGCCGCTTTTTGGAACCTTCTGGTTTGAGCGTTCTGGGTTCTCGCTTATATGTGGCTGATACGAATAATCATGCTATTCGCTGTGTAGATTTGAATACGTTTGAGGTGACAACAATGCAATTTATGGGATTATGTGCCCCAGATGTATGTGTTCCCTCTCATTAAAACTCTCTCAAACTGTTTGCTTCGTGTCCTTCTCCTGTCGGCAAAGACGCTGCGCGAACGTCCCTTCGTGGTTCGTTTTCATATACAATCATCTCACGCCAAGGCGCATTCGTCCTTCGCCTAGCGTGTCCGTTAGGACAAGACGTTCTTGTTCGCGCAGCGTCTCCGACAGGAGAAGGGTAGATGCAAAGAAAGAATTTGAAGAGTGTGGAATGTTTAATTTTGAATTTTGAATTTTGCATTTTGAATTGGAGCAAAGCGACGTGACTGATGTTGCTGTAATTGGTGCTGGGATGGCGGGTTTAGTTTGCGCCCAGCAGTTAAGTCAAGCTGGATACTCAGTGTTGGTAGTAGAAAAGTCCCGTGGTTTGGGGGGACGAGTTGCTACACGCCGTTTACATAATACTTGTGCGGATCATGGTGTATGTTATTTGAAGCCGAAGGGTGAATTGCTGCGGCGTTTCGTTGAGTTGTTGAGCGATCGCCATATCCTAGAAGTGTGGACAAGTGATCCAGTTGCAAATTATGTTGCACCTGAAGGAATGAGTGCGATCGCTAAGTTTCTCGCTCAAAATTTAGAAATTTCCCTGAATCAACGTGTCGCAGCTATTACCCCAATCGATAATAAATGGTGTCTGAGTTTTGAATCCAGTAATGAAGAGTTAACTGCTACATCAGTAGTTGTGGCTATTCCTGCACCTCAAGCTTTCACGCTTTTAGCACCTTTGGGCGATTTAGTTGGTAAAGCTTTTCTAGATAACTTGGATTCTATAGAATTTTACCCCAGCCTGACTGTCATGGCTGGATATCCTGCCGACTCGCAGCCACTTCCGGAGTGGAAAGCCTTAAGTTTTGTTGACAATCCTGATTTAGCGTGGATTGGTTTAGATAGCAGCAAGCGTCACAATTCACAGCAACCGCTTTTTGTGATCCAAAGTAGCGCTGATTTTGCCCAACGTTATTTAGAATCCTCTGATTTACAACCAGCCGCACAGCAAATGTTACAACGTGCAAGCGAGTGTGTGCAGCTTTCTTGGCTGGCTACTCCCGAATGGATGCAAGTACATCGCTGGCGTTATGCTTTTCCTCGCAATCCTTGGGGCAAGGCTTTTTTATCTGCGGAAAGTTTTTTACCTTTGGTGTGCTGTGGTGATTGGTGTGGTGGCAAACTTGTTGAAGGTGCGATGCTTTCAGGATTAGCCGCTGCTGAAAAAATTAACAATCAAATGAAAAATCTACCTTTGAAGAAGTTAAATTTTTTAGATTTTCTTAAGTAATCATTTAATCTTTGGCTTAATTAATTTGCAATGATAGTAAGTTGCTGGGCTAGTAACTTACATAATTCACTTCCAAAAAATTTACAGTGCTTCTGGTTGCATCATATGCAGTAGAGGCTGATTTTGTTTTTTCTAATTAAAAAGCGCTTAAGGCACACTTGGCGAAAAAATTGCTAAGTAATGTTAACTAAAAAAGTGGAAACTCATTCAAACTTTTTTTGTAATTAATATCTTACCAAGTCCCTAGAATTGATCCCTATTTGTTTTTGATGCTTTTTATGTAGTTTTAAGTCAAATATTCCTAAATTTTAAATAATTGCAATTATCAGTAAATAGCGCTTACACTTATGAGTGTAGTGAGCATTGTTTTCAAGGATTTTACTGTAAACCAGTAGAAGTCTTAAATTAGATAACTACAGCAAGTTATCTGTTGACTGTAACAAAAGAAAAAATTAGTTTTAGGTTTTTAGCATCTAACGCTTAAACTAGTTTTAACTGATTGTTACGGTGACATTGCCATTGACAGACTTTCTATTCTTGACCGATTATTAGCAGGATAAAAAGGAATTAAAACGTTATGCAAACAGTAGTGAAGTTAACACCAGAATCAGTTTTAGGAGAGATTGAAAGCGTTTTGGATACTTATCCATACAATCCTTATCAACAGGCTTTTGCTATTCCTGATTTGCGTGAAGAATTAATTTCCTTTGTTCTTAGTCGGATTCCTTGCCTTTACAGTACAACTGAGGATAACTCGCTTCCTGTCTACCAGCTAGATCAAGAGTGCTTGTTAAACTTTAAGTTACCTCGTAGTCCTTTAGAACAAACACTATACTTGCAAAATTTAATTCACCAAGGCATTTCTTCAATCATGAAAGAAAAATCAGATTGGATTAGCGATCGCCTTTGTGACACAGTTCAAGTAGGTTCTCAACCATCATATTGGTTTGGTTGAATAAAATTAATACTAGAGACGTTCACATAGAACGTCTCTACCGCGCATCCTAATTTTTGTCTTTTAACGGATCGTGCCCCCAATTCATTAAAGAGTAACGCCAGCGTGTATGCTCAATATCACCCTCAGGCTGCTGTGCTGAGTGGCGATGTACATAACTGACGACTTTTTTCATGTGAGATAAATCATCGTCTGTGTAATCATCTTTTTTCTTGTGCAGTAATTCAACGATGCGTTTACCGGATTTATGTCCGATTGACTCATCGTCTTCTTTTCTTTGCCCTACAGATTGAGATTCCTCTGTTTTCAACCAAGATTCCAGTTCCTTTGGTGCCATATTTACAGAAGAATGAAACTCGTCAATCACTGATTTGACATCTTCACTCATAAGCCTAGATTAATCCTCAATTTTCTCAAGGGAACCAGGTTTGTGAGCTGCTTCTTTGCCAGTTTTATCGCTTTTAACCAAGTACTCTGGGTTATCTTTTGAGGCAGCGACGTGATGTCCTTTAATCTCTGTAGATGAGGTGAGTTTCTTTTCCACCTCCCCGACGGTTTCACCTTGCGAAGTCTTCCACTTAACTTTGTCGCCTTTTTTTAATTCGTCAGTCACGGGTTTTTTCTTGTTGAATGTTTTATACCCGTTAATTATGTTGACACTATCATAAAAATTAATCAGTCGCTTGACAGAAGTTGCATTAGCAAATCTCACCTCTCTCCAAACCTCTTTCCTCGTAGGAGAGAGGCTTTGATTTTCTCCCCTTCCCTCGTAGGAGAGAGGCTTTAAAACTTCCTCCCCTTCCCTACAAGGGAAGGGGTTGGGGGTTAGGTCTGTATTGAATTAAACTGCAAATCGCTATATATCGAACTGACCTAAAATGAATTTCATTGACATATCGACAAATTTCAACTCGTCGGTGCGTGATATTAGAAGTAAGTTATGGTAAGCTAGGCAATCGCACTTCATTGAAATATTTGATAAAGACAAAACTCGCAAGCCCTATCACTTGGCGTATAACCTTAGATGTTGCGCTATCAGATATACGAACTATTATTAAGTTTGGCGAAAAGTACGAATTTGCTGCTTTGAGTAAATTATTCAAAGCAGTTGACGGTAATGAAATTATGAGAATGTGGATATGATTCAAGTTGGTTCATTGGTGCGATCGCGCAATAACAATCTGGGAATAGGCAAAGTTACTCAAATAGCCGAGCAATCGGCAATTGTAGAATATTTTTGCTCCTTAGGAAAGCAAATTGAAAGTACTTTACCTTTAAATGCACTGTCTAAAGTTACAATTCAGCGTCAAACTCGCTGTTATATCAAATTAGAAAATGAAGATAGATGGGGAATCGGCAGAATTTTTACTTGGGATGAAGACAACGATTTATATCAAATTGATTTACCAGATAAAAAGACCGTATTAGTAACTGAGCAAGATGTTTACGTCCGTTGCGATTTACCGATTGAAGACCCAATTGATATTTTAGCAATGAAGGGTCAAGAAACGCCCTATTTCCATGAAAGACGACTTGCTTTAGTTAATGGGTTGATGTCGCAACGCGCTGTCAGTCGCGGAATGACTGGCTTAATTTCTGCAAATATTAAGCTTTATCCTCACCAAGTTGAAATTATCCGTCGGGTACTAGAAAATCCAATTCAACGCTATTTATTAGCAGATGATGAGGGATTGGGAAAAACGATTGAAGCGGGTGCTATTCTTCGCCAATACCTGTTAGATGAACCGCAGGGAATAGCTTTAGTGATAGTACCGCAATATTTACTTGAACAATGGCATCAAGAGTTAGAAAATAAATTTTATATTTCCCATTTTCCTGATAGAGTGAAAGTGGTAGCGGTGGAAGATGTGCAAAAAATTAACCGCAACGCAGATATAAATTTTCTAATTTTAGATCAAGCTGACAAAATTGCAGCAATGGCGTACTCATTTGACGCATCACAACGCCAGCATTTTGCCATATACAAACACATAGCTCATAAATGCGATCGCCTACTTTTACTTACTGGTAGTCCATTATTAAATCACGAGCGGGATTATCTAGCAATGCTACACCTGCTAGATCCTGACATCCATCGTATGGATGATTTGCAACGTTTTCGCGCCAAAGTGCAAAACCGCGCCGCAATTGGTAAAATTTTACTTTCTTTAGAAAATGCAGATCCTGTTGTCGTGAAAGACAATCTGAATCAACTCCGCACGCTTTTTCCCAAAGATACTTATCTACTCAATTTAGCAGACCAGCTAGAAATACAAACAGCCAGCGACCCAGAGAAAATTATCAGAGCAATTCGCACGCACATCAGCGACACTCATCGACTTCATAGACGAATCCTCCGCAATCGTCCTACTTCTATAGAAGATGTAATTTTTGACAGAAATATTACACCCAAAGCCGAGTATGATTTAGATGAGCGTTCAATAGACATTCACGAATTAATTGAGAAGTGGCGTAGCCTTGCTCCCAACGAAAAAGAGTATCAGCGCATATTTCTGCTTTTATTTCTAGCTTCTGGTACTTGGTTGGGTCTTTTAGAACAGGTTATCACCGCACGGTTAAAAAACGTAGCTCGCAAAGAGTTAATTCAAGACTTTGATGATGAAAGCATTTCCATGCTTACCGATACCCCAAAATTTCCTGGGGAAGAAGAGATTTTAGAGTCTTTGCTAAAGATTGTTCAACAACCTTCAGAAGATGGCGATCGCATCGAATTACTCAAAACAGTATTGCTCTACCACCTCAGCGAACGCTTTAACCTCCAATCTTATCGGTCAAATCTGAGTAAATTACTCGAACAAGTACAGCGACGGATTACAAGACCAATACCAGGTGATACGCTACCAAAAATTGTTCTATATACCAGTTTTGCACAAGTTGGTGCAGAAATCGTCCGTTGTTTGAGAAGCAGTTTTGGTAAAGCAACTGTCGCTACTCATCAATTCGGACAAAGTCGCGCTGAAGTTGAAAAGAACCTTAAACAATTCAAAAACGATCCAAACTGTTTTATTTTTGTTTGTGATTCTACTGGTGAAGAAGGTCGTAGCTTACAATTTGCCGACTGGATGATTCATTTTGACATTCCTTGGTCGCCAAATCGCCTGGAAAAAAGAATTAGTAGGATAGACAGCATCTACAGTACACAGAAAATCGAGTTAACAGTATTTGCTGGTCCAGATTTAGAAGATAGTCCCCACGATGCTTGGTATCGCTTGTTAAAAGAAGGTTTAGCAATCTTTCACCGTTCAATTACCAGTCTTCAGTTTTATACAGATAAAAAATTGCCGCAACTCGAAGCAAATCTGTTTGAAAATGGAGCAAATGGACTAGTAGAAAGTATAGAACAAATCCAAAACGAAATCGCCGCCGAAAAAGTCAAACTGAACGAACAAAACGTTTTAGATGAGATTGATATTCTTGATGAAGATGCTGCCCAGTATTTTACAGCCTTAGATAATTATGATGCTCAACATCAAGAAATACAGCGAAGTGTAGAAGGATGGATTTGTGACGCTTTAGAGTTTAAGCAAGTTTATAAAACTGATTTTTCTGGAATACAGCGCTATCAGCCAACAATGCGTACCTTAGTTCCAGTAGATGAGTTGAGAACTTACTTCAACACTTTTGCAGAAACATTCGGTACTTTTAATCGGCAATTGGCAAATCAAAATTCTGATATCAATCTTTATAGAATTGGTGAAGAATTTCTGGAATCATTAGCATCATACATTCACTGGGATGACAGAGGTCAAGCTTTTGCACTGTGGCGATTTGATAAATCTTGGAACCCTAGTGAAGGTAAGGAATGGTTTGGTTTTAGGTTCAATTATGTAATAGAAGCCAATTTGACTTACCTGAAAGACGACACCAAATATCAGGTTATCAAGCGACGCGCTGATGGATTATTTCCGCCAATAGTCGAGTCGATTTTCGTTGATGCAGTTGAGCCTATGTCTGTAGTGCAAGATGAGGAATTATTAACTATTTTGCACCGTCCTTATAGAGGTAAAGGCAGCGCTCAATATCGTGATTATAACTTAGCAAAAAGTCGATTATCAATAATTGATAGCTTTGTTGAATCTAATAAATGGCAAGACTTTTGTTATCAAACACGTCAAACTTCTTTGGAATTACTTGAGCAGCGTCCTGATTTTGTTAAATTGTGCGAAAAACAGGCGACAATTGCTGAACAGAAACTAAATAAGCGGGTTGAACAATTACAGTTACGGCTTAATCAACTTGTTGAAAACGAAGAAAGGTCTGATTCGGAACTAGAAGAAGAAATTGAGACAGAAACTGATTTAATACAACTAATTATAGAAGGAATCCGCCATCCTTCAATTCGCCTTGATTCTGTTGGTTTTATTGTCGTTTCTGGGCGTCCTCCAACTCAATCTGAAGAAGAAGGTGATAATTCGTAGTAAGGACATAAGATAACGACTAAAGTCGTTACTACAATAAAAAACACAGAGAAGAACTTTATGTTTCTCTGTGTTTCAAAATCAAGTAAATAAGAGAGGTATTAGATAGCTCTCTTATTTAAGAGTTAGTTAGCTAGCTTTAGTATCTGCTGCTGCCGGGCTTGTGAACAATAAAGCTGAGAATTTGGCACTGCTTGATGTTGTCAAAACCCACAACCCGAACGAAGCTGGTGGAAAATTGAGAACGGCAAGCTTGAACTTCGCTCAAAACTTCTTGTGTTGATTTAGCGTTGAACAAAGGCAGCTTCCACATTGTCCAGTAGAATTCGTTTGGCTCGGATTTTTCGTTAAATTCGATCGCCGGAATGTAACCTTGATCTAAGATGTACTGCACTTGCTTGGCGATTTGAGCGTCAGACAGAGGAGGCAGATAAGAAAGGGTTTCGTAACGACGCTCTTTTGGTAAAGTTTGCATAGCTGGTAATAGGTGGCGATTTTTAACTACTAGATTGACAAAGCTGTTTGCTTTTTCAGTTATCCAAATTTGGATCTGAGGTTGCTGCTTCTTCTGATTCTGAGCTGGGTATTGACATATTTAATTGGGTAATTCGCTCTAAATGCTGACGACGATGTTCTGTATTTGCTTGTTGAATCCCAGTACGAATCATTTCGGGTAAGAAGTCGCTGACTTCGTTGGCGATATGTTCTCGGACAGTCATTATCCGTAAAGCTAAATCTGGCTTTTCTTGGAACAAACTTTGGATGTAACTTTCTCCATCCTGAATTTTGTCAGCGGAGAAGTTGTGCAGCCAAAACGCCAAGGGAGGATTCGTTTCGCCAAGTTGAGTTAGCACCGTCCGCACTGCTTGATAAGTTAGGTAGCTAGAAAGCGTCTTAACTGTATCCTTCGCAATTTGTTTTAAATCCATGCTTGACCCAGCCCAAAAGAGTTATGAGTTATGAGTTATGAGTTAGGAGTTATGAATTAATTTAACTCCTCACTCCTAACTTCTAACTCTTAACTTAAAATCAGACGGTATCCATTGCCTCGAACTCGAACTTGATTTCTTTCCAAAGTTCGCAAGCAACAGCCAATTCGGGTGACCACTTACAAGCTTCGCGGATAACATCGTTACCTTCGCGAGCCAAGTTGCGTCCTTCGTTACGTGCTTGGATACAAGCTTCTAAAGCGACGCGGTTAGCGGTTGCACCAGGAGCGTTACCCCAAGGGTGTCCTAAAGTACCACCACCGAATTGTAGTACAGAGTCGTCACCGAAGATTTCTACTAGTGCGGGCATGTGCCATACGTGGATACCACCGGAAGCAACTGCCATTACACCAGGCATGGAAGCCCAATCTTGGGTGAAGTAGATACCGCGTGACTTGTCTTGTTCAACGTAGTTTTCACGCAGTAGGTCAACGAAGCCCATTGTAATACCGCGTTCACCTTCGAGCTTACCAACAACGGTTCCGGTGTGGATGTGGTCACCACCAGACATCCGCAAGCACTTAGCCAATACGCGGAAGTGGATACCGTGGTTCTTTTGACGGTCGATAACCGCGTGCATAGCGCGGTGGATGTGCAATAACAGACCGTTCTTGCGGCACCAGTGAGCCAAGGTGGTGTTAGCGGTGAAACCTGCGGTCAGGTAGTCATGCATGATGATGGGCATTTTGAGTTCTTTAGCGAACTCAGCCCGTTCCAACATTTGTTCGCAGGTGGGAGCGGTAACGTTCAGGTAGTGACCTTTGATTTCACCGGTTTCAGCTTGTGCTTTGTGGATGGCTTCTGCTACAAACAGAAAGCGATCGCGCCATCTTTGGAATGGTGCTGAGTTGATGTTTTCGTCGTCTTTGGTGAAGTCCAAACCACCGCGCAAGCATTCATAAACGGCACGTCCGTAGTTCTTCGCGGACAAACCTAGCTTGGGCTTAATGGTACAACCCAACAAGGGACGACCATATTTGTTTAATTTGTCACGTTCAACTTGAATCCCGTGAGGAGGACCTTGGAAGGTCTTGAGGTAAGCAACAGGAATCCGCAAGTCTTCCAAACGCAATGCACGCAATGCTTTGAAACCAAATACGTTACCTACAATCGAGGTCAACATGTTGGTTACAGAGCCTTCCTCAAACAAGTCTAGAGGATAAGCAACGTAGCAAATGTACTGATTGTCTTCGCCGGGAACTGGTTCGATGTCGTAGCAGCGACCTTTGTAGCGGTCAAGGTCGGTTAACAAGTCAGTCCATACTGTTGTCCAAGTACCAGTGGAAGACTCAGCAGCTACGGCTGCACCAGCTTCTTCAGGAGGAACTCCAGGTTGTGGAGTCATCCGGAAAGCTGCCAAAAGGTCTGTATCTTTAGGTGTGTAGTCTGGGGTGTAATAAGTTAATCTGTAATCTTTTACCCCAGCCTGGTAACCTGATTTCGACTGAGTCTTCGTTTGCGCGTAAGACATACTTTATCCTTTCAACAAGTCAATTTTCTTTTTTACAAGCAAATTACGTAGCTGTGCAATTTACCCTCACCCGATTTTTCCCCCAACAAGCAGGAGGAATATTTAGAAAACTTTTTTCTTAAGGGTTGCTTTTGGCAATGGGTAGCGGTTTTTTAGATTCACACTTAGTTAGATTAGTAATCTTCCTCACCAGTGCTTTTCAGTTGTATGAACGCAATACTTTGCGCGTATACTCTTCCATCGTCCCACGAATGTAAATTCTTTTTTATCTCTTCTTCGCACTCTACTAAAAATAGCTCAACTGCGCGATCGCCTTTTTCAAGTAAATTCACACGTAAAGCAAGGCTTGTATATATTACCGCCTCTTTTGCCCCATACATCTTTACTCCTTTCCAGGCAACAGACAATGAGAAACTTTTTTAAGAGCTGATTTAGCAGAGTCCTGAACGAAAGACAAAATTGCACACCACGTAATTTGTATCTTGTTCCACAATATATCAAGAATTCGATAAGTTATTCTTCTAATCTTCTTAACTCTTTTATTTAAATTTGTTATTTAGTGTCAATATTTAACATTTTATTAAGTTTTATTTACAAAAGGTAAGTGATAATAGTACCGCATTATCCAAAAAACCTGCTTTAGAAGCATGTCGGTAAAAACTTAGGCAAAGTTACCTGGTTTTTAGGAGAATACGCCTGCGATCGCATCGAAATTCTGGCGTAGAACCGAAGTTTCACAGCAGAAGCCTGCGTAAATCCTCAAAGTTAAGATTATAAAAGTTTTGTTTAGCTGACGAGAGAGAATGTTAATTCCTCAACTTGAAACTCAGCGTTTAGTTTTACGCGCGTTTAGGGAATCAGACCTTGACGCTTACGCCGAAATGTGCGGCGACCCTGAAGTTATGCGCTACATCGGTACGGGCAAGCCTTTATCGCGTTGGGAATCTTGGCGAAGCATGGCAATGATGCTTGGTCATTGGCAACTGCGGGGCTATGGGATGTGGGCTGTAGAAGAACGCTCTAATAGTGAGATGATTGGTAGGATAGGCTGTTGGCAACCCGAAGGCTGGGCTGGATTTGAGATTGGCTGGACTTTGCGACAAGCTTATTGGGGTCGTGGTTTGGCAACCGAAGGTGCAAAAGCAGCAATGCACTATGCTTTTGAAGAGTTGCAACAGTCTCATGTAATTAGTTTGATTCGTCCAGATAACGCTGCTTCTAAACGGGTGGCAGAAAAATTAGGAGAGAAACTGCAAGGGACAACAGAGATTTTTGGTAGTGAAGCGGTAATCTACGGCATTAGTCGAGAAGATTGGCGCTTCAAAACTTATAGAACCGATTTGAGATCTAAGAAGGGGTTGCAAGTCTCTTAACCATCAGCCGAATAAAACAAAGATTAACCTTGGCAGTCGCTGTCTTCTAGAGTTCTCTCAAAGTTCTTGACGAGGATGAGA
>JAHHID010000038.1 GCA_019359015.1 Spirirestis rafaelensis WJT71-NPBG6
GTTTTGTCTTGCTCACGAGTCAGGAATACTCTTAAACGAGCGCCCATATCTTCAGTTACCTTGCTAGATGCATTCTCTATATTTATATATCTTTACATAGTTTGGTTTTTTCACGCCGACTTACTTAATGTATATTTTATTTCCTGGAAGTCCCTTAACGTATGACCTTAAACATTCTTGCTTGATTTCATCTGAGTACCCTTTTGGTGGACTGTAAACATCGATAAATTGACGACCACAATTGACGCAAATGTGATTTTGTTTACCTCTTCGTTTACCATTTTTTCTTATTTCAGTAGAGTCACAGTATGGACATTGCACAGTAGATCACCTCAATTCATCCCTCTATTATGCAACGCCGGAGATTCTAAACATCAGTGGTTTAAAGAATTTTTAGAATTGCCAAACGGTATTCCGTCTTATGACACTTTTTCTCGTTTATTTGCGCTTACTTGACCCCAGTGGAGGATGGTTTGTTGCAATGGTTGGAGAAATATTACGGATTTAACGACGAAGAAAATTAAGAAGAGCGCGATCATGCCTTAAATTGAATGTAATGTACAATCGCTTCTGCTGTAGGGATATTGGTTGCAACTAAAACTTCGTTGATGTTACATACCCTCAACAGTGCTTCTTCATTTGCCTGACTAGATTGAGCCATCATAAAATCTTTCAATAAAATCACTGCCAAGATATCTCCTGAGGCAACCATAGAAGCAATAGTTTGATATCCTCCAGATGTTGTAGCAGGAATTTGCAAACTGATACATATATTTAATTCCTGGATTAATATTTGACTAATAGAGGGTGGTGCAAGCGTTAAACACTGTGAGAAAAACTCTTGATGTTGAGCAACAAATTTTGCCAAATCTGATTTTTTACTTTCGTGAGCTATGAGCGCTACGTATTTTGTGGAAATAACTGAGGAAACTTTAGGAGTTTCGTTTACGGGTATTTGTAAAGATGCTACATTAGGAAATTTAACATCACTTGTTTGTGCGATCGCCTTTGTTTTAGATTCTTCAGCAGGTGCTTGAGCGCATACCACAACATCTTCCACCACTTCTACTTCCGCAGCCTGAATTTCTGTTAGTTGAGATGTTTCTCTTTCGCTTTTAAGTTCAATACTCGTTTGCGAGGGTTCGCTGACTTCTTCCACTGCTGTCATTGCTAAGTCAATGGTTGATGTATCAGTAACTTGAGATACAGCATCTTTTTCTGGTAGCGCGATCGCATCAACATATTCTGTTGTTTCTAAAGCCTCAACAGCCTGAAAATAAGTATCTTCAGCAGGTGTTGGAGTTATTTCTTTAGAAACTTCACCTACTATTTCAGGTGTTTCAATAGTAGTTAAATCAGAAATAACCTCAGGAATAGAGCTAGTATTTTCAAAAACTGTTAGTTCTTCTGCTGGTTGAGCAGTTTGAGTAGTTACTTTAGAAACTGTTGGTTCTTCAGTTAGTTGACTAGTTTGAGTAGTTACTTCGGAAACTGTTGGTTCTTCAGTTGCTTGATAAGTTTCAGTACTTACTTCAGAAACTGTTGGTTCTTCAGTTGCTTGACTAGTTTGAGTAGTTATTTCGGAAACTGTTGGTTCTTCAGTTGCTTGATAAGTTTCAGTACTTACTTCAGAAACTGTTGGTTCTTCAGTTGCTTGATAAGTTTCAGTACTTACTTCAGAAACTGTTGGTTCTTCAGTTGCTTGATAAGTTTCAGTACTTACTTCAGAAACTGTTGGTTCTTCAGTTGCTTGACTAGTTTGAGTAGTTATTTCGGAAACTGTTGGTTCTTCAGTTGCTTGATAAGTTTCAGTACTTACTTCAAAAACTGTTGGTTCTCCAGTTGCTTGATAAGTTTCGGTACTTACTTGGGAAACTGTTGGTTCTTCTGCTGGTTGATAAGTTTCGGTACTTACTTGGGAAACTGTTAGTTCTTCAGATAATTCAGGAGATTGAATATAAGTTATTTCAAAAACTTCACTTATTCTTTCTGGAGTTTGAGCTATTACCTCAGATTCAGCTTCCTGGGATTGAACAAAAGTTACTTCCTGAAAATTAGTTATTTCTTGAAAATTAATCACATCAGAAGTATCAATTGTAGACTTTACAGACTGAACATCTGGATTGGAGGTTTCACTAACTTTTTCTGCAATTACTGATTCAGAAACTTCATTAACAGCTTCTTGAGGTTGATTAGAGATTTTATAAATATCTAAATTAGCGGCTTCTCGTAAACCTGAAAATACTGTAGCGTCTAGGCTTTTGTAGACAGTTTCTGGTAAATCTTCAGATACTGAGTTCATTTCTTCAATTGTGAGAACAAACTCACCAATGCGAATAACATCCCCAGCCTTCAATTTGTAGCTTTGATTTGTCTGAGCCAGATAACCGTTAACTATTGAGCCGTTTCTACTACCAAGGTCGTAGAAGTAATAATCTCCATCTTGGTACAAAAACTTACCATGCAGTCGGCTCACATCAGGACTATCGATGACTAAACCTGCGTTAGGAGAACGACCAACTATGCATTCACCTTGTATCCTGGTTGCTAAAGCTAGGTTAAGTTCCTTGACTTCACTTAACGTCTGTGAATTAAAAACTTTTACTTTCATAATATAAAATTAAGTTATGATATTTTTTGACAAAAAAATTAAAACTTTATTTCTACAAAAAGGATAATCTATTTATCTATAGTAAATCCTATTTTAGGGATGAAAAACTTGTATTAACTATTAAATATTATTAATTGTTTATGAAAAAATATAAACTATTAACAAGAAACAATTCATTTTTTCTAGAGCTACTTAGGAGCGCATGAAAAAGAGTGCGAAGCCTTAGTTTGAATTTCATTCTTTTTAAGTCCCCCACCAAATATACAGATTTGGTGTTCAACAATTGCGTCACGGGTCTGAATCTCGCACTAATTACCGTCGTCTGAATTTTGTATTTTGCATTTTCTTCAACTATTCAATAAACTAATCTCCTGACTTTTGGTTAATCTTATTTATTTCTTCTACCCAACGCTGACGTGTAGTGTGTTCTAAATTTAAAAGATCATCTTGTGACCAGTGAAAGTGGTAAGCAATAAACGCTACCTCCTCATATAACATATCAGAGGGGTAGCTTATGACTCCCCCGCTAATTCTAGCTCCACTGAAAACTTAGTATTGCAATGAGGACATTCAGTAGGTATATGAGTATTTCCTTGTTGATTTACTCGATTATAAAATTCCCTAAGATAAGCCAAGTCACTGACTAAAAGACCTTCCAGCAAATTAGGGCTAACAGAAGTAAGGCTACCTAAGCGGGTAATTACCCGTGAAAGCATCACTAAAACCCCATAAGCAGAATTTTCTTGAACTTTACGTTCTTTTTGCAATAAAATTTCATCTAATGCAGTAGCCAAACGCATGACTCCCTGACGATGTACTCGGTTTTGGGTATCAACTAAACCTTTAGGAAGAGTAAAGGCAAATTCAGTACAAACAATATCCTTGCGGCGCATAGACAATTATAAATGGACGATAAAATATCTAATTGGTAACTAAAGATTCAGAATTATTAACAGTATCTTCTAAAATGGCTGTTTCATTTTCTAAGCCATTGATGTGACGATAAAAGTCTTGTAAGTAACTTAAATCTTGAGCAAAAAAGTTTTCTACTATTGAAGGAGTTAGCTCAGATAATGCCCCTAGTGAGGTGATTACACGAGCCAGAATAATTATCGTAGCATAGGCTGGATTAGACTTAACGCGAGGGTCGCGCAGAGGAGCTATTTCATCAATAGCAATTGCTAACCGCATTACCCCTTTGCGATGGAGATTGCCATCAGAGTCTAGATAGCCTTTGGGTAACGTAAATTCAAATTCTGTTTGAAACATAAAGCTTCCTACAACTACGATCTTTTAAATTCCTCGAAAGCAATTTCGACTTCCTCAATTTCTATCTCTGTACTGCGGGCATTAACATCAGTAATTTTGTAACTGCAAGCCCAAGCTCCGGCTAAATCAAATCTTGCTTGTGGTTTTGCATTTTGGTCGTAAATAGTCAAAGAAGCATTTTTACGTTGTTTAGCCCAATTGCCATCTTGAACTGCTTGAAACCAATTCCAAAGTGCGATTGAACTAGTCATACCTCTACGCAAAGTCAGATTTCCGCTTTTGACATTGCCAGGAATTTTAGTCCTAATCGTCTGGACTTTTTTTGGCTTTGCCCCATTGATTAATGTGACTTCACAGATTTCAATAGGTGCTTGAGTCTGCTGAAATCCCCGACACTCTAAAAAAGTACCATCTACCTGGTCGTTAGATCCATCTAAATGCAATTCTAGGTAGAAGCGATGTGATGTAAGAATTTCAAATTCTGGCATTGTTTATCACTCCAAATGAATAGTTAAGGAGGCAGGTATTAAATGCCTCCATGAACCAACGCTATATTGAATTTGTACCCCTACCTTGGAGGAACTCGTTTAATACCTTCGTGAACTAACTCTAAGGTTTCAGTCGCCATATCGCCACTGCTTGCTGTCAAAGTAGGGCCTGTATATTTACAGGGGTAACATCTAAGAATTTCCCAACGCGCTTGCATTTTACCTGACTGGTCGTAAACTGATATCGAAGCATCTTTACGATTGCCTTGCCACTGACTTGCGCCTCCCATATTCTTGTTACAGTCTTCGTACCACTCATAAAGTCTCAAATCATCAGTAGCAATGAGCTTGACAGTAATATTCGTAAATTTAGCGACAGTAGGAGTAGCTTGACGAGTTGCAAAACCTCCCTTACTACTACCATGAATATCCTGAGCAGGGGTAGATTCAACTCCTAAACCACTAAGTTCTTTGATGACTTTTTCGGTAATTCCATCTGCTTCAAAATAGAAGCGAGCCGCAGTAAGAAATTCAGCCATATATCAACTCCTGAAATTTCAATAAAATAAATAGTCGGGTAACAGTAACTACTCGCCATCAACACCATTCCATTGACTAATGCGGAAGACGACAAACTCAGCAGGTCGGACAGGGCAAACACCCACTTCAATATACAAACGACCGAGAATCTGGGTTTCTGGAGGATTCAATTCTGCATCACATTTGACATAGAATGCTTGCTCTGGTGTGGCTCCGAATAAAGCCCCTTCACGCCATAGGCGTTCGAGGAAGTTGCTGACGGTACGGCGCACCCGTGCCCACAAGTCTTCGTCGTTGGGTTCAAAAACTGCCCATTGCGTACCCAATTCAATCGATTTTTCAATGTAGCTAAATAATCGGCGCACGCTTATATAACGCCACTCGGTTTTATCAGGTTCGACTAAGGTACGTGCCCCCCAGATACGAATACCTCGATTAGGAAAGTTGCGGATGCAATTGATACCAAGGGGATTTAAGAGTTCCTGTTCGCGGAAATTGGTGTCATAACTTAAGCCGATTACGCCTCTTGGTACTTCGTTTGCAGGCGCTTTGTAAACTCCCCTAGTTTCATCTGTTCGTCCCCAAACGCCCATCATGTGACCACAAGGAGGTACAAGTATCGGTCTGCCACCGTTGCGCGGGTTGGGAACTTTAATCCAGGGATAATAGAGTGCTGCAAACATAGAGCGACGGTTAAAGCTTCTTTGCAGCCACTCAACTACTTCTTGGGGTTTGGCGCGATCTGGTGGCGAATCAAGTACAACCATACGATTAGGTGGATTGGGAACATCGCCACTAGCAGAACCCTCACACATGCTAATCATGAGTTCCATGATGCCGTGAACTTGATCTAAGTTCATTACTCCAGCTTCATAAGCCCGCATTAAATCGGGACAAGCTAGCATGGTAATTTCATCAATCTCGAAAATCCCGCGCACGCCTGTACGGTCGTCGCGTACTCCCTCAACATCCTGTGAAAAGCGATCGGGCGGGGATGCAACGATCGCAGGTGTTAGTTCGTACTGACCATTTGCCGGTCGTCGCGCTAGGGGTTGTCCAGATGGAGAGGAGTCTGTAACGCTGACATACAAGGAGTTTCGCAAAGCAGCGATCGCATAAGTTGCCACCTGAGTTGCTGATTCGCGGTTCATGGTCAAGTTTTCGTACTCTTCGAGAACTTCCTCACCGCGAATAATTTGTAATGTGAAATACTCACCTGTGTTTGGCGGCGCTTCTCCCTCAGTACCTTCAGGTAAAGCGCGGGGTGCACTGTCATTAATCACAATACTAATTGCTCCACCTGCTACCTGTTCGGGACGCAGGGTAAAGGTGAGGGAGGGACGATTTCCCCGACCAGTAATTTGTAAGGATGGGGCTTCTGGTGTGGCGGTTCTGGAAGCGCTTGGTAATTGAGTACCAATACTTGCGATCCAGCAGCGACCGCCACCATTCATAAAATAGCCATAGACCGCAAAGGGTAAATAGGCATCGAAGTTGGTGAAGCCATCAGAGTTGGTATGGGCAAAGTAATTGAGATATTGCGTCCAATTGGTTACTAACATGGGCTTAAATAACTCAGCCCCGCCACGCACATCTTCTGTAAAGCCCACAAATCCGGCTACTGCTGTACTTACACCTTCTATCGGTCGGCTACCTCGGTCTATTTCTTCAACGTAGACACCAGGAGCTTTGTAATCGAGTCTTGCCATGAAAGTCTCTCCATTTTGGATTAAAGATTATAATTTTATGCAGTCCTAATCTCTGTCTTTATCAGTTTTTACGATTTTGAATTACTGAGGCAGGTGTAAGTAAAATTTCTTTAACTGTGTAATTTTGGCTATCTATTAAGACGTTGCAGGTTTGGGGTTCATAATCAAGACACTTCAGTGTTAATACATAATTACCCAGTCTCAAATCTTCAAAAAAGAACAGCCCTTCTTTGTCACTAGTCGCTGATTTCTCGGCTCCCTGAATGTTAATTTCTGTATCAGCAACTGGCTGCTGGGTTATTGCATTTTTGACAATACCCGCGATCGCTACCCGCTTAGTTGATACTTTGCCATTACCATTTTTTTGTAGTTGGTCATATACGCTCATAATTCGCTCCCAAACCAAAGGTATGGAAGTCTTTTGTGGTTCAAAGGGTACTGTAACTGTTAAATATAAAGCTGGACGCAAGGGAACATTGAGAGCGCTCCATAAAGAACCTACCTCAACTGGTGGTTCTACAGAAACTGTCATGGATAAATTGCCATAGCCACACAGTTCAGGAGCTAAAAATTCCTCACGCAGCGAACGATGACGCAGCAGTAAGGTTAATGCTTCAGTTAAAAGCCGATGTTCGCCTAAAGTCGTACTATCCCAAGCCGTTAACATTAACGATACATCAAACCAACTGGGAGACCAAGTTACAGTGGCAGGTTGTAACCCGGATTGTGCAAACTTACGTTCCACCTGCCTGCCAGAGTGTTGTACTTGCTTACTCTCGCGAATATCATAAAAGTACAAATTGAGAGTAGGTCCGGTACTCTCGTCCCTGCGACTTCCTGGACGACTAAAGTCAATTTGCTCCGTACTAATGAGGGAGGTTCCCCCAGCTAGGATGGACGCTAGTGTATGAAGAAGGGAGATAAGCATAAAGATGCTCACAGGCGTGGAGATGCTTCTAGATTAAATGCATCAACCTGGTAAAGTTAATTAGACTTTTGTCGAGATTTACCATGATAAAAATACTAATTAATCATGAGTAGATCATTGGCAAAGAAGAATCTGTTTACATTTGTTTACATAAAGAATACAACGGGGGCGTAAATAAAGATCCTATCTTAAATCAGCCAAAAGCTTATGGTATAAGTCTTTTAAGCTTTACCTTTTGACTTTTTCCGAACACAAGCGGTACTAGTTTTATTTCTCTTTACTTACTTAAGTGTTTTCTATTAAGTAATATTTAAATGTAAATATTAAGATTTACTAAAAAAATGGCTATATTAGTACATGAATGAAATCATACATTGGTAGAAATTTTCTTATATAATACTTAAGCAATAGTGCAGCAAAAAAAAAGTACTGAATATTATCTAGTCAGATTTTATTATCAAATTAATTAGGGCATTTACCATTTAATAGAAAATAAAACAAATTTACTTACCTTACAGCTTAAGAAGTGAGTTAAACGATGGTAGTAGACTCGTCTATCCAACACACAAAGACTGGTTATAAATCTTCACAGTCTTTAAACGTACTAAGCTTATGTCAGCTACAACTTGAACAGTTAACAATTCAAAATCCTATTTTTTTCGCTCGGATTGTCTATTACGATCCATTAATGAAAACTCATGAGGAAGTCATTAATTATGCTCCAGCCCGACTTCCTTTTTCTCAAAATACCTTAGCTTACTTAAGGTCGGAAGAATGGCTGCTGGATTTTCCTCCTGGTTTTACATTAAATGAAATAAAGTTGAATTCTTGTGTTGGCAATTGTTATATTTGTCCACTAGGTTACAGGAATCAACGGCCTGAATATATCCAAATATTAAGCGATGAATCTCTCTCACCTACTTTGCAAAATTACGTTAAGCAATCTGCTGTCTTGGTGAGCAACTATTTAGAGATTTATTTGGAGTGCGGGCAACAGAAAGCTGAAATTAAATTGCTTGAGGAGATAATTCAACGTGCAGGACATCAGTTACGTAATAATTTGGGGTTAATTGGTCTGTACGCGCAAAATTTATCTTTGGGATTAAAAGATAAGCGTTTGCAAGAAAATGCAACAATTTTATGTGAAAGCATAGAAGAGTTAGATAATAATTTAACAGAGTTGATTTATTGTGGTCAAAGTACAAAATTAAGGGTAAGCCTCCAGGATTTGCGAAGTTTAGTTTTAGAAAGTATCAAAGGTTTACAGCTTTTAATTAATCAAAAGCATCTACAAATATCTTTGCCTGATAGTTCTACTAGCTTAGCAATAGACTGCTTACAAATGAAGCAAGTTTTTGACAATTTGTTGAGCAACGCTGTTTATTTTAGTCCTGAAGGTGGAACTATTACCTGTAACTGGCAAGTTTTTCAAAGTGAAGTACTAATTAAAATCTCTGACCAAGGTTCAGGACTATCTCAGCAAGACTTGCAAAAGATATTTACTCCTTTTTATTCTCGTCGTTCAGGAGGTACAGGGCTAGGTTTAACCATTGCCAAGAAAATTGTTCTTGACCATCAAGGAAGTCTTTGGGGTCAAAATTTGCCGAATGGAGGCGCTCAATTTTCTTTGATATTGCCTCGATCTAAGAGTTAGTAACAAGTTTAAGTACAAGGGTACAAACAACGAAACAGGGTTAATCTATAGTTTTTTTGTTTTTTTTAAATCAACATTATATATTATGGCTACTCCTGAAAAGCTTTCTGTTTTATTAGTAGATGACGAACAACGCTTCCGCCAAGGGTTGCGATCACTCTTGAATTTTTATAGTGTTAGTAATTCATTATTATTAGAAATTGTTGGCGAAGCAGCTTCACCAGAACAAGCGTTAAAACTCGCACTCAAAGAGCATCCAAACTTAATTTTGCTTGATATGGAATTAGCTGGGGGTGATGGAATTACCGTTCTCTTAAATTTAAAAGAAAATTCTTATAATGGCAAGGTTTTAGTATTATCAGCGCATCAAGAAGACGATTGGATATTCCGGGCAATGCAAGCGGGAGCCGCTGGTTATGTGTATAAAAACCGTTTGGCAACTCAATTGTGTGAGGCTATTACCACCGTGATAAAATCGGAAATTTATCTACCTTTAGAGGTCGCTAGTGGTTTTTTCCGTCGTTTTCAGGCTTATTCTGAGTCTTGTTTGCAAGCCAATCAAAAACTGCACTTGACAGAAAGAGAACAAGAAGTTTTACACTGGTTAACTCAAGGTTCTTCTAATGAAGAAATAGCTAAACATTTATATGTTACCGTGGCTACTGTTAAGGCTCATCTGACAAGTATTTTTGAAAAATTAAAGGTTACTAGCCGTACCCAAGCTATTGTAACTGCCTTAAAGTTAGGTTTAATTCAGGTTTGATAATTTTCACTTGGAACTACTACCCATTATTTAGTAACAGCTAACAGGTTATCTGCCAAGGAGTTTGTAAGTGGGGACAAAGGAATATTTGTATAAAGAGTACTCGTGTTCTCGCAATGCACCATTAAATTGCGATCGCCCTTTGCAGACAGCGCAGGAAATATCAGGGGCTAAGTTTTGTTTGGAATGTGGTTTTCCAGCGACTTTAGCGCAAAATTCGGAAATTAAGGGCAATCGAGGCATTTATAAAGTTGGGAAATTTTTGTGTACGCGCTCTATGGGACGGTTATATTCTGGAATACAGATTAGTGATAACCAACCTGTAGTAATTAAAGAATATCTTTTACCCAGTCGTTGTTTTAATGCCGAAGAGACGCGACAGTGCAAACAGACTTTTCAGCAAGTCGCGGGGGTGAGTCTCGCAGATGGCAGAAACCAAAACTTTCGTCTGATTGAGCCTTGGGAAGCGATCGCAGACGAGCGAGGAGAACGCTGTTATATAATTACCAAACAGGTAGAAGTATCGCAAACTTTAAGCCAATACCTGATGGCTAAAGGTGCAATGGATGCACCGCAAGTACGCCAAGTACTCAATCAAACTCTGCAAACTTTACAGTTTCTTCATACTTCATCGCTGCGCTTTCCCTCCAATCAAGTGCAGCGTGGACTGGCTCACGGCAACCTCAATTTAGATAGCATTTTAATTAAAGTAGAGAGTAATCAACAGTTTTATATATATCTTGATGATTTAGCTATCTGGGAAAGCTTATTTAACCCACCCCCTACCAAAGTCGCAAAACCTCAACTTGAACAAGATTTGGTGGCATTAGGATTAGTAGCTTTTTATTTGTGGGCAGGAAAGGCTGTAGATAGCACTTCAGGTCAACCCCTGAATCCGAGAAAAGCTGAAAATTGGTCGAATTCAGACCCTCACCTCCAGCAGTTTCTTTATCACTTAATTGGGCTAGATAAACCTTTTGAGAGTGCCGAGGCAGCTCGCAAAGCTTTGTTGCAACTACCGAAACAAAACCAAGCAAGCGGTGAAGCAGGTTTAACAGCTTTGGAGCAGCCAGAGAAAATGTGGCGATCGCCTTTAATTTTACTAGCAATTCTGGCTTTGCTCTTGCTTGGAGGAGGGATATGGTATTTTTTCAAACCTGGTTCCGCTTTAAGAGCGAGTAATTGCGGACAGTGGTGCAAACTTTTATCGGGTTTTTCCGAAGTCAGCACTGTACCCGCAGGAGAATTTACTTATACAGGAGAAAACAACGGCACATGGAGTACAGTTTTAAAACAAAAACCAGAGAGCGGCACTCTTGAAGAAACTTTAACCAAACCGAAACAAGATGTAACATTTAATTACCAATCTGTGCCATCTTCGGATGTAAAGGCTGTGAGCGTGCCAGTAGAGAAGGTGCGTAGTTGTAAAGAAGAGTATAAAGAAAAACAAAGTTGTCAAGCCTATTTTGCAATGACATCTTTAAACGTAGATCAAGAATTAGAAAGCAAATCTGTTGCCTATGACGGCTTACTAGTATTTGTTGGTTCTAGTAAGGATGACTCGGCTCCGGTAAAAATACTTAAAGGAAAAATTAGCTTAGAACAATTGCGGCAAATTTATACAGGCAAAATCACCAACTGGCGAGAATTTGGTGGTTCGGATCTTCCCATACAACCTTATGCTCCTACAGAACCGGAAGCAGTGCGCTTTTTTCAACAGCAAGTATTAAAAGATGATCCGCAGCAAATTGCTTTATATAAAGAAGTTACTAAGCAATTTACCGAAATAACTGAGAACACTCAAAAGCAAATCAGGGCTAAATTCGAGAAAGGGGAAGCAGGTATCATCAGTTTTGGCATTCTCAGTAAAACTTGGAATCAATGCAACGGCTATCCTTTAGCTTTAGTTGATGACAATAACCGCGAAACTCAGCCGCTGTTGCAGTTTAATAAGCAGCCAATCAACCCAGAAGTGAATTTATGTGACCGAAGATATTATTTTGATGTTGAAAGTTTTAGAACAGGTCGCTATCCTTTGGGATATCCTTTGAATGTAGTGTACCCTAAGGATAATAGTCTGCCTAAGGTCGGTTCAAAATTCGCCGAAATGCTTACTACCCGTGAGGGTCAATGCCTGCTAAAAAAAGTAGGGTTGGTTCCTTTACAGATTATACCTGAAAACGATAAAATTGCTCATGGCTGCAAATCGGTGCCCTAACTCTAGTTGCGAATATTTTAATCGTCCCTTGCCCAACCATGCTAAGGTCTGCCCTCTATGCGGCACGGCGTTGGGTGATATGATTTCTGCACCAGTCCAGCCTAACCCGCCATTACCAGCTACTCCTAATGTCGTTGCTTATCCACAAGTCCAATATCAGACACCACCTTCGACTCAGCTAAATCAGATGCCGGTAGAGCAAACTAATTATCAGCCTCGACCTCCCTACGCACAGCAGGTTCTACCCTCACCACCATCTCGTGTGCAACCAGTACTAAAACTGGTGCATACAACAGGCAGAGAATTTTATTTGCGTGGGGAAAACGGTTGTATTGGTAGGCGATCGCAAATTCAGGGAACAGTACCAGAAATTGACTTGGTAGGTATTCCCGATGAAGGGATAGTTTCCCGAACACACGCGCGAGTGCATTGGGACTGGAATCAAAATACTTACATGATTTTAGACGACCACAGCCGTAATGGCACTTATATCAACGGTAATCTTCTTTCCCCAGGTGTTAATTATCGCTTGAGTCATGGTGATTCATTGCAACTGGGCCAGGATGGGTTAGTGCGGTTTACGGTGGTAGTGGCTTAACTTGTTTGACTCATAACACAAACAGACTCGACATCTTGAGTTCGACCTTTGGCTAATTCTGATTTTGGCGCAGTGCCTTTAGCCTGGAATTAGAAACAGGTTCTTTTAATTATGGATTCAGAACGCATACAACCATCTTTAGCTCCGATTGGAGACATTGGTGGGACTGCTGGATACGCTGCTATACCTGCGACAGATGATGCCACCAAAGCGGTATCTGCTGCTAGCTTCGATCTTGGCGACTCATTATTAATGGACAAGCTGTGCGATCGCGTTTACGAACTGCTGCTAGAAGATATGCGATCGCAGCGTGAGAGGGTAAGAAACTATGGTTCGACGAGGTGGTAATGGCTGATAACAATAATAATGGCAATAATAGCAACATTCTGCATGAATTGAATTATGTCACCACAAATCGTTTCTATGTAGAAATTGATAGTACGATTGCGGCTTCTTTTACTGAATGTTCGGGATTGAGCTTTCAGATTAAGAAAAATGTTTTTTACGAAGGTGGTGTTAACGATCAACAACGTATTTATTTAGGTCATGCAGAATTTGCCGATGTAACTCTAAAACGAGGAATTACAGATCATTTTGGTTTCTTGAACTGGATAACTCAAATTTTTGAAGAGAAGAATAAGGATATAATTATGCGCCGCAATGTCAACATTCTTTTATTTAATCAAGCTGGTGAAACTATGATGAGTTGGACACTCATTGGTGCAATTCCTATAGCTTGGAAAACACCTGCATTACAAGCAGATGGTAATGCCGTTGCAATTGAAGAACTAACCTTAGCTTATGAAGGTTTGAAAATTGCCCAAGAAGGAGGGGGAGGTAATCCTACACAACGGGAGATTAAGTCGAGATTCTTCCAGTCTAATTAATTTATCCTGCATCCAAATCCAACTATGCAAATAATTAAACCAACACTAGGCATAGAAACATCGCTGCTAGGAGCAGTAAATTCTCTGGGGATACCTAACAGACTTTCTTTAAAAAAAGAGTCTTATTTTTCTTTGCGATCGCCATTAATTAATTACTCTAAACTATTCCTACGCCGACAACATAAATCATTAATAAATCTGGACACATGGAATACAGAAAATAGGCATGATGACGAAGATTTTGATATTTTCACAAACATCGTGCCCATTGATTTTACCGAAGTTGATGCAACTGCAAAACAAACTTATATAGATAATACCGATATCGGCATAAATCCTATTGTTAATAATATTTTCATAAAGCCGATTGAAAAGCACAAAAATATCAATAATTCGTCGCAACTAAATCAGCATAAAAAATCTAAATCCAAAAAAACAACTAAATCAAAACCTAAAGCAAAGTCCAAAAAACAAGACCAATCCTTAAATCAAAATAACACGATAGTTCCTATTGATGATAGACAACTAGAAATTTCCAGCTTTAATATTGCTGAGACTGAACTTGATACAATTAGACTTACAGAAAGTCCTCTTCCAGCAAAACATATCACTGATTTGCCAGAAAATCCTCTTGTTCCATCAATACCAACATCGTCTCAAATACAAGACAAACCTATTTTTTTAGAGGAATTAGCAAATAATCAGTTAATTACTTCAGAACAAATAAAAAATTCAGTTCAAAGTGAAAATTTAGAGGAAATTAATTTTTTCAACACTCCAGAAAACTCTACTCCGCTACACCAGAGTATCGACTCAAAAATCATTACAAATAAATCTCAAGAAACTAAATCTTCCATTTCAACAAACTTGCCTCAGAATAGTGAAAACTCTACATTGTTGAGGGATACCAACGATGAACAGTTAAAACTTGAACCTCTTGTGATGCCTTTGACTGAGATCACACCAGAAAGTCTTATCTCAAATATTCCCATAAATTCCACTCCCCAACCACAAAATACTAACTTAGATATCACCAAAAATCAACTACAAAAACTTCCGTCAGAAGCTTTAAAAACCAACTTAGCTAAAGCGGAACAACCTATTTTATTGAAACATTTACCAAACGATAAACAACAAGTCACTCCTAAAGTCATACCTGAACCCTCTTTCATAAATCCTACTTTAGAACCGCAGGATATCGAATTAGACAACATCACAGAGCAGACTAATTTACCAATTATCCAAACACCAACAGAGGAATTAGTACAGCAGAAAAGAATTGTAGAAGACAGTCTGAATGTGTCTCAATACATCTCGTTTAGTGATGTCGATGCCTCAAAAATCCCCCCAACCCCCCTTAGCTATATTCCCCCCTTAAAAAGAGAATTTATGGGGGATAAAACTTTATCCGATAAGTATTGGGATGTGCCCTATTCTCCCATTCCAGATAAGGAAACCAAAGAACAAAGTAAGCTACATACCTCAAACCAACCAGAGAAACTTTACAATCAGGAAAATTCAACAGACTCTTTGTTGAAATCAGAGAACTCACCTATACAAGAGTCATTTCCTGAACTGAGTTTTCCATCACAAAATGTAACTCTAGAATCACAAGAAAGTATACCCGTTTTGCCAGCAGTTACCGTAGATAATACAAAAGATAAATCTACTCTGTTGAGAACAATAACGAGCGAACAGCAAACATTATCTACTACTTCCAGTTTAGAAATCTCAGAAGAGGTTGATGTTTCAGAAATATCAAAAAGTCCTACTTCCCCAAAGCAGAATACCAACGTAGATAATACCACATTAAAGTTACAGGAAAGTCTAATTTCTAACTTTTCTAATATAGAAGAAAAACCTACTGCATCAAAAGAATTAGAGAACGAGAAACAGATAATAACTTCTGAAATAGCTGTTGTACATCCTCAAATTTTAGAAAAACTTCATGTCTTGGACATCCCAGAGGACACCCAAGCCTCACATTCAAAAGATATTTCAAATTTACCTGATTCACAACACAATCAGGATAATACTTTGCCAATAGAAGCATTAGAAAACAAACCTTTCGAGATACCAGCACCCGCAGGTTTTGCTACTGGTGGGTTGGTAGCTGCTTCTCAGCCTATAGAGAAGCAGCAAATAGCATCCTCTGATATTATACCTGCTATGCTTACCCCTGGAGAGTTTATCATCAATGCCAGAGATGCACAGCAGAATTTAGATGTATTACATTATCTCAACAGTGGTGGTACTTTACCAGAAGATGTAATTTTCCCCACAGCACCGACACTTGAATCAAAAGAGGAAGCAGACACAGCCTCTATAAAACCTTCGACTAAAGTCGATACTTTTAAACAAACAGCACCACAAGAAAACGTTGATCTAAACTTATCAACAACTCGAAATTTACTAACTTCACCTTCACCAGACTTAGGAATTAAAAACCAAGGTATTGCTATAGATAGTTCTCTACAGTTTAATACTTTTGCCAATTCTAAATCTGATGTAAGTAAATCCAATGACTATTTATCACCTCCACAAATTTTTAGACAAAAAAATACTAATAATACTAATGCTCCTTCCCAATGGTCAAGTGTTGAAGAATTATTAAATGGTAATAATGAATTCACAATATTTAACTTTGGTGATGTGGAATATAGCAGGCAAAATTTAGAGAATTCTTCAATGGATGAATCACCAAAAATATTTGCGAAACAATTACCTTCTCCCAAAGGTTTTGCTGAGGGGGGAGAAGTAACTGTAACTGATATTGCTACAAATATAGAACCAATAACTGAAACGATTCAAAGACCCTCTGATTTGGAAGATAAAAATTATCCAGATTTAGAAACCCTAGCTCGTGAAGTTTACCACAGACTACGGCAACGTTTGGAAATTGAACGAGAGCGTCACGGTATATATTTGGGTCGTTTACCTTGGTAATTTTTTTATTTATAGCTTAGTAAAATAATTAATAGGAGAAATAATCAAATGGGAAGTAATACAATCAAAGCTCAACCTATTATAATTCATAAAGTTAAACCACAACTTCAAAAAGCAAAGCTAATAGCTTATGACAATGAAGCTAAAGATATTGAACTCATGTTTAATCCCACAGAAATTAGCTTTACAAGAACTGTCAAATGGGAAAATCAACCAGGTAACAGAGGTTCTACTCTACTGCCAAAGATAAACTTTTCTGGTGTAGAGCCTTACAAATTTACTCTAAAACAGTTGCTGTTTGATACTTATGAAATGAAAGAATCAGTGATGGACAAATATATAAATAAAATTAAGTTAGGAGTAGAACCTATTGGCAGTAGTCAAAACAACAGTTCAACTAATGGTAGTATAAATAATACCAATAATGACCGCCGTCCACCTGTTTACAAATTTACTTGGGGTCAAGAGTATTTTCACTGCGTCATCACAAGTTTAACCTATACTCTTACGATGTTTCTCACTGATGGTACACCAGTCAGGGCAATGGTAGATATCAGCTTGCAAGAAGTTGATAAGAAGAACCCTCCTGGTGACAGACAAACTAATCAAAAAGGTTCAAATCGTCCGCAAGATCCCAGAATTAGATCACCTCGATAAAAGTATGAAGTATAAATTAGAAAATTTTCACCCTTTATCCTTCAGTATATGCCTAGCGAAGTTAAAGAAAGCCTTTATTTATGTCGTCCGCATTTAGAATTCCCTAGCGGACAAGGTTGGGAAGAAGCTCCTCTGGAGTTAATTAAAGATTTGCTACAAATCACTGTAGAAGAAAGTCTCCATTTACCAGCTATGTTTACGCTGGTGGTACACAATAGTTATATTCCCACTAATGACCGTCCGGAGCATAAACCTCAGCGACATGAAAAGTATTTTGAAATTGGGAAAAAGCTGCGGTTAGGTTTTGTTTCTAGTACTACCCAAGATAGGAATTTTAAGAACGAGAATGATAATTTTCTAATTGAAGGTGAAATTACAGGAATTGAGGTTCACTTTAATGAGAAGTCTGAAGCTCCTATTGTAATTCGTGGTTATGATATTTCACATCGCTTACATAGAGGTCGCCATAATCGTTCATTTTTAAATGAAACTGATAGCGACATCGTGCGGAAAATTGCTAAAGAAGTAGGACTAAAAGCTGATCAAAAAAATGTACAGGATAGTGGTGAGCCGCATGAGTATGTCTTTCAAGAAAACCAAACTAATATGGAGTTTTTGCGAGAACGAGCGGCTCGTATAGGATTTGAGTTATTTGTTCAGGGTAACGAAATATATTTTCGCAAACCAGATAGTCAGGAAACTCTTGAAGAACTGAAATGGTTAGTTAATATTAGTAGTTTTAGTACTCGCATGACCAGTGCTGAACAGGTGAGCGCTGTCGAGGTACGTAGTTGGGACTACACGGAAAAAAAATTAATTACTTCTACAGCTCGGTCAGAAAAGGTCATAACAAAGACTGGTAGTGAGCCAGGGAGCAGCACCAGTAACAAATTCAATCTTAACCAATCGCCGAAAATGACTGTTGTAGACCAACCTGTGTTCACTGCTAAACAAGCAGAAAAGATGGCACAGGCTTTGTGTGATGAATTGGGAGGAGAGTTTATTTATGCAGATGCGAAAGCCGAAGGTAATCCTAAAATTCGTCCCGGACGGATTATAAAACTGTCTGGTTTAGGCGATCGCACAAACGGTAACTACTACGTTACCGAAACCCGCCATTTCTACAATCAAAGAATTTATACCACAGAATTCAGCGTCCGGGGGCTACGTGCTGGGAGCTTGTTGACAACTCTAACGCCACCAACTCACCTACAACCCGGTCAAACTTTCTTGGTTGGAATTGTTACCGATAATAAAGACCCCAAGGGCTGGGGTAGAGTCAAGGTCAAATTTCCCACCCTTACCGAAGACCATGCAAGTAATTGGGCAAGGGTTGTAGCGCCTGGAGCCGCCAACGGACGGGGTTTTGATTGTTTGCCAGAAGTCAACGATGAAGTTTTAGTCGGCTTTGAGCATGGTGATATCCACCGTCCCTACGTCATTGGTGGTGTGTGGAACGGTAAGGATGCACCACCAGAAAAGGTGGATGACTCGATCCAACGCGGTAAAGTGCGGTTACGCACCTTTAAAACTCGCACCGGACATACCCTCCAGTTTGTGGAAGAAGATAAAGGTGGCAGTAAAACTGGTGTGCGCGTTGAAACTGCTGGCGGTCATAAAATATATTTAAATGATAGTGATGCTTGCGTGGAAATTGAAACTAATGGCGGTCATAAAGTAACGATGAGCGATCGCGATAAGTCGATTTGCGTAAATTCCACAGGTAACTTGTCATTAAAAGCGCAAGGAAATATTGAGATTAAAGCTAACGGTACAATTACTGTTAACGGTGCGATGATTTACCTCAACTAAGGAGTTGTCTATGCCTGGTAGACCTGCTGCTCGTGTCGGAGATATGACCGCTCATGGTAGCCCCTTATCCGTGGGACCCGGTAGCCTAAACGTGATGATTGGTAAAAAACCAGCTTGGCGCGGTATCTCCGCAGCCCAAGCCGCGCTGTTAGCTCAAACTTTCGCTAAGGGTGTGGAGGATATTGCCAAAGCCCAGGCAAAAGCTACCGCAGCTGCTGGAACCCCAGCTGCACCCGCAGCTACTGCAAACCTCGCTAAAACTATTACTGAAGCAGCACAGAACATGGCTAAACTAATGGCTAGTTTCACGGCTGACATTCACACCTGTCCTGTGGTGAAAGTTGTAGTTCCCGATGGTGCAGGTGTCGTGATTGATGGTAGCCAAACGGTTTTGATCAACGGTCTTGCAGCTTGTCGGATGGGCGATACCATTCAAGAAACCACAAGTGTAAACAAAATTGTTGCAGGTGAGTTCACAGTCTTAGTAGGTGGATGATACCATTTTGGATTGGGAGCAATGCGATTTTGTGACGCGAGACGCTTGTAGCACCTGCGTTGCTGGAAGTTGCTCGACATCAGACCTGCCTTGAAAATAAAACGGTTGGTAGCGGTTAGGAAAATCAAGAAGATAATAGAATGCATTGGCACAATGTTGAGTGCTACTGTAGATCAGAATTTCAAACAGAAGCAAAAAAGGTGTCACTAGACAACGGCGAAAAGAGTTTTTTTAATTTGGTGCGGTCGAAGTCTGTGCTTCGAGAGTCACCTTGTAACCAAGCTGTTCCAATCGAGAACGCATCTGTTTGAGCAGATGCTGTTTTTGAGGGTGATTGAGATGATTAACCCCCAAATCTTTATAGGGTTGACCTGAAGACAACATATGAAAGACAGCAGTTAAAATCCGATGAGCCACAGCGACAATAGCTCTTTTCCTACCTCGTCGTGCCTTAAGACGTTGATAGACTACTGCTAAGTAGGTGTGTTTGCATCTACTGGCGGCGTTGGCAGCTTGAATCAAAGCACTGCGTAACCAACTGTTACCTTGTCCAGTTCTCCCAGAAAATTGTTTTCCTGCACTCTCATTGTTTCCTGGACAGACCCTTGCCCATCTAGCCAAGTGTGCGGCAGAAGGAAAACGAGCCATGTCGATGCCAATCTCAGCCAGTAACACTTCAGCAGTATTACGTGCTACGCCGGGAATCGTATCCAGCAGACTCACTGCTGCTTCCCAAGACAAAGGGCAATTATCCGGTGAAATTTCTAGAGCAGAGGATAGAGAATCAGAGGGCGTAGGCGATTTTGAGTTGTTTTGAGTAGTGGTTTGGGCTTGGATATGTTCTGTAATCTGGGTATCAAAAATCGCTATTTGCTCTTTGAGAAAGTCTAAATGAATTAGATGTTGAGCAATTAAAAAGCGATGATGTTCCCTGATTCTTCCGGTAAGTGCTTGCTCTAATTGTTGGCGTTTGTTCCTCAAAGAAGCTTTCGCCAATTCTGCTAGCACTTTTTCATTATCCTGCCCATCGACAATTGCCGCTAGTATTTGCCGTGCAGAAACACCTGTAATATCTGTAACAACACAGGCGAGTTTGATGTTTGCCCACTCCAATGTTTTCTGCAAGCGGTTGACCACCGCCGCCCTTTCTTGTACCAAGTTGGTGCGCTGACGGGTTAAATCTCGCAAGTCTCGCTGTGGCAAGGGTGGAATAAAACTACCTCGCAGTAAACCATGACGCAACAGTTCTGCTATCCACTGTGCATCTAGTACATCAGTTTTGCGTCCAGGGACATTCTTCATGTGTTGGGCGTTGACAACCAAAACTTCAAAGCCTGATTCCAATAGGTTATATACAGGCTTCCAGTATTCTCCTGTACTTTCCATTGCCAACTGTTGAATGTTTTGGCTATGAAGCCAGTCAGATAGTTCTAGCAGTCCTGCCGTTATCGTACTGAAACTACGGCTAACTATGTTAACTTTACCTTTAACTCCAGGAGTCATGCAGCAGGCAACTACTGTTTTTTTGTGAACATCTAATCCAGCACAGTGAGTGTAGGTGACTTCCATTTTTCACCTCCATTGATATTGTCACAGCTGGCGTGATGTCCTTTCAAAAATGATTCTGCCTTACGTGTTTCCCACTCTGCTTAGGGGTATCACATTTCCTTGTGCCACTGGACATCTAGGTCTGTCTCTTGCTCAGGCTCGCAGCACTACTGTCATTCCGACCTTTGTACCAACTGCTTGAGTAAAATGTATCACATTTTCATTGTTCCTTGTGAGTGCAGCTCATGGAGTCTCTTGCAAAAGTGTTTTTAAATCTTATGCAAAGACACTACACTTTGCATTGTTATAAGACTGAACTCATTTAATAAGTAAGATATTTATGTATTAGGTAAAAGTCTTTGTTCGATCTTTTCAGTAATTACAACAAATTCTTTCCACCAGGATTGTTCAACTATTGGATGATTATGTTTTTCCGCTTCAGACATTATTGTACGAAAGTAACGGAGCATAAGACGCTCAAAAGCTGGAATACTCATTTGAACTTCACCAAGAGGATTGTAAACTTCTACTCCTTCCAAAGGTTCTTCACCCGGATCTAGCTCATCAGTAGGATATCGAAATCCAGTGCCGTCAATTCCAACTCCCTCTTGATCCCTAACTCCGGAAGCAACATACAATAAATCACTCCAGCTAAAAAAGTTAAGTGAACTCGTTAAAATTAGTAACTCTTTAGGTTCTGAAATTTGAGTTATTAATTTTAGGGAACTTACACTGCTAGGAGTTCCAAGAGAAATACTATCTACTAATGAATCTTTAATCAGATTACTCATGATGCTTAAAAATTTGGGAAGAAAGTGTCAACTTTATTTGGGCGGTAGAATCCGCGGATATTTATTCCCTTTCCATTTCCTTCAAAAGATCCTCCATCTTTTGGGAATTCCTTACGCTTAATCGCGTCATCAGCGGCTGCATTTCCAATATCCTTCCATTTATCTGGATTGTTTGCAAGATCTTTGATCACTGTTTTAAGTTTTGCCTTTCCTATAGAAAGCGTTGGAGGCTGTTTAATTTTCCCCGCAGCATCTTTTTGGTAAAGCTTGTACTCATAACGTACAACATCCGGATTACTAGGATCTGGAATTTCTGAAACAACTTCACCTTTACCATTCAATTCGTTCAAAAATGTAGCTTGGTCATGACAACCTTTGATTTCACCTTTAACAATTCCATCATTTTGCAGGAGATGGTTAATCGTGTCTTGGGTTACTCCCTCATAGTTCTTGAAGAAATCGGAACCGTAGTGTTTTAGCGCTTCACTACCATACTTTTCAGTCAAAAATTTTACTTTCTCTGAACTACTAAGCTGACTTACAAAATCCTGGATTTCGCTTGGAGTCAGATCTTTTAATAATTTGTTAACCACATCAGGAGTTAAATCGTCAACCAACTTATTTGCACGTTCTTCCCCTAATTCAACAATGAGTCGATCCGCATTAGTCTTACTACCTAGCTTTGCTTCACCTGGTTTGACTTCACCTGGTTTGACTTCACCTGGTTTGACTTCACCTGGTTTGACTTCACCTGGTTTGACTTCACCTGGTTTGACTTCACCTGCTGGGACTTTTCCTGGTTTTCCAAGACCCTTAAGAACTCTACCCATGATGAACATGAGAGCGAATGTTAACACCCCTTCAGTGATTTTTTCTGCTTGTTGTTCTGGAGTAAGATTCAAATTCTCCCCAGTTAGAATACTTCGATTAAGCGCTCCCTCAAGAATTGGCGAAACCCCAACAGTATCCAACAGGGAAACAAACGGTATAGCAACGCCAGCAGCAAGATAGATGTACCAAGGCGGGTCGTCCACACCAGCAGCATGTAACGCTTGTGCAAATTCTTTACAGCGGTTGATAAAGGATGTAACGAAGCCGTAAACCAGGAAGCCCAGACCGACGAGCGCAGCAACTCCTGCTATTCCTATGGCTGCTACTATCCCTTCTGGAAGCAGAAGAATGACTAGAGCTACAACAGCGACAAAAATCGCCAGTCCCTCTAAAACCTTTAAGATTCCTTCCCCAATTCCCTTAAGCACTTGGAGCCATTTAGGATCGGATGCTTTTGCCGCTGCCGTCTGAGCCACTTGAGCCAAGTCACCTGGCGCTTTACTTTCTACGTCTTTATTCGATTTGATGCCTTCATCGACTTTGCTACGAATCTCGCTATGAACTTTCTGCTGCTGTTGAACCCATCCCTGCTTGGCTTCATCAATTTTCTGCTGAATTCCTTCACCAAATTGGCTAATCAATTGTTGATTAGCGTTCTTACTACCAGTAATGGCTTGTTGTGTTTGTTGATCTGTCTGTCCTGGAACTTGGGTTAAACCAGTATTCAAAGAACTTACAGCCTTATTTGCCTCACCTGTAACCTTTTGCTTTAAATTATCCAGGTGACTAGAGACAGAACCTCCTAGCTGATTCAAGCTGCTATGGGCACTACTAACCTGTGAAGAAAGTGCTGTTCCCAACTGCATCCGTGCTTGTTGGAATGGTTCCTTTGTCTCTTGAACAAATTTATCAACCGCTTTGTTATCAATTTTTTTATTTTTAGGAACTTGATTCAGTTTCTCAACAACTTGATGTGCTCCTTTGTCAAGCTGATTGAGGCTAGCAACTTTGAATTGGCTCACTTGAGTTGCTGCGGTCTTTCCAGATTTTTTGGCTGCCACTGCTGCTGAATTACCAGCTTGCTTAATTCCTGAGATAGAACTTGACTTTAAATTTTCAAAAGATGAAAGCGCTTTTGTTTGCAGCGCATCTATCTTCTGCAATTGCTGAGTAATTTGGGTAACTATCTGATTAGTTGTAGCTTTAGTATTATCTCGGATGGCTTTTTCAACTTGCGAGGTATTATTTCCCACACCAGCCGCTAATTTTTGTCCAGCCGTTCGAAATTCTTGAGCAGCCTTTTGCGCCGATTCTCTTGCGTCTTTAGCTAACGATTGTCCCCGTGGGGTTAACTTGCTCACCACTTCGGCAGCAGCTTGCCCAGTAGCCTGACGTGCAGCAGTTTTTTCCTCTGGTTTACTGCCAGAGCGATCGCCCTGCTGCTTAGCGATCGCATTGACTCGTGCAGCCGATTCCGCTGTTGAAGTGCTGGCACGAGTAGCCTCAGTTTGTCCTGTCTGCTCCACCTGCTTGGCTTCATTCTCAGCAGTAGTGTTTGCTGTTTTGCGCTTAGTTTCTACATCCTGCTGTAGTGCATTCAACGCACGAGTAGCTTCAGCTTGTGTACTTGTCTTGTGGTTCTCAATTTGCCCTTTCAAGGCAGCTTTAGTAGCGCTAAAGGTTTGTTGAACCCCAGCTTTTTTAGCTTCAATTTCCCCAGTAAGGGCTTGAATTTTGCCTTGAGTTGTTGCCTCGATTGCCTTGACCTGTGTCTCTGTTTGTTGTAGCAAGAGATTTCGCTGAGCTTCAACTGTTTGAGCCAGTACAGCTTTCTCTGCCTCCTTTGTTTGCATAATTTGCTGAGCAGCCTGAGCAAGATCGGGTGACTCAGGCATAGCTGGTTGCGGAATCTGAAGCAGTTCTTGTGGTGGTTCAGCCTCAGCAATGCCCTCTGAGGATTGATCACTTCCTTTATCTAAATGGGCTGAGTCTCCAGCGACTTCAGGAATGGGTTGGTGCAGGTCAGCAACTTCAGACGGCTTTTCATGGGCATAAACATCTGCCAACTCATTTGCTACCTCTCCATGATGAGGGTCGTTGGAGGGTTCAGCCCCGATAGTTAGTTCATTACCTAGGTTGGAAGTGTTCTCCGATGTAGAGTTACTGGAGTGAGTTGCTTCTGAATATGCCTGATTAAGTGGTGTGCTATCAGCTACTACTGGTAATGCAGGTAAACTTGGCTGAACCGATGAAACGTCCTGTTTCAAATCTACTGGATGAGCTGGCTCAGTCCTAAGAAAACTACTTGGGTGCGCCTTATTCGGTAAGGCATTTGTTACTTCAGTCCCTATTTCAGGTTGATCTGCTTTGGCGTTGGTCACAGACTGGTCAAACTTCTGTGCTTGTGACTCACTATCGAGTTTGCGATGCACTCCACTCGTCTGATGTACCACATGGGTCAACTCATGCGTTGTCAACTCATTGTTCCCCGGTGACTTAAGCGCCCCAAAGTAAACATCCTTCCCATTGGTAAACGCCTGCGCCCCCAACTCATTATTCATCTGGATTGCAGCACCATCTGTATGCACCCGTACCTGACTAAAGTCAGTCCCAAAGCGCGGCTCCATAAAGCTATGCACTTCATTCGCCAGTGGGCTTCCTCCACCTTTACTGCTGGTTAGCTGTCTCTCTAGACTACTGCCAGCCTGTAAACTTCCATCGGTAGCGCGTTGCAGTAAAGGCTTGGTTTGTACTTCATCTAATAAAATATTTCTTTGGATAGATATATTTATGAATTTATTTTGTAAACTTTCTTCCTCCTCTGACATCGCCTCCCGTTGCACAGCAGAATCAGACATTGACATGACTCGATTTGCAATTATATCGGCTTCCTGCTCATACTTGTCGCCTGGTTCTCCAAACGTCAGCTTTGCCTGTGGGCGACGCAACGATATGCGACTAATGTCGTGACCAAGGGGCTTTTCTTTGATGGCTGGTAATTCCAAGGATTGCTCACCAGCAGGCTGCGCTTGTTGAAGGTCGGTTGAAACTTCAGTTACAGCTGGGATTGGAGGATTATTTGTTAGTAAACCAAAACTGGGTGTTGGGTTTGCCAGTGTGGGAGTATTTGGTGAGACAAGCGATGGACTGGCAACAGTTGATGTCCCTTTATGCTGACGCTTGTCCATTGTGCGATCGCTCATTTCCCCCAGTCTCCCTATGATTTGGCTATATTGCTACTTTCAAGCCATAGCTAGCTGCATAAATGCTATATCTTGTCAATATTCCGGAATAATCTACTAAAGTCAAAATTTAGGAAATGCCCCAGAGCGATCACTAATTTTTAGGGACAAGACAGAACCGCTCCCCTAAAGGGATCGATCGCATCTTGAGCATTTTGAGCATCCTGTTGCCATTGTCCCTGTTCAGCAACTACTTGGCTGATTGCGCTACTTCTCGCTTGTTCGCGATCGCTGCCATTACCGGTAATATCAATTACTCTAAAATTATTTTCCATTATCACTCGTTGTTTTTCACCAATTCTGCGGTGCTGTTGTTCGTGAGCATCCAGAGTTGCCTTCATCCTGTTCCAGGCTGTAACTTCTGCCGCACGATTGGGACGTTGCGAAGGCGACCATCGAGGACTATCAATCGGGCAACTTTTAGAAACACTTAATTTAGGATGTCCGGTTACTCTCGCTTCTACGCTTCCGTCTGATAATGTAGTAAAAGTAACTCGTAGTTGACCATTGAATGTATAAGTACAGCGTGTTTCTGCCCATTCTGGAGTATAGGGTGAGTTGCTATCGAGCCAACTAACAACATCGTTACATTCTAAGCTGGCAGGTAATGCATAGCGTTGGAGGCTAATAGAAGTACGACTAAGGTCATGAAGAGGAAACAGATGTTGAGAGGCTTGCAGATTATTTTGCAAACGAGTGGGTCCTAAGTGTCGCTGTATAGTTGCCGATTTACTTGGAGAATAATGAGTAGCACTGTCCTCTTTACGCATGAGTTCCTCTTCTTCCTCGCAAGCTGCACATTTTCGCTGCACTCCACCTACCTGCTGCACTACATGCGTCAACTCATGCGCCATCAACTCATTATTCCCTGGGGATTTTCCTACACCAAAATATACATCACTACCATAAGTAAAAGCTTGTGCCCCTAATTCCCGTGACATTTGCACTGCTTCGCCATCTGTATGTACTTTTACATTGCTAAAATCTACACCAAAGCGGGGTTCCATAAAATTTCGCACATCACCCGCTAACGGGTTTCCTTGTCCTTTGCGACTATGCAATTTACTGGAAATATCGCTACTTGCTGCTAAACCACCGTCATTAAACCTTTGTAGGGAAGATTTAGCTTGAATAAGTTCTTCTTCCTCCTCATCTTCTTCGGGTATTTCTTCCCGTTGAATGGCGAGATTATCCAAAGATTTCATTTGTAAATTTTCCTCTTCCTCCTCCTCTTCTTCAAGTATTTCTTCCCTTTGAATCGCAAGATTATCCAGGGATTTCATTTGTAAATTTTCCTCTTCGTCCTCCTCTTCCGGTATTTCTTCGCGTTGCACCAGGGGAGTAATCGTATTACCTAGAGATTTTAATTGTAAATTTTCCTCTTCCTCCTGGGGGCTTACCTCGCGTTGCACGGCATTATTATTTGTGCGATCGCCCATACCCATTACTTGCTGGGCAACTCGATCAGCTTCTTGTTCGTAAACATCTCCTGGTTGGCTAACTGTGAGTTGCGCTTGGGGATGCAGGGAAATGCGACTAATTTCATGGATAACCGACGTTTGAGCAGTACCGATCCTCAAACCGCTTGTGTCTGTTGCTAATTGTGGATAAGAGTAGCTGTCTGGAATTTGTTTCCGCCGTTGGATTCTTATGCGATCGCTCATTTGTTCCCCAACCTGCATAAATTGATACTTTTATGATAAAGCCTGTATTTAGAAAACAAATATTGGAATTAATATTAAGATTTATTCATTGAGATTTATCTTGCACGCTAAAACTTCGTGAATAATCTCTCTCGATCAAAAGTGCAATGTCTTACGAAAATCCACTTTGTCCCTATGCTCATCCCACCCAATCCTCTATGCTACAAAAAATTTATATAATATAATAACCACAATAGAACTTCTCAATCAACTACCATATTCGACCAATGTCTAATGTTTGCCTTCAAACTCACGCCAGTTAAGCTACCGACAAGAAGTAGACAACGTTATGATTCTGGTGGATAAGATTTAGAGAAATTTTTACGTTTACTCAAACTGTTAAAAGATTTTTATTTTTAATAAGCAGCAAAAGATATTGTGAAAAATATATTTTGCCATACCAAACTATCGCTTTTTGGTCATTGGATTTTAGATTTGGGAAACTTTGCCCTTACAGACAAAACACTTAGTTAAAGCAAGTTTTATGAAAATTTCCGATGTGTAGAGACGCGAAATTGTACTTCGTGCCGCTTTGCTAATGCGTCTGTCTCTACAACTCGACCTTTGGCGAATATTCTTATATCCCCTGTCCCATTATCTTTGAAGGTAAATGTATGAAGTATGGTCCGTATTGAGTGTTTTAGCGCTAAAGCGCAACTATAAACCAATTGTTAAGCGAGGGCTGTCTAAATGCCAGATGCAATTGATAGTCAGCAACAGGACTACTTAGGGACTGGTTGGGCTTTCCCGATGTGTTTAAGTGTGCAAGGGGGAATACAGCTAAGTTCGGCAGCACAAAAAGTTAAAGAATCTATTTGGATTATCCTCCGTACTGGAGTGGGCGAACGGGTGTATCGACCTGATTTTGGGTCGCGCTTGGCGGAACTAACGTTTGCACCCATGAATAGCGAGACTTTAATGTTAATTCGCCTGTATGTCTTAGAAGCTTTGGAGGTTTGGGAACCACGCATCATTATTGATCGGGTTATAACTGAACCTTACCCAGTGAAGGGCATTGATAAGCAATTTAGCACTTACTCTACAAAGGGCGAAGAAGGCAGGGTAGATATCATTATCGACTATCGTCTCAAAGATGAACCTGATATTTACAGCTTTGTCTATCCATATTACCTAGCTTCTGGCATGGAGTAATAAATTACATCAGCATGATTTTTTAATCCAAAATCTAAAATCGGTATTATTGTGGAATTTAACTTTTTACCTAAATTACCCAATTCCAACTTAGACGATCGCAGCTTCGATGATTTAGTGCAAGAGAGCATCCTGCGAATTCCGCGCTACTGTCAAGAGTGGACAGACCACAACCTCAGCGATCCTGGAATTACCTTCATTGAAGTATTTGCTTGGTTAACAGACCAGATGTTGCTTCGGTTTAACCAAGTACCTCGAAAAAATTATATTGCATTTTTAGAATTGCTTGGCATTCGGCTTCAGCCACCAGCGCCAGCACAAACAGACTTAACCTTTTATCTAACAACTGACCTGCCAGAAACCTATATAATCCCTACTGGGGTAGAAGTTGCTACTCTGCGGACAGAAACGACAGAAGCGATAGTTTTCAGTACCGATCGGCCTTTAGTGATTGGCAAGCCATACCTGCGGCACTTTTTAACCGCTCCAACAACCGAAGACTTTCCTCAAGCTTTTCGTGACCGATTTACCAACGTCTGGACTCGCCAAGCCAATAATCAGTGGGGAGGTAACGAACAAATTCTGTTTGATGAAACTCCTCAGCCAGGTAACTGTTTTTACATCGTCTTGGAACCGGAAGAGCCTTTGGAGGGAAATGTCCTGGCAATTACGTTTCAAGGGGCTGCGGCTACACCTACCGGCATTAACCCCAATCAACCGCCGCGTCGTTGGGAAGCTTGGGATGGTGATAAATGGCAACCTGTATTATTGCGGGAAATTGATGATGCTACCAAGGGCTTCAGTTTTCACGAAATTGCTCAACAGGGGGGTAACCCTGCCCAAGGAGCAGATGTAATTCTGCATTTACCTGAAAAATTGCCTGTAACAAGTTTTACCACTTATCGCGGACGCTGGTTGCGGTGTGTTTTAACGGCAACCCAGGCACGTCAATCTACTTACAATAATTCTCCACGAATTATCGGTTTAGGAGTACGTTCAATTGGCGGTACAGTCAGAGCTAGTCACAGTACTCTGATTCGGGATGAACGTTTGGGCATTAGTGATGGTACGCCCGGTCAAACTTTACAATTACAAGGAACTCCAGTATTAGGACGTAGAGAAAACGAGTATATTTTGGTAACTCCTCCTGGTGGTTTACCTCAAAATTGGCAAGAAGTCTCAGATTTTGCTGATTCTGGCTCCGAAGACCGCCATTACACTATCGATTCTCTTAGTGGTACAGTCCAGTTTGGGCCTTTAATTCGTGAACCCGACCAACTGCAAAAGCGAACGCAAATACGCAGTAAAATCCAGCAGCCTGCATTAGAAGATACCATAGTTCAAGTGCGCGATACAGAAACCCAAGCACTGGATCATCAATATGGAGCAGTTCCCGCGCGAGGGGCTGAGATTAGAATGGTAGCTTATCGTATAGGTGGTGGTCGTCTGGGTAACGTCCAAAGTGGCGCACTCCAGTTTAAAAAATCGGAAATTCCTTACGTTGCTAGTGTCATTAATCATAAACCAGCGATAAATGGTGCTGATGCCGAATCGTTGGAACAAGCTGTGTTAAAAGCGCCGCAAATACTTCGCACACGCGATCGCGCAGTCACAAATGAAGATTTTGAAGTTTTGGCACAACGCGCAGGTGCAGGGGCTGTGGCTAGAGTTCGTTGTTTGCCGGCAGATAGCCGCAGCGGTGCGGGTACGGTACGTTTAATTGTCGTTCCCCAAGCAAATACAGATGCGATCGCCAAAGGGGAAGGCATATCTCCCGAACTGTTTACCTTACAGCCTGCACTTCGAGACCAAGTTTTGAGCTACTTAGACGAAAGACGATTGTTAGGAGTACAAGTACAACTTCAGGAAGCTGATTTTGTCGGCGTTTCCGTGCAAACAGAAGTAGCTTTAGAGCCAGCTTATTATAATCCCCTTGCTCAACAAGAAATTTTACTTAACTTACGAGTTGCCCTGTATCGATACTTAAATCCTTTAACTGGCGGTTTAGACGGTAAAGGCTGGTCTTTTGGGCGACCTGTGTATACTTCCGATATCGTAGCGTTATTACAAAAAATCCCAGGAGTGCGCTATCTGGGTGCAGTGGTGCTGTTTGCATTACGCAACCAAGACGGCATCTGGAGCCGTCAACCCGCACCAGAACCACTGATTGACCCAGGATCATTAGGTTTGGTGTGTTCCTGGACAGATAATCGCGTGCGATCGAGTCACGTAATTAATATTATCGAATAGTGCCACTAGCCATCATCAACTGCTTCCCCACTGCTGTACAGGCGCTTTTTACTTTTTTTACTTTGCCCCTCCCCAGTCCCTAGTCCCCATATGGTTCAAACTACATCTAGCCCCAAAAAAATAGACATTCAATTAACCCCAATGCGAATTTCTGAGAGTGTACCTCTGGCTGGCTTTAATTTAGCCACGTCAGAGAGCATAACAACTGCCCCAACTGGATCTAGTTTGGTGCTGCACCCTGGAGAACCCAGCGAGTTGATTGTACAAGTGAAGAACTTAGTGCAACATAACTTGCGGTTGACATTGAGAGTAGAAGGATTTCCTGCTGAGTGGTGTCAAATCGGCACAGAAGGTAGAGAACTCCCTCCAGGAGCGCAGATGGATGCGGTGCTTTATTTTCAAGTTCCCGCTACATTTTTTGAAGACCAAGAAGCACTGCGTCCAGGCAACAAAGAGCAGTTAGAGCTAAATTTTCGCAGTCGAATTGTTGTACATATTGACCCAGACACAGAACAAGAACAAATACAAAACGCAGATTTTGGTTTATATATCCGTCCTTACAGTGCCTACATGGATTTTTTGCCTGTTCTATATCGGGAAGTAGACTTTATCGGTCGCTTCATGAAGATATTTGAAGAAGCTTATCAACCAGTAATTGACAGCTTTAATGTCATGTGGGCGAACCTAGACCCATTGACAGCACCACGCGCTCTATTGCCCTTTTTAGCACATTGGGTAGCTTGGCCTGTTGATTCTATTTGGAACTTGCATACGTCAAGACGTTTAATTCGCCGTGCAGTAGAAATTTACCGTTGGCGGGGTACTCGTAAGGGTTTGCGTTTGTACTTGCATCTTTACACAAACTTGCCTCTAGACGAACATTTGCCCAATGAGGCTGAGAAACATATTAGCATCACAGAACCTTTCGGTCAAAGTTTTGTGTTACAACAAGCACGATTGGGAGAAGCAGTGTTAGGAGGTGGACAATCTTATCACTTTGTAGTCCGTTTGCGCCCCGAATATCCTAATAGCATTAACGAACAACTGGTACGACGGATTATCGACCAAGAAAAACCCGCCTTTTGCACTTACGAATTATTTATAGAAAATCCCTCAGCAGTATAAATTAATTTATGCTTCATCAAATTCATTTCATTAATAATCATACATAATTACTCAAAAATTATATATATCTAATTTTTATTTTCTCTGCGCCTGTGCGTTTTTTTTCTTTACTTAAACACTAACAAAATTAACCAAACCAAAATCTCAAATCCCAAATCCAAAATTACTATGTCTCACCCCTTCCCCCCACCTTCAATTAAAGCCTTTGAACGCCTACAGCCCTCAGACGGTCTATTAATTAATGCCGAACGTTGGCGCAAAGCACATGATTATCATCGGTTGCGACAAAATGCTCATTATCAATGCTTAAATCAGCCAGGAATTGTTTGTGGTTTGGGTGTACAAGTAATAGCAGCCCCCCGCGAAGTAGAAGCCCAATATCGGGATGGACGCTGGGTAGAAATTCAGCCAGGGATTGCTATCGATTTGGTAGGAAATCTAATTGTTGTACCAAACACTATTGACTATCGGATTGCTACGGAAGTCCGCGATTCTGACCCTGTAATGCTGTATTTAGTAGTAAGTTATGTAGACCCTGATGAATTACGTCGTACTTCGCAACGCGAAGTTGTACAAGAAATGTATCGTGTTGATGAAAAAAGTACTATACCAAAAAGTACAGAGATAGAAATTTGTCGCGTACTTCTACAACCAGGAGAAGTCACAATTACCCAGCCTGCTGATGTTTTTTTCCCTGGTTATAACAATATTGATTTGCGTTACCGTCGTCATGCACAAGCACGTCCCCAAGCCATAGTCCGCATGGCGCAGGTAAATCACAATGACCCGGAGTGCGCCCGGAGTTTCTTTAATTTATCATATTTATTGCAAGCTGTAGAAGCTTTATATTCATCTTTACGAGGAACTGAAGAAGTAGGTCAGGTTACATTTAATGAAAATCTTCAAGAATATGACTTACTTTATTTAACGGGCAAACAAGCATTATCTCTAAATAGTCTTGAATTTGACAACCTTAAAAAATACTTGAATGCTGGTGGCGTGCTGTTAGTTGATGCACCTTTAGATGGTAATGCTCTCATTGAAAGGATTCATGGTTTGGCACAGCAATTAGAGAATCCTTTGAGACCTTTGGATGAGTTACGGCGAGATCATCCTTTACGCATACGCCCTTTTTTGTTTGCTGCTTTGCCGATGATTAATCAACAATTGATTCAACTGTTAACAGGGGGAGGAATTATTTTAATTATTGGTGATTTAGGATCTGCTTGGGGGCTGGATAGAGGATTGAGTTTACCCCGGCTTACTATTCGCACGGCTCAGGAATTAGGGGTAAATATTTTGAATTATGCTTGGAAACGGCGGCAGTTGATTGGGTTGCAGCAGGAAGATTATTCTGGGCAGTGGTAAGCTTTAATCGAATATGGCAGTTATTGAGAAGTGGTATTATGGGTGTTATCTATAAATTTTTATAGCACAGAGGATTGGGTAGGATGAAGTAGGCGCAAAGTGGATTTTCGTAAGACATCGTACTTTTTTGTGGAGAGAGATTATCCACACAGTCTTAGCGTTCAAGATAAATCTTAATATTGGTTCGATATTCGTTTTATAAATACAGGCTTTATCTTAGAAGTATCGATTAATGCAGGTTGGGGAACAAATGAGCGAGCGCATAAGAATCCAACGGCGGAAACAAACAGACATCAACTCCTATCCACAATTAGCTCAAACAACGAGTGGTTTGAGGATGAGTACTACTCAAGGGTTGGTTAGCCACGAAATTAGTCGCATTTCCCTACGTCCCCAAGCGCGACTCACTCTTAGCCAACCAGGAGATTTCTACGAGCAAGAAGCGGATCGAGTTGCCCAGCAAGTCATGGGTATGGGCGATCGCGCAAATAATCATGCCATCCAACGTGAGGCAATTCTTCAAGATGAAGAGGAAAATTTACAATTAAAATCTCTAGGTAATACGATTACTCCCCTCGTCCAACGGGAAGAAATACCTGAAGAAGAGGAAGAAGAAAATTTGCAAATGAAATCCTTGGGTAATCTCGCTATTCAAGGGGAAGAAATGCCTGAAGAAGAGGAAGAGGAGGAAGAAGAACTTATTCAAGCTAAATCTTCGCTACAAAAGTTTGATGAGGGTGGGTTAGTAGCTAGTAGCGATATTTCCACTAAATTGGACAGTCGCAAAGGAGGAGGCAACCCCTTAGCGGATGATGTGCGAAATTTTATGGAACCCCGCTTTGGTGTAGATTTTAGTAATGTCAAAGTACATACCGATGACGAAGCAGTGCAAATGTCGCGGCAATTAGGCGCACAGGCTTTTACTTATGGTAGTGATGTCTATTTTGGTACGGGAAAATCGCCAGGGAATAATGAGTTGACGGCGCATGAGTTGACTCATGTGGTGCAGCAGAATAGGGGGATTCAACAACAAAATGAAGGTGAATCAATACAACGACAATCAACGGCAATTACTTCAAATAAAACACTAGATAAAACAGAGGCTCAAACGAAGTTAGTGGAATGGCAAGAGGCTGCTATCAACTTCATAGATGCTAATCGAGAGTATTTATCTCAAAACTGGGGAGATTTCCTGTCGGCAACAAGCAGCAATCCACGTTTGAGCTTTTCACCACTGGAGTTTAACGATATCATGTCCAATTCTCTTGGCAACCTCATCACTGAGCTAGGGCAAGATGGCATCAAAAAGGCTGGTAGTGTTGCTGCAAAATTCATCCTTCTTGAGGAAATCGCTGCTGTGGGAGCTGCCGCAGGAACAGTAGTTTTGCCGGGAGCGGGAACCGTGATTGGATTTGCAATTGGGGTGTTGATTGAAACAGTCGCTGGCGAAGTTTACAAAGCGTATCAAACCGCTAAAGGAGAAGCTGAAGAGGATGTTGCCGCAGCTCAAGCAAGCCGTCTTACAGGAAAAATGATTCTTGAACATTTAGGTAGTTTAACTAAAGAAGCTGCAAAGGCACGAGGTGAATTGCAAGCCTCCTTTAAATCAGGGCTAGAAGCACTCAACAAAGCTACGACGAAAGAAGATATTGATAAGATTCGAGATTGGGCTATATATGAGAAAGATCATTATTTAAAGCTGCCGAATTTAGAAGATCGGTCTTTATACAAGAGTTTACTGCACGACTGGGTGCTAGAACATGCTGGCGATGAAGAAGATGCAGATAAGTCAACATCTGAAGCACAGTGGGAAAATGCTCGCGAGGAAGTTTTTGGTAAAAGTAATTCTGATTTGGATAATCATCCTGAGATTTTTGCATACCAAACACGAGGACACTGGAATGCAGTTGGTCTGCCTGGGGCAGGTTTAGCAAAAACCGTGATTGATGATGTTAGTGCGATTCAGGAGCAGAAAAAAGATCCAGATGAAACAGCATCATTGGTTATGAATAAATATGATGGTAAAAAATATAGTTTCAAATCTGCACAAGATGCTGAACGGCTAATTAAACTTATGGATGACAATACTTCTACATGGCTAGGTGCGGATGCTCGTCGAGAAGCTATACGGAAGAATGCTTTTCAAATAGATTGTGTACTCGATCTTAGTAGTGATGATGGAGCAGTATACGTAGATGAATGGGAATATGATTTGGAGATTAAGAAAACCTTTGATATCCCAGAATACACAGATACTAGTGAATCATTCACCATATCGCCTGACTAGTACAGCACGGCTTAAATAAACCAACCATTAAATAGCCAACACTTTTCCTTTGTATGTCCATTTAAAAGGTTTAGCCATTGTTTTATTAAAGTAGCCAATAAAATCGAGAATTCTGGTTTTGAGATCATCCTTACTCTTGAAGCTGGCACGCTTGAGTAACTTGCGAACTAAAATACGCTCACCAAATCTCAATTTGGTTGAGCCAAGAACAATGTTTGGGGGTGTAATGGAAAACAATTCGGTGCGTTGGGTTACTCAAAAAAGCTGCACTCCTATTTCATTGATTTGAGGATCAAGTTTCACCTTGAGAGGCTATTTATAAAGTAAATCTAAAAGCCAGGAGAAACGAGTTCTGATAACGATAAAATACTTCATAATATGCAGTGTATTTGCATAGATAGTCGGTATGGCGCGAAAGTCTTACCCCACAGATTTAACTGATATGGAGTGGGAAATCTTGGCTCCCTTGATTCCACCAGCTAAAGAAGGAGGGCATCCACGCACAACAGATATGCGTGAAATATGCAATGCCATCTATTATCATTTGAAAACTGGATGCCAATGGAATATGCTTCCGGGGGACTTCCCGCCAAGCTCAACGGTATACAGCTATTATCGTAAATGGCAGCGCAAGGGAGTTTGGGAAAAATTAAACCATACACTGTGTGGTCAAGTTCGCATAAAATTAGGTAGGTCAACACAACCAAGTGCGATCGCAGCAGATAGTCAGTCAGTAAAAACGACTGAAAAAAGGGGGATGTCTACGGCTTTGATGGTGGCAAGTTAGTCAAAGGAAGAAAACGCCAAACAATCGTTGATAGCCTTGGGCTATTGCTCAAAGTGATTGTAAGCGAAGGCAATGCTCGTGAAAGAGTGCTTGCAGCGTATGCCTTGATGGAACTGGTGGAAGAACGCCCAGAATTATTGGAAAAAGTTGAAGTCATGTGGGTTGACTCGGGGTATGACGGCGATAAGTTTGCCCTGGCTGTTTGGTTGATGATTCAAGCTCATGTTGAGGTCATGCGCCGTACTGATAAAGAATTTGAAGTTTTACCCAAGCGTTGGGTAGTAGAAAGAACATTCGGTTGGTTTAACCAGTACCATCGTTTGAGTAAAGATTACGAACGTCTGACTGAAATGAGTGAAGCTGCCATATATGCCGTTATGACTCGTATTATGTTACGTCGTCTAGCCGTCTAAAGATTTACTTTATAAATGGTCTTTTATTTTTTGGGATGGTGCTTCTTACCATCGTTCCCATGTTGTCCAAGGCTTTTTAGCTGAAGTCAACGGAGGTTTGCCACAAGAACAATGGAAAATTCACGCTCGTCCGCTTTGCTCCCAATTGCCCGGAACAAAATCTGCGCTTAGGATATCTGGTTGCAAGCTAAAACATGGGTTCGACGTTTCTGCGCTTTAGTTCCTTCATTTTCTCATTTAAAGTGGATGTTTGAGTGGTTTATTCAAAACACTGCTTTTGATTTTATGTTTCTCCAGATGTACGGACATTTTTCAAAAATCAAATATTAGTCCTATACCTTTCTGGAAATTAACGATCGGCTTACAGTCCCCTGTTTCTTCTTCTCGTTTCAACTAAAGATCTAAGGTGTTCCGACTAATGTGAAACATCCGACACACATCTATTTTCGGTTCTCCTCGTTTAACTGCCTCTATCGCTTTTATACGCAGGTCATAACTATAGGGGGCTGGCATAGATCATTTATGTCCTTTCACCCCTATCATCATACGTCTTAACATACCTTCGTAGTGCTATAAATGTGCCAGTTGCGTAAGTCCTGTGTAGATATAAATTTTACAACTTGTCAATATGCTACTGTCTTCGACTAAAGTCTAAATTTAGAATCAAACCCACCCGCCAATTTCTGCCTCTGTCAACGCTTTCTCCAACTTCACATATTCACTCTTCGCAGCCTGTAATACATGTTTCATCTGCACTGCCTCTCCAGCATCAGCAGCCAGAAATGCCGCATTCAAGGCAATGTTACGAATATTACCTCCAGCAACATTTAACCGTGCCAATTGCGTAGCATCTAACCCCTGAGTTGGCGTATTGCGAGGAAAGATCTGCCGCCAAATTTCCGCTCTTTGTACCGCATCGGGAAAGGGAAACTGCACTACGAAACGGATACGCCGCATAAAAGCTGTATCAATTGCACTCTTAATATTTGTCGTCAAAACTGCCAATCCTGGGTAGCATTCCATACGTTGCAGTAAATAGCTAACCTCAATATTGGCATAGCGATCACGTGCATCTTTAACTTCACTTCGCTTACCAAACAGCGCATCAGCTTCATCAAACAGCAAAATTACCCCACCCTGTTCCGCAGCATCAAATACTTGTCGCAAATTTTTCTCTGTTTCGCCAATATATTTACTGACAACCGACGACAAATCAATGCGATAAAGGTCAAGCCGCAATTCCTCTGCCAACACCTCAGCTGCTAAAGTTTTACCAGTACCACTTGCACCAGCAAATAAAGCGCTGATTCCCAAACCCCGCGCACCTCTGGCAGCAAAACCCCAAGTTTCGTATACAGTACTTCGTTGCCGCACATGTGCTGCAATGTCACGTAAAATTTGTTTCTGTGCTGACGGTAACACTAAATTTTCCCAATCTGCCGAGGGAGTAATGCGTTGAGCCAGTTCATCCAATCGGGGACGAGCTTGCACTCTACAAGCATCCCATAAAATACCAGTTATATTTTTCTCATCCCCCTGGCTCAAATATCCAGCAGCTTCTGCACAAGCAGCGCGAATAGTTGCAGCACTCAAGTTAAACTGATTTACCAAAGTATTTACTTGCCCGTTGATTTGCGGTACTAAATCAACAAGTGCTTCCTGCCAAACTGCGCTTTGCTCTTGGGAGGTTGGTTGCTGCACGTCAAAACGGACTGCTGGGCGTTGCGACATCCGCATCCCTTCTCGGCTGGTGAGAATTAAGACACCGTTTGTGCGATCGCTTAGATGTATAATTGCCGTGGCACGAGCAATATCATTTGTGTCTATCTCGTCGCAATCAATAAGCAAGGCACTTGGGCTTAAAATTGTCTCGCGAGTCCACAAACGAATTAAATTCTCTTGTTCACCAGGAACTAACGGCACGACTTGTGCTGGCATTACATATAAGTTCAAACCCAGGATTTTACAAACCGTTGCCGCAATGCCACGTTTACTTGCACTTTCAACACCACATAACTGTATAATTGGCAATAGTTTAGTTTTGGGAATTTGAGATAACACCCCGACAACTCGCTCTGCTAGCGCTTGCTGGGAAGGAACCAAGTCACCCGCAAAATTTAACGGCTCGATCGTACCAGCAAGACGCTCGTCAAGATACTGCGTACCAGCAAGATAATGTAAAATTCGCTCGTCTATGCGGAGGGGACTGAGGGTAAGCGCAGAACCTTCGCCAATTTTAATTAATTGCCAGCGACGCAAAGATGAGGTGGGAGCGATCGCATCCCAATGCGGGTTAGGTAATGCGGCTAAGGCAAGACTGAAAGTGGGGTAAAGTCGCTGTGGATCTCCTTGAGCTACAGCACACAACTTAGCAAATTCTCCGCTAAACTCTACACCCGCACACAACAGCAACAAATCTCGTTCAAAGAATGACAAACTAAAGATTCTGCACAGCCTTTCTAATGCCGAAGGTGCAGGCATAGCCTTCTCTGCTTCCTCTAAAGCTTGTTGCTGCGCTTGTAATTCAAGTTGCTCTTTAGCATTGTACTTTTCTAAAGCACATCTTACCACCGCTAAAGCTGCTAACAGATGGCGCTGGTTGGCTTCATGCCAGTTTATATTAATCGTTGAAGCATTCATGGAATTTTTACCTGCGGCGAATCATATTCACCAGCCTGATTTTTGTATAATGGGCTTTGTGCCCCATCCACTTGCACCCGGACAAAATAAGTTCCTGTCTGGATGTTTTTTACAGGAATGGTTATTGAGTCAGTGTCTTCTGTGCGTGGCGACGAAAAAAAGTGATAGGCTTGTCCCTTATCAGTGGTAACTTGATTCAGCAATAAAACTACTCGCTGTGCCTTGCCAACTTTCGGATTAAATTTCACCGTAATTTCAAGCGATCGCAAATCACTGCTATTTTCCTGCACCTGACTAACTGTAGCGCTGATAATTGGATGCAGCACAAAAGCAGCCACATTTGATGCTACTTCATAATGCGGCATCGCGGGAGTTCCCATTTTTAGATGTATCACTTGCACGCTTTGAACGCCAGCGTATAAGTTAGGGGGTAAGGTGACACTCATTTGCGTTTCTTGAACTACCTGGACTTCGATCAACTTCTCCATACCCCCTAGTCGAATGCGCGTGATATCACCACGCAACTGTTTACCACGAAGAATTAAGGTGCTACCTGCTACAATCATGTTATCAGCTTCGGTTGGGGTGGTAACTTGTTCAATTATTGGTTCAGAAAAAGGCGTTACCTCAGCAGAAGATTTTAAATTACGACTGTTAATTAATACCATTGAAGCTTGATAACCAGCAGAGGGGCGATAATGAGTTTGCAAAGAAGACCAAAGCTTAGAAGTTTCTTCCATGTTAAAAAACTCTGGGCAAATTTTAATCTGTCCGATGTGTGCTGCTAAATCAAAGACAGACACAGCCGCTAACGCTTGCGACAAGACACTAGAAGTATTGACTGTTGCTGCATTTTTCAAAGAAGTTTCAATAATATCGCGAGTCAGAACAGGCATTTCATGCAATAATTGCATAGCATAACCTAGCAAAAGCTCTGCTTGAAAATCTTTTGCGCCATAAGCTGTAAGTAGATAGTGCAGGTCAAGCGCCAAAGGTGGTCGCTGTTGCTTGCTGCGAAATTCTCCAGACATCCAGTCAGGATTGCGATTCTGCGTAACCTGGTAGAGAAATAGGTTGATTTGAGCGCGTTCATCCGTTCCCTGTGAAACGCGATCAGGGGGGAGAGCAGTGACAATGACATCGCCAAGACTAGTGGCGATCGCATCTTTGACCAGACCATTCTCTAATAAGTCTTTCAGTACTGCTGTTACCGCTGCTATAGATAGCGCGTTACTCATTTTTAATTCTCCACAGTGCTAGCACAGATAATTCTTCACAAATGACAGCATACTTTTCCGAAATCTTGGCATTAAAGGTTGTAATTAGTAACCAGAGGTTATATTTCTATTAAATTGGAACCTCTCATGCCGTTGGGACATCTAAAATTACCGATAGCAAAGACTGCAATTAATTTTCATAGCGAAATGTTGACCTTATATTTGAGTATTGCTTCTCACGCTTTCTTCTGATAGTGTCTTATTTAGTACATATGAGGGTGATGAATTCTCAGATTAAACCAAGCAAAATTAATTAATCTTTGCACTTCCTGTGTAAGACCTTAATCAACAAATAATTAGGATAGTGTTTGCCAGATGAACTCCCTGCCTACCTCAGATTCTTGGATTGGTCGCACGATTGGCGATAATCAACGCTACCGCTTAGAAAAGCGTTTAGGTGGTGGCGGTATGGGAGATGTGTTTTTGGCGATGGATACTAGACTGGGACAGCAGGTAGCATTGAAGCTACTTAAAGATACGCTGGTAGCCTCAAAAGAGATGAGAAAGCGCTTTGAGCGTGAGGTGGAAGTTTGTGCTGCTCTCCAAAGCGATCACATCGTCAAAGTTACAGACTGTGGTGTTACCGATGAAAAGTTTCCATTCTACGTAATGGAGTATCTGCGCGGAGAGACGTTACGAGAATTGCTTCAGCGAGAGAAGCGGCTATCAGTGGAACACACACTAAATATTATCACCCAGGTTTGTAAAGGTTTGCAGCTTGCCCATCAAGGTGTGACTTTATGGCGAAATGGAGCAACCAAAAGCGAGCATATTCAGGTCGTTCATCGTGACCTCAAACCAGATAATATCTTTTTGGTGTCTACACCAGAAGAGTTGGTGAAAATTGTCGATTTTGGCATTGCCAAAATTCGCAATGAATCTTCAGAATTTACAAATCTTACCAGTACATTTTTAGGTACTTTTCGTTATGCAGCACCGGAACAGTTAAAAGGCGAAATTAACCTAGATGGACGAGCAGATATTTACAGTTTGGGCATCATCCTTTATGAAATGTTGAGTAAAGCCGATCCGTTTGGCTTTAGCATCAAAGCTAGAAGTATGAGTGAAGCCTCTTGGATTGTTGCCCATACCTCAGAACCACCCACACCTTTGCGATCGCAATCAGGCTGCGAAAACTTATCTCCTCAACTGGAAGCGGTGGTCATGCGGTGTTTGCAAAAAGAACCAGATAAACGCTTTGCCACAGTAGAAAAGTTAAATCAAGCATTGCAAGCTGCTGTTAATTCTAATTTTTCTGGTGTAGGCATTGTAGAAGAAACAATTGCCCAACCAGAAGGCTCTTTTAAAGAAACCATTTTTCGACCTTTGACCCCAACACCAGCCAAACGCGAAGAAACAATAGTTCAACCTCCACCCGCACCACAGCCAACACCAGACCCAACACCAGCCAAACGCGAAGAAACAATAGTTCAACCTCCACCCGCACCACAGCCAACACCAGACCTAACACCAGCCAAACGCGAAGAAACAATAGTTCAACCTCAAAAAAATTCTCCACCTTTGAAGGCAGGTATTACCATTGCGGTGGTTGCGATCGCCTGCATCGGTGGCGTTTTCGCATATCCTCTAGTAACATCACTGCTTGCTTTAAACGAAATTAAAAATTTCAATGCAATAGCAAATTATGAAGAATGTATTGCTAGCTCAGAAAAAGTTCCTCAAGATTCCAGAATTTATCAGGAGGTTCAAATAATTCTTAATAAATGCCGGATGGAATATGCCATCAAACTAGCAAAAGCTAACAAGTGTTTGGAAGCATACGAGGTAAATAATAAAATTCCTGATCATAACCCACTTTTTTACCAGACTAAAGTAAATATTGAAAAAATTTGCATTTTATAATAACCCAAGTTGCTATAGCAATTTTAAATGAAAAACAAGATACTCGACTTTTCTAATAAATCGGGTATTTGAAGATTGTCATTTTCAAACATGGACATATATAGTTTTGGTAATTGGTGAGTGTTTTTTCTATTCCCTATTACCCATAATACGCCATAACTAAAATAATTCATGAAGTAACATTAATTGAAATAGATAAATATTAAAACACATATATAAAGAAAAATATTATGTTAGACTAATTCATAATTTAAATATTAGAAAAGAAAATAGGAATAAAAGGTTTGCGATTCTTACTAAGAAGTTCTTCCATGTTGTGTAGATATGGAGTTGCAATACCGGGTGTATTATTTTGTCTTTGGACAAGTCATGCTACTGCTACCAATTTAAATAGTTCATCAAACAATATTGCAACATCCAAGTCATCCGATAGAGTGGCACAAGTCCTACCCACTCCGGTAAAAAATCCTGAGTCGAATACGAACAGCGACGAAGCACCTTTAGAGGAAAATCGCTCTTCGCAATCAGAACAAAACTCAGCCCCAGCTATTGAGAACAATCAACCTGATCCCTCTTCTAACACACCAGAAAACGCTGAACAATCTCAATCTGAACAACGTTTTCCAGTCAAGACAATCAAGGTTACGGGTAGTAAAGTTTTTAGTCCGAAAGAGCTTGCTGCTATCAATTTGTCTTTTCCGGGTTGCTCTGTTAATCTCGCAGAATCTACAGGTGAAGCCAAAGGTGACGCAATTTTTCGCTTGAGTCAGGACAATTCAGTGAGTCAGCTTTCTGAAGGATGTTCCGTAACCTTGGCAGAACTAACAGAAGTTTCCGACAAGATTACACAACTCTACTTAAAGAAAGGTTACATCACATCCAGGGCTGTGGTCTTGGAAGAACAAACTGTTACTAATCCTAATCGCGAGGTAGAAATTAAAGTTTATGAAGGAGCAATAGTAGAGATAAAAGTAGAGGGAACGCAAAGGGTAAACCCAGAGTATATCCGCAGCCGAATTAGACTTGCTGGACTGAATCCTTTGCAAAAAGACAAGTTAGAAGAACAGTTGATTTTACTGCGTTCTGACCCCTTATTTAAAAATGTGGAAGCCAGCTTGCGATCGCCTGGTGCTGGAAGCAAATTTGGGGAAAGTATTGTCATCGTGCGCGTGACTGAAGCTGAACCCTTTAAGGCTGTTATTGGGATAGATAATTACTCTCCTCCTAGTCTGGGTTCGGAAAGGTTGGGTGTAGGTCTAGCTTATCGTAACTTAATAGTTTCCGGTGATCAGATTGCTGCTTCTTATAACCGTTCTACTACAGGTGGACTTAATTTATATGACTTTAATTATCGCCTGCCAGTTAACCCGATGAACGGTACTGTGCAACTGCGTGCAGCAATCAATAATTCTAAAATTACCGATCCACAGTTTTCACAGCTAAACATTCGCGGTGACTCCGAACTTTATGAAATTAGTTATCGTCAACCGTTAGTGCGATCGCTTCGCGAAGAATTTGCTTTATCCTTTGGGTTTTCATACCAGGATGGTCAAACGTTTTTGTTTGACAATCGACCGTTTCGTTTTGGAATTGGACCAGATCAAAATGGCGTTAGCCGTACTAGTGTATTTAGGTTTGGACAAGACTATGTGAAACGTGATCTCCGAGGTGCATGGACTTTGCAATCGCAATTTAGTTTGGGTACAGGCTTACTTGATGGAACTATCAACGATCATCCTATACCAGACAGCCGCTTTTTTAGCTGGTTTGGTCAGGTACAAAGAGTACAACAGTTGAGCCCAAATCAACAGCTGATTGCAAGTCTCGATTTGCAACTAACACCGAATAGCCTTTTACCATCCCAACAATTTATTATTGGTGGTCAATCAGTGCGCGGTTATCGGCAAAATGCGCGTTCTGGCGATAACGGATTTCGCTTTTCTGTGGAAGACCAAATTACCGTAGTGCGAAATGAAGCAGGTTTACCAACTCTGCAACTTGCCCCATTTATTGATGTGGGTGCAGTGTGGAATCATCCTGATAATCCTAATAACCTTTCTTTGCCTAGCCAAAGATTTTTGTCCAGTGCAGGTTTAGGCTTGCTATGGCAACCGCTTCCCAAGTTTAATGTGCGTTTAGATTACGGTATTCCATTCGTCGATTTACGCGATCGCGGTGACAATGCTCAAGATTCAGGCTTCTACTTCAGCGTTTACTACCAACCTTAAGTTTTATTTGTAAACCTGATTCCTATAGCAATCCTAAAGACTCACATTCCCGACTTCTTAGAGAAGTCGGGAATCTTGTTGTTCACCTGTTACCAAGGATTGCCAATCATCGTAAATGCTGACCAATAATAAGGATGCTTGAAGTTTGGTTGGAATTTTGATTCAGACGATTCGGATGGTAGGTCAACTGCTCTAACTGAAGTACGCAGCTTACCATTTTCAATAACGACTTGACCTTTAATCATCGCTATTTGCGCTTGTCGCAATGCCTCTGCCTTTATAGGTGCAACTTTTAATTGCTTGTAGAACTCCGTCATTAACCCTAAAGTTCCTGCATCGCTTACTTGCCATAAACTGGCAACAGCAGTTTTTACTCCCACCTTATGCGCTAGCCCTCCAAAACCTAACTCAGCATTTTTATCTCCTAATGCGGTACGGCAAGCACTTAGTACCAACAACTCAGCGGGGGGGTTATTTAATTCATTCATTTGCTTAAACTTCAGCTTGCTATCCCACAATTGAATAAAGGAATTATCTGCTTCTCCACTCTTAAATTCTCCATGTGTTGCTAAGTGAATGATGCCGAACGGCTGAGACTTGCGTATTGATTGGAGATTATTTAGGGTAAAGTTTTGATTGAGGAAGAATTTACCTTTCCAGATATCCCGTGCGACAATAGACAACTCCTCAGGTACGGCAGGTAAAGGTTTTAGCTCTTGAAATTTAGATGCTCCCATTGCCAGAACTTGGGAATTTCTAATATCGACGTAGCGAGTATCAACCAACTCTAGAGCCAGTGCAAAGCCAACGCTGTAGTTCTCCACTAAAAATTGTTTACCGTCGTGAAGAGCTGCAAATGGCAGCGATCGCAAACCCTCATCTGCAACAAACAGCAGATTGTTAATGCCTTTTTTGTCCAACTCTGCTTTCAGGGGAGCGACCATTAATTTATACAGTTTCTGAGCAGGTTCTAAATAATCTTTGTTATTTGGGTCGTTTGCTATAACCTCACCATCTTCCACTGCACTGTAAAGTAGCTCGGCAATTTTTAATACATCGCCTCGTTTTGCCGCAGATATGGTCTTGCTAATAGGTTCTCCCTTTGCAGTCACAATCACTAAATTTAGTTGGTCGCTATCCTGCTCACTTCCCAATACATTTCCATTTACACCAGAAGGTGTAAAACTGACATAAATAATTGCAGGTTTAACTCCAGTTGCTTTTTCTATTTGACGGAGAATATCACGCGCTTGAGACAAACTGACACGACGGCGATCACGTGGTTGTTCTCCCGCATAAGAATAATACTGATCCGCGAATTTGTTGTCTATTCCTTCAATAGCAGGATCGAGGGATATGGGCGCCAAGCCATCAACCTGGGGTAGTGGTAGTGTTGATATTGGTGGTTGATTTTGCTCTATTAATTTAGTAATTTCTCGCGGTAGTGGTGGTGGCTCAACGATGACGGGTGGTGGTGGTGGCGGTGGTGGTGATGTTGGCGTAACGTTAATTCTTACCTGTTGTGGAGCTGAAGAAGAAACGCGATCGCTTGCACTAAAGCTAAAAGGATTCAGTTCTCCAGAAAAGTCTTGTGGTGGTGTATATTCCAAGGTGTCACGAGGAGAGAGAATTGCAGTTTGCGTTCCCGGTACAACATCCACACCATTGATTGTCAGTTTTCCGGCTGTAATTGCATCAATCCGCAAAAAGGTATTATCGCCGTTAACATCATTGACATTTGGATTTAAATCTGCATAAGTAAACTTCAACGATTGATTTTGTTGAATGTTAGGTAACCGTGGATTTGCCGTGAGCGTAGGTGGAGTGTTAACGGAATTGATAGTGATATTACCATTTGTAACACCACCGTTGTTTTCCAGTACCGGAAATGTCGAGGAAATTACTGAATTAGTGCCAGCATTAATCGCTCCTCTTGTGCCGTTGTTGAGAGTTGTTGTATCGCCCACACCCACAATAAATGGTACGTTGTCTGCTCCACCATTGTGTTGAATTATCACAGTACCTGGAGTAGCACCTGCGGTATAGATGGTGGTGTTAGCAGGAACAGAGCCTTCACTAACAATTGATAATACACCTGTTCCCCTAACAACGCCGTTTACAGTTATTGCAACGTTTCCGCCTGTAGTCTGGACATTCTCTGTATTTTCGCCTAAATTTTGGGCTTGGCTATTAATTGTGTTAAAAGTAACGTCACCTCCAGATTGCAGGGTAACAGCACCACTTACTGCATTAAACTCAGCGGCTTCTGCGAATGGATCAATAAAAGCAAAAGTGTTAATTTGCCCTGCTGTAATACTACTTCTGATTGCAGTTAATTCTACTAAACCACCTGTAGCACCATTAGGATCAATAGCAGAAGAGTTTATGTCTCTTGCGTTGATGCTACCTCCAGCTTTGAGCGTTACTGAACCTGCTTGAGAGTCTCTGATAATAGGAGGGGGATTTTCAACAGGGGGAACATAGCTTGCAGAAGAATCAATATTGCCTTGAACGACAATATTTCCCCCCGCATCTAAATTTACTTTGCCACCTATAGCGGCTAATATTACATCTGGGTCAAGACTATTACTAGAGTTGGATGCAGAGGAGTTGATGGAATTGGTGGTAATGTTACCTCCAGCCTTTAATTCAACTGCTCCCCCTTCTAAATCTAAAAAGCCAAAACCTTCAGAGAAGGAATTGATATCACCTGTAGTAATGTTGCCGTTGTTAGCATTGAGAGCGATCGCACCACCGCTCTCAGAAGAACTAGAAGAATCTAGAGTGCCTGCACTGACATTAATATCACCTGCTACACTATTGAGGCTAATATTACCCCCATTATTAACCCTTCTTTCTGTAGTTCCTCTTGTCGTAATTCCGCTTGTCGTAATATCTTTTTGTGCATCAATTGTGACGAAGCCTCCACCATATGCATTAATTTCTCCTGTTCTGACATTGCCGTTTGTAGCCTCTAAGGTTACGTCCCCACCCCCGTTACCAAAGGAATTGATGTCACCTGTAGTAATGTCGCCACTAGCATTGAGAGCGATCGCACCACCACCATAACCAGAGGAACCAGAGGTATTTAAAGTAGTAGTATTGATGTCACCAGCCGCACTAATTAATTTAATATCACGGCTGCTTGATCCTGCTCTTCCTGGAATCGTAATTCCCGTAGTTGTAATACTATTTCGTGCATCAATTGTGACTGAACCAGCAGGTGCATTAATTTGCCCTGTTGAAATCGAGCCAGTAGGCACAGAACTATTGGGATTATACTGGTTTGTTAAAAAGACAACTCCGTTATCATTAATTTGGATGTTGCCAATTGTTATATTTGCGCTCGTTGGAGTTCCACCAGTGCTAGGTACTATGTTAGAGAACCCATCTGTATCACCTGAAATGCCAGGAGCACCAAACGCAGTAGTTCCCGCTCGGATGTCGAGAGTTGGTTCGAGGCTACCATCAATAAAGATAGTTGTTCCGTCTGATAGCGTGACATTCTCGACAATAAAGTTCGCAACGGCTGGTATAGAATCTATGCTTATAGCCTCCGTGCTATTAATCGTGACTCCACCGGGAATATTTACGCTACCCCCTGCAAAAATATGCAGTGAAGCTCCGGTGTAACTTTGGAAATTGACATCTCCGCTAGCTCGAACAACAGGGTCGTAAGGGCTAAACAAACTTCCCAGGCTTCCGTCTAATTTCTCAATCCGAAAATTACCACCTGTTGTGAAATGAGCATCGCCTCCCACTGTGTTGAAAGAGCGCAACACCATGTCTCCACCAGAGAATAAACCGCTGGTAGAATTATTCAAGGCAAAAATATCAACTTGTTGATTACCCTGAAGAAAAAGTTCTCCACCTGCTTTGGCAATAAAGGGATTTGCCACACTATCCCGCACTCGCACTGTATCCCCAGCCAGCAGCTTCAAGTCTCCAGTCGTGTTAAGTTGACTTTCTACGGCTGTCAAATTACGATTTGCTGAAAGAGTTGCCGTTTTCGCTGTAACATTTCCCGTAACTACATCCCCATTCGCCACAGGAATATCTGAACCTGACAGTTTAACTGTTCCGTCGCTGTTAATGGCTAATTTAGTGGCATTACCACCCGCAGATGTCAGCAGTTGCGGTAAAGATAAAATTGGTAAACTCCAAGATTGCGCTTGATTACCACTTGCTGTCAGAGGTTGAATTTCTAAACTTAAAGGACTTCCTGGCTGACTCAAGCGCACCAATTTTTCACCTGGAACAGCAGAGACGATTATCTGCCCCTTTGGCGCTGATAGCGAACCTGTATTAGCAACAGTTCCGCCTAATAAAGTTAAATTTTGCCCTTCTCCTACCGTCAGATTTCCCGCATTAAAAATTGCTCCTGGTTGACCCATCGAAAAGCTAAAAGCATCAGGATTGCCTATTAAAGCTGCATAATTATTTGCACCGGAAGCGCTAAAAAAATTCGAGCCAAAATTAATTCCATTGGCAGTAGTAGCAGTAAAAGCTCCAGGTACGTTTAAGCTGGCACTAGAGCCAAAGACAATACCAGCCGGATTCATTAAAAATAAATTGGCATTGCTCCCCGTCACCTGAATTTTGCCATTAATTATGGAGGGATCGCCACCAACAACCCTACCTAGAATGTTCTGAATCTGGGGATTGGCTAAAAAGTTCGCAATCTGCTCGGCATTCAAACCAAATTGACTAAAGGTGTGAAAGAGATTGGCTTTGTCTCCAGATAACTGCCCCCCGTTAATATCGATTCGATTGCCATTGGGGGTGACAATAGTATTCGTGCCGTCGGGTGCAGGTACTATTTGGGCTTGCACTCGATTTATACTCAGAATGCTAACTGCTTGTAATATAAGCCACAAAACAAAACCTTTAAATAGGATTAAAGATAGTTTTATATTTACCTTTTTTGATAGAAAAAAATTACCTAAACTTAGTTGACCATTATGCCTTGATTTGACTGGCAGATTCATAGCTTAAACGCTCTTTTTCGCTAAAATTTAAATACAGAACAAAGCAACACAAACTTATAAAGTAAGTAAGCGCGATCGGCATCTAAAGTATCTGCTTTCCCTGTTTTATTTTGGTTACAAAAATTTATTTTTTGTAAAAAAAACTTATTTAGATGTGTTATTTTACCAATATTGTAAATGATGGAGAGGTTAAATAAAGAATTGTCTTTATGATTGTTTATAACAATCTCATTGTTCAAGCCAGGGAAAAAGCTTTAGGAGTATTCCGGAATAGCCAATCAAGTTTTTGTAGTTATATGATAACTTAAAAGTTATTCGGGCAATCTGTAAAGTTGCGACCAATTATCTGCCGCCAAAAATCAAGATGATGTTAAGCTGACTGTTATTTGATAGTTAGCTGAGTAGGATATTGTTTGGCAACTGACAGTTAAGCACGAATGACTCTGAGCATTTAAGCTTATTTGGTTTTTTTTACTAAATTTAATATTTTTTCACATCTTCACAAAAAGGAGTACATAATGATTTACAAAATTAGCACTAAATTGTTCATGAGCGCGATCGCTTCCAGTATTTTGGTATTACCAAGCGAATTTGCACTTGCACAAACTCAACCTACCCGCAAAGCAGACGTAACAACATTTCATTGCATTCGCCAGGGTAACGGTTATGCTACAGTTGCTCGCAGAGGTAGTCGGCAAACTGGTGCAATGATTACTTGGAACAGCACTGCTTTTGGACCCAAATTTACACCTCAAAAACGCTGCGAACTAGTTAGTCAGCGTTTGACCAAGGCTGTAACAAGTAGTGGTGGTAGGCTGAGTACATTAAAATTAACTCATGGAATTATTGGTTCTAACCCCGTAGTTTGTTACATCAACAGCACTAGAGGAGAGTGCAATTCTAACAATCTTATATTGACTTTGAATCAATCAGAGCGCGGTCAAGAAGAACAAATCCTTAACGAGTTTAAAAAATTCAGCGTCGGCGCTACGAGTACCGCCTTGACGCGTGAAATAGAGGACGGCAAAACAATCGTCAGACTTGGAGTACAAATTGATAAAGCTTTCGAGACGGATAATGCTACCGAACCAGCAACTCCGGATGCATCCGTCACTCAAACTCAAGAAGCTGCACCTTCATCTACACCGTCAAATCAGCCCTCAAAAGATAATGGCATTTAAATTATAACTATTTGGATTCAAGCCAAGAAACTGTGATATCACCGCAATTTGTGCAGTCTCAACTGAGGTTGTTCTTGATAATCATACTCATGCAATCTTGTTTATCAACATCAGTGAGCCAACCAATTTATAAAACAGATCAAGGAGTAAGTAAATCTGTTACTGATAACAAAAGCACAACTCCTGGAGAAAGTAACTTACCAGTGGCACAAATTGCCAAGAAAGTAACAGTCCGGATATTAACAGAACCCGGCTCTGGTTCTGGAGTGCTGATTTCTCATCAAGGTGAAACGTACACAGTTCTAACTTGCCAGCATGTGGTTGCTAATAGCAAAGGTGGTAAATATAGTGTTTTGTCTGCTGATGGCAAAATTTACCCTGCTCGTCTAAAATCTATCCGCAAGTTAAAGGATATAGACTTAGCTTTAGTGCAGTTTGATACTAAAACTATTTATCCAGTGGTTAAGCTAGGGAATTCTAATATTTTAAGGGCTGGCTTCCAAGTTTATGCCGCAGGATTTCCAAATTATCACTTGATTAACAAAGATGCTATAGAGGATACTCGCGATTGGGGAACAAAAGCATATCGTTTTACAACAGGAAAGCTTTCGATGATATTACTAGATAAATCGTTGCCCCAAGGCTATCGCCTAGGCTACACCAACGAAGTAGAAGTGGGAATGAGCGGTGGTCCGGTTTTAAATGAAAAGGGCGAACTGGTTGGTATTAACGGCAGATTAAAGTACCCAGTGCAGGGTATTGATGTATTTACATTTGCTGATGGCTCTAAGCCTTCTGTAGAAATGTTTCAACAAATGGAGGCTCTCAGTTGGGGAATTCCTATTGCTATGTTTCGACAATTAGCAGAAGATTCTCTAACTCATTGATTCAACTCAGAGAGAGATGATTTTTTATGAAGTTTACACAAATTATTACGTTTAGCTTGCTTGGGGAACTAAGTATTAGCAGCTTCATAGCCAAAACTGCTTATGCTCAAATAAACATTCCGCAGATGGCTACCACAACCTGTGCTGTGATGGCTGGTCAACGCAAGCTTGATCGACAAGCGCTTCAATATTTATCAATATTAGATGATGATTTTGCGGATGCTAATCCGGTTGCGATCGCTCTTTATCGAGAAGTTATCAAACAATGTCCAAAAACATATCTCAATTTTCAGCAGCGCAAAAGAGTAAGCAATCCTTTTCGACCCGGTTATCTCGTCAAACCAAATCCTACTCCATTATTAAACTCTAACCCTCAGTCGGATATGGCAAAGTATGATGAGGCGATCCGGCAGCACCCCAATAATGCTGAGGTATATTTTGATCGGGGTAATGCTCGTCTTGCTCAGAAAGACTTTCAAGGAGCGATCGCTGACTACACAGAATTTCTTCGCTTAGAACCCAACAATCCAAAGGTTTATGCCAATAGAGGGTTAGCTCGGAAAAACTTAGGTGATAAAAAAGGTGCGATCGCAGATTTAGAAGTAGCGATGAAACTGTTTAAAGCTAAAGGCGATCAAAGCTCTTACCAAAAGATTCTTCCGTGGCTTAGAGAAGCCAAAAATTTACCTTAGAACAAAAAGGGCAGAAGCGTTTTTATTCAAATTAACCTGCCAATTCAAGACAAGTTTGTACAACCTTATCCAGAAAATTTTGATTCCAATATGCAAAATGTTTTGCCTGTTGTTGAGCATTTTGAGTAATTTGGGGTAAATGAGCGATCGCACTTAACAAACTTTCTTTAGTAAGTGGTTCTTGCGGTGCAACTGCGACACCCAAATTTAACAGAGCTTTTGCCGTGTGCCATTGCTCCATGTGTTTGGGAAAGACTAATTGAGGTATTCCAGCCAACAAGCAAGCCATAGATGTCCCAGAACCTGCATGATGTATGGCAAGAGATTTTTCTTTTAAGACTATTTTTAAGTCATCAAAAATACAGTCAGGCTTCAGGGTTTCTACCAGTAACGAATAGTGATGCCAATCTTGTGTAAGATAAGCCCAAGCACTTCCATGTCCATCACCAAGGTTTTCGGGGAATGGTGCAGAGTGAATACCCACATATTCTACTTTTCTGACAGCAGCATAAGGATCTAATTCGGGAATAGAGAAAATAAAAGAGCGATCGCCATTGAGCAGATAGCCAAGGGGAGCATCAAAGCCAGTAACTTCCCTTACCGACGCTTCTACTTCAGCTTGGCGGTGAATTGCCGCAATTGGTACGGGTAAAGGGCGAATAGGTGGAAAATCTTTGACGCTCGGTGGTACACTAAAGCCGTTTCCTACCACCACAGTGGGAATTTTTCCTTTTGCGGCTAACACCAAAGCCGGAGCGTAATCAGCAATAATCAACGATGGCTTGACTAAATGAATCAGGTTTTGCCATGCTTTGAGATGAAAATTTAATGTCAAAGCCGTACTGAAACCAAATATATATAAAATGTCAGTAAACAAATAAGATTTATTATCGCCTTTGTCATCCAAAGAACGCATCATTGCTTTTGGAGCTTGTAACACCTTTCCTGGAAAATTACAATTTTTAAACTGGGCGTTCTCTAAGGCAAAAATCGTTTCAATTCCAAAAGCTTGTAATTTCTGAGCGATCGCTGCTAGCAAGTGAAAGTGTCCCTGACCTCCACCAATTTCCCAAGCAAGTAAAGCTTTAGTCATTCTGCCATATCCTCAATCTCTAGCTGTTAAGCTAGATATAAGTAGGTCGTTAAATTAAACATTACTCGCGATCGGTCCGGTATGGGGCATCAGAAATAGCAAGAAAATACGCTTTTTACATTTTTTTACATAGGTGCTTTTATTTCTGCTTACTTATCTTAAAGTTTTATCAATAGCTTACATTAAAAGTACTATCAATAGGATTTACCTACAAGGAACGGAAAAGAAACCACGTCCCTTGCGGGTCTCCCAAGGAGAAGGAATAAGAGTTATAGAGGATTTTTGCATAAGTCCTAATAAATTTCCAAGAAAAGCCTCAAACTTTCCCCCTTCTTTTTATTCCCCCATCCCCCTGCCTCAACGATAAAATTAAAAGCCTGACAGCTTACTATTTATTACTCTGGGCCAAAAAATATAACAGATGCTATATGGAAAAGAGTTTGATTAATGCCAGCATTTCTCCACAAAGCCAAACATTTAGACCCAGTAGTGCGATTTCATTTCATGTTACTGTGGATAATGACAGCGAACAATTGGCCGGCTTTCAACTCGAAGTCCTAGCAGCCGGAGCCAGTCCTAGTTCCGGATATTTGTGGTATCGCTTGTCACCGGAGGTATCGGCAGCTAAACCGCCAGGAAGCAGTACTGACTTTCAAATCATAATTTTCAATAGTCCTTTGCCTGGTTTTGTCGGTGCAGTCAACCTTACAGTCAGAATTTTTTCGCCACAATTACGGCAAGAACGCAGACTTATAGTACGTCTGAATATAGAGTCAGATAATAGACCACAACTTGTATCCGTGGATTTGTTGGCGCGACAGTTACAAGTTTATCCCCGCAATTATGTGAATATACCAGTGCGAGTGCGGAACTTGAGTCCACAACCTGTTGACGTGGCACTGCGTTTAGCGGGTATTGAACCTTCTTGGCTAAGTGGTGGTGCAGAACGACGCTTACGTTTAGAAGCCAATGCTCAAGCTGAAACAAGCTTCCAATGCCAACCCCCGTCTGTAACCCAAGCACCCAGCCAGGAATATCCCTTTATTATAGAAGCTATGAGTCAGGATGGTTATCCAAGTACTGCCCAAGGCAGTTTGGAAGTTTTGCCGGTGGGATTTCTAGAGTTTAGTGCTACACCGCAACAACAAACAATTCCCTACAAAAATCGATGGTTGCCTAACTGGCGCTCAAATTCAGCCAGCTTTCAACTAATATTTAAAAATGCTAGCAATCTACAACAGCAGGTTAATGTTATACTCCAGGGGAGAGACCAGCGCAAATTGACACCTCGTATATCACCAGAAGATGCAGACTTGAGGTTGGGGGAGACAATCAAAGTAATTGTAGAGGTGAAAACTAAACGATTTTGGGTTGGTTGGTCAAAAATTTTACAATTTGATATTAGAGCATTATTATCTGACGATCGCCTGGGTAGTACAGAACCTGCAACTCAACCTTTAGAGTTACGAATTTTACCTGTATTACCACTGTGGTTGCAGTTGGCTTTGCTGGCAATACTCGCTGCTTTGTTTGCTTTAATATTTAAACCAGAAGCGATCGCACATACAAAATATGTTAACGCTGTGCGTTTTAGTGCCAATGCACTTTCTGCGGTCAGCGGTTCCGATGACAGCACAATTAGACTTTGGCGAATCAATAATAACAAGTTAGAAGCTGAGGACAACAACGAACCTAATAAGTTAAAGGGTGTGTTGGGAAATACAAATAAACAAGCTGTATTTGCGTTGCGATTCGATCCGCTAGAGAATAATCGCGTAGCAGCTGGCTTAGAAAATGGTGTGATTCAACTGTGGAATGTGGCTCGACGCTCGAAAGAATATGAATTAAGCTTCCCAGAAATAGTTAACAAAACCGATAAAGTATTTGACTTAGTGTTTACTAAAAACTCTCAATACCTAATTAGCGGACATGGTAGCGGTAATGTGTTGATTTGGGAAAGAAAATCAGCCTTAGAACAATTTCAGCCACAGCCGAAAAAAGCTATATCTCTAGGTTATCAGTCACGGTCGATGGCACTGAGTCCAGATGAACAAATTCTAGCTATTGCCGGAAACAATAAATATCTTACTTTGCTAAATTTAAATCAACCTAATAATCCCAAAAGGCGATTTTCGGTTACTTACCCTGGTGTAGGACATGGAAATGGTGACTATATTTGGGGTTTAGCATTTGTTCCTCAAACACCTGGATTGTTAGCAACTTCTGACTCAGATGGATATATTACAATATTGGATCTACAATGCGAAATTAGTCAGACTCCTACTCAAACAGAACAGGAGATAAATCAAAGTTGTGTGCGCGATCGCTGGCAAGTAGGAAAACAAGCAGTGCGTAGTATAGCATTCACTCAAGATGGTCGTCAGCTAGTGAGTGCCGGGGATGACGGACGAGTAGTTGCTTGGTCATTAACTTCCGAGGGAAAGCAAGAAGTTGCAGCATTGAACGGTCGAGAAATTTACAAAAGTCCCGACAATTTAAAACTCAATAGTATTGATATTAATAACCAGGGAACTGCCATTGTTACAGGTGGTGAGGATTGTCGAGTCAACCGCCAAGGTATTAAACATTGTCAAGTAAATTTAATTCGCCTTAACAAATAAGGAAAATAATGGGATGCAAATTCAATCCAGCCCACTGAAAGTAATTTTTAATCCCCCTGGTGTTCAATCGGGAATGCCAGGAGATACCCTGCAACTTTATGCTATTGTCATCAATCAGGGAAACCAGAGTGCTGTGATTGATGTATTTTTTGATGAGGCATTCCAAATTTTCACCTCCTCAAATATTTCCCCGCGACAACGTATCGCACTCGCACCCCAACAAAAAACTGAAGTTTCTTTTGAGTTTCAAATTCCTATTAATGTCCAACCGGGAACTTATAGTTACACTTTAATCGTAGATGCACCCGAACATTATCCCCAAGAAACACCGATACCGTACCTCCGACAAATCAAAGTTCAGCCCAAAGAACATACCGTAATTAGGGAACATGATCCCACCTTTTCTGTCAAACCTGCTACGAACCCTAGCAACCCGCTAATTTTCAAGTTTGGTGAGGCTTTACAGATAGAAGTTACAGTTGATAATCGCTCTAGTCGAGTAGATCGTTTTCGCTTGACTTGCCTGGATTTTGAGGAAACATGGTTTACAATTCTTTATCTAAAAACAGGCTTAGAAGGAGCAGGGTTGCTATATGGAGGTAGCGGATTAGAACTTAACCCAGGTTCTCAAGGTCAAATCTTATTACAATTTCATCCTCCTACAGATATATTGGCTGGAAGCTACTCTCCGACAATTCGTCTGCATTCTAATAACTCACCCGACTTAGTGCTGCTGGATTTGGTATACATACAAATTCCAGAGATTTATCACATAGATGTCGAACTAAATACCATTTTGGGAATAGTTAGCCGTAGTTTTGGCAAATATGAAGTAAAACTGGCTAATCGGGGTAACACCGTGCGCGAATTAGCCTTTAGTGCCAACACTCAAGATGAAGAAGAACTGTGTACTTACGAATTTCAGCCTTCCCAGGTGAGAGTTTTACCGACAAAAAGTGCGGTTGCAAATTTGATAGTTAATCCCGTGCATCGTTGGCGACGACCATTTTTTGGCTCGGCGTTGATCAACTTTAAAATTGAACTGAAAGACCAACAAAAATTACCTCTTCCAGATAAATTCCCTCAAGCTACTCTAGTCTGGAAAGCCCGCCCTTGGTGGCAATTTTTACTACTTTTTCTATTAGTTTTAGGATTACTAGGAGGGGTAGCATTAATTGTTTTGCGAATTTTACATCCTGACCCTTTGAAATTGGATAATTTCCAGTCAAGTAGCCTGAGCTATCAAGAAGGAGATCCGGTGCGTTTGACTTGGGAAATTGGCAATGCAGCTCGATTACAAAAGTTAATTTTGATAACCACAGGTGAGGAAACTAAAGAGGATTTATTATATGATAGTAACAACACTCTTAAAGAACCATTAGGTTGTCAAACACAGCAACAATTGCTGAGTTGCACTAATTTTCCTGGAACTAGCAAACCAGGTGAGTATACTTTTACTCTGAAAGCTTTTGACCGTTCCGGTCAACTCCACCAGATATCGCCTGTAAAACTTAAAATAAAACAAAACCCAGCACCGGAAGTAGTCAGTTTTCAAGCCGATAAATCTGAATACGAAAAAGGCGAAAAAGTAACTTTAACTTGGCAAATTCGCAATCCAGAGCAACTAAAAAAACTCCAGATTATTAGGAAACAAGAAGACGGAATAGTAGTCACTGAACACGATTTTGATGAATTAAATCAAGGTATCCCGATGCCAATTAAGTCTTTTTGTAAAAAAGATAATCAACAGGTAACTTGTAAAAATATTCCATCAGCAATCAATCAACCAGGGACGTATACTTTTGCACTACAACCTTTTGCTAAGTCTATTTATCAATCTAATATTAAACAGACTGAAACTAACAAAGTAAAAATTAAACCTAAACCGTTTGAAATTGTCTATTTTACACTTAATGATAGTTCAGAACCCAATATAGTTGTGGAAGAAGGTCAACCTGTGATTTTGAAATGGAAAGTAGTGGGCGAAGACATTAACGTTCAGATTTCCAACCTTGGTAACGTTAAGCCTGAAGATTCAAGACCGCTTATAGCTAATCAAGCCTTACCATCTCAAATTGAAATTATCGTGACAGATAAGTTTAATCAACCGCCACTGCGAAAAGGATTTTTTATTAAAGTTCAGCCAGTTCCAACACCTAACAATAACATAGCCCCTTCTAACGTTCCAGATAACTCCTTGTAACCCTGTTATATCAATTTATATTGAGCTTGCATATAATAAATGTAGAGGGTGAAACTTAATAATACAAAATGGCACGTAGGCTAGAACTGGAAATTAGAGAAAGTGTAGAGTATTTAAAGAAAACGCTAAAACAAGCAAGGAGTGCGAGTCAAAAAGAACGACTGCAAATGCTTTGGTGGTTCAAAACAGGACAAGCGCGATCGCACGCGTGAACTAGCACGAAGATTAGCACGGGATTCATCAACGATAACGCGGTGGTTGCAGAAATACAGAAAGCAGGGACTGGCTGGGTTACTCGAAATCAAGAAACCACCGGGACAAGATCCAATCATAAAAGGAGAAGCACTTGAATTGCTCAAAGCAAAACTCAACTCCCCTGAAGGTTTTGGTAGTTATGGGGAGATTGTGAGTTGGCTGAGTGACAATCATGGCTTAGATGTTAGTTACCGAATGGTGCATTACTTGGTGCGCTACAAACTCGCCTGCAAACTTAAAGTACCTCGACCATGCAGTGTAAACCAACACCCAAAGGCAATTGAGACATTTATAGCAACCGCCAAGGCGGTTAAGACGCGGAACGCAAAGCATCCTCAATGGCATCTCGTAAACAATCGAACTGATCTAGTTTTTTGCGGATTCGACTTTTTAAGCAAGACCAGCATTGCTCAATTTTGTTTAAGTCTGGTGAATAAGCAGGTAAATATAGGAGTTTACATCCGGCATCCTGAATTAGTTGCTCAATCCGCCCGCCTTTATGGAATGTTGCATTATCCATCACTACAATCTGCCCTGGTTCAAGTATAGGAAGTAAACAAGTTACCAACCAGGTCTCAAATACTGTTCGATTACATGCCCCCTCAACTGTGAAGGGAGCTATTAGGTTTTCGTTACACAACGCTGCAATCATGTTCACCCGACCCTGGCGACGGCCTGACGCGCATTGCATGGAAGCGCTGCCCTTTCTCATTCCAACCATAATCATACTCGTCTCGGCTATCCATGCCAGACTCATCGAGGTACACAATCTTCTCGCCTTGGTAGCGTGGACAACTGCGCTATGAACGCCTGCCGTTTCGCTTCATCCCGCTCAAGGTAGCGAATGGTCTTTTTTTTCGAGTAAAGCCAATTTTCTTTAAGGCCCGTGAGATTGTGCGATCGCTAATTTCTCCTTCCCAAAGTGAGGCCATCTCAATTTGAGTTTTATCCCCATGAGATAAAGCGAAATCCCGGAATTTTTCCCAGTCGGTGATTTTATGACCATTACCAGGAGGTCGATTAGGCAAGGCTTGAAAGTCGCCAGTAACCTCCAGTCGCTTTAGCCATAAGTCTATGGTGTTGCGGCTGATATTGAACAGTTGACTTGCTTCACTTTTCTTCATGCCATCGAGTTCGATGGCTTGGATCACTTTCTGACGCAGGTCGTAACTATAGGGTTTAGGCATGGGTCGAGCGATCGCGCTCCGCAGGAAAAGGGACTACTTCTAGTCTATACCCTAACCGCCTTGGCGGTTGCTATAAAAAAACATTCCACGACATTCCACGAGCATTGAAGCGCGTTACAAGAACTATTTGCTAAAGGCAGACGGTTGCGTTATCTGTGCCAAGACGAGAGCCGAGTTGGACTCAAAACCGAAACCAAGCGCGTTGTCACCACTCGTGGTGTTCAACCAGTGGTTCGTGTTGCATGGAAGCGGCAAAGTTTTTGGCTGTATGGTGTTGTTGAGCCAATGAGTGGATGGTATTTTTGTTTAGAGTATCCAAAGCTTTGTACTCAACATTTTCAAGAGTTTTTAGATGCGGTTTCATCTCAACTTGGGGAAGATATTGCACTCCTTCAAATTGACCAAGCCGCAGCGCATTTGTCTGATGAATTGAAATGGCCTGAAAACATTATTCCCATTTGCCAACCTCCCTACTGTCCACAACTCAACCCTATTGAGAGATTTTGGCTGTTTGTTAAATCTCATATTAAGGGTCAGGTATTTCACACTCAGTATGAACTTCGCGATCGCCTAAATGATACATTCAGTCAAATTACATCAGAACGGGTTATGTCTCTAACTTCTTACGACTTTATTCTCGAAGCTCTTTTCTATGCAGCTTCATTGTAAATTGATATTAATACTACTTCTTCTCATTAAGTCTCTTAACTTTTTCCTCAAATTTAGTTATTATGTACTACTTTGTGAGCTTTTTGTTGATGTGTGACAGTTAGGGTGCGGAAGGTGGGTTGTTGGCATTTTGTCGTAGTGGTTCTGGTGTTACTTTAGCAGGTGTCAAATCATCCCCAGATGCTTCCATTTTGCCGTTATTGGCATTTTCCTGTGATGATTCTGGAACCACAGCAGGTGTCGAAACTATGTCCAGCCTGTTATCCTCCGCAAATGATAAGTTTTTTTTATCTTTTTTTGGCGACTCGCCGGAGCTGTAAGGGTATAATAAATCCTGATTAGAAGTCATTGAATTTGATTGTAAAATATTTGCAGAAATTGAGTTCTCTAATTGATTGTTGGATTGATTTAAATCATTTTCAGGACTATTAGAATAATTTATGAATTCAACATTTTCCGCTGGTTGAGTTACACATTCGTCCGACTGAGAAACCGAGGTTTCTTCAACTACCTCTGCTGACTCCAGCCCAAGGGGGGCTGTAGCAGCCGACGGTAAACACAATACCTTCATATAGGGGGAATGTCCGTATCTTTCCGTTTGGTAAGGGCTTTGGGCTTTTTGATTTGTTTGCGGGGTAGTGTTGTTGTCTATATGCCCGTAATTGCTTTTTTCTGCCCAAGGATCTGCTATATAGCTACTGGGATGCCATAAGTATTTATGCTTGTGCAGTGTTTCAAGGCTTAGTGTTTTGTTAAACTGACGCTTGTATTCTGCACTAATCGCTTTTGACCGTTCTGTGGACTGACATGGCAGTCCTTCTCCCCACTCCAAGGCTTTTACTGCCCAACGGATGCGTCGCTGGGCATTTTCGCTACGATGATTATTTTGCGCTTTACGCCGATCAAACGGGATTACGTTGTCTTTGGGTTTTTTGGCTTGTTTACCAAAACCTCTCAAGGCGTCGGCAAATGTGGCACTAAATGTCTCCAATAGGCGTTCTGGATAACTGGCATAGGGGGTATACCATTTATGCCTAATTGTGCATTCTACCCATTGTCTCACTTTAGTTTCGATTTCATGTTGGTGACGGCAATGTTGCGTGTAACCAGGGGCGCTTATGGCGGTCTTTAAGGCGTATTGAATTAGGTTTTCGCCCTGTAAGTCTAAAAAGACTATTCCATAGCCTACAAGGATTTGTAGGATGGTGTTGGTTTGTCCTCGCCCGGTCCAACCTGTGGCGATGATTTCTTCCCAGTTGGCTCGCCATTCAATGACGTTGGCGGAGGCTTTTTTATGATATCTTTCCCGGTTGTGGCGCAATCTTGCTTTTTTGCAGGCATATTTAAGTTTTGTTAAGTCTTGACGATGTGCGGAGCCATCGCAATGGTCGAGGAAGATGGAAACGTCGTCGCTAATCGGTTGCAGGTCGTCGTTGAGCAATAACGCGCCGCTACCGGGTTGCATGGGGCAGCGGATGGCGTTGTAGTTTATTATCCGATCTTCCCCCCAAGGTTTAACGTTGGGAAAGATTTCTAGATGCCCTTTGCGGATTATAAAGCCTGCGTCTTTTAGGGTTTGCTCGATGGCACAGGCTAGGTTGAAGGTGGGCTGTAGGGAGGTAAAGGTTATTATCAGGTGGTAGCCACCACTAAAGCTTGACTGGATGGGGACAATATCGACTATGCCGATGTCTTCTAGGGCGGCAAATATGCCTTTTATGGATTCATTGTTGTGGTAGTCGCTTCCCTTGTCGAGGTCTATTGTGGCATAACGGGTTTCGGAACCAAAGCGAACGCCTACTAGCTGCTTGTTGTCGGCGTGCAATCTCCAGAGTTGCGATGCCTCGAGGTAATGTTTGATGGTACTCCACGCTGGTTTGGAGACTATTGCGGGTACTGGGGCGACTATCGCACTAAACGGATGCCAGAAATATTTTACGTATCGCTGCCCCACTGGGTCTCTTGGCAGGTGGGGTTTGAGTTTTTTTGCAGAAAAGTGTGGAAAGTTTGAAGAAGCGAAATTGTCGGAATTTTCTGGTGAAAACATGGATGACTACCCCTGATGTGCTTTGTGGACATCAGGTAGCCGCGCTTTTGGCATTAAGCCTCTGTGTATGTGAAAACTGCTGTTGGGCTTTGAAAAGCTTGATATGAGCGTTGCTTTTCGCGGTTCTTTTAGTAAGAAAGCACGCAGCAAATTCTCAAAATCTTGTCGCACAGGGGCTTCAGAACCTAAGCAGGATTTTACAGCTATTTCGGTTTAATGCCTAATTGTTGGTTAACAAGAGATTCATAGCCTAGAATGAAATCAAAATTGAATTTATTTCTTTAGGACGGGTTGGATAGCCCGCCTAGCGTACTGAGACGACTGGAAATCGTCTCGCGGTCTTTCATTCTTAGGCTATAAGTCTTTGTTAAGACCAAGCACCTAGCGGACTACCCAGCTTTTTTTTTTGGGATGGAAGTTGCGGCACTTCCCTGACTGCATATTGGTTGAATAAATCCGGCAGTTTAATTTTTAGATTCATACACGCTCATTCCTTGGTAAATGCAGTCCTTACTTTGTGAGCATAGAGGCAATTGCCACCTACTTTGCCAAACACGGAGCATTTGGCAAGTACGCACAAAAGCGGATCGCTTATGGTGATTTGCCTGCTCGGCAGACAGTCGCGTAAATAGTATTGGCAGATTATGCCATATCTGTAAAAACTGTGCAGGAAATCTGATCTATTACTCCACAAAAAAAAAACCTTATTTAGCAAGGGTTTCAGCAACAGTTCATCCGGGGATCCTAGAGTTTTTATCCGGGGATCCTAGAATTTTTGTTCTAAAGCTCAAAGGTATACAGGACAAGGCTTAAAAGCCAATTTTTCCAACTATTTTCCCTAGAACTAAATTTTTTTTAGAACTAAACTAGAACAAGAACCAGCCGCTTGAAGTTGATAGCCGGCTGGTGGTCAAGACTTGTTAAGTATTAATGCTTAAATTTTGATATCTAAGAGGATGCGGACATAGGCGGCTTGTTGTAGACTGAGAGGGCGTTCGCCTCTTTCAGCTAGTGAGATGAACTTTTGGGATACACCCAAAAAACTAGCTAATTTTGTCTGTGGCCACCCTTTGGCAATACGCGCTTCCCTCACTTGGCTGCCAGTCAATTTAATGTCTTCTGGCGTTGTATCCTTTGTTTTGGGCTGTAATTGTTGTACCTTTGGCTTAACTTTGGATGCTATTAGTTCAGGAATAGGATGTGGGGGTTTAATGGTAATCTTCGCATCCAGTAGTTTTTTAAAGTAGCCTCTAGGCTGTTTCTGCGTGTAGTCTGGTCTTAGCGATTCAGGGTATGTTTCTGGGTCAAACGCAATTTGCCAGCCCAGATTAAGCAAATACTTCAAAGCGTTATCCCAGCGCTGCTTTAGATCGTAGGCTCTACGGAAGTTTGATAAAGCTTTATCTATTTCTGTTTTGGGCAATGCAATTTCTAAAAGCTCTTCTACTTTATATTTTCCATCAAGGCGAACCCGACTATCCAATGTCAAATATATAGCCAGCCTTAGCGTGAGTTCTTCGTGATAGGGGTCAATTTCTAAGACTTTCTGCGCTAAGTAGCCAAACTGATATAAAGCTTCTCGCGATTCGGCTCCCGCTCGGTTTAAAAAATATTTAGTCCAAGCACCTGGTTGAACAATTATCTGAATTTCCGATGGCTCTTCTATTTTTCCAAATGTATTTACCTGACCATATGGCACAATCGTGATGTTCCACATGCGACCAACAGGAGTACTAGTACAGCACGGCGTAAGTAAAATATCCATAGTATGAGATACTAAGCACAAGCATTAAATAGCACTAAAAGCAGAAAGAAGGAATGAAGAGGTGGCACAATTAGCTCCAAAATCCTTAAGCC
>JAHHID010000039.1 GCA_019359015.1 Spirirestis rafaelensis WJT71-NPBG6
ATTGGATCTGGCTTGGGTTGTGGCTGTGTAGGAACGATTGGATCTGGCTTGGGTTGTGGCTGTGTAGGAACGATTGGATCTGGCTTGGGTTGTGGCTGTGTAGGAACGATTGGATCTGGCTTGGGTTCTGGACTTGGGTTTGTAACTGGACTTGGGTTGCGGGCTGAAGAACCGCCGGAACTGTCTTTTTTCTTATCGTTATTTGACAGGACTTGTCCTATGTCCACCAAGGGTTCTACAGGGGAATTGTTATTAATAATGTTGTTACCCGGAACACTTGGCGAAGTAGGCGAACTCACTGTAAGCTTTACAAAAGATGGGTTCTCAATAACTCCCGCGCCGACGATTGGCTTCTGTGCTGCTACGGCTGTGACGGTTTCTTCTTGAACTTGAGCGATCGCCGGATCTGCACTTGCCGCACCAGTTTTCCTAGTCAAATCAAGTCCCCGAACTAAATCGCTCGTCTCATAAAAAGTTCTCAGATCGAAATCGTATAATCCCTGAATTCTATTTTTAACTATAACCAGCATCTGTCCGGCTTCTAGAACCCGACTCTGGGAAGCATCTTTGTTAGAAACTTCAATACCGCTATTCGTCAGTGCGCCGACTACTGTAGTATCTGTTTGTTCGTCATAGCGCACGAATAATGCTGAACCGCGAATTGCTGCTGCTGCATTTGGCGTTTGTACACGTGTTCGCCCTTGCTTGGGTGGGATCAGTAGCAATACAGTCCCGTTGGACAATTTAAAGTTTCGCGTCCTCGGTAAAAATTGAAATACTGCTTGTTCTCCAACTCGCGCTAAAGAGCGATCGTTGAAACGCAACTCAGCTAAAGAAGCTCTACCTGTGGACACTCCATCCCCAGGAAACATTGCATCTGATGAACGTGCCGGACGCGGCTGTCTATTTTTTGGCTTCAGTTGCACTAAGTTGCGGATTTGTTGAATCTCCGCACGAGTTAGAGGTGTTGTAGCACTTGCCCGTTCATGCAAAGGCACCACGGTAACTCCGCACACACCAATGACTAAAAGTGGTAATAATTTACGCAACATAGTTTGGAATCTCTAGATATTTAACTGATACCAAGCCAGTTCAACACGCTTCTGATGTTAAAGTTTTAAGCTTGCTAATTGTTATAACAAGTTTCTTTACGTATATTTCTTTAAACTTTATTCAAAACTTTAAAGGTAAAACACGCCAATGTACTATGATACTACATAGTAAGTTGAACTTGTTCAGAAAAGCCATAATTAAACTAAATAACAAAGCGTAGTAGTTATCATTTTTTTTTATAACGAAGGATAAAGTCTTGTACCCTCGTTAAATGTGCTAGAAATTTTAATATTCTTAGCAAGAACTTGCTACTAAGCTTGTGGGTCTAAATTTGGCAAACGTGATTAAAGATGCAACCCCAGGGCTGGAAAAATCTATTATTTTGGACTTTATTCGCATACAGTGGTGCAAACTGGTGTTGCATCACCCAAGTAGATGCGGCGCTAGCTGCAAATTCAGATACACCGGAGCGTAACAACGCAATTGTATCAATCATATCATCTATGGGTGTCAAAGAAGAAACACATCAGCCATGTCATAAAAATACAAATTTCAAAGCGATGTCTGACGACAAGCCCTTCGGGTTCGGGGGATCGCAATCGACGGGAACCGCCAAGACTGCGACCCCCTCACCGCTACGCGTCTACGCTCCTAAGAAAGAAACTATCAAGTACCTTCAACTCAGTACAATCTCTGAAACTGCAAATTTGAATCTTGGGCTTGAACTTAGCAACGGCAGTCGCGACAACTTTTCTTTGTACGGGGTTCGTTCCTCAGATTTTAATACCTTCAATTTTTGTGATTCGCTTTTATACTCACAGCAACCACCACCTGATGGGGCGCCACCTCCACCAAATCCCCCACCTGAGGGGGCACCACCTCCACCAAATCCCCCACCAACGGAACAACCACAAAACATTCCTAGCACTTCTCAACAGCGCAATGAACCACCACAGTTAGAAGGACAACCAAACGATTTTCCCAATACTTCGCCAACACCAATAGAGCAATTATTGGAGACACCACTGCCTCTAACTAACTCCGAAAGGCTAGACAGGCTCATACGTCGGTTGCAAGAGGGTGAAGAGACATTACCTGAGTCAGATACAGATAGCTCTCAAGAACTAGGCACAATATTGGCGAAGCCAAGAGAAGTGCCACCACCAGTAGAACAACTGCCACCACCACCGATCGCAAAACCCGTAACTAAGTTCAAGCCTATAGGCTCCTTGCGGGGTTATGTGGGATTTTTTGCAACAAATAATATTTTTTCGTCAGAAGTTGATCCCATAGAGGATGGCTTGGTTTTTTCTGGACTGACACTAGCCTCTGCACCTTTAGCTTTGGGACCTACGACTTATTTAAATGCAGGAATTGATGGCAATTTGATTTTTTACATAGATCAATCACAATTTAATTACAACCAGGTAAGATTCTACGTAAGTATTTATCAACAGCTATCACGGCGAATGTATGGTGAACTTGGTTGGAGCAATCAACAGTTGTTTTATGCTAAGGACGGCGATTTCTTTTCGGCAGGCGATCGCTTTTTAAATGAAAATTCTGTGCGTCTGTCTTTAGGACGACGAGATCCCCTAACTCAAAGGTTGGTGCTAGACAGCTTCTATGAATTGCGTTTGAATTTTGCCGATCCAGACAGTCGTAATCGGATAAACAATTCTTTGTTGCTTTCTTTGAACTACTACTGGTTAAGATCGCTGCAAGTTGGTCTTAACTACCAGTTTAATTTGTCAGACTTTACGCTGCGCCAACGACAAGACCAATATCATCGGTTATACGCTAACTTAACTTATGGAATATCTGACTCCACTAATGTAAGCTTGCAAGGTGGTGCAAGCTTAGGTGGTTCTACGGATCAAAATATTAATTTTGATGGCTGGTTCTTTAGTCTCAATTACAATTGGGAACTAGGTAAGTTTTGAAAAAAGTTGTTAGTGTTTAGCTATTGGTTGTGAAAAAATCCTCCTAACCACTATGCACTAATACCAATTTCATATGAAGATGCATAGAATTAGCCCACCTGCGTGGGCTTAGATCGTTTAGCCCCAGGCTTCGAGCCTGAACGCGATCGCGTGCGGCGTTATGTGCTGCCTCACGTCAAATTGGTATAAGCACTAATTAATAACTAATAACTAATCCAATCACTCCAGCTGCCAGCATAAAGTTTAGCGCCTTGAATGCCAGCTAGTTCTAAGGATAATAAATTCGCGCAAGCGGTAACGCCAGAACCGCAATAAACTAAAATTTCCTCTGCTTTTTGCAACTTGGAAAAGCGATCGCTTTGCTCTTGTGGTGAAAGTAGGTAGCCGGAAGAATCTGTAACTTCTAGCCAGGGATAGTTGACAGCACCGCTGATATGTCCAGCAATTTTATCAATTGGTTCTCGTTCGCCAGAAAAGCGATCGCTTTCCCGTGAATCCACTAACACTACTCCTGGCAAATCTTTACGAGTTTTTACTTCTTCCCTATCCACCACCATTTGTGTTTGTAGCTGCGGGACGAATGTTCCTACACGAGGTTCAGGAATCAAATCTGTGACCGGATACCCGGCTTTTTGCCAACCAGCAAAGCCTCCTGTAAGCACAGCGACTTGTTCATGTCCTAAATAACGCAAAAGCCACCACAAACGAGCTGCAAAAGCGAGCCGCGAGTCATCGTAAGCTACAACTAAAGTGTTTGGCTTCACCCCAATTGTTGATAATTTCTGCGCTAACTCAGCGGGGTTGGGTAAAGGATGTCTTCCTCCATGTTCTCCCACAGAACTAGAAAGATCCTGGTTTAAGTCTAAATAGTAAGATCCCTTTATGTGACTCGCTTGGTATTGCTGTTGTCCTAAAATTGGATCAGCAAGTGAAAACCGACAATCCACAATAACGACTTGCGGATCGTCAAGGTGTGCAAACAACCATTCGGCAGAAACAACAAATTGAGTGTTAGTCATAAAGGTTGATGGAAAAATAGGTAATTGCTAATTGTTAGTTGTTATAAGCTAATCACAAATGACAAATGAAGATAACTTTATACCACAAGTAACAGCAGACGGCTCATTCACCTTTATTTCCAAAGAGTTTGGCAAGTTTTTTCACAGCCATTATGGAGCACGTCAAGAGAGTTTTTTCAAGTTTGCCAGTCCTACGCAATTAGCGTTGAAAGCTAATAAACCAGTGTTGCGCTTGTTAGATGTTTGTTATGGGCTAGGATACAACACCGCAGCTGCTTTGCAGACAATTTGGGCAGTTAATCCCAATTGTTATATCGCTCATCACTTATTCGACAATTGGAGTTACGAATATACGAAAATTTTGACTTCCTTGGCAAGTGACCATCAAGTACTTCGAGACAATCTAGGAGCGAAGGCACTAATTGGCGATGCGAGAAACACGATAGGGCAAGTAAGTATATCACTTAGGTTTTCGGGGGGATGCAATTTTTCTCGATGCTTTTTCACCACCTAAATGTCTGCAATTGTTGACAATTGAATTTATTAAAAAACTCTCTATGTGTTTGCACGTAGATGGATTACTAGGTACTTATTCCTGTACTGCGGCTGTACGCACAGCACTTTTCGCAGCCGATTTACAAATCGGTTCTACCCCACCAGCGGGAAGGCGATCGCCTGGTACTATCGCAGCGCATACAAGAGGAGGGGGAGAGGGGGGGAAATAAACAATTCAAAATTACTCCTCCACACCACGCTTCCTCCACTGCCTTTCTCCTCCACCCTTTCCCAGGCAGAAAAAGAGCATTTGCTGACTCGTGCTGCTATTCCTTACCGCGATCCGCAATTAAGCGATCGCGCCGATGTCATAATTAGGCGACGAGAAAAAGAGCAGCAAACCTGTACGCTAGAACCTACTTCTCGTTGGCGAAAACGCTGGTTAAGCTTAAGTAAATCTGAAAACCTATCTTTTTTTTCACAAAATTTATAATTTCTTTAAAAACTCTGGCTTAAACTACATGTGTAATAAAAGAACTAAGTATATAAGTAAATGATGACTGCGACACTTTGCCAAGCATAGTTAAATCAAGGTATTTATGTGATAAAAATCACTAAAAATATAAGTAAATGATCACTGCAAAACTTTGCCAGTCATAGTTAGATGTTTTCCATTTCTGGAGCGAAAAATTCGCGTGTGATACTGCGGAAAATAAAAATTTTGAACTAAGAATCCCTTACTTTGAGCTAAATTTAACGACGACAAGATTTTCTGGCGTTGCCATGTTAAGAAATCTCCGTAAAAAACCTGATTCAATATTTGTAAAAATTGCTCATACTGGAATTACACCAGTGGTGAATTTAATAGCAATATTTATATTGTTCCAATAACACATGAAAAACACATGCTATGCATTAAAACCAATATTTTACAGTTATGATGCATAAAGCTTGTGGAAATGCGGACTGGAATAGAGTCAAATAATAAAATTGTTTTTTCAAATCTAACCAAGTTTTTTACTGGAGTGCCTTTGTGGTTCAATGGAAATCCAAGTATCTAGGCTCTACCGAAGAAATTGTTAGTGGGTTAAACCCCTCAAACAATGTCAATGGTATCGATTTAAATCATGACTTAGGATTGAACAAAGTCGAGGGTTGTTACTTGAGCTTATCTAAACAAAACGTGATGGCTGAAGAAACCGGAGTCTTGTCTTCTTGGATGAATCCTCATGTTAATACAAGTAATAATTTATTGGTATCTAAAACGCTACAAGCCAAAGGGTCAACAGTGAATGGCTTTGATTGTGATGCCCCTAAAGTTTTAGTAGTAGACGATCATCGCGCCAGTCGTCTGACTGCTGTTGCCCTTTTAGCGATGGAAGGCTACGAAGTGATTGAGGCTGACAGTGGTTATACTGCCATAGAAATGGTTACACAAAAACAACCGGATCTAATTTTGCTAGATGTCATGATGGCAGGGATGGATGGATTTCAGGTGTGCCAGTTACTTAAGCAGGATGAACAGACCAGGTTAATCCCGGTGATTTTCATTACAGCTTTAAATGATAAGCGATCGCGCATTCAAGGAATCGAAGTTGGGGCAGATGATTTTTTAACGAAACCTTTTGACCGTTTAGAATTGGCAGCGCGGGTTAAATCTTTGGTACGGCAAAAGCGGCTGAATGAAGATTTAGACCATGCCGAAAAAGTCCTATTTTCCATTGCTAGAGCCATTGAAAGTCGCGATCCCAATACCGGCAACCACTGCGAGCGACTGGTAACATTGGGAGAAGCTTTTGCAGAATTCCTCAATCTCTCACGCAATCAAATTCGGGATTTGATGTGGAGCGGTTATCTCCACGATATCGGTAAGGTGGGTATTCCTGACGCGGTATTACTAAAGCGTGGTAAGCTGACCCCCGAAGAGTGGGATACGATGAAAAAACACGTTTTGATGGGAGAACAAATCTGTCAGCCATTACGGAGTATGCGAGGTGTAATTCCCATAATTCGCCATCACCACGAGCGCTGGGATGGTTCAGGTTATCCGGATGGACTGAAGGAAGATGAAATTCCTTATCTGGCACAAGTTTTTCAAATGATTGATATTTACGATGCCCTAACTAACGAACGACCTTATAAAAGAGCTTTCAGCGAAGAAGAAGCTCTCAGCGTTATGGCGGAAGAAACGGCAAAGGGTTGGCGCAACCCCAAACTAATGCTACAGTTTACAGAATTTATTCTTTCTAGCAAGCAATAAAATTTGTTAGAAGAATTAACATTTTGGTTCAGGGCGTAATCAGGTATCATTTGAGCGGGAATCTCAAACTATTTGTGTAGATTCATCGCAATTAACTGATAGCTAATTATGGTAGTCGTAGCAATTCTAGCGGCAGGACGCGGCACAAGGATGAAATCACACCTCCCCAAAGTTTTACATTCTTTGGGTGGGCGATCGCTAGTAGAGAGAGTTCTCGAAAGTGTACAACCTATGAAGCCTTCACGGCGGATGCTGATTGTAGGATATCAGGCTCTTGAAGTCAAAACAGCTATGCAATCAAACCCGAATTTGGAGTTTGTCGAACAAGCTGTACAATTGGGAACAGGTCATGCTATCCAGCAATTACTCCCCCACCTTGAAGGCTACACTGGGGATTTGCTGGTGTTAAACGGCGATGTGCCGTTATTACGCACCGAAACACTCAAACAACTGTTGCAAACTCATCACGAAAATGACAACGCCGCTACTATCCTCACGGCACATCTGAGCGATGCTAAGGGCTATGGGCGCGTTTTTTGTAACAGTGACAATATTGTGCAACAAATCGTCGAAGATAAAGATTGCACTACTGCCCAAAAACAAAATCGCCGCGTCAATGCAGGAATTTACTGCTTTAACTGGCAAGAGTTAGCAAAGGTATTACCACATTTGCAGGCGAATAATGCCCAAAAAGAATACTACCTTACGGATGCGGTAACTCAAGTTGGCAAAGTGATGGCAGTTGACGTGTCAGATTATCAGGAAATTCTCGGTATTAATGATCGCCTGCAACTAGCAACAGCATCGGATATTTTGCAAACGCGAGTTAAGGAAAAATGGATGGCTGCGGGTGTCACTCTCATCGATCCCACAAGCATTACTATTGATGACACAGTAGAATTACAGTCAGATGTAATTATAGAACCCCAAACTCACCTCCGAGGCAATACAGTCATTCAAACAGGATGTCGCATCGGACCTGGGAGTTTAATTGAGAATAGCCAATTGGGTGAAAATGTTACGGTGATGTATTCTGTGGTAACAGATAGCATCGTACAGGAAAACGCCCGAATTGGTCCTTATGCCCATTTACGCGGACATGCACAAGTGGGTGCAAATTGCCGCATTGGTAATTTTGTGGAATTAAAAAATACTAAATTAGGCGATCGCACCAATGCAGCACATTTGTCATATTTGGGCGATACCACTACCGGGAATCAGGTGAATATTGGTGCTGGTACGATTACTGCCAATTATGATGGTGTGAAAAAACATCCTACCAAAATAGGCGATCGTACTAAAACAGGTGTCAACAACGTTCTTGTGGCTCCATTGACACTCGGTTCTGATGTCACAATTGCTGCTGGTTCTACTGTTACAGAAGATGTCCCTGATGATTGTCTGGTAATAGCTCGTGCGCGTCAAGTAGTCAAACCAGGTTGGCGGTTGAAGCGTCCCGATGGGGAGAAACAATAAGCTTCCTAGAGACGTTCCAACGGAACGTCTCTACAATATGTGTGATTTATTAAATTAGTAGTGAAGCCAAAATCTCAAAATTGAATATGGAAGAACTACTAGAACTTAGGCAACTTCTAGAACAAAACAAAGTTTATGAAGCACTGCTGTTGGTGGATGAGTTAGAAGAAATGAGCCTGAGTGATAAAATCAATAAAATTGATAGTTATGGCGTGATTCTTCTCATCCATTTAATTAAACAGAAAGCTGAAAAACGTTCTACTCGCTCTTGGGAGATTTGCATAGAAAATGCGGTGTGAGAAATAAACAAAATCAACAAGCGCCGCAAATCCGGTGGTTTTTACTTGCAGAGGGTAGAATTAATCGATATTCTGCAACAAGGATATGAACTAGCGTTGAAAAAAGCGGCGCTTGAAGCTTTTGAAGGGCGTTATGAAACGGAAGAATTAGCAGTAATGGTTGATCAAGAAGAAATTATAGCAAAGGCGCTGAAATTAATTCAGCAATAGCCTACAAGTTCTTCGCCAGTCCATTCCAAAGTGTCACCAATTTTTTCGCCATCGTGGTAAGCTGCAAGCAAAACTTCGCTGGTTTTACCCCAAGCGATCGCTCCATCCGCATTAAGAGCGATCGCCCCAAAATCCCGCTTGTGGTTTTGTGCTTCGATAAATGAACGCTGCATTGCATCTTTGAGTGACATACCATCAGTAACGCGGATGACAATCTTTGGTGCTAAACACTCATCAATGATATCTTCGCCAATGCCCGTGCAGCTTACGGCAGCGTTAACCGTAGCATAATTCCCCGCCGGCATAGCAGAATCACTGACACGACCAATCCGCTCAAAGCCTTTGCCACCTGTGGAAGTGCCAACGGCAAGCCTGCCGTGAGTATCTAATACTACTACGCCAATCGTACCGCGTCGGGCGTTACTAGTTTCCACTAGTTCCGGTTCTGCCACTACACCAGCCATTGTTCTTTTAAAATTATCTTGGCGTTCTTGCATCCACTCTTGTAAACGCAACTCAGTTAAAGCGTTGTAACTGGGAATTTGCATTTCCCGCGCTAGTTCAGCAGAGCCATAATCTGATAGCACTCGGTCAGGTGAATTTTGTAAAAATTGTGCCAACTCAATCGGATTTTGCACCCGCGAAACATTAATTACACCACTAAAGCTTTGCGTTGTCCCATCCATCAAAGAAGCACTCATGCGGATTTGACCGTCAGATTGCAGTACCGAACCAGTACCAGAATTAAAGCGGGGGTCATCTTCCAACATTTGACAACCGCGCACCACCGCTTCTGAAGCTCTTGCCCCGGAAAGCAAGAGAGAATAAACTTCCTCTACTACTTTATAGAGCGATCGCCGTACTATCTCTACTCCCCCTTTACCGTGGAGAGAACTCCCAGCTCCTCCATGAATAATTAATTTAGGTTGCATATGTAACTTCATTTATACCTTTGCGCTATTTGCGTCTAATACTTAAGTTGCCTTTAACCAGGGACATGAGGGAAATGGCGAGAGGGGGGGATGGGGGAAACAAAAATTATTCTCGTTGTCTCTAAGGAGTCCCCTTGTCCCCTTGTCCCCCTTGTCCCCATCCCCCAGTCCCTAATCCCCAGTCTCTAGTCGCTATTCCCCAGTTGTTTTAGCCTCAGAACGATGACGACGACAACGTTCTGAGCAATATTTAACTTCGTCCCAGCAATCTTCCCATTTCTTGCGCCATGTGAAGGGACGTTGACATACCGGACAGATTTTTGTAGGCAAATCTGATTTAGAACGAGTGCGTGCCATATCAAACGGTGCAGATTTGAGTAAAATTTTAGAGACAGATGGAAGATAATTATAACCAGAATGCTACAACGGTAGAATACTTTTTGCCAATAAATATGGGGTCATTCCCCTCCTAGACTTTTTGCCGATCTGCTGCCTCTATATTTAATCGAGTTGGCGGCTCTACTAAGTAAAAATTCCCTTTATTTAATATGAATAGAAGAATTTAGAGAAGCCTATCAAAACTTGTTTTGCCGCTGGTAAACACAGATTGTAATGGGTTATACCCCTCAAAAATTGACTCTAAAATTTATGTATTATTTAAAACCAACTAATAAAAGCTGATACTGGAAAATACTGATTCAGTCGGAAATATGCAATTCTAGTACTATCAATCATTGCCACAAGCTAAAGGCAACAATAAACGGCTGACTACTCTGTTATCTGGTAATTGATAAACTTGCAATTCTCCCCCTAGTTTTTGCATAAGTTTTTGGCATATCAGTAGGTGCAAACCTGGTGGTTGATTGAGATTTGAGGGAGCAAGCAAATCTTTGGGTGTATCTGGGTGTAGTTCTTGGAGTAGCTGTGCGTCAATAATGCCATTATCTGTGATTGACACCTCCAAAGAACGCTCATTGAGACGGCGACACCAGATATCAATTCGGTTGCCGCTTGGAGAACGATGACATGCTCCCAGCAACAATTCATGCAGAATTAATTCAATTTTCACGATGTCGCCAGCGATCGCTATTGAAGATTGATTGTTTGTGGTTTTCCCTAATAGCTCAAGTGAACCACTCTGTTCTGAGTTTTGATCGCCAACAGATTGCCCTAAACCATGCACGCCTACCCACAGCTTTTGTTGTTTAATTAAATTAGCGATTCGTTCGAGCGATCGCTTGAACAAACTGGCGATTGGCATTGTTTCACAGCTATAAAGCAACCGCCACTTCTCCAGCTTTAGCAGTCCTGTCATCGAAGCGGTTGTATGATCTAATTGCCGCAGCAGTTGCTGATATTGTTAATGCATCGCCTTGTTATGTTAATGCATCGCCTTGCATTGTTAATGCATCGCCTTGCATTGTTAATGCATCGCCTTGTTATGTTAATGCATCGACTTGCATTGTTAATGCATCGCCTTGTTATGTTAATGCATCGCCTTGCATTGTTAATGCATCGCTTTGACACAAAACTACACTGAGCATGAAATTGCATAACCTGTTCTGCGAGAGAAATATAGCAATAGTAGAGACTCGATAAACCGCCGCACAATACAAATGTAGTATGAATAATCAAAATAAATCGTTGGTCGTACTCACATGCAAGACGCGCTCATTTTTATCTCCATCGCTGTGTTTGCGCTTCCCTGTGTCTGCCTTATTCAGCATTCTCTTGCTGCCATCAGTAGTTGTTATACCGGGAAGTAGAAGTATTAGCGCTGCCCAGCAGCCAACCGCAACGCAGCAACAGGAAACTCGCGCAGCGGCGAAAAGATTATTACAGGAAGGATTTCAACTATATCAACAAGGCACAGCAGAATCAAAGCAACAAGCGCTGGCAAAATACGAGGAAGCACTGAAGCTATTTCGTATACTGGATGACTTGCTAGAACAAGCGCTTACTCTTGTTGATATTGGCAGAATCTACTCCGATTTAGGAGAAAAGCAAACAGCGCTTTTATACTACAATCAGGCTCTGCCCTTGAGTCGTGCGGTGGGCGACAAAGCTGGCGTTGCTACAACCCTCAACAACATCGGCTTAGTCTACTCCGATTTAGGAGAAAAGCAAAAAGCCCTCTCCTACTTCAACCAATCCCTGCCATTGATTCGTGCTGTCGATGACAAAGGACAAGAAGCTAGAACCCTCAACAACATGGGCTTAGTCTACTCCGATTTAGGAGAAAAGCAAACAGCGCTCTCCTACTTCAACCAATCCCTGCCCTTGAGGCGTGCGGTGGGCGACAAAGCTGGCGTTGCTAGAACCCTCAACAACATTGGCGGTATCTACTCCGATTTAGGAGAAAAGCAAAAAGCTCTCGAATACTACAACCAATCCCTGCCCTTGAGCCGTGAGGTGGACGACAAAGCTGACGTTGCTAGAATCCTCAACAACATTGGCTTAGTCTACTTGAATTTAGGACAAAAGCAAAAAGCCCTTGAATACTGCAACCAATCCCTGCCCTTGATACGTGCGGTGGGCAATAAAGCTGACGTTGCTAGAATCTTCAACAACATCGGCTTAGTCTACGACCATTTGGGAGAAAATCAAAAAGCGCTCGAATACTACAATCAATCCCTGCCCTTGAGGCGTGCGGTGGGCGACAAAACTGGCGAAGCTACAACCCTTAACAACATCGGCTTAGTCTACGACCATTTAGGAAAAAAACAAAAGACGCTCGAATACTACAACCAAGCCCTGCCCTTGATGCGTGCTGTCGGCTACAAAGCAGGCGTTGCTACTACCCTCTATAACGTTGCCTACACCGAACGCAATAGAGGCAATCTCAACGCAGCTGTAACTTCAATGAAGGAAGCTATCAATATCATTGAAGACTTACGCACCAAAGTTGTCAATCAAGAACTGCGTACCTCCTACTTTGCCTCAAAACAAGATGCTTACCTGTTCTACATCGACTTACTAATGCAACTGCACAAACAGCAACCATCCAAAGGATACAACGCCGAAGCACTCCACATTAGCGAACGCGCACGGGCGCGTAATCTCTTAGAACTGCTTGCAGAAGCTAATGTTGACATTCGTCAAGGTGTAGATTCCAAGTTAGTCGAAAATGAACGCAGCTTGCAACAACAACTCAACGCCGCAGAATTCCAAAGAGTTAAACTGCTTCAAGGTCAATATACAAATAAACAATTAGATAATATCAAACAACTTATTGAATCTCTTGACTCTCAGCTTGACGACGTACAAGCACAAATTCGCGTCAAAAGTCCTGAATATGCAACTTTAACTCAAGGCAATCAATTTGATAAACTTGTACTCACTCTGCCACAAATTCAACAACAAGTACTCGATGACAATACCCTGCTTTTAGAATATTCCCTTGGCGAGGAACGCAGTTTTCTCTGGGTAGTCAGCAAGAAAGGTATTACCACTTACGAACTTCCCAAACGTGCTGATATTGAAGCTGCGGCGCAGGCTTTTAACAAAGAACTGTTAGACAAAAAAGATTCTGCGGCTGTCCCAGAAACAGGAATCAAATTAAGTAAAATGATCCTCGCACCCGTCGCTAGTCAACTAAAGCAAAAACGCTTGCTGGTTGTTGGTGACGGCGCTTTGCAAACGATTCCCTTTACTGTATTGCCCATAGCTGGAAGCAGTCAAAATTCCCTTACTAACTACTCTATGTACACACATCTCGCTCAAAACCTCACCCTCGCTTTTACCGTAGCTAAAATCTTTCCCTCTCCGCAAGTTCAAAGAGGGATTTCCGGAACGGACAGGGTGGGTTTTTTAAGATTTTTGGCTAATTCGATGACTTGTGTATAAACCGTAGCCTTAGTAAGGAGAGGGGTGTCCGGAACGGACGGGGTGAGGTTCTGTGTTGCATCCAAATGCAACCCGCCATAACAGATAAAAAAGTAGGGTATTGTATATTAATCCCTATCAGGGGTTGAAATGGATATTTATAAACTTGCCATTCGTCCTCTTTTATTTAATCTGGTAAAAGCAGATCCAGAGTGGTTACACTCCTCAACGATTCGCAGTTTAAAATGGCTGTCGCATAACGATGTCCAAGGAAAAGCCGAGGAAGCGCGTCTACGCTCACCTGCTAGTTGGGTTTCTAGCCGCTTACAGCAGTCTTTGTGTCTTGAGGATACACGTTTAGAACAAAATCTATTTGGGCTACACTTCCCAAATCCTCTTGGGTTAGCTGCTGGGTTTGACAAGGATGGAGTTGCTGCGCCTATTTGGTCGAATTTGGGTTTTGGCTTTGCCGAACTAGGAACTGTCACTTACCACCCACAACCAGGAAATCCCCCTCCCCGCTTGTTTCGTTTGCCGTTGGACAAAGCTGCCCTTAATCGTATGGGTTTTAATAATTCTGGTGCGGCTGCGATGGCAAAACTATTGTCGCAAAGCCACCAGGAGTTAATATCAATACCAATAGGTATAAATTTAGGTAAATCTAAGGTAACGCCCTTAGAAGAAGCTGCATGTGATTATCTCAACAGTTTTCGCTTACTTAAAGATTGCGGAGATTATTTTGTAGTTAATGTGTCTTCGCCCAATACGCCAGGGTTGCGATCGCTTCAAGATCGGGGGATGCTTAGTTCTATCTTGGATCTCTTGCAAAAAGAAAATAAATCACAAAAACCTATTTTTGTCAAGATAGCACCAGATTTAGAATGGGAAGCGATCGCTGACATAATTTCCCTTGCCCAGACATACCAACTGGCGGGGATTATTGCTACTAATACCACCATCCACCGCGATCAATTGAAAACGCGGGTTATTGACCAAACTGGTAAATCTGTCACAGAAGAAGCCGGTGGAATTAGTGGTGCGCCATTACGCGATCGCTCTACAGAAGTAATTCGGTTTATTGCCATGCAAACCCAAGGTAAAATGCCGATAATCGGCGTTGGTGGTATTTTTTCCCCAGAAGACGCTTGGGAAAAAATTACTGTTGGCGCTAGCCTCATCCAAATTTATACAGGTTGGATTTACGAAGGTCCGATGATCGTACGCCGTATTCTTCAAGGTTTGCTTTCCAAGTTAGAACAAAACGGACTAAATTCCATCTCCGAAGCCGTCGGTTTACAAATAAAAAGATAAGAGTTAAACCTCGTGCATGTTGAAACCTGGAATTTCGCTCTTATTCTCTTGTGTGAAAGTAGCGACGTAAGGAAGCAATCTCAAAGTCTTAGTAGAAAACTACGCTTGTCAAGGTAAACGAGGTTTAAGTTGTTTTATTTTGCCTTTTAATAGCATTTCTGTATAAAGATGCGCTTAATTAGCCCGCGTAGTAGGCGGGCTTTGTTTTTTTAGCCCCAGGCTAAAGCGCCTGAGGATAATAAAGCGCAACCCCACATAGAATTGGTAGAAACTCTACCTTCTACTTTCTACCTTTTAACTTTTGCCTTCCTCCTCCAACGGGAAAAACTCCTTCGCTGTACGGGAAAAACTCCAAGCAATTCCATCCGGATCTCTGTTGCGACTCCACTCAGAAAAATCTGGATCGTTTCGTCGTTTATATACCGTGCTGGAATAAACATTTAGCCGTTTAGCCAGTTCCGATTGGATGAGAGAGCCAAAAACTAACTGTTTTTCCAGAGGTTTTTTGACCTCCTCTGTGGTTGTTTGTGTCAATGATTCAGCTTTAGGTTTTTCCTCCTGTAGCTGAGGTAACGGTGCAGCTAGCAATTGTGCATTAATGGCAACAGGTTTAGAAGCAAGTTCTTTAATTGGCTCACTACTGTCAAGTATGCTGCCGAGAATGCTAGCAGTGATGAAATGATAGACCGGACTGCTGTCTTCATTCAGGATGCTAGCGCCAAATTCCGTCGCTTTAGTATCTAGGTAACGTTTTGCCGTTTGCCCAGAAAAATTGCCTTTCATTGCCAAATCCATTGGCGTAATCCTGCCCTGGCTTTCCCGAATCATTTTATTGAAAATCGGGTTAACTTCTTGACACCACTTTTGCCATTTATAGCGCTGCCAAAGATTAAAACCAGCTATCAGCAAAATAACACCCAGCAAAACTCGCCAGGTGGAAACCAGGAAAATAATTAAAAAAGAGATTGGCAAAAGTAGAGCGAGAAAAGCCTTCCCGCCACTCTCTATGGATTTTTCACTCATGCCGATTATTGCCCAGTGACTTTTTGGGAAATAATATTATCTTGGCAAAAATCGGCACCTTTGTTTGTAGTATTTGGCAAAATGTAGCAAATTTGCAGGCAAAAAAGTTAGAGGAGGACAAGAGGGACAGGGGGACAAGGATAATTATTTTTCTTTCCTCCTATCCCCCCATCTTTCGCTAAGGGCAACGGGTATGAATGCCACCTTGAGTACAAATGTAAGCCAGTTGCTTGGGATCTAAATTTTTGACTTGATTAAAATCAACTCCCTGTACTACAGCAGATTGTGCGCCCATTGCTGGCGTTTGCACAAATTGATCTGCTGGATCTTGTTTACTAGGAGCAAGAATTGTGCCTTGAAAATCAGCACCAGCCAAATTTGCTCCCCGTAAATCTGCAAGGCTCAAGTCGGCATTTCGCAAATTAACTTTTTGCATCTGAGCCGATCGCAATATAGCACCAGTGAGGCGAGTAGCACTTAAGTTAGCATCGCTCAGATTGGCGCGATCTAAATAAGCTCCTGACAAATCCGATCCTTGCCAATTAGTTTTAGTTAAGTTGGCAAAAGATAATTGCGTGCCGATCGCAATCACACGACTTAAACTAGCAGCATACAAATTCGCTTCGTTCAATTTCGCTTCGCCCAAATCAGCCCCAGTCAAGCTAGCATTTTCCAAAACTGCACCACGCAGATCGGCTCCCACTAATTGAGCACTGCCAAGTTTAGCACCAACCAGACGCGCGTTGGATAAATTGGCTCTGTTGAGGGTAGCACGTCTCAAATCAGTACCGATCATCAAGACGCGGCTGAGGTTAGCATCGGTGAGATTGGCTTGTTGGATTTGAGCACCACTCAAGTCAGCAATTGAATCGTCGTAGGTATCCCAACGTCCATCTTCTCCTGCACCCCGGAAACGACTACTTTTAAAACTCGCAGAATTCAGATTTGCGAATTTGAAATTAATTCCCGATAAATCAACATTGTCTAGTACCAAGTTGAAGTTGGAGCTATTGCCAGTGCCGCTTTGCCCCAATTGGGTGCGACTCAGATCCAGGCTGTTGATTCGACTGCTATAGACAGCTAAAATCTTGTTAATCGCTCGCTGGTTGATATGTAACTTTGCTTGTCGCATTTCCCCATCTTGAGGTGAGTTGCTGTTAGCATTCATCTGACCAGCGATAAACTGATTCATGCGTTTTAAATCGGGGATGACTTCGGGACCGACATTTACCAACGCTTGTTGAATCGTATCAACTAGGATGGGGTTGGTTTCTTTAGCCAATAGACTCACCAAAAATTCCATCGCCTGCGGGTTATTCAGAGTACCCATTGCCAAAATTGCACTCTGGCGTTCTTCATCGCTAGCGCTGGAGTTGGGAATTAACTGTTTTTCTAGTGCCAGAAACTGTTGTCTTTTGCCTTGATCGGCTTCGCGCTTAGTTTCCTGAGATTGGATGTATACTTGAGTACCGACTAAAGTTCCTAACACGGCAACCATGCTGACAAGTGCCACCCCAAACAAAGCCAGACTGGGGTTTCGGCGCATCCGTCCCCAGACGTTAGGCTGATCGACATATTCCAATGCGATCGCACCTTCTTCATCTGTCAAGGCAGAGTGACTTTGGCTATCGCTATGTAACACCGGGGGTGTAAAGGGGCGATTAGCATCTATAGTGTAAGTACCCGCCAAGCGATCGTGTAGTGCCCGCCTACGCGCCTGCTTCGAGGGTAAACCCATTCCTTCTGCCAACCACATCAAAGCAACTAGCGCCGTAAAAAGACTTAAATTAGCAAATAAGGGGCTGTATCTCCATACAAAATAAGCGATGGACATCGGCACAGTCCAACGACCAATTCCTTCTCGCACCAAAACTGCCCCGAAACCAGGAGGTGCGCCTTTGTGGTTCACAACCTGAACGCCAAACCAACGCTTGGGAATGGTGCTACCAGTTTTAGCTAGTAAGTATAATTGCCAGCCAGAAACTGTCAGGGGAGCTAATAAAGCTACTGTCCACAAAAAATTAGTGGGCCATGCGACGTTTCGTGTACCGTAACTGATAGGTAGAGCCAAAGGTTGAGCGATCGCTCTTTCAGTTACTACTAGCACGGGGTTAAGTGGTACTCGGTCTAGATCGCTTCGAGAATTGGCGTATACACCCATACCGAAGGGAATCAACCCACTAATAACTACTAATGAAATTTCGGCTACCCAAGCACCAATACGCTTAGTTCCCAAGGGTAGAAAATTGGATTTTTCCGGTTCTTTTGAGCGGCTGGTTTGATGACTACTTCTCCTCACACTTGGAATCGCCATTAGATAATTCCCTTTAAATTTATTTCCACACCACTCTCGGCGCGATTATACTATTGCTTGCGTTTAAAGCTGCCGGACACAAAAAATTTGTATCCAAGATACACTAACCCTGCCAACACTGCCAGACTGACAACAGACGCAACGAGTTTGAAAACCGCTTGCAGCATCGCAAAACCCAATAAAACGCTTACGCTACCTACAACAACTTTTCCCGTTCCCGAAAGGCTTTTGAACCAGATTTTAAATCTCTCTAAGTGCGGCTTCCAGGCGAGAAAATTCAATTGAGATGTTTGTTTTTGTGCTTCTGGCTGCTCAACGACTACTTTAGGGGACGAGGAATTCATTTCTTCCTCTAGTTGTTGAAGGCGATGCTGCAAATCATCTTCTCTTTGAGGATTCATTAATCTTTTTACCTTAGCTAGGATACTTATTCAGTCACAAACTATGAAAATCACTTGGGATTTCCTTATTATGTGTATAAAATACCTTTCTATTCAGGGAAAAGTTATGTTTTTTTGTTGTTGGTTTTCAGGCGATCGCCATCCCCAATAACATTTACCTTCTTGAATCTTTAGTCATGTAGTGATTTATTTCGCCAATAAAAAATTATACGTCACACTTAGAAACAAAAATAAATTCCCAGCGTCTACCAACTCAAGCTATGTATATCAATATCGCTATATAAATCGGGGGCATTAGCAGATGAAGACGCTTAAGCTATTTACAGTTGTTCCCGCAGTATTGGCGATGAGTTTGGTTTTCACCGATGTTAGTTTGGCTGAAGCACCACTTCTAGTAATCAAACCCAATTCCCAACAAGAACCGCTGATTGTCAATGGCAAGTCAGGGGGAGAAAAAAAAAGCAATTGCGGTAACATTGCCGCTGCACCTAATCAAATTATCCAGATTACAGATCCACTACGTTACTTGCGATTAACAGTTCAAAGCGCTGGAAAGCCGACACTGCTGATTGACGGTCCTGGGGGACGCTTCTGTGTTTTAGCGGATAGTTACTCTGGAGGCAAGCCAGAAATTTCAGGTTACTGGCAAAAAGGGAATTACTCAATATATGTCGGTGAGCTATCCCAACGACAGTATAACTATAGCCTTTCATTTTCGCAACAAAGGAAGTAGTCAAAAGTGAGCCTGCGCGGTTTTCTCCCTCATAGAGAGGCGCTTCGCCAAGAGAATTTCCACGCCACTTGCTTACTGCTGTGGGAACCCGTCCACCCTTCTCTTCTCTACGAGAGGCTGCGCCAACCAGACCAAGGCGAACGGCTTGGTGCAGTCCCCCATCTCCTGCCAAAGACGCTAGGCGAACAAGGGGAACCGCCAATGACGGGGACTGCTTCACCGAGGCTAGGCTGGAAAAATTGTGTTGGGTTATTTCGGTTAGTCTGTGATGCCCCCTGATTGATCTGTGGGGGACTAACCCAACACAATTTTTTGTCGCCAAATTGGTCACCGCACTGGCTCCCCCCCATGAGCGAAGCCGCTAACCTCAAAGGGGTCATTCATTAGACTTCTTGCAGAAGTAGGGGAAAGGGGAAAGGGGAAAGGGAAAAGGGCATGAAAAAACATACATTTCTAGACTTTTGCAAGAGGTCTATTCTACTGAAGCTGATGCATGAGTGTTGACTTTCGACTATTAACTAATCTTCAATCGATTGGGCTGGCACTTCGACTGCGGTAACATCAATTGTCCCTTCTGGTGTGAAGCGTCGAAAATGACGTTGTTGCACCAATAATTGCTCTCCACAGTTAGGACACTGCAACGGAGTATTATTTAACCCGCTAAATTCATACGCACATACGGGACATTGGTCATTAACCAAGTTGCGTTGCAGCCACCAGCGAAATCCAAAGAAAGCTAAAACCGATGTCAAAAATAGCAGCCCAAAAATAATTAGCAGCGAATTAACCAACCAGCCCAAGCCCAATGACCCCAGCAACCAGATAACTGCTACTACAGTCAGCCAAGGGCGGAGATTTAAAAGATTTAACTGTAAGGATTTAAGGCTCATTTTTTAAATGTTGTCCTGCTCTCCTTCTAGGATAGCGACTTTACAGAATAACTCGGTAAGCGTAAAACTCAGTCACGAAGAGTGCTGAGAGTGTCAAAACATAGTCAAAAGTTAACAGTCCAAAGTCCATAATCTCACATCTTGCACCAAGCCCTAACAGTTTGTAGGGCTGTGGCTAGAAATACAAAGCTTATTTACGTGGGCTACGCCAAATCCTGGGTTTCGTAGTCTGTACCGACGGAAATTGTTTGTTTAGTTACACGCTTATAGAATGACGGCGATGTGGTGCCAAGTCCATAATTCAAGAGCCAATAGTCAATTATTTCGACTATTGACTCTTGAGTGTTAAACAAAGCTGTTGCAACCGCTGTTGGAAAGCTTCCATACCGAATATAGCGATCGCTTGTTCTCGCAACCACTCGCCATCACAACGCTGGTCATCACCTTTGAGAATTTCTAAACAAGCCGCCGCCACTGCATCACTATTGCGGTGCGGTACTCGCCATCCTAGTTTACCATCCTGTAACGGGTCAGCAGAGCCATCATCATCACCTGATAGCACTGGCACTCCACAAGCCATCGCCTCCAAATAGACAATGCCAAAGCCTTCTTGGGAGGGCATAATGTAGGCATCGGCGAGACGGTAGTGTTCAATTAGCTCTTCTGTGGGGACGAAACCAGCAAAAACAACTTGTGAACTCACACCTAAATCGGATGCTAGCTTGGCTAATCGCGGTTGATCGTCGCCTCGTCCAATTACTAAGTATTTTACTTCAGCAAAGACCTGGGCTATTTGCGGTAAAGCCCGAATAGTTACATCTACGCCTTTGTAAATATCTCCTGACCACAACCGCGCTACAGTCATTAAGACCTTGGCACCAGTTAAGTTATACTTTTCAATTAATTCTGGCTGTTTGTCTCCTGGCGTAAATTTATCTCCATCAATGGCGCAAGGTAGCATCTGCACGATGTTAGGGTCTATATTATTAGCGGCACAAGCGCGATCGCGGCTGTAGCGACTTATCGTCCAAATCCCAGATGCTGATGCCAGGGCACGGTGTTCTACACTTTTAAGTGGCTCCCAAACTTCTTTACCATAAGTCAATACAGTATAGGGAATGCCCAACGGCTGGCACAGGGTTTGTATCAGTACTGCTAAGTTGATATGACCGCAAAAAACTTGCTGAGGACGCTCTTGCAGCAGACACTTAAGTAATGCTGCTGCCATTTTGACCCTGCCCAACTTCGGAGACTGGTTCTTAAAGTAATGAAATTTTAAATGCTCAGATTCAAAAGGATTTGAGCAGTCAGAACCATCTCGCAGTAAAAATACTTCTGCCTGAGAGCGTTCTCTCAACTTGTTATAAGCTCGAAAAATATCCTTTACATAAGATTGAATTCCGCCTTCGCGTTCAAAAATTTCTAAGAATACGAAAACATGCTGAGTCTTTTTGCCAAATTTATCACTTAAGTGTGATGTTTCGTCCACTTTATTGATTAGCATTTTTATTTACAAAATATAAATTATTAGGGATTAGGGACTAGGAAGAAAATGCTTTCTTTTAAGGCTTGAATTTACTCATCCAGTTCGAATTCCCTAGCCCCTACTCCATTCATACTGGCGGTGAGGATGCAGCAGGTGCGATAACACCACTTTGCAAACGCTCTAAATCTGTTTGTACCATTTTCTGTACAAGTTCTTCAAAGCTGACTTGAGGTTCCCAGCCAAGTTTCTTTTTAGCTTTAGTTGGGTTGGCAACTAGTTGAAAATGCTCATCAGGTCGCAGTAAGTCGGTATTAATGACTACATGACGCGTCCAATCCAGATTAACACACTCAAAAGCTGTGTTCACTAACTCGCGAACACTGTGCAGCTTACCTGTACCAATGACGTATTCTTCTGGTTCATCAACCTGTAACATCCGCCACATTGCTTCAACGTGATCGCCGGCAAAGCCCCAATCGCGTTTGGCATCTAAATTGCCCATTTCCAAAGTGTCGGTTAAACCCAATTTAATAGATGCAGCCGCCAAGGAAATTTTACGCGGCACAAATTGAGGTGGACGTAAAGGAGATTCGTGGTTATATAAAATTCCACTACAAGCAAATAAACCATAGCGCTGTCGATGATGTACCATTGTCCAGTGGGCGTGCAATTTCGCTGCCGCATAGGGATTTTTCGGACGGAAGGGAGTTTCCTCATCTTGAGGCGATCTGTCTACATCCCCAAACATTTCCGAACTGCTTGCTTGATAAAATCGCGTAGACAAACCAACTTGCCGCACTGCTTCTAATAGCCTGGTCGCGGTACCAGTAATTAAATCCAAAGTTCCCAGAGGATCGTTCCAAGAATCGGGTACAAAACTTGGAGCCGCTAAATTGTAAATTTCCTGGGGACGCAGTTGTTCTACTGCTGTCAACAGTGCCGGACTGTCTCTTAAGTCAACAGTATAAATTTCTACCTGGTGTGCCAGGGTTCCCAGCTTCGCTAAATTTGGTTGTCGATGCGGGGGTACTAATCCGACAACTCGATAACCTCGATTAAGCAGCAAGTGGCTGAGATAGTAGCCATCTTGACCAGTAATTCCTGTAATTAAGGCTGTTTTAGTCATATCTTGTTTTTTTACCCCCTCTATCTCTTTGGGTACTAAATTGCATGAGAATACTCTCATTGACTTGGAGTGATGAATTACAAAGCGCGATGCTGTTTTTACAGATCGAAAGTCATTATGAAGCTTCTTTATAAAGGTTTTAAAACTGCTGGAAATTACACTCACTCAGGCAGCTTTCGACCCAAAAGAGTCTCTCGCAGCCAAATCCTAGCAAAAGAGTGACTACAACTCGAATGCTGTCTTTACGGTATTCAGTATTTATTTTGATACAGACGTATGTTTTAAGTCTTTATAATAATGCAGTATTTTATAGTGGCGCAGCATACATAAAGATTATCAATTTTCATATTAAGGGCAGCAGGGAATGCATTCTCCTCGTAACACTAGGTGCGCTCCCCGCTTCTTGCTTGTTCTAAGATATTTTCGCGGCTACTGTTGCCCTTTTTGAGCATATTTGACGATGAGCAGACAATTTCTCCCATCTGCACCACGTTCGTAAACAACGCTGTCAGCCAAGCGTCGCAGCAGAAACCATCCATATCCCCCGACTTGCAAAGTGCCTGGTTCTGGCTCTACTATCGCATCGGGATTAAAAGGTTTTCCATGATCCCAGATTCTAATTTCTAGCCGATCAATCCATAGAGAAACATCAATCTCAATGGTTGTTTCCGGCGGCAAAGCATGATGAGCGTGACGAACCGCGTTTGTAAAGCCTTCTGCCAATGCTAAGTTGAGGCGATAAAGTTGGCTTTCTGACCAGCCAAGTTGAGACAAGTGTTGTAGACAAAAATTCTCAAACCATTGTTGTACTTGGTTCAGAAGCTTCAGATCGCTCTTAACCCTTAGATGGTCTTGCTTCATTATACTAAGCATTGACCGTGACTTGAATATAAATGAGTGAAAATGTTTGTATCTGTTGTAGCTTAAACATTTTAGATTTTGGAATAGTATTTTCATTTATTCCAAAATTTAAAATTCCAGATGTAATCTGGATTACTAAAATTGACGCCTGTTGATTTTTCAAGAGGCAATACATCCATCTGCACTTGCTCTTGAAACTCACAGGCGTCAAAGCGCTTCTTCGTGGCTAATTTAGAACAATCCCAAGGTCAAAGATTTATCAATTGGGAAGGTAGCACCAATACCCAACCAAAGGGTAACGGCAGTGCCAATCAAGAACAGCGTGGTTGCAACTGGACGACGGAATGGATTTTGGAACTTATTAATGTTCTCAATAAAGGGAATGAGACTCAGCCCCAGAGGTACGGCAGCCATCGCAAATACTCCTAAGAGTTTGCTAGGAACCGTCCGCAAAATTTGGAATACCGGATACAAGTACCACTCTGGTAGAATTTCTAACGGTGTGGCAAAAGGATTCGCTGGTTCGCCTGTCATTGCAGGGTCTAGAACTGCTAGCGCCACAATAGAGGCGAAGGTTCCCATCATCACAATGGGGAATACATACAGTAAGTCGTTGGGCCAAGCAGGTTCGCCATAGTAGTTATGACCCATGCCTTTGGCAAGTTTGGCTCTTAACTGAGGATCGCTCAGATCGGGTTTTTTCTGTGTTCCCATTTTTTGTGTGCTCTCTTGCTTAAGTTAAGTTAAAGCGTTTGTCAAAGCTATCAGCTATTAGGTATTACCTAGCTTTCAGCTTACAGATGCGAGTATTCGTTGTTTGGTAGCTTATGTGTCATTCGTTTCTTATTTCTCATAAGTTTAAAACAAACATCTCTATCTGAGAACTGACAGCTGTTACCTTTTTCGCTAATAACTTAAGTTTACAAAGGACCGGAAATGCCTTGCTTGCGGATCATCAAGAAGTGGAAGAGCATGAAGACTGCAATCAACCAAGGCAATACAAAGGTGTGGGCGCTATAGTAGCGAGTTAGAGTTGCTTGACCGACGCTAGAACCACCACGCAGCAAGTCGGAAATCAAAACGCCAACTACAGGAATCGCTTCTGGTACACCGCTAACGATTTTTACCGCCCAGTAGCCTATTTGGTCCCAAGGTAGGGAGTAACCCGTCACACCAAAGGAAACGGTAATTACAGCCAGGATGACGCCACTTACCCAGGTTAATTCGCGGGGCTTTTTGAATCCACCGGTGAGATAAACCCGGAAGGTATGCAAAATCATCATTAGTACCATCATGCTGGCAGACCAGCGGTGAACGGAGCGAATTAGCCAGCCGAAGCTCACTTCGTTCATCAGGTACTCCACGGAAGAGTAAGCTTCAGCTACTGTTGGCCTGTAGTAAAAGGTCATCGCAAATCCAGTGGCAAACTGGATGAGAAAGCACATTAAGGTAATGCCACCCAAGCAGTAGAAGATGTTGACGTGGGGAGGGACGTACTTGCTGGTGACGTCTTCAGCCAGCGCTTGAATCTCTAAGCGTTCCTCAAACCAGTCGTAAACGTTAGCCATACAATCTCAAGTTCCTCGAAGTCGGTTGCGGTTGATAAATTTTGCGAAGTTATAAGCGGCTAATCGCTGCTGACACTTCTGTCCCAATTAAGGATCTTGGGATTTTAGCAAAGAGTATTTTACCCATTTGCTTGTTATCTGTCAGAGTGTTAAGAATTGTTAAGAAACTTAGACACTTTACAAAGAGCGAATATATTGCGTTCTCTTTGTACCTCAACACCAGGGATGATGGACACAAAGTAGATCTTATCGTTTTGAGAGTGGCATTTACTGTCATCATTTGCCTAAACAATTTGATGAGAGCAACACTCCACTTCTATAAAAAAAGTAACATAGTCGAGAGATAGATTTCATCAATCAAGAAGGCAACTAAGCTGTTTTTGCTTTCTTTGGGTCACGAGTGAAGTTGAAAATGGGGTTCATGGACAAAAAGGTTTTTCGGGTTGGATTGTCACTGCTAGTGGCATTTTGCTTATTTATGGGGCTACTCGCGCAACCAGCAGTGGCTTTGACAGGTGAACAAAAGCTAGTATCAGAAGTATGGCGAATTGTCAATCGTACTTATTTGGATGAGACGTTTAATCATCAAAACTGGGCGATGGTGCGGCAAAAAGTTTTGGAGAAGCCGCTGAAGAACAGCGAAACGACTTATGGGGCAATTAAGAACATGCTTAAGAGCCTCGACGACCCCTTTACGCGTTTTTTAGATCCGGAACAGTACCGCAGTTTACAAGTCAATACATCTGGTGAGCTGACGGGAGTGGGATTGCAAATTGCGCTTAATTCACAGTCGGGAAAGTTGGAAGTAGTAGCGCCCATCGCCGGTTCACCAGCAGACAAAGCAGGAATTAAATCGCGCGATCGCATTGTCAAAATTGAGGGTGTCTCCACAGAAAACCTCACCCTTGACGAAGCTGCTACGAAGATGCGCGGACCGTCTGGCAGTCTCGTCACTTTGCTGATAGAACGAGACGGAGAAGGCGAAAAGGAAATTAGACTTGTGCGCGATCGCATTGCTCTTAACCCTGTAATAGCAGAATTACATTCTTCAGAGCAGGGTACACCCATCGGCTACCTTCGCCTGACTCAATTTAATGCCAACGCCTCAATGGAATTGGCACACGCTATTACTAGTCTAGAAAAAAAAGGCGCTGCTGCCTACATTCTCGATTTGCGAAATAATCCTGGGGGGCTGTTGCAATCAGGAATTGAAATTGCCCGCATGTGGCTAGATTCAGGTACCATCGTTTACACAGTTAACCGACAAGGCATTCAAGGCAGCTTTGAAGCCTCTGGTTCAGCGCTGACGCCAGATCCGCTAGTGATTTTAGTTAATCAAGGAACTGCTAGTGCTAGTGAGATTCTCGCTGGCGCACTGCAAGATAATAGTCGTGCCCAACTGGTCGGAGAAACTACCTTTGGTAAAGGCTTAATCCAGTCGTTATTTGAATTGTCGGACGGTTCTGGCTTGGCGGTAACAATTGCTAAATATGAAACCCCTAAGCACCGAGATATTAATAAACTCGGTATTAAACCAGATAAAGAAATTCGCCAACAACCAATTACCCGCGAGCAAATTGGTACTCAAGACGATTTACAGTATCAAGCAGCACTGGATATTTTGGGTAATTTAGTAGTGGCAAGAAGGGATTAGGCGATTGGGCATGGGGCATGGGGCATTGGGCTTTTCCCTTTTTCCGTTTCCCCATTCCCCCATTCCCTAGTCCCCTATAAAAGCAAGGCGAGGCGCTGGTAAGCTTTATCCATAAAGCGTTTTCCTCGCAAAAACCCTGTGTTGGCACCAGGACAAATATACTGAAGAGTTTCTGGTGTAAAACGTTCTAACAAAAACTTAAGACTTTTAATTTGTCGATTCCAGTGGAAGGTTTTGGCTGTCCGTAATGGTGCTGGCTCACCTTGTTGGTTGGGGACTAAATGGCGTCCAGAAAATAGTACTCCTCCCAGCTCAGTGTAGTAGAGGCAAGAGGAGCCGGGAGAATGTCCTGGTGTCCAAATCACTTGTGCTGTATTGTTCAGAGCGTATTCTTGACCGAAGGTAGTGAGGGTTAATCCTGGTAATAAATAAGCTTCTTGCTCTTGAATGAGAATCTCACAGTTGAAGATTTGCTGAATTTCTGCTGTTTTGCCGATCGCACCCCGATGAGTGATGAACATGTACTGCACACCTCCATGCGATCGCAAAAAATCCTGATTTGTTTGGTCTAGGGCAGGGCAGTCTATCAAGATATTACTTTCATTTCTTACAATAAAATAAGAAGTTCCCCCTAATGTGTCCCGATTTGGTGGAAAGGCAAAAATGTTGTTTGGCATGAAGTCCGATCTGAGATTTTTTTCAATCGAAACTTCCCAAGAGAACACAGCCTGTGGTGGCTTAACTGTATGATTCATTCGGCTGTTGAGGTATGGGGCACATAAGCAAAAAAACCGCGCACTCTCGCAATTGTGGAAATGGTTACAGTGTTGAAATTCTTAAGAATTGAAACTTAAGAGTTGATAGGCACTTTAAGATTGTTAGGGTTAAAAATTGGGGTTTAAGGTCTGCTTTGTAGGAAGTGCTGTGGTGATAACACGCTTTGGTGGGGCATTGTTCTCAAAATATCTGAAGATAAAATGACATTTTGGTTTCTCCTTCTACTGGGACTTTTTACTTATCTAATGGTGCAGCGCAGTGTCGCTAATATCACCAAGACACCAGTGTGGCTGTTGTGGTTGGTGTTAATGACACCAGCATTGCTGTTAACTGGGTGGACGCTGATGTATGGGGTCAAACAAACTCCCCCAGCATCGCTGATCGTTTGGCCCTCAGTTATCTGCCTTCTGTTATACTGGCTGTTGTTTCAATGGGGGCGTCAAGAACCGAAAGATATACAGACCGAACCCCAAACCTCAGAATTACAATCGGCTATACATCCTACCGCAGAACCAGTGACAGTGCGTCCCATTGAGCCAAAAGAAGAAACCCAGTTGCGAAATTGTTTTCCCTGGTCTGTATACTACATCCAAAACATTGAGTATCGCCCACAAGCTGTGATTTGTCGGGGACAGTTACGATCCTCACCGAGCGAAGCATATCAAAAAATTAAGGCAAATATTGAAGCACAATTTGGCGATCGCTTCCTGGTAATATTTCAAGAAGGTTTCAATGGCAAACCTTTCTTTATTCTCGCTCCCAACACCCAAGCTACCAAAGCTGATACACGCAACCCGGAAAAACTAACGCGACCGGGATTAGCGCTTTTACTAGTGCTTGCTACTTTGGTAACTACTACCGTCGTGGGAGTAAGGATGGCTGGTGTCGATTTGGCAACATGGCAATCTAACCCAGCTAATGTGTTGAAAGGATTACCCTATGCTTTAGCGCTAATGACCATTTTGGGCATTCATGAACTTGGTCATTATTTAACTGCTCGATTCTACAAAATTCGCTCGACACTGCCTTACTTTATCCCGCTGCCGTTTTTCTTGGGAACCTTCGGTGCATTTATTCAAATGCGTAGTCCGATACCCAATCGCAAAGCTTTATTTGACGTTAGCATCGCTGGACCACTTGCAGGCTTTGTGGCGACTTTACCTTTATTAATATGGGGTTTAGCTCATTCTGAGGTAGTTTCCCTAGGTGAAAAAAATGGACTATTAGATACTGATGCCCTCAATCCTAAATATTCCATTTTACTCGCGCTGTTGTCTAAATTAGCGCTCTCAAATCAGTTAACCCCACAATCAGCGATTGATTTGCATCCAGTGGCGATCGCTGGCTTTCTCGGGCTGATTGTAACCGCGTTGAATTTGATGCCGGTGGGACAATTGGATGGCGGTCATATTGTCCATGCTATGTTTGGACAAAGAACAGCGATTGTAATTGGTCAAGTTGCTCGCTTGTTGCTGCTGCTACTTTCTTTAGTACAGTCAGAATTTTTCTTGTGGGCGATTATCTTATTATTTATACCGCTCATTGATGAACCCGCTTTAAATGATGTCACAGAATTGGATAACAAACGTGACATTTTGGGGTTAGCAGCAATGGCTTTGTTGGTGTTGATTATACTGCCATTACCGGAGGCGATCGCCCGTTTGTTGCAAATGTAAGCAGCAGAGGGAGATAAAATAATTCCTTAAAAGATTCTTTCTTTTTTCTCCCTGCTGTAAACGTGGGTAAAATATAAAGTTTTTCCTAAAGTTATCACTATTTTACCTAACTTTATTTAATAATTTTAGGGTTAGAATTAAAGTATATATGCTTTATTTGAAACTAGAAATTATTTGATTGGTTTTATTACGAAAAAAATAAATTTAGATAAAATATGATGAGGTTTCATAAGTATTTTTTTAATTAAAAAAATGCTCAAAAGGCTATCAATCTTGAAGTTTACTTACTGAGTGATTAACTATGGAATTTGTCCCACTAATTGTTTCTGCGATATCAACAATATCAATAGCAGTAATCGCCGTATTAGTTCTGCAACTTAAAAAGAGCTTAAATACTACGATAACAGAGCAAGAAAAACTACTAAAATTTGTAGAAGCTGCTAACGAGTTAAATAAAGAACAATATCAGATAACTACTGAAGCTCGAAAAAAGCAGATTGAATCTTTTGAAAATGTAAAAAACCAGTTTGCAAGTATAATCGAAGGAAGTTCGGATCTGGACAATCGTTTGGTTGAGGTGTTGGAAGTTAACAATAATTCTAGAGAAAGCCTCAGCCATCTGGTACAGAATAATGCAGAAGTGCAGCTAGCAAAGTTGCAAACGTTAGCTAATCAATTAGAGATAATTACACCTGTGTCATCGCAGGTTGAAAATCTAATTCAAGGAAACTTAAATTTAGAAAATCGCATCTCAGAAATTATCGGCAATTTACTAGAAAGTAATATAGAGAGGCAACAAGAAAAGTTGCAAGAACTAGGTGATAAACTGGAAAGATTTGCATCTCTACAAAGCCAAGTTGAAACTTTAATTGCAGGCAATACAAATCTAGAAAATCGCTTGAATAAGTTACTAGAAGCCGACAATAATTCTAGAGAAAGCCTTGCTAATTTGGTGCAGAATAATACAGATATACAAATAGAAAGGTTACAAACGCTAGAGAAGAAATTTGATACATTTGCACCGATGCACAATCAAGTTGAAAGTCTGATTCAAGGAACTTCAAATCTAGAAAATCACCTGAAAGCAAGCATCACTGACTTGGTGCAGAATAATACAGATATACAACTAGAAAGGTTACAAACCTTAGAGAATAAACTTGATACATTTGCTACGATGCACAATCAAGTTGAAAGTCTGATTCAAGGAACTTCAAATCTAGAAAATCATCTGAAAGCTAGCATCGCTGACTTAGTGCAGGGTAATACAGATGTACAACTAGAAAAATTACAAACGTTAGAGAAGAAAGTTGATACATTTGCAACAATGCACAATCAAGTTGAAAATCTGATTCAAGGAACTTCAAATCTAGAAAATAACTTGAAAGCTAGCATCGCTGACTTAGTGCAGGGTAATACAGATGTACAACTAGAGAAGTTACAAACGTTAGAGAAGAAAGTTGATACATTTGCAACAATGCACAATCAAGTTGAAAATCTGATTCAAGGAACTTCAAATCTAGAAAATAACTTGAAAGCTAGCATCGCTGACTTAGTGCAGGGTAATACAGATGTACAACTAGAGAAGTTACAAATATTAATTGATAAATTACAGGGATTTGAAACTGTAAAAACTCAAATTGAAAATTTAGTTCAAGTCACCTCAAATCTGGAAAATCGCTTGACAAATTCCCAGGAAGCTAACAGACCAAAGAGCAAAGGATTTAAAAAGAGTACGCTAGGAATTGATTAATCACTTACTAGACAAATTAAACTGAAAATCCTTATTGGTAGTAAGCGCTGAAGCGGTTACTACTTTTGCCTAACCCCCCAAAAACGGGGGGCTTTCAGGCAATAAAATTAACTTGATGCTGAGTTAGCAGCTTCAGATACTTTTGCTGCTGGTGGAGTGCCACCCATGCGAATCTCAGAAGTGAAAGAAGCCATGCTAAAACCGCCAAAACGCTTCAGGACACTTACCCGCATCCGTAAATTAGGACTAGCAAACCATAAGCGTTCTTCAGACCACATGGTTTCGTATTCTGTAATTAGTGTCAATGCGTCATCACTGCCCATTTTATAGCTGCCGGCGACTGGAGCTTTCTCCGCATAGCCCATTTCCCGCAGCAACTTACCTTCATTGGGATTATCTTCATTGGGTACAGTAGCCAACACTGTAGAACCAGTGTGTTTTTCTTCATCCCATTCCATTGTCCCATTCCAGGTAACTCTAGCGCCACAGGAAGCAAGTTTTGGGTCAATTTCATACTGTTGACACAATTTCGCTACTTCTGGATGATCTGCTGCAAGCATCTCAATTACAATATCTGACTTGCCGTCTTCAGATTGCTTGAAAGCCAAGTGGTGACTGGTACGATGAGAAAACCATTTACCAGCACTCAATTCAAAAAATTCTTCAATATTCATAAATGAAATTACCTTTCATCAAAATACAAAAAATCCCACTTATTAAAAAATAGCAGGAGGCGTTCATTAAGAGGGGAGTAGGAAGTGATGAATTCCCTACTCCCTGCTTTTTACGCTTCATCTGCCTAAAATATGGTTAGAGTAAAAAGTAAGATCAACCTGCTTGTTCAAGCCGTTTGAGGGAAATTGTTGCGGCTTCAGAAACATGAGAATGCTTGTCTTTTTCTAGGTATTTCAAAGCGGAAACGGTCTTAGCACTAGGAAGATTACCTAAAGCTTCTGCCAGACGTTGGCGTACTAACCAATCTTCTGATTGGACAAAGCGCAGGATATGATCTATTGATTCAATGTCTTTAATTTCTCCCAATGCAGCGATCGCTGCTTGTTGTATTACTATTTCTTTGCTATTCAATGCCTGAATTAGCACATCATGAGCGCGGGGGTCTTTAATATTACCTAAGGAAACCGCTGCACTAAAGCGTACTAGCCAATCGGTATCTTCATAAAATGCTCGTGACAACGGTTCAAAAGCTCTAATATCACCTAAATATCCTAACGCTCCAGCGGCATCAGCGCGTATACCATAATCTGGGTCAGATTCTAAAATTCTTACCAAAATGGCGTAACATTCATCTGTCGGTTTAACTCCCAAGGCAAAAACCGCCATTGAGCGCAGTTGGAGAGATTCGTCATCTAATACCTTTTTAATTAAGGGTACTGCGTCTTCATTGGATACATGGCGCAAATTGGCAAGCGCTACCATGCGATCGCGCAAATTATCACTTTCTAACTGACTGGAAATTTCTTGTACGCTTAGATTTGTCATCTAATTTAAGTTTCGTTACTTATCTTTACTTTATAATTAACATTACTCCTCTATCAATGCATAAGTCAGATGGTAGGTTTATCCGTACCTGTTGGGAAATATATAAAAGGAGTCGGGAGTCGGGAGTCGGGAGTCTGGAGATCTCCATTCCTTGGTGGGTGGAGTTTCAATCTCCGTATTTATTAGTTTTTTGTCCAAAGTCCATTCATTCCAAATTCCAGACTTTTGGCTCCTGACTCGTACTTCAATTCATGTGTAATTCTTGACGACGGTAAACCGTCCAAGATGTTCTTCTCCCTGGCGATCGCGTATGGAATTCGTTGCTGGTATCAAAGAAAGAATTTGAAAATCTGCCTGAAAGTACTGGCGAATTTCATCTGGAGTCATTCCAAAGGGAGGACCACCGGGGCGATTATGTGTGAAAAATAAGCCAATTAGTTGTCCTTGCGGCTTTAAAATTGATTTGGTCAGTTGCACGTAATCTGGACGCTGTGATGGATCAATAGCACAAAAACAAGTATGTTCTAGTACGTAATCGAAATAATTTTCATACTCTGCTGGTAAATCAAAGATGTTCCCCTGTAGGAATTTAGCTGAACTTTGAGAAGTTTCAGATAAAGCGATCGCCTCTTTTATTGCCGATTCTGCAAAGTCAAATCCGATAACTACAAATTGATGTGCCGCAAATAGTAAAGCGTCATAACCTCGACCGCAACCTAACACCGCAATGCGACCGGGAGGAGGTGCTGTTGTCGATTGTAAAAGAGTCGCGAAAGGTGGTGCAGCTTGTTTTATATCCCAGCGATCGCTTTTTTCTTGATAGCGCTGTTCCCAATATTCGGAATTAGTTATTGATTCCATAAAAGTACTCTTTTATAAAGACACAGAAGTGGGACAAAAGTTAAAAGGCAATCATATTAACTCAAGTTGCGGGTTATCAACGATAGGCTGATTATAGGCGATGACCCACGACGAGTTAGCGGTTCTTTAACTTGAGTTAATACTAGTAAAAACGTAGCAACTGTAGAGACGTTCTGGCGGAACGTCTTTAGAAAATGTGTGATTTAGCGGACATAATATTGTATAACTTTTAATTCCCCAGCCCCTGTTTACGTTCTTTGAGTTTGAGCAAAATTTCTGCGTGTTTCTCGCGCGTAAGTGGGTAAAAATAAGCTAAAACCAAGCCACAAATTAACGCGATCGCTGGTATGGGACCAATCGAAAAGCGAATAACGTCTAAAACTGAGTTTGGTTGGATTGGTATGGCAATTTCGGTAGTGGGTTTAATATATCCCGCTGTCCCCAATTGTTGTAAAACAATGTTAACTGCAATTCCCAAACAGATTTTTTGCACAAATACGATGAAACTATAAAAAATACCTTCCCGTCGCTGTCCTGTATTTAATTCATCGAGTTCAATTACATCAGGTAACATCGACCAAGGAACAAGATAAGCTGTAGATACTCCAAAACCTGCCAAGACTGCTAAAACGTACATCAACGCAACTTGACTCGGCTGTACAAAAAAGAGTCCAACTTGGGCGATAAGCCACAAACTCATTCCCATAAAATACACGGCTTTTTTGCCGTAACGCCGACTAACAGCACTCCAAACGAATAGCATAGCCATCGCAGTTCCTTGCACCGCCAAAAGTACTAAGCTAATGTGCCATTGTGGAAGACGCATCCAACTGGTGACATAATACGGTATAATCCCCGCAGTCAGCTGTACAGCTAACCAAGAACATAAATAAATACCCACTACGAATAAGAAAGGGCGATTTGTAAAAGCAATTTTCAGTTGCTGCAATATGGGCATAGAAACAGTGTGGTCAGTTTCTGGGTGCAGCTTGGCGACAGCTTGGGCGCGTTTTTTGGTTCCCCAAACGCACCAATAAACGGGCAAAACAGAGAGAATCGCACAGATTGCTCCTAGTAAAAGATACTGTTGGCGGCGATCGCTTGGAACAAGTAAAGAAATAACTAAACCGATAATTAAGGCAAGAATACTACCGCCAATCGAAAAGGAAAAGCGATAACTATTTAAACTGGTGCGTTCGTCGTAGTCTTGAGTTAGTTCTGCTGTGAGCGCGGTATATGGTAAATTAACAATTGTAAAAAAGGCATTAAATAAAATCGAAATCGCAGTGTAATACCAAAATAAACCCCACTGGTTGACATTTTCGTTATTACTAAAGTGTGGTACAATCCACTGCAAAAAAAAGAAAATTCCAAAGGGAACTGCTCCCCAAATCATCCAAGGATACCGTCTTCCCTGCTTGCTTTGAGTGCGATCGCTCAACACTCCCACCATCGGATCGTTGACAGCATCCCACACTTTCCCGACTAGCTGAGTTTGTCCAGCTAAATTGGGACTTAAGCCAGCTACATCTGTTAAAAAAGGCGATAAATAAGAAATACCAATCATCGCAGCGATCGCTGTCCCCAAATCCCCCGCACCAAAAGCCAATTTAGTACTTACGTCTAACTTTTCAGTTTCAGCAGGTTCTTGAGAATAGGCATTCTCGTCAGAATCGTTCATAATATGTTGCGCTCATACTAAAATAAAAAGCTTGCTATCTGTGTTTTAGCTGTAAATCATGTTGTTTATGCCAGACCTTTACGTTTCTTGGTCAGATTATCACCAGAAAATTGAACACCTGGCTGCTCAGATTTATCAATCTGGTTGGGAATTTAACCAGATTGTCTGCCTAGCCAGAGGCGGACTCAGAATAGGAGATATAATTTCCCGTATATACGATCAGCCGTTAGCAATATTAGCAACATCATCTTACAGTGGTTCTGGCAAGCAAGAAAGAGGTAATTTAACCTTCTCCCACCACATGACGATGACTACTGAAGAGTTAGGTTCGCGGATTCTATTAGTAGATGATTTGGTAGATTCAGGCATCACCCTACAAGGAACTATTCCTTGGCTAAAGGAAAATAATCAATCCCCGATTGAGGAAATTCGCACCGCTGTAGTTTGGTATAAAGCGTGTTCTGTAATCGTTCCCGATTACTACGTCGATTATCTGGCTGACAACCCTTGGATTCATCAGCCTTTTGAGCATTATGAACACATGAAGCCAGCGGAACTGGCAGCGAAGGTGAAAGTTAGGAGTTAGGAATTAGGAGTTAGAGTCCCCGTACCAAAACGAGAATTTGGTGCGCGAAGAAACACAAGCGGATCTATCCCTACAAATAAAGAGATTAACTTTTAGTTAAAAACAGTTTAAATGAAAACACTAAATGTGATAAATTGAAGGCTTCATATGAATTAAAATTCATATGAATTATTGCTTAATACAATTCGTCACAAGGTAACAAAGCTTATTTCACCAGCTTTTTAAGCTTATTACAAACTTAAGCGGGATCGAAACCAACATCGCGAAGGAAAACGCTTTATCAATTGGATACAGCAGATTTAAACTTGGTGAGGTACAGAAGAACCCCTCCCCAACCCTCCCCGCAAGCGGGGAGGGTGCGCGATAGCGCGGCTGGGGTGTATTTTATTTACTTGCAATACGCTGTAGTTATTTTTGCAGGAGGCAATGAATGGCTAGCACAATCCAGGAGTCTGAGTGCGTAAAAAGGCTCAAAGTGCTGGCAGATGAAACTCGTCTGGCAGTTTTAGAACTCCTGATGAACAGTCCTAAGCATGTAGGGGAAATGAATGCAATTCTGGGTTTGGAACAAAGCCTGCTTTCGCATCATTTGCAAGTTTTGCGTCAGGCAAATTTTGTGGTTAAAGAGCGTGATGGCAAAGCATTTCTCTACAGCCTTGCTCCGGAGGTAAAAGTAACTACAGGTAAAGCTCTCAACCTCGGTTGTTGCGTACTTTCATTTAAATAATTTTAAATTCTAAGTATAGAATGAAACATTCAAAAATTTTGGTTTCCTTAACCATTGGTATGGCGACCTGCTTTTGGTTGCAAGGCTGCTCTAAACCTCCAGAAGCAACTACAAACAAAGCAGACAAGCTTCAAGGAAAACTAGTTTTAACTGGTTCGAGTACAATTGCCCCCTTGGCAGCAGAAATCGGCAAACGCTTTGAATCAAAACATTCGGGTGTGCGGATCGATGTGCAATCGGGGGGTTCTTCTCGCGGCATTTCTGATGCTCGGCAAGGTGTGGCTGATATTGGTATGGTATCTCGCGCTTTGAAGCCGGAAGAAAAAGACTTAAAAGCATTCTCTATTGCCCGTGATGGGGTGACAGTAATTCTGCACAAAGACAATCCAATCAAGTCTCTCAGCGACAAGCAGGTTGTAGATATTTATACAGGGAAAGCGACGAACTGGAAACTGGTGGGAGGTAAAGATGCAACAATTACCGTTGTCAACAAAGCTGAAGGACGTTCAACTTTGGAATTATTTACCCACTACTTCAAGCTGAAGAACACCGATATCAAAGCACAAGTAGTGATTGGTGATAATGAGCAGGGAATTAAGACTGTAGCAGGAAATCCCAATGCGATGGGCTATGTCTCTATCGGTTCGGCAGAAAATAGCGAGGCAAATAAAGTACCCATAAAGCTTTTGCCAGTAAACGGTGTAGCTGCAACAACTGCTAATGTGCAAAACGGCACATTTCCCATTTCTCGCCCACTTAACTTGGTAACGAAAACTCAACCCGAAGGACTGGCAAAAGAATTTCTTGATTTCGTGCAATCACAGCAGGTAAGTGACATTGTTAAAAAACAAAACTTTGTCCTCGTATCCAAATGACCTGTGGTTAATTTGGATACTACGCTCTCTAGCAATATTGGTGGGAGCGATCGCCCTTTTAATTATCGTCTTTCTGATTTTAGAATCGCTCCCAGTCCTGAACCACCTCGGACTCACGCGCTTTTTTACTGACTCATCTTGGAACCCAACCGCTGGGTTGTATAACCTCCTACCCATGCTCTGGGGTACACTCTTGGCAATGGTAGGCTCAGTATTAATTGCTACGCCAATCGGGATTTTATCTGCCGTCTTTTGCCAATTTTACGCCCCTCCAGCAGTGGCGAGCCTTTATCGCCGTCTAATTGAACTGTTAGCAGGAATTCCTTCTGTAGTCTATGGCTTCTGGGGGTTGGTGGTGCTAGTTCCCCTAATTGGACGGATACATCCACCAGGAACAAGTTTGTTAGCTGGCATTGCGATTCTCGCAATCATGATTTTGCCAACAATTGCGTTGGTAGCCGATGCGAGTTTAGCGAAAGTTCCAGCCTCCTACCTCCAAGGCGCTGCTGCCTTAGGATTATCTCAGTGGGCAACTATTGCCAAAGTAGTCTTTCCGGCTGCTAAATCGGGGTTATTTACAGGTTTAATTCTAGAAACAGGTCGCGCGATTGGCGAAACAATGGCAATTCTCATGGTGTGCGGCAACGTAGTACAGACGCCCAAAAGTCTATTTGATCCCATTCGTACCTTGACGGCTAACATTGCCTTAGAAATGGCATACGCAACGGGTGACCACCGTTCTGCACTCTTTGTCAGCGGTTTGTTGTTGATGGGGTTAATTGTGTTGTTGGTTGCTATTGCTGAAGTTATCAGTCAGGGGAAAATTTATGGTTGAAGAAGGCAGAGGTCACGAGTCAGAAGTCAGGAGACAGAAGGGACAAGGCAGAAGCAAAGGCTTAAGAATCCAAAATCGTATAAGTTCTAAAGACTGGCTACCAACAATCATTGTTTGGACTACGGCTGCCCTAGTTAGTGCGATCTTTTTCTGGATACTCAGTGATATCCTATGGCATGGTATAGGACATTTGTCCTGGCAGTTTTTGACAACTGGACCAGAGAACGCTGGCAGAGAAGGGGGAATTGCTCCGATTCTCGTTTCTACTGCTCTAATTATGGGGGTGTGTATGGCAGTTTCCCTGCCTCTAGGACTTGCTACAGCAGTCCTGCTGGCAGAATTTACCCCAATTGACAGTTTGTTTGGTGGGTTGGTGCGGCGCAGTTTAGATGTACTGGCTGGAGTCCCTTCGATAGTCTTTGGGTTGTTTGGTAATGTCTTCTTTTGCAAAGTTCTGGGACTGGGGTTTTCTATTTTGTCGGGGGGACTGACGTTAGCGTGTATGGTGCTACCAATTCTGATTCGCTCGACGGAAGAAGGATTTCGCGCTGTTCCCAACGAGTATAGATTTGGAGCGGCAGCCCTTGGGTTTTCACGTACAACTACCCTATTTCAACTATTGTTACCTGCGGCTGTACCCGGTTTGATTGTCGGGCTGGTACTAGGTATTGGACGAGCGATCGCCGAAACTGCTGCTTTAATTTTTACTAGTGGTTACGTGGATAGGATGCCAGAATCGCTGCTAGATTCTGGACGTGCCCTTTCGATTCATATTTTTGATTTGTCTATGAATGTCTCCGGGGGAGATGCCAATGCCTACGCCTCAGCATTGGTTTTATTATTATTGCTGCTGCTAATAAATGGTACAGCAGCATGGATTGCAGAAAATTGGTTGCACAGGAGAATTATTACCTGATGTCAGGGTCTGATTACCACACTCGTAACTCTCAACCGTTGATTCAAACGGAAAACCTGACGCTGCAATACGGACAAAAAACCGCCTTTGCTGATGTCACCTTAGATGTAAATCAGGGGGAAATTTTGGCACTGGTTGGTCCTTCCGGTTGTGGCAAAACTAGCTTTCTCAGTTGCTTAAATCGGTTGACGGATATGATTCCTCAATGTCGGGTGAGGGGACGAATTCAGATGGGTACTTTAGAGGTACTCGATGCTAAAACAAATGCGATCGCACTGCGCCGCAAAGTTGGCATGATATTCCAAAAGCCCAATCCTTTTCCTTTATCTATTTGGAAGAATCTGGAATTACCCCTGCGAGAACATGGTATCCGCAACCGAGAACAAATTGATGCGATTGTAGAGACAACTCTCCAAGATGTGGGACTGTGGGACGAAGTTAAAGACCGACTGCATACTTCTGCTTTGGCGCTGTCTGGTGGACAGCAGCAGCGGTTGTGTATAGCTAGAGCTTTGGGTTTGCAACCAGAAGTTTTGCTATTGGATGAACCTTGTAGTGCCCTCGACCCTATTTCCAGTGGTGTTGTTGAAGATTTAATTACTAGCTTACGGGGGCGTTATACTTTGTTGATTGTCACCCACAATCTGGCGCAAGCCAAACGTATTGCCGATCAAGTTGCTCTATTTTGGGTGCAGTCTGGTGTTGGGCAGCTCATTGAGTCGGGTTCCGTAGAGCAAATTTTTGAGTCTCCCCAAAATCCTCTAACCGCTGCGTATGTAACGGGTGCAAGGGGTTGATCATCAAAACAGCCACAACCAAATAGGCAGGGTAACTAATAATACTATAGACCCGGCTGCTAATGCGGTGACTGCCAGATCGCGATCGAGATTGAAGGTTTCCGCAATTACGAGTGTAGCGAAAGCTGGTGGCATCCCCATTTGTAAGACTATCACTTGTGCTGTTGCCCCAGTTAAACCAAAAAGTGGCAAAGTACTACCCAAAATCAGGGGAACTAAGAGCATTTTGATTCCTAAACTCATCCCCGCTTGTGGTAAACTACGCCAAGAATTGAGATTACTTAATCGCATCCCAATTAACACTAAAGATAAAGCAACCGTACTCCAAGCAAATTTCTCCAGGAAAAATTCAACTCCTGCGGGAATCGTCACCTGTCGAAACAGCAAACCAAACCCGAAACTCCACAGCGCTGGGTTAATGAAAATTGCTTTAGTAATTTCCCAATAATTCTGCACCCCACCACCAAAACGAACTGCGATCGCCACACCCAAGGCATAAGCACCGAAAAGTGACCCCAGCATATCGTAGAATAATGCCCAAGCGAAGTATTTTTGTCCTACCATCGCTAGAGCGATCGGATAACCAAGATAACCTGTGTTACCCACCATTGATGCCAGAATAAAACTACCCTGAGTTGGTTGTTCGAGGATAGTATTTGTAAAATAGGCTTGACCTTTGATGCCTAACCAAGCTAAAAATGCTCCAAGTAAAATAGCTAGATAGGCGATCGCTGGTGCAATCCAAATCTGTCCCGATAAATCAGCTTTATATAAAAAAGCTACAATCCCTAACGGTACACCTATCCAGAAAAGAAACTGAGCTAAACGGGTAGGAACTGAGGCAGGTAGCTTGCGTCCCAAGATAAATCCTACCAGGACTAATCCCACCAGCTTGACGTATAGTTCTACAAGGTTTGTCAAGATTGCGCCCAGAAATTCAGATGTATAAATCTTCGCTATTACGTTTATTTTTATCCAGTCTACAATTTGTTATGGCACTTCAACAATCATCAGGAGTTGAGCCTTGAATAATCCTGGGTTTTCTGAAAAACCGCAAAACTCATCTCCTGAGTCTGGTGACGAGATTCCGCCAGCTTTACGCGATACTCCGGAAGCAACACCTAACAAGGTGCGCCACTTACAACCTGTGGTTTTAGTGATTGGCGGCGTGGTAGGATTTATTATGCTAGCTGTTATTAGTGGTTTTTTGTTTTTCCTCACTGCACCGAAAAAAACCGCTAATCAAGCTTCCTCAACTAGTTCCACTCCTGTTAATCCACAAAGTGGCACTTCTGTCAATCCCCAAGATAGCGCTGATACTGTTTTAGGGCATCTGACATACGCAGAAGCGCCAGAATCAGAACTAGCACCGATTTCTAGAGATGGACGCATCAGAATGAGAAAAGCTGCCGCCGAAAAGTATCAGGCGATGGTGCAAGCAGCGCGAAGTGCGGGTGTAATATTGGTGCCAATTTCCGGCTTTCGCTCAGTGAAAGACCAAGAGCAGTTATTTTTTGGTGTTGGTGCCCAGCGGAATCAAACCCCAGCACAACGAGCTGCTTTGAGTGCGCCTCCTGGTCATAGCGAACATCATACAGGTTACGCTGTGGATATTGGCGATGGTGCAACACCAGCAACTAATCTCCAAGCAACTTTTGATAAGACAAAGGCTTATCAGTGGCTAGAAGCGAATGCAGCACGTTACAGCTTTGAGATGTCCTTTCCCAAGGATAATCCGCAAGGTGTGAGTTATGAGCCTTGGCACTGGCGTTTTGTAGGCGATCGCGATAGCTTGGAAACCTTTTATAAAGCCAAGAATGTCAAACCCGCGAAGATACCTCAATAAAGACACAAGGCAAACAAGGGGGACAAGGAGGAATTTATTGGTTGTCTTCCCCAACTCCCCCATTGCGCTCTTTTGTTAATTTGACTTTTCGGTGGCTACTTTCTGATACTTGCCTGGATACTTTGCCTGGAAATATTCTTCCATAACTTTTAACGCCATCGGTGCAGCAATGCTACCACCGCCACCGCCAGAATGTTCGGCAAACGCCACAATTAAAATTTCCGGCTTATCGCTAGGTGCATAGCCACCAAACCAAGCATGATTTGCTTTTACACCTTGACGCTTCCATGCTTCAGCGGTGCCAGTTTTACCAGCTATTGGAGGAAGTGTTGCCACATTCAAAGCCCTACCCGTACCTTCTGTAATTACCTTCCGCAGTCCGTCACGGAGAATTTTTACAGTTGATGGTTTCATATTTACAGGTTCGCGCCAGCTTTTTGCTTCTTTATTGTCTTTAAGTAAGTGCGGGTGAACTCTATAGCCACCATTAGCAGGTATGGCAAACATGCCGGCGACTTGCAATGGTGTGCTTAATAGCGCCCCTTGACCAATTGACATATTAATGCTGTCGCCGACAGTCCAAGGCATCTTCCAAGCTTTCTGTTTCCATGACTCGTCAGGAACAAAGCCTTTCGATTCTTCAGAGACGAACTCAAACCCAGTTTTTTCGCCAAATCCAAACTTACGAGTCCATTCAATCAAAGTTTGACCGCCGACTTTCTGACCAATTTGGTAGAAAAATGTATCGCTACTGTTAGCCATCGCTCCTGTAAATCCCAACGGACCAAAGCCAGCGTGGTTCCATTCGCCAAATCTAGTACCGCCGAAAGTCAGCGAACCGTAAGTTTGCAATATTGTCTTAGGAGAAAATTTACCCGATTCCAACCCAGCTGCCGTGGTGACAATTTTAAAAGTACTAGCAGGAGGATAAGCTCTCAGAGCGCGATTGAGCAAAGGATAATCTTCACCTTGTACAGTCTCCCAATCTTTTTTGGTAACTTTTTGCTTAGAAAAGATATTTGGGTCAAAGGTTGGGTGAGACACCATTGCTAAAACCGCACCGTTGTTTGGGTCAAGTGCGATAATTGTACCGTTGCGACCTCCCAAAGCTTTTTCTGCTGCCTTTTGCACATCCACATCTATAGTCAAGTGCAAATCTTGACCAGCTTTTGCCTGTTTCTCGCCCAAAAACCGCAGCGGACGACCTCTACCATCTACTTCTACCTGTTGCCCCCCCCATTCGCCCCGCAGCGTTTTCTCATACGCCTTTTCTACCCCCATCTGACCGATCGCATCTCCTAATCGGTAGCCTTCTTTCCGCTTTTCTTGCAACTGTTCGGCGGTCAGTTCCCGCGTATAACCTAGTACGTGAGCCAAAGCTTTACCGTGCGGATAGTAGCGAACTGCTTCCGTATGTATCTCCACGTTTTTGAGTTCATTTTCATACTCCTTCAATGCAGTGACTTGCGCTTCATTCAAGTCACGAGCAATCCGCACCAACGAAGAAGACCTAAAACCAGCCTCTTGTAGTTTCTTTTCAATTTCCTCTTGCGGGATGTTGAGAATTTCAGATAAACGCGGTGCAACTTTGTGCCATCCTTGTTTAGTGTGAGCCATTGGCCATAAATACACAGACCGAGGATAGCGAGTGCTAGCTAAAAGTTTACCATTACGGTCAAAAATGTTGCCTCGTTCCGGTTGTTTGGCAATAATCCGAATCCTATTTGACTCTGCTTGCTTACGGTGGTACGCTCCTTCAAGAATTTGCAAATATGTCAAACGAGCGGTTATTCCACCTGTCATTAGTAGAGTAAATATGATGAGAAATATTGACTGAAAACCCCGTCCGACTGTAAGCGTATCTTTTTTATTGCCGATTGATTGTAATAGGGTCATAACACAAAGAGTAATATTTAGAGAAATCTTCTTTGTATATAATTCAACAAAATTGTTACTAACTCAGCTAAACTCTCACTCAGTCTGTATTGAAAAAACAAGAGGGTAACTATAATAACTTTCTATTATTTTTGTTGAATAAAAGAAATTCTTTAGTAGTCCGCCAAAGAAACTTTGCGGGATTTATGGTAAAAAATCAAGTTTTTTCTCCGCCTGCTCAAGAGTGCCTGCCTTCACCCGTCAAAATTGGGTTGATCGAGTACTAATTCAGAGTCCTACCGCCTGATTTGTGAGCTTTATCTTCGCCCTAAACTTGAGGTTTCTGATATTTACCTGGATACTTATTTTGAAAATACGCTTCCAGCACTTGCAAAACCATCGGTCCACAATCAGTACCGCCATGTCCACCGGAGTTTTCACCAAACGCGACAACCGCAATTTCCGGCTTATCGCTGGGAGAATAGGCACCAAACCAAGTGTGATTTGGACGACCAGTACCCGCTTCAGCGGTGCCACTTTTTCCGGATGATGGGGCAATTGTCGGTACGTTCAAACGCTGACCCGTCCCTTCAGTTACTACCTTCCGCAGACCATCACGGAGAACTTTAATGGTTGTCGGCTTCATATTTAAGGACGTGCGCCAGTTTTTTGCTTGTTCATTGTCTTTGAGCAAATGCGGCTGAACTCGGTAGCCACCATTCGCAGGTACAGCAAACATAATCGCAGCTTGCAGTGGTGTGACTTGCAAAGCACCTTGACCAATTGACATATTTATGGTGTCGCCGACAGTCCAGGGGATCTTCCAAGCTTTCTGTTTCCATGACTCGTCTGGAACTAAGCCTCTTGATTCTTCATCGGCAAACTCAATGCCGGTTTTTTGACCAAACCCATATTTGCGACTCCATTCGATCAAAGTTGGACCACCGACTCTTCTACCAACTTGATAGAAAAAGGTATCACTACTCATAGCCATCGCTCTCGGAAATCCCAATGGACCAAATCCAGCGTGGTTCCATTCACCAAAAGTCACTCCACCGACAGTTAGCGAGCCGAAAGTTTGCAACACTGTATCGGGAGTAAACTTACCTGATTCTAACCCCGCTGTCGTAGTGATAATTTTGTAGGTACTGGCAGGTGGAAAAGCGCTGAGGGTGCGATTAACCAACGGATGCTGTTTACCTTGTACGCTTTCCCAGTCTTTCTGAGAGAGTTTTTGCTTAGAAAAGATATTTGGGTCAAAGGTAGGATAAGACACCATTGCCAAAACAGCACCATTCCTCGGATCGATTGCCACAATTCCACCCCTGGTAGTGCCTAAAGCTTTTTCTGCGGCTTTCTGCACATTTACATCTATAGTCAAGTGCAAATCGTTACCAGCTTTTGCCTCTTTCTCTCCCAACACCCGCAACGGACGACCTCTACCATCTACTTCTATCTGCTGACCGCCCCATTCACCCCGCAGTGTTTTTTCATACGCCTTTTCTACCCCCATCTGACCTATGACATCTCCCAGCCTGTAGCCATTTTTGACCCTTTCTTTCAACTGTTCGGCGGTTAGTTCTCTCGTATAACCTAATACATGAGCCAACTCTTGACCGTGGGGATAATAACGCACCGCTTCTGTATGAATTTCTACGTTCTTAAGTTCGGTTTCATACTCTTTGAGTGCCGTAATTTGTGCTTCGTTCAAATCGCGAGCAATCCGTACAAGTGAAGAAGAGTTGGGACCTGCCTGTATAAGTTTATCTTCTATATCTTCTTGAGAAATTTCCAGAACTTGAGATAGACGCGGCGCAACAATTGACCACTCTGGTTTAGTGTGAGCCATAGGCCACAAGTAGACAGAGCGAGGATAGCGAGTACTAGCTAAAAGTTTACCATTCCGGTCAAAAATGTTACCTCTTTCCGGCTGTTTAGAAATAATTCTAATTCGGTTTGCCTCTGCTCGTTTCCGGAGTTGTGGTCCTTGAACAATTTCTAAATATCCCAAACGAGCCGCAACACCAGTCATCATGATCAGGGTAAATACGATGAAAAATAACGACTGAGAGCTTCTTCCGACTGTACGTGTATCTTTTTTACTGCCAAGATTAAAGGATTGTAAGATAGACATAAGACAAATAAAAATTTCAAGATTAGTATTAACTGTATACAATTGCGCTAAACACCGGGCAGGACTTTAGTGCCAAAAAATTTGGAGACTGAAGACTAGGAACTAATAAAGGTTGAAGGATAAAGAATAAAAAAGAAATAAATGGTTGATTGTTCGTATTTATACTTTTAAACTTATTTTGTATTTCATACTTTATCCTTGATAGAATGCCGTAATCCGCAATACCTAGTAACTTGTTTTTACCGGATACAATAAACCAAAGTGTTATATGTAGTCTGGTTAATAGACTACATCAATTTAGAAAATCTAGTATTATCACGGTAGTCTACTAAGAATTATGGCTCAAACTTTGGCGCACAATCAGGGGGGGATGGCGGCTTTTGAGTCGCTTGATGTTGAACTGCATGATGTTTATAAGTTTTTTAATAAACAAGCGGCTGTACACGGAATAAACTTGGATGTCAAACAGGGAGAATTTTTTAGTATTCTCGGTCCATCCGGTTGTGGCAAAACAACTACACTCCGTTTAATTGCTGGATTTGAAAGGGTGGATGCGGGCAAGCTATTGATTCGGGGTCAGTATATGACTAATGTCCCTGCTTATCGCCGACCCGTCAATACTGTATTTCAAAGCTACGCTCTATTTAACCATTTGAATGTATGGGATAACATTGCTTTTGGGCTCCGTTTGCGTAAATTACGCAAATCGGAAATTGAAAATAGAGTTAAAGATGCTTTACAACTAGTAAAAATGGAAGGTTTGCGATCGCGCTTTCCCAGTCAATTATCAGGTGGTCAACAGCAAAGGGTAGCATTAGCAAGGGCATTAGTCAACCGCCCTGCTGTGGTATTGCTAGATGAACCTTTGGGAGCTTTAGATTTAAAACTACGTAAGGAAATGCAGGTTGAACTGTCGAATTTACACAAAGATTTGGGGTTGACCTTCATTATGGTGACACATGACCAAGAAGAAGCGCTATCTTTGAGCGATCGCATTGCAGTGATGAATCAAGGCAAAATTGAACAAATTGGCACTCCCAGCGAAATTTACGAACATCCTCGGACACCTTTTGTCGCTGATTTTATTGGCGACACCAATTTATTCAGCGGTGAAATCACGGCAGTAGACGCTGAGAGTGTGCAAATTGTCACAAAATCGGGACTTTCAATTGTCGTTAACCGTTTTGAAGATACACCAATTAAATTATCCCAAGCAGTGATGGTGAGTGTGCGTCCAGAAAAAATTCAACTCTCACTTTATCCGCCAAATTTGCCGACAAACTGCTTTGAAGGACGACTTGGTAACGTGATGTATTTGGGAACGCATGTTAATTACGTTGTGGAATTGACAAACGGCATCACCATCACTGTTTTGCAACCTAACACCTTTGGCAGCTTACCAGATCGCGACAAACCAATTTACGTTTGGTGGGCAGAAACTGATTGTTTGGCTATTAGTCCGTAGTCAAGTTGACTGTTGACTCTTGACTATTAATTATTAACATATGACTAACAGACGAAAATTTTTAAAAGGAGTTACAGCACTTTCTAGCTTATCTTTGGCTAGTTGTGGCTGGAGACTTGCGGAAGTGCGAGCTAATACCAAGAAAGGTTCTGCTGATCAACTCTATATCTATACTTGGACGCAATATACCGATGCAGAATTACTGCAAAGTTTTACTAATCAAATTGGTGTAAAAGTGCTTGCAGATGCGTATGATTCTAATGATGTTATGCTAGCTAAATTCCAAGCTGGTGGTGGTGGGACTTACAGCGTAATTTATCCATCTGACTACATGGTGCAGAAGATGGTTGAGTTGGGGTTGTTAGCAGAAATAAAACGCGATCGCCTTACCGGATTTGATAATTTATTTCCCCGATTTCAAAATCCCAGTTACGATCCCAATAACCGCTACAGTATCCCCTTCAATTGGGGGACAACCGGCTTAGTTTATAATTCAGAAATACTCAACCCCCCACCTGAAGATTGGGACTATCTTTGGCAGAATCAAAAGCAATTATCAAAGCGAATGACATTGCTAAATGATGTCCGAGAGGTAATGGGTGCAGTTTTGAAAATGCTGGGTTATTCCTACAACTCAAAAAACGAAAGTGAAATCAAAGAAGCTTATGAAAAATTGAAATCTCTCAAAAGTGCGATCGCTGCTTTTGATACTGATGCATGGCGCAATCAAATTTTAGCAGGAGATTTAGTATTGGCAATGTGTTACTCAGCAGATGCGGTAAAAATCGCTAAAGAAAATCCCAAACTTAAATATGTAGTTCCCCGCAGTGGTTCTTCGTTATGGACAGATACAATTGTAATTCCCAAAACAGCCCCCAATATCGATGGAGCCTATGCTTGGATTAACTTTATTTTACAACCAGAAATAGCCGCAAAAATCAGTGAGCGCTTGAGCATTTCCACCCCCAATCGCGCCGGATTTGAGCAATTACCAAAAGCATTACAAAACAATTTAAATTTATTTCCTCCAGAGTCAGTTTTAGATAAGTGCGAACGTCTAACTCCTTTGGGACAATTTGAAGAAGTTTACGAACGCTACTGGACACTATTAACCAGTGGCTAAAAGAGTTAGGAGTGAGGATTTATGAAATAGAAAATAAAATCAAAAAACATAACTTCCTTATAGCTTTTAACTCCTAATTCGTAATTTTTAACTTTTAACTCATAACTATTAAGTCAATCCTGTGTTTAGTCAAACTCGTCGTTCTAATTTAGATTCTTCAGGCGATATTAGTGAAGTACCAAAATTGCAACAGTCACAATTTAACTGGCTGCAACCGTTGGCGTTACTTGCGCCATCTGGCATTTGGTTGTTACTTTTGCTAGTGTTACCAACACTAATAATTTTTGAGTTAAGTTTAGTACCAGATATTCGACCGGGAGATTTGGTAAATCCCAGTGGATTTAATAATTATATCCGGATACTTGACCCGCTTTACCTGCAAGTAATCAGGCGATCGCTTTTTTTGGCGATCGCTACTACAATAATTTGTTTAATTTTGGCTTTACCCGTCGCCTATTGGATTGCTCAAATGGCACCAAAGCGCTGGCAAAATTTGCTTTTGTTAGGCTTTGTTTTACCTTTGTGGACTTCTTCCTTACTTCGCTCTTACGCATGGATTACAATTCTTCGTCCTACTGGTTTACTGAACACTTTACTTAGCAATTTAGGTTTACCTACTTTAGATTTATTAAACCAGGATTCAGCAGTTTTAATTGGGATGAGCTACGGCTTATTACCATACATGGTTTTAATTTTATATGCATCTTTAGAAAAACTAGATAAGCGCTTGTTAGAAGCGGCAGCAGATTTAGGGGCAAATCCTGTGCAAGCTTTTTGTCAAGTGACTATACCCCAAACTTTGCCAGGAATTGCTGCTGGTTCAATGCTAGTATTCATTACCGGATTGGGGGATTTTGTTGACCCAGAATTACTCGGTGGTGCTTCGAGTATGACAGCCGCAAGATTGATTTATAATCAGTTTCTCGGATCTACCCAAAATTGGGGCTTTGGTTCAGCTTTAAGTATGACAATAATTTTAGTTGTGAGTATAGCGATCGCGCTTTTAATTAAGTTTGGTGATGCTTCACCCAAGCAATAAAAATTCATCTGCCCCTGATATCTCTGACTGCTACGCAGAAAATTAATATCAACAGCGTTTCATTTTTATCTCGTATTCATCTCATCACCTAACGTTCAAGTAGGTGAGAGGCTTCAGGTATTTAACCTAAATAAATTAGCAGGAAGCCTGAGCCTGTAAACTTAGGAAGACTTCCTGCTGTTGTAAAAATCTCTAAAAAAAGTTACTAGCTATTAGCTAATAAGTAAGGATTTATGAGACTTCTCCTTTTTTCTTTGTTGCCTCAATGGCTGCTCTGAGATTACTTTGATGTTCTAACAAGAGCTGATCGCCCTCCTCTTTTTGCAAACCAGTCCAATGCATTAATAGTGCTAATTTTACCCACTTGCCACTGCGTTCTAGTAAGACACTAGCAGCTTCACGGCTTAAGCCTGTAAGGTCTGACAAAATTCGCAAAGCGCGATCGCGTAACTTTTGATTTGTTACTGCTACATCAACCATGCGATTGCCGTAAACCTTGCCCAGCTTGACCATCACTCCTGTAGAAATGATGTTTAAAGCTAACTTTGTTGCTGTTGCAGCTTTTAAGCGAGTTGAACCAGCTAGCACCTCTGGTCCAGTTAATAGGCGTATGTCAACATCGACATTAATGTCAACTTGCTCCTGTGGGACACAAGCCATAAAAATAGTAGTGGCTCCCCGCTGACGGGCAGCGTTGAGCGCACCATGAACAAAAGGCGTTGTACCTCCGGCAGTAATACCGATTACTACATCTAGTTGTGTAATTTGTCGTTGGGCGATCGCTGCTTCTCCATCTTGCGATCGGTCTTCTAAATCTTCTGAACTGCGTACTAGTGCGCCTGCACCGCCGGCAATTATCCCCTGTACTAACTCTGGAGGTGTACAAAAAGTTGGGGGACACTCGGCTGCGTCTAAAACTCCTAACCTACCACTCGTCCCTGCACCGACATAAAACAGGCGTCCTCCGTGGCGCAAACGTTCTGCGGCGCGTTCAATCGTTTGGGCTAGCTGATTTTTAGCTTTCTCAACCGCAGCCACAGCTTTTTGGTCTTCGCTGTTAAACAGTTCCACGAATTCCAAACAACTGAGCTGGTCTAAGTTTAGACTATTAGGATTGACCTGCTCGGTTAAGAGATGCCCGCGCTCCTGCAAATTTTGCATTCAATATCTCCGTTACATCTGCTAATTATCCCTTAACTATTAACAGTCAGTTGTCGTTTGTCATCCAGGCAATAACCAATGAACAATGACTAATTACAACAATCCTTCCAATTTTCGACGAATCCTGTCTATTTCCGAATCAGAAAATTCTGGTTGTTCTGACTGCGCTTGGTTGCCACTTTGGAATTCTTCATCATTTTTCTGTTTCTGGGCATCTGGTTGCCAGTCAGTTTCTGGTACGTTTATTTCTGGGGGAATGGCTAATTCGCCGTTTTCCGGGACGATTTCCCAGTCATAATTAGCACTTTCACAAAATTCTTTGATTTCCTCAGCATCTACCACTTCTACTGTGGGTGAGGCAAAATCCTGAGCTTCTAGCAACAGAGCGTAGCGGGTAGCGTCGTCTTCTGACTCGAACATCAGAATTTTATTGCGATCGCCTACCCGAATCGTGTGAATTCCCTCATTTTCTGTTCGCACATTAAAAATTAACACAAAAACACGCATGGGTGTAATCATCAATCCTTTTACCTTAAATCCATTCATTAAATTATGGCGCGATAGATGCCCCATACCGCTTGTCCTTCCACCAGAAGCCATGCAGATAATTGGGAGGGGGAAAGGGTAAAGGAAAAGAATTATTACCAATGCCCGATGCCTAATGCCCAATGCGCGATACCCATTGCCCGATGCCCGTTGCCCAATGCCCAATGCCCGATGCCCAAATTCTGAAAATTTTCTTGAGAGTCCCAATATTGTTAAACATCAAGCTGTTAAGCGTTATTTCTCATGAATTCTTGTTCATACGCCGTCCTAATCTATCCTTTATCAGTGGTTGAGTTGGCGTATCCTGGTAATGGCATGTGGAATACTGTGTCCCTTAACTTTCTTTTGTGTACCAGCTACATTCGGTGAGTAAATAGTAAAACCAAATGGCTAACTCTCCCCATCAAGATCCTAACTTTAATGCCCGTGCTAATAAACGTTTTTGGTTTCTAGTGCTAAGTCGCGGTGGTATTGCCTTAGGGGGACTTTTATTGCTTGGACTTATCGGTGGTGCTTGGAGATTGTGGGTTTTTGTCCAACAAGAGTTAGCACCCTTGGCAGAAGAAAGCCTCACCACTTCACTTAACCGTCCAGTTCAGCTGGGGAAAGTTAAAGGATTTTCTCTTACAGGAGTAAGCTTTGGACCTTCAGCAATTCCAGCAACACCTACAGATTCCGACCGAGCGGCAATTGGTGGGGTGGATGTAGGTTTTGATATATTACAGTTACTTACGAAGCGTACATTAAAGCTAGATGTCACTTTAGTCAATCCCGATCTTTACATTGAACAGGATCAACAAGGACGCTGGATTACAACAAACATCGCACCGCCAGGTAAAGGTGGCGCAATTAAGACTGATTTGGACAAAATTCGGTTTAGTAACGCCAACTTAGTTTTAGTACCGTATCGAGAGAAACGGCGACAAGGGGACACGGGGACAAGGGGACAAGGGGAAATTTCTTCTGCTTCCCCTGCTTCCCCTGCTCCCTCATCCCCCCCCTCTCCCACTCCATCAACTGTGGCGTTTTCGCAGCTTAACGGTTATGCCCAACCTCTGGAAAACAACAAACTGATTAAGTTTGACCTGCAAGGACTGCCCCGTACTGGTGGGACAATTGCCCTTGCGGGAGATGTGCGTGTAGAGGGAGGAGGAATACAACAAGCCAAGCTAAAGGTTCAAGTGCAAGATTTTCTTGCTTCTGATATCACTAGTGTGATCAAATTACCACTGATATTAGAGGCGGGGCGAACTAATGGAAATTTACAAGTTGAATTAAACGGGAAAAAACAACCTTTACTACAAGGAACCGCTAGTTTACAAGCAGTGCGATTTCAGATTCCCAAAGTGCCACAACCATTTGTCAATACCCAAGGAAATCTTAATTTCCAAGGTACGCAAATTAAGGTTGATAATGTGGCGACTAGCTACGGTAAAATTCCCGTAGTAGCTAATGGCACTATCGATACAACAAGTGGCTTTAAGCTGACAGCGCGATCGCAGCCAGTAAGTGTAGCCAATGCTTTAGAAACTCTAAAGGTAAAATCGCCTTTGGCTGTAAGTGGAGAAGTAAGAACCGACTTGCAGATTGGCGGGGGAATCTCCAAACCATTTCTCTCAGGTACAGTTACAAGCACAAAACCTGCCCAAGTTGACAAAGTTGATTTTGAAAGCCTCCGCAGTAAGTTTGATTTTTCTACTGCTGCTTCCCTAATTACCCTAAAAGATATTCAAGGGAAAGTAAAATTAGGCGGTGATGTTACTGGTGGTGGCACGATCGCTCTTGGTAAAGTTCCCCAAATCAATGTGAATTTCCAGGCAAGAAATCTGCCTGGGGATGCACTTGCGAAAGTTTACGACGTAAATACATCTAATGTGAAAATCGGCACTGTCTCTGGCAATGCTCAGTTGAGTGGCGGTGGTAGTAATGTCCAGACTGTGGTAAATTTCCAAGCTCCGGGTGCTACATACCCCACAACTGGTGAAGTAGCGATCGCTCCAGATAGAAGCGTCTCTTTCCGCAATGTGGTTGCTAGTGTCGCTTCTGGTACAGTACAAGCAAACGGCAGTTTTGCCAATCAACGTTGGCAAGCCGTAGCCCAAACTAGAGGTATACAGTTAGAACCATTTGTAGACAAACAACAACTACAAAATGTCTCTTTGGCTGGAGCAGAATTAAACGGTCGTTTCACATTATCCGGGACTACGGGTCCGTTTCAAGTTGCCAACATAAACTCGGAAAACGGACGAGTTCAAATTGGTGGTGGTACTGTTGCAATTTCTAACATCAAGCTCCAAGACCAAAGCTTTTCCACCCAATTAATCGCAGAAGGTGTGCGGTTGGGACGAGTGCTGAAAAAGACTCCGCCTATTTTGCAAGCACCTTTGGCAGGTAAGTTCCAAATCGCAGGCAGCAGAGAAAATTTTAGCCTGAAAACTCTCCAAGCCACAGGCGAAGCACGTCTGGGCGTTGCTGGCGGTAACGTCACAGCTACAAATATCCAACTTGCTGATGGGGTATATCAAGCACAAGTGCGGGCAAATAATGTAGCAGTGCAAGAATTATCACCAGCAGCTAAGGATTTTAACGGAAGATTAACCGGTCAGTTTCAAGTCGCGGGAAGCGCCGAATCAATTACACCGGAAACTATCCAAGCAACTGGTCAGGCACGGGTGAATGTGGGAAATGGCACAGTCACAGCATCAAATATTCAACTTGCTAATGGGGTATATCAGGCACAAGTGCAAGCAAATAACTTGCCGTTGCAGCGTTTGCCAAATGTACCCCCACAGTTTCAAGGTGATTTAAACGGTCAATTTAATGTAGCCGGAAGCGCTACTTCCATCCAACCGGAAACTATCCAAGCAACTGGTCGGGCAAGGGTGAATTTTGGAAAGGGTACAGTCACAGCTGCAAATATCCAATTAGCGAATGGTCGATATCAAGCGCAAGTGCAAGCAAATAATGTGCCTTTGCAGCGTTTGGCAAATGTACCACGACAGTTTCAGGGTGATTTAAACGGTCAATTTAATGTAGCGGGAAGTTTGGAAGCATCCCAACGGCAAAATATTCAAGCCACCGGTCAAGCGAGGGTGAATTTTGGTCAGGGTACAGTTACAGCTTCAAATATTCAATTGGCGAATAATCGCTATCAGGCTCAAGTTGAAGCAAATAACGTACCTTTGGAGCGTTTGGCAAATGTACCACAGCAGTTTCAAGGTAATTTAAACGGTCAATTTAATGTAGCGGGAAGTTTAGAAGCATCCCAACGGCAAAATATTCAAGCTACCGGTGAAGCGCAGGTAAATGTTGCGGGTGGGACGGTTACAGCTTCAGATATCCAACTTGCCAATGGTCGGTATAAAGCTTTGGTGGCGGCTTCGGGTGTAGAATTAAACCGCTTTAATAAGCAATTGCGCGGTGATTTGGGCGGTGAATTACAAGTGGCGGGTACGGTGGCATCGCCTAGATTATCAGATGTGAGTGCTAGTGGTGATGTAGAGTTATCTGAAGGTATTCCTGGACTTCAGCAACCGTTGAATGCAGCGATCGCCTGGAATGGTCAAAAGCTGACGATTGTTCAAGCTACGGCTCCAGATTTAAAAGCTAGTGGTGATATATTTGTCAACACTCAAGCAAGTACCCCGCAAATTACTAATTTAAATCTGAATGTACAAGCACAAAATTACAATCTGCAACAACTGCCTCTGAATCTGCCGAATGCAGTAGCTTTGGCAGGTAAAGCTGATTTTAGCGGACAAATTACTGGCAAGTTGCCTTTACCAAATGTACAAGGGCAACTTAATTTACGCGACTTGGTGGTAAATAATTTAGCTTTTGAGCCAGTGTTGAGTGGCAAAGTTGAATCAATGCAAGGACGTGGTTTAAATTTGAATCTAGCAGGTACACGCGATCGCATTGCTTTCAATCTCAACGCCAATAATCGCCCCGAATCCTTTGTAGTGCAGTGGCAGCAAGCATTGGCAATTGGTCGCAGTCAAGGAGATAATTTGGCGGTGCAAGTCAGAGATTTCCCCTTGCAGGTATTGAAATTAAATCCACCACCGAATATTCGTTTGGGTGTAGGTGCGATCGCTGGATTAATATCAGGAGATTTAGAGGTTAATCAGCGAACATTTGCGACAACGGGTAATATTAGCATAGATCAACCAAAAGTTGGCAGAATAGAAGGCGATCGCTTTGCTGCTCAGTTCAGTTACAACAATGGAAGAGGAACACTCACAGATAGCGAATTTGTCAAAGGCAACAGTCGTTACGCCTTCAGCGGCAGTTTTAACCAAAGTGGCAATACTCCCCAACTGCAAGCCAAAGTTAACGTCAATCAGGGTAATATCCAAGATGTTTTGCTTGTAGCACAGTTATTTGAAATCCAAGATTTCCAACGCGGTGCCCAAGCACCAACTTATGGCAAAGCTGCGGATCTAGACACCGTTGCACAAGGTTTACCTAATCAGTCTTTATTTAAGCAACTCCAACGCTTTTATGAAATTGATGCACTCTTAGCACAACAACAACAAGAGCAGCAGGATGCTTCTCCTTTGCCAGCATTGGCAGATTTAACCGGAACTTTCAACGGTGAAGTAGCCCTGGAAACAGGTACGGCAAAAGGGTTGGCTGTGAACTTTGATTTAAACGGTCAAAACTTTGTTTGGGGTGCAAAAGACGAACAAAATCAATGTTTAGAAACAGATTTTTGTTATAGTGCCGAAAAAGTAATTGCCGAAGGTAGCTTTGAAAATGGCGTTCTGAGATTGTTACCTTTACGACTGGAGTCTCAAAACAGACTTATTGCTTTTACAGGTGCGATCGGCAGTGAACAACAATCGGGTCAATTACAAGTCAGTAATTTTCCGTTGGGGATACTGAATAATTTTGTCAAACTGCCAGTTGGTTTTACAGGTAATCTGGACGCGACAGCAGCTTTAGCAGGCAGTATTAAAAACCCGCAAGCTAGAGGTGAATTGCAAGTCACCGAAGGAACTCTTAATCAAAATGCAGTAGAATCAGCTACGGCAAGTTTCGCCTATGCTAACGGACGCTTAAACTTTGGCAGTCAAGTCAATGTTTCTGGTCCAGAACCTGTCAACATTAGCGGTAGCATTCCCTACCAGTTTCCTTTTGCGTCAGTAGCACCAGATAGCAATGAAATTGAGCTAGATGTAAAGGTGAGAAATGAAGGATTAGCGTTATTAAATCTGTTTACAAACCAAGTTGCGTTGGAAAATGGTCAGGGAGAAATAGATTTGACGGTGCGCGGTACAAGACAAGATCCAGTTGTTAATGGAATTGCTAGTATCAACAATGGTGTTTTTTCGGCTCAAGCCATACCAGGACAACTGACAGATGTCAACGGCAGAGTGCTGTTTAACTTTAACAGTATCTTAGTAGAAAATCTCCAGGGTAATTATAGCCAGGGTAAGGTAGCAGCGGCGGGAGAGATTCCCATTTCCAACAATCGACAAGTACAAATAAACAATCCCTTAAGGGTTACTCTTGACCAGTTGGCGTTAAATCTCAAAGGATTGTATCAAGGTGGTGTCAGTGGCGATGTAAACATTACTGGTGCTGCCCTTAGCCCAATAGTTGGCGGTAAAGTCCAATTGACAAATGGTCAAGTGTTGTTAGCAGAATCTAATAACGCCACTAACCCAGGAACTAATAATGTAGGTGTTCCATCCCAAACCAAAGCCCTCAAACAGAACAAAGACAATCCTAACAATCCGGCTACGACAACGACCAGGTTTAATAATCTAGAGATTGAGCTAGCCAAAAACGTAAATGTTACCCGTCCACCTCTTATCAGTTTTGGGGCTACTGGCACCCTCACCATCAACGGCGCTTTGGGTAATTTGTTACCTGATGGAACTATTACTTTACGTAGTGGCGGAGTCAATTTGTATACTACGCAGTTCAATCTTGCCCGTGGCTACGAACAAACTGCAATTTTTACCCCAGAGAGAGGACTCGATCCGGAATTGAATGTCAGGCTATCTGCCAAGGTACTAGATACGGTTCCGAACCGGGTTCCCACCACATCAGTATCATCGGAAATCAACGATAGCGATGGAATTATTCCTAACTTTGAACCGATCAGAACTATTCAAGTTGAAGCGCGTGTAGAAGGTTTGGCTAGCCAACTTGACCAAAACCTAGAATTGACAAGTAGTCCCGCACGCAGCGAAACAGAAATTGTGGCTTTGCTTGGTGGTAGCTTTGTTAACACATTGGGAAGTGGCGACAGTACGCTGGCACTTGCCAATCTAGCAGGTTCAGCTCTTAACCTTCAGGGAACTTTTAACCAGATTGGCAATCTATTTGGCTTAAGCGAATTCCGTTTATTCCCAACCATCTCAGCAGCCAGTAATTCTTCGAGTCTGGAATTGGGAGCCGAGGCTGGGGTTGATATTACTCCGAGGATTTCTGTTTCTGGCGTCAAGATTTTGACAGCCGAAGACCCCTTACAATTAGGTGTTAACTATCGAATAAACGATAACTTGCGCCTGCGTGGTTCTGCACCTTTATTCACTAACTCTAATTGTTCTGCCGCAAGTGGTAGCAATGAAGATAATTTTGCTACTTACTCATGTGGCATTAATGCTGTGTTGGAATATGAAAAGCGGTTTTAATTGGGTATTGATTTAACGAGAAAGATTTGGTTCCACAACCGTGGGGAAATTCTTATAATTTCGCCGCACCCAATCCATGCCAACTTCATTATTGAGTTTAATGTGCTGAGGTGTATTCGCATAAAGTTTGCCTAAAATGTCAACGTCTTGCTCAATAACGACTTCAATCAGCCGCAGAAGATTTCCTTTGAGCAAATGGGCAATGGGAATGTGCGCTTTCATGAATATCAAAACGTAAACGCGAGAGTGATTTGGTGATTCTGGAATGTATAAATGGCACTCTTTGAGGCTTAAAAGCGGACTTTCACCATGCATTATTCCCATGCAAGGAAAGAAGTTCTCTAAATGAGCCTGAAGGACTTTTGGCATTAATAAAAGAGCCGGGTTTTTCAAAATGTCGCGAAATTTGGGTTTGGTTCTCGGCTGATCTATATAAGCATGAGAGTGAAATCCGTTGTCGATAAACTGTTTAAGTTGAACTTCTTCAATCTCAAATAACTGACGATGAGTGCCATTTTGGTGGTTATAATCGTGCATGTTTAGCAGCAATGTAAGAAAATCGGTTTTGATGCTGCGATCGCCTGTAAAGCCAATAAATTGGTACTCTGCTGCAATTTCATTCATCACTGTTGGGATGGGAATTTTCGGCTCACATCCACCGTAAGACCAAATAAAATCGCCTTGAATGATTAACTCTAATGGTTTGATTAAAGATTTTGTTGGCTTGTCGGAACCTGGTAAAACTGTACAGCCAGCGCTATCAAATTCCAATGCATGAAACGGACAAGCCACTGTACTACTATTATCTGGCTTGGTTACACACCAACCTTCCGAGAGCATAGCACCCATGTGAGGGCAGGCATTTGGCAAGCAACTAATTTTACCTTTACTGTCTTGCCAAAGAACATAGTCGTTGCCAGAAAGTGATACTTTCATAAGTTTATCTGGCTTAAGCATAGCGCGATGTGCTAATAGCCACGGTGCCCCTTGCAGCATAAATATAAATGTCTCCGATTGAGTTAATTACACTGAGTTTAGTATTGGCACTTCAAAGCTGTCTCGCGCAATCTTCCGATAATTAGCGCAATCTTCCGTTTTGAAAAAACGAACCGCACCAGACGCAAAGGACACAAAGGAGGAAAGAGGCAGTTTTATAAATGATTTAGGATTGCTATATAGCTATTTGAAATATAGACAATAGTATGGTTTATTGGAAATTTGCTTTAAATACTTGAGGAGTAATGCCTACGTATTTGCGGAAAACTTTAGCAAAATGGCTTTGACTTTGAAATCCTACTAGGTGGCAAATTTGTAGAATTGATAATTCTCGTTTTACAAGTAAATATTTTGCTTTCTCGACTCGGCATTTTGTAACATATTGGTGTGGTGCGATTCCTGTTGATTGCTTGAATAAGGTGGCAAAATAATGTGGACTCATCTGGGCGATCGCACTAATTTCTGCAAGCGATAAGTTTGTATCTAAATTTTCGTTTATGTAGGCATTTACTTCTTTTAATTTATGGTTTGGCAATCCACCTGTATATTCTCTAACGTTTAGTTTCCGTGCTGAATAGCGCTTCAACAAATGCACGGCTAGCATATTTGCTGCTGACTCTGCATAAAGACGACTATCAACTATACTGATTTCTAATTCTCTTTTTAATGCAAGTCCAATTTGTTGAATTAATGGATCGTGGCTTTGCAGTTGCTGGATAATTTCAACATTATCAGCATCAACTGATTCATAAGCAGTGCGATGCACAAATGCTGGCTCAAGACAAAGGATAATAAATCCTAATTCTTCCTCAAACTCTACTGCTGGAGAAATTTGGTTAGCTGAAAAAATTGCTACATCACTTGGGCTATAAGATTTGTGTTGCCATTGTTTGTTGATTTTCATTCTTGCCTGAAAACCTTCAATGCAAATGGCACTAATATGTTGGGAAGGACAAGTTTCCGGAATTATATGATTTAACTGTCGATGATAGGCGAAATAAAAACCATTCCAACCTGTAACTGGGGTGGAAAGAATTAGGGGTTTGGGAAGGATTGGTTTGAGTTTTTCTGCTTCGGTGGCATTAATTATTAAAGGGTTCTCTATTTGCATTACTATTTACGGGATGATTTATTCACGCAGAGACGCAGAGACACAGAGAAAATTAAGTGATTTTAATAAATGGTTGCTCAGACATCCTCAATTCCTTCCCAAAGTTGAGCAATAGGAATCGTTCGTCCAGTCATCGCTTCATGCCAAGCTTAACGAAAATCTTCTATGATCGCTTCTTTAGATTTATCATCTTCATCGATTTCTGTTTCTTCTGGGATGAGGACAATTACTTCAACGCGACTGTTCTTATCCATTATTAAGGAGCGATCTAAAGTAAGTTGTCCCTGCTCATCAATGGTTGCCATCACTTTAATTGCTTTCATTGGTTCTCCAATTAGACTGACCGTTTTCATCAATACTTACCGTCACTTATTGCGTTTTTATGTTTTCTCTTGCTGTTTCCAAAACGATTTGTGTTGTAGGTTTGATGTATGTGTTGAGTTTTTCTATAAATTCACACCATTAAGTAATAGTCGCACAATCGATAAGCTTAAAATTATCAAAAATAATACTAGTCCAATTGTGCAAGCATAACTAATTTCTAAGTTATTAAATGCTTGTTCATAAAGATAATAAACAATCGTTTTTGAACTGTTACGCGGTCCACCTTGGGTCATGATGTAGACTTCTTCAAACACTTTGGTAGCAGAAATCGCTGAAATCACCGCTACTAATGCTAAATACGGTTTCATCAAGGGGACGGTAATATCCCAATGTTTGCTGATGCCATCTGAACCATCAATTGCTGCGGCTTCGTAGACATCAGCGCCAATTGATTGTAACCCAGCTAAATAAATCACCATGTAATAGCCTAATCCCTTCCATACGGTGACTGCCATAACACTAAAAAGGGCAAATTTTGGGCTAGTTAACCAGGGAATTCCTTCGGTAAAAACACTTTTTAGTAATTGGTTGAGTAAGCCGTTTTCGGCATACAACCATTTGAAGGCGATACCTGCAACTACCATTGAAATTACTACTGGTGTGTAGAAAGCAGCTCTAAACCAATTCATTCCGCGTAGCTTCTGATTCACCAAAATTGCCAAAACTAAGGGGGCAATCACTAAAATAGGCACTACACCGAGAAGATAAATCACTGTGTTGATTAAAGTTTGCCAAAAAACTGGGTCTTTGGATAAGCGTTGAAAGTTGGCAAAACCTACCCATTGCGGCATTTCGGTAATGTCGTATTCGTAGCGGGTAAAGCTGAGGTAAAACGCTTGTAGTGCAGGATAAAAGACGGTTAAGCCCAAGAGAATTAAGGCAGGTAGCAAAAACAGGTACGGAGTTAATCGCTGTTGGATAATTAAATTTTTGGCTGTCAATCTATTCATAGAAGCGTTTTTTTTCGTGCTTTTGGGGGATGGATTTTCTGCCGTGCATGAGGGCAAGATAAGGAAAGCTAATTAATTTCAATCCCTTATTGTCAATCTTTAAGAGGAATTTTGACTAAAAAAGTATCAAGGATAAAGGATGAACGATAAAAAAGATGCAACACAACCACTTTTGTGGGCAGCGACGCGATCGCGCAACAAGCGCTTCTGTGACGCCATCCCTCTGTGGTGGGTTATTTCATCCTTTATCTTTCATACTTCATACTTTAGTTGACTGTTACTGCGACGATATTCTACACAAATTTCTAGATAAACGAGGATGATTTATGATCGCTAATCAACATCAAAAGGGATGGGAAGTTATTTACCATCGCGCACATGCATTGCTGGCTGCTCAATTGGCAGGACATTGGAATGCAAAAGACCGTCCGATACGCTGGTTGGAAACGATCGCCGCAATTTCCCATCATGATGATTTGGAACGAGAGTGGGAAGGTAATCACCTCACTGAAGCTGGTGGACCACTAGATTTTACTTTACCCACCAACAAGAAAACCAATCCCGAAACGCTGCGATCGCATACGCAAAATGCTCGCTATCGGGGACGATGGGTGGCAATGCTGATTTCTATGCACATGAGCTTTCTCACAGAAGGAAAACGCGGTGAATCACCAGAATTGGATAGTTTTCTTGATGAGCAATTAGAAAATCAAAAGCAATGGCGCAAAGAATTAAATATTACCAAAGATGAAGCCGCTGAAGCTTATGCTTTTTTTGAATGGTGCGATCGCTTGTCACTCATTCTCTGCAATCATGAATTACCTGCTGGCGAACGTGCTTTAGAAATTAGTTCTCGTCTACATAATACACGCTACGATGTTATACAACGCAAGGATGGCAGTGTGACTGTACAACCTTGGGGTTTTGAGGAGCAAGAGTTTACTGTCAGAGTAGAAGCCTGCTATTTAGATCAAATGCAATTTGAAAGTAATGAGGAACTGACAGAAGCGCTTAAAATTGCACCAATTAAGACATTGGAGTGGACTTTTATCAAGTAGTTATCGCTTGCTTTGGGGTCTAGTTAAATGCAATTGTGATTGTTAGCATTTACAAGCTTTGCGATAAACGGAGCTTAAGCCTTCTCTTACGAGACGCTACGCGAACGGCTTAAGCTAACTAATTTAACGGAGAATAGCCCCAATGGAAACCGATAACAACTTGCCCATTGAGCATCAAAGTGTACCAAAAAGTCACCGTGGGTTGCATGACTTTTTGTACTCTGACAACGACGAACACGCTCCCACGGAAGTTACTTTTACACCTGAAGTAAACAATGATGCCGATATCATACCTCTTGAGGCTTGGTGTGCGCTTTCCCAAAATGCCAAAATCGCAGGTGTATACGCGGTTTTAGACACAGAACGCAACACCCAGTACATCGGCTATTCCCGCAATGTCTTGCTTTCCCTAAACGGTCATGTCGCCCAAAATAATAGCCAAAAGTGTGCTTTTGTGCGTGTGCAGAACTTCAAGTTCCCCAAGCGGCAAGAAATGGAAGATGTGCGGGATGCTTGGATTAAAGAACTAGACAGCGTTCCACCTGGTAATGCTTCCGAAAGTGGCATGTGGGCTAGTACAGTCGGGGAAGTTGCCAAAGCAACGATGTCAGAAGCAGAACGCAATGCGTATGAAGAGAAAAAGCTGAAATTACGTAAAGCAATGGCTGACAGCACTTTGACTAAAGAGTTAGAGAATGTGGATGTGAGCGATGCCGAACGACGGACTCAACTTGAAGCTGCTGTGAAAAACGACGACTGGAGTGTTGTAATTCAGGAGCAAACACAAGAAACATGAGAAAGAGGGAAAGGGGAAGCAGGGGGAGCAGGGGGAGAGATGAGCGTTAGTTGCTAAATCATCCCGCTAATATACAACGTCAGAATTGTCATAGTACTTACGCAAAAACTCTCCCAAACTCCTAAGTAGGTAGGTGGGAAAATTTCTAGCTATGTCATTGCGTTCGCCCTTGGCGTTACCGTAGAGTACGGAGCGTAAAGCCTTCGGCATAGCTTCTCTAGGAGACGCTCCGCGAACGCTTAACGCGGAGCGTGTCGCAGACAAGCAATCACAAGGATTCCAAACGTTTTACATTTTGTTACGTAGTTAGGTTTATTTGTGCCTGCCTACTTATTTATCTGTGCTCTCTGTGTCCTCTGCGGTTCCTTTTTCCATAATTTTGCGCTCATTCCTGTTTAAGTTCGATTGCTTTGAGCTTGGAACTCGAAACTTCGTGCTGGTAACTCGAAACTTCCTGGAGATACGCAGCTAAATGCACTGCTGTAGTCGGCTTCCCCACCCCACCCTTGAACCCAAGGATGGTAATTATCATGGCTGGAGACCTGAATCTTTACAAGTATTGAAGCAGAAAGCCCACCAGTAACAGCCTGAAAATCCAAAAAATTTTCAGGCTGTTACGTCCTTCAGGGGTGGGATGAATGCGAAGCACCTTTAGGTGCAGTCCCTTCGTTAGCG
>JAHHID010000040.1 GCA_019359015.1 Spirirestis rafaelensis WJT71-NPBG6
CAAAACTCAAATTCTTGAATTTATCGACTATTTTAATAAAACAATGGCTAAACCTTTTAAGTGGACATATAAGGGTAAAGTGTTGGCTATCTGATACTTGGCTTATTTCCGCCGTACTGTACTAGTACCGCTTCTCCTTCAAAGACGCTTCCACGAGTACGCAAACCGCAGAGACAAACAGCAACGTTAGGTGAACCGAATGAGAGACTCTGCGAACAGCGGAAGCTGTGCGAAGCTTTGAGGGTACGTTACGAGCGATCAAACTTATCTTTGCTCAGACTTCTTGGAAACCTTCGCGATCGCTGTAGCCTTCTAACTTTGTAATTCTGAAAAATTAAGCATATAGTCTAACTCCGCAGTTAGCCACTGCTCAAACATATTATTCAAAATTTCTTGATATCTTTCAGGTGATAATTCCGCAGGAATTAACTCTTCAACCATTAAAAGATGATAACCTTGATCAGTTTTTAACGGTCCAATCAATTGCTTAGGTATTGTTGTAAACATAATAGCAGCTATATCTGCCTGCATAGCCCAACGGTATATTTTTCCTTCGTAACCACACTTTTGTCGGCGGTTATCATCAATATCATAAAGGTGAGCCGCATCATAAAAACTGATTTCGCCTTCTTCAATTTGATAGTAAAGTTCTTGAGCCAGTTTTTGAGAATCAACAATGATTTGATAAAATATAACTTGCTCAAAGCTCTGGTAATTTTGGATAAAAAAACTTTCTACTTCTTTAGCAAAAAGCGTCTGGGCTAATTTCTGTGACAATAAACGGTTGCGGATTCCGACTTCCCAATCATGCAAACTGATCAATTCATCTGTTAACCATGACAATGTATCTGTAGCTTTCTCCAAACACTTTTCACGGCGCTGACGATTTGCTTCCGCCTCAATTTCCTCGGTCGTTACAATAATTCCTCTTTCTTCTACAACCTTGCATATCAATTTTTGAAATAAAATCTTTTGACAGACTTCTTTAAAATTAATTTCGCTTTTGAGGAAGCTAACAATTTCCTCAGGTTCAATAACTATTTTTAAATGGTTATTCATTAGTATTGTTTTTTTCTAAATAACCTAATCCTCTTATATCATGTCGGGCTGATTATTTTTCGACAAGGGCATCTGTGCAAATGTCTTCCAATCCTCTTTCCACCTGCGAAGTGCCCCTTGCTCTCTACAGTTTTTATGATAAGTCTTCAACTCGACACGAGCTTAGAGGATGTCTGAGAAGAATGTATAAATTATTGATAAAATATTACTAAGTATTTTAGCATGTTACTATAACTAAATATAACTCTAGAGAATACTCAGTTTTTTACCTATAGTGCTTACTCATGATTTTATAGTAATGATCATAGCTTTGGCGAAAGGTAATAGGGCATATGAATTATTACCCATGCCCTATTGCCAATTAGCAAAGCTATAAGTTGGCGACACACTGTTAATTTAAGTTACAGAATTTTTCGGAAAATTCTGGAGCTACTTCTGGTCTTAATTCAGATTTGATGGATTGATATTCATGAATTTGTGTTGCCAACCACTGATCTAAACCGCGACCACGAATTTGTGTATTGTGTTTGCCAACTACTTCCAGATAAGGTATGTCTTTAATTTTGCTTAAACAACTGGGTGAAATATTACCTTCAGACCTTTTTTCGGAAGATGATTTGACAATTTGTAGATTTTCGTTGTGTTGTTGATTTGACCTCATCTGCTGGGTGTTTTCTTTGAGCAATCGATTATAGGTGCGGTAGGGAATGTAATGTAGAGGATTATACCCGGCGAAACGTAGCATCAAAACACAAGCCCAGGAATACTTTCCGGCAAGAATGGCTTCAACTACCTGGTCTAATTGCTCAGGATTAATTGCCTTATTTAATTTGTGACTAATGTTAGTAATATCTTGATTCATAGTTTTAGGTGTCTTGGATGAAGTAAACCAGGCTAACTTTGGCTTTGATTTTTGGTAACGAAATGGAAACTTGCTTTTATCAACAGCACCTTGTATGCAACTAGTTGATTAGCTCATGTCGGGGATGGATTAGTGAATGATTGGGTGCAGTGGCTATCTGACTTGTTCCAAAGAGCGATCGCTCTTCTGGCTAGCACCATCAAAATCAAGTTTGATTTGCACTTTGATTTTTTGTTGATAAAATCTGCTAATTGCTGAAGCCGGATAAGCAATGAAACTAGGCTTGCATCCTGGGGTAGTATTAAGAGCGATCGCCCAAACGTTTGTACCACTTGCGAAAGTGACCTCTCACAGATTCCCCATTTTGCAGTTTTCTGCTCTAGTAACAGTCGCTCAAGAGCGTTTACAGTAAACTTAAAAAAGTTTTTTTGCACTCTTATGGCATAAGGGTAAAGCTTAAAGGGTAAAGGTTTTTTCTTGCCCCTTTCCACCCGACTATGCTTCAGTTGGGGAAATACACCACTTACGTGACTGCCGGGAAACCATGCACGGCAGTTCTTCTTGGAGGAAACCCCTATAAATACGGACTGCCTCACCAACCCAGTGGCTCTCGAAGACCAAACTACCGCTCTTGTTCGGCTTTCCCCAACTTCTGCAACAACCCTAGTGTTTTCCGAAGGGTTAGTGGTAATTGCGGTTGTTTTATCTTTTGCTAATACCAGCTGGTTTGCTAATGCCAGTTGACCATCTGTGATGGCAATTTTAACTACTTTGCCGTCTAAGTTAATTTCTGAACTGCTTGTTTGACTTGAGGTTTTGACTGCATTTACTAAAATGATTTTTTCCATTAGCTGACCTGCGATGGGAAACTCGACTGTTTGTAATCAAGTTTGTTTACTGCTCCTGCCGCAATGCTGTCTGATTTCCTTTGGTGTAAAGGCTCGACGAAATAAGCCGAAGAGTCAGGCTTACAGTTTGAAAGCTGTTGCTTGGCAGTAATTCAAAGGTAAATTTTTACCTTTTGTCATGACAGATGACAGGCAGGAGAAAGTCTGCGTGTAGCTTTTGGTAGATACAGTTTTGTCAAAAATAGAAATTCTGCCGACTCCTAATTTAATTCTATTTTCCTGACATTTGTATGTATTGGAAAATACACTTTTATGAGGACAAGTTAAGAAAAAACCCCTGGGTGTTAGAGTAGCAAAGAGAAAATCTTTATCTTGAATCGTTAAAAGTAACATTTGTATTTATACTGTTTTTTGCTGTTAATGTCATCTGCCATTTTGGCATTTTTATAAGTCAAATTTACAGTTTACGGTGTGATATTTACTTAAGTGTTGTGCAACTTTATATTTTGTCCTTTATTACTTAAGTGATAGGGGGTTTCACCCCTCACATTAAACTTAATTGAGACTTTTTCTTGGTTGCTTTTATGGCGGAATCTGCTATTAAACAAAATTCTTAATAAGGTCGAAATAGAATTACGTTTATGGCATTTTTCAAACTAAGATTAATGGTTATTATAAGTAAGTTTTTTTAAAGACTTTAATATTATTGATCAGAGACTATTTGAGCTAGCTCGTTGGTAGGACAGGCTTTGGCTATTCTGACATTCTGCCAAAATAGCCATAAACAACTTGTAATTTTTGCGAAAAAAATCAATAATTCGGTACAAATAGTAAGTTGTTAAATATCGTCAAATATGATAGAATTATTGAAATTTAAAAAAATTTATAAATACAATAAAATAGCCATAGCGATATCTTTAGCAAAAAACATGCAGTAATTTTAGCCAAGAAATCGTTAAGTTTTTCATAGGTTATGGGAAGTGAAGTCCTGGATTTAACTTAAGTATTCTCCAAATATTTGTGCTTAGGTTGAGAGATAAATAACTCAAATCAGTGAGATTGCAGATGCAATTGCTGTTGAGATAAGTGGTAATAAATACCGTTAATTGCCATTAATTCTTCATGAGTGCCCTGCTCAACAAGGATACCTCGGTCTAGGACAAGTATGCAGTCAGCATTGCGAACGACACCGAGATGATGGGCGATGATAAAAGTGGTGCGAGTCAACCGGGCTAAATTTTGTTGAAACCGACGTTGTGATGCATCTAGAGAGCTAATGGCTTCATCTAAAATCAAAATTCGGGGTTTCCTCACAAGTGCGCGAGCGATCGCTATTGTTTGGCGCTGTTCATGAGAAAGCATCAAGCCTTGTCCCACTTGGGTATTGTACCCGTCGTGCAGCGCTTCGATAAAGCTGTGTGCTTCGGCTAACTTGGCAGCGGCGATCGCCTGATCAAGAGTAAATTTTGAGTCAAACAGGGTAATGTTTTCCCAAATCGTCCCTGAAAACAAGAAACACTCTTGCGGCACCACACCTAATTGACTTCGCAACGATTGAAGAGAAACATCAGCAATATCATGTCCATCAATCAAAATTCGTCCAGCGCTTGCAGGATATAAACCAGCCAGCAAATTTACTAAAGTGCTTTTACCGGCACCGCTAGCACCAACAATACCAATCGTCTGTTGGGGTTTCACTTTAAAAGAAATATTTTGCAGGATGTGCTGTTCATCTTGGTTGTAACTAAAAGACACATTCTCAAAAACAACCTCGCCAGAAATCGGGGGTAGCACCGATAGCGGTTTTTGAAGATTTCCTTCTGGCACACAACCAAAGACATCATTCACCCTTTCTATGGAAATTACCGCCTCTTGGAACTTATCCCACACCCCCACCAAAGCCAAAACAGGGTTGAGGACATTACTGTATGCCATGTTAAAAGCCACAAACTGACCAATCGTCATTTGCTCGCTCATTACCAGAGCCGCTCCACACCACAACACCGCCGTAGTACCTAGGTGATTAAGCAAATTGCTAATTAGTTGCAAGTTGTTAGCTAGTTTCTGCCCCTGAAACCGCACTTTCAACATACCCATAAAGCGCTCTTGCCAACGCGAACTGATTGAGCGTTCGGCTGCTAAACCCTTTACGGTGCTAATACCTGCGATCGCCTCAACTATTGATGAGTTTTGCACCGCCGATTCTTTGGCGATTTCTCGCGACACCTGATTGATAAAGGGATTTGCCGCTAAATTCAAAATTGCGATCGCTAAAATAAGGAGCGAAACCAGCAATGTCAACGGCAAATTGTAAAAAGCCATCAATCCAATATAGACAACAGCGCATAGTCCGTTTATAATTGCATTCACAGCATGACGGCTGAGAAACTGTTGAATTTTACGGTTTTCCTGAACACGGCTGGTTATGTCTTCGACTTGGCGAGAAGCAAAAAAATCTAATGGCAATTCGAGCGCGTGGCGAATAAAATTGCCAGTTAAGGTCAAGTCGATTTGGTTAGCAAAATAGTCTAGAAGGTGTTGTCGCAGTGCGGCGATCGCCACGCGGAAGATGCCAAAAAAAAGAAAGCTGCCGATAAACACATTCAATGTGACGCTGCTTTTTAACGGCATCAATTGGTCGAGAAACAACTGAGCAAATAAAGGAGTTACCAGCCCAAAAATTGGTAGCAACAATGAAGTGAGAATGATTTTTGATAAAAGGTGGCGGTAATCCCTAAATAGCTGCAAATACCGCGTATGTGAAATTTTTTCGCTTTCAATCGCTTGGAAGCGTTCTGTGGGATGTAAAATCACAGCATATTCTGTCCAGTTAGCGGCAAATTCTTCGCGCGAAAGCGATCGCTTACCAATAGCCGGATCGGAAATTATGACGCGATCGCCTTTAATTTGCCAAACAACTACGTAGTGAATTTCTTGCCAGTGGGCGATCCAAGGGGTAGTTTGCCACTCCAGCTTACTCAAAGAAGCCCGCACGGTTAGGGTATCATATCCCAACGTTTCTGCTGCTGCCGCTAAACCTGGGAGGGATGCACCGGTTTTGTCTACTTGTGCTAAGTTACGCAAAGTGTTTAAACTGAAGCGTTTACCCCAGTATTGGCTAACCATCGCCAAACACGCTGCACCACAATCAGAAGAACTTTGCTGTTGAATAAAGGGATAGCGACGCCATAACGAGGCGATTGACCAAGGTACACTTACTTGGGGAAAGTCAATTTCTGATGTCTCTAACTCGAAGTTGCTAGAAGATACTAACAGGGGAAATGTTTTAGCCTCAGGGTGTTCTTCTTCGATTTCCTGGTGATTTGCTGTGCCAGTTTGAACAAGTGGCTGCTGCTTGGCTAATTGAGGAGCGATCGCTTTTACCGATTCCCAATTTTCTCTAGGCAGGTGATATAGTAATAGATCAGTCTCGGCAATCCAAGTTGGTAGCGTCATCGCATATTCCCAGCTTTGTGTAACAACCGGGGGCTGAATGTCTGATAAAGTGTGAATCTTTCCACTTGCAAGCCAAAATCGACCTTGATTAGGTGGAATTACTTCTAGCAAAGATGAGCCAGCATTTACCTTGATTTGTTTGAAGTTGGGTAAGAGTTCTTGTAGTTTTTGGCTAGTTTGCGAACGAAATTCTGTATGCGTCTTCAAAAAAATCAACGTTTGCCGCTCATAAGTTATTTGCTGTAAATAACCTTTGAGATTGGGTATTTCACTAAACCACGGCTTCAAGTCTTTTAGGCTAATGTAAGCAACCAAACCCGCACTTGATGCGATCGCTCGATATTGTAAAGATTGATTACAGAAAAAATCGTCTGCGCCAAAAATTTGCTCCGCCACAAGCAACTGAGTTGACACTTTTCGTCCTAAAATAGCGTCAAAGCCCAGCAGTCGCACTTTCCCAGTGCAAACTAAGTAAACAACATTACGGGTGTCTTCATCTTCAAAGATACCGTAGCTAGTCAAATCGTCGCCTAGTTGAAACTCCAGAATTTTCCAAAAAGAGCTAAAGTCGGATACTAAGTTAGTATGACCCGCAACTAACCTCAACAATCCGAGGATAGCCGCATTGAGAGTGGGATGCTGATTGCTGGTATATTTCAGCTCTCCCTGAACTCTTAACGACGAAAAGGAGTTCATGGCTTAATCTTAAATGTTTTAGTAAAGTTTTTAACTTTGGCGGAGCGTGCTAATAGAGCACCCAAAAACCTAGCAATTCCTTTGGGATAAGGTTTAGCTTTATTCCAATAGCCTCTGGAAAACGCAATTCATTGTGTTTTTAATTGCTAATTGCTTCACTCTCATTTTTCAGCGGCTTTTCGTTAAATAACTGTATCAAATCACACAATTTTTTGGCAAACCCAATTACTTGTTCCACCAGTGTATTAATTACCCTCTAATGCATTGTTATAAAGTTTCGCCTATTACCTTCAATAATCCTGTCATACTTTATCAAAATTTTACTTATCCTTTAACCTCAATTTATGAAAATAGCTATCAAGCAAACAACTGTTAAAGCTTATCCTTTTTTAGTTTAAACATAGATTGTATATGAATGTAATATCAGGCTAGTAAGAACATTTGTATTATTTGTCAGATTGGTAATGGTGAACCAGCACAATTTTCCTGGTTTCTTTCTCAATGGCACTCTCGTTCGTCTCCCCAAGGAGTGAAAGAGAGAAGGGGGGTAATGGTTTTGCCCAACCGATTACGAATTAGCAACTGTATATATGATTAATCGAACTTGGTGTAATAAAGAGGTCATTTATCTGTGTTTAGACGTTGTGTTACATTCATTTTGATAAATAAACTTTTCACGTCTCGTGCCTTCTGAAAAAAATCTTAGTAAAAGCATTTTTTAGTTCAAAGATTTGTACATTCTGAACATAAACGTATCTTGCCTTCTGAAAAAAAAATCTTAATAAAAACATTTTTTAGTTCAAAGATTTGTACATTCTGAACATAATTAGTGTGATATTGTTTATATTTTCGCCACAATCTAGTAATATTTGCATTTTTTAAACTAGTAGTCTTGAGTGTTGAGTAAATCAAACTTAGCCACTACTCATCTTTTCTATTACTTCTTTAAATAACCGGAAAGTGTAACCATAGATGTAGAAATCTTTTTGATAAAGACTTAGCGCCAAGTAAACTAAAAAACGCAGATAATTAAATATCTGCGAGCTTTACTAGGTATCATTTGCCATCTCCGATTCCAGTAGTTTTTAATCGAATGAACTACATTTAAAAGACTTAACCCCCCCAAGATAGGCAGGACTTACGCTTTTAGAAGCAAAAAACGTAGACGGAACAGCGGTGAAGCAGCGCTCTTGGGAGGGGAGCCATTGAGGCATCGGCAGCGCGCTGCCACAGACAGTTTCCGTGGAGAGCGACTGCCGCAAGGATTGCCCAGCACACGCGCATGTGGCGTTTTCCTGGAGCAGGTAACTGTACCAAGTCCCTAGCGCAGCGGGAAGTCTGAGGGGAGGAAACCCCCGTTCAGAACTTCGGTGGCTTTTGCGCTGATTCGGTGATAGTGAAGGGGAAAATTATTGCAAGACGTGGTAGGGGAGAGACGATTTGACTTTCGTCAAAATTACTCTAGAGGTATGCGCGTTTAATTGGGTTGACCTAGTTGAGAAATAACTAGAAGTTAAAAGGTTTTGCGGTGATTAAAGGTAGGGAGCTAAACATGCACAGATTATTCACCAATTACTAAGTAAATAGCCCAAATTGCCATTGCGCGGAGATAAGTACTTGCGCGAAATGTACCAGATGCTGTGATTGCTTCTGGTGTGCGGAATTGTAGACCATTGTCATAAATTTGTTGCACCACAGCTTGCGTCAAGCTAAATGCTTCATCCTTCATTTTCATTTGTACCATGAAAGCCGCCAGCCCAAAGTTTATTCCTGTCCAAACTTCTAGAGGATGAGTACCTTGGGGATTTTCTGGTGAACCGTCAAGACGAAGACCGTTAGCAGCGCCAAACTTGCCATTATGGAATTTGAGAAAGCAAGTATCGTAAACAGTTTGTAAAGCAGAAAATGCGCGATCGCCTGAAACAATATCAGGTAAACTTAGCAAACGAGCGTAAAATTGACCGCATAATTGATCTGCCATGACCACATCAGAACCGCTTTCACTATCAAGTCGGTAATATTGACCATTCCAGAGTTTTTCTTCGTAAATAGAGCGAGATTGTTTCAACCAACTTTCGTAGACAGATTTTTGATCTGCGAATTCTTTAGAATCGTGCTTGTCTGTCGGGTACTTTATTAAAATATCACTGATAGCGATCGCCGCCTCTAAAGCTGCCAACCACAACCCACCACAATAAGCACTTACACCTAGCAAGCGCCAATCATCAAAAGTTTGGTCAGGAGCACCGGAATTTTCTGGAATACCATCGCCATCTTTATCAAAATCTTTCACATAGTCAAGAGTCTGGACAATCGCATTCCAGCAATCAGCTAAGAATTCTATATCGTTAGAACCTGTGAACAAATAGTCACGGTATACCTGCAAAACAAAATCACAGCCTAAATCCTTCCACAAATTGCAGTCTTGATAGCTGGTATAATTTGTTTTTTCCCAAACGTGTTCATTCGGTGCGCCTAAATCGTGAGGGGTCGCGCCTGCCGCTTTCCGGATGGCTTTTGGACTTTCTGCCTTGATGGTCAAATAGTAGCCAATTATACGCTCAGTTTCGTCACTTTTAGGAATAGCGCGTGCAAAGGCACGAATTACCGCTTTTTCCAGTTCTGGAAACAGCATCAACAAACCAAAGGAACCATACAGCCGCACATCGAGACTTTCATACCAACGGTAATCCAAACACTCTAGTACTGCAAATTGACCGATAGGATCGAGTTCTGACGCTGCACTCCAGAGAGTACCACCGGCGGTGAGATTATAAAGCTCATTAAACAAAGCCATTTTAAACCAATTCGGTAAATCTTCGCGCTCGATAATTGGTTGTTGCCAGCTTTGAATTTGCGATCGCCAACTTTGATATTGTTTAAGAGCAATAGAAGCGATCGCCCAAGCATTCTTGCCATCGCGACCAAAAAAATCTGTATATCTGCGGTAATACTTGATTCCAGATGCAAATTCTGTCACCGGAAAATCCCAAGCTAGAACAAAGGGAATTTCTAAAGTTTCCCCAGGTTGCAGAGTAAAACGAACCGCAAGCGCAACTCCTATTTGTTCCCCCACAGCTGCCGATGTTTCATCAAGATAATTCGACAAAGAACCGTCTTCAGCGAAGCTTTGCCACACATCTTCACCCGTGCCAGTTGGGTTCCAGCGGCTATGGTAAAATAATTCAACTTGGGGATGTTTTTTGGTAGCAATACACCATTGCCCTTCACCTTCTTTTATAGGTTGTTCGAGCCAATCTCTATCCAACTCAAACGCGATATATAGACTTTCTTCATCTGTTGTTTCTTCAACTATTGTGTTAAAATTGTATTCACTTTCGCCCAAACGCGGTTGATACTCGTAAACCGGACTACCGTCATCGCGCACCCGCACTTCAGGCGATTTGAGAGCATTAGTAAACCAGCCCACCATGTTTTGCCAGGTGAGCATAATGCTGAGAGTAATAGGTGCATCACTTGGATTATGAGCAGTCCAGACAAACATCGCTACTGGATAACTAGTTTGTTGATAATTGTTTGCCCATACAGGGGAAAACTGCTCGCAAGTTAACTGTGCTTGAAACACATTTTCATACACAAACCAGCTGCGCGGATACAAAGCGTGATAATTTCCCGTAGTGAGGGGATTCATCGCGTCCCCCTCATCGTCACCTGCAGCGGGATACCACTTCCATGATGCCAAACTATCATCCTCAGGCGATCGCGTACACAAAGCGTATGCTTGAGAAGAAGTCCCATCTGATTCAAATACACTAAATTGACAAGCGGGAATAGTTTGAAAAGTATGTTCCCCCCCGTCAATATGCCAAAGGTTGAAATCTCCCCGCGAAGAACGACCGATACAACCTGCACCAAAACCCCCTAAAGGCATTCCATGCCAGGGACCATCATCAATATTGCTGGCATAACGAACAGTATAAGGTTTGTCCCATCCTTTACCAATAGGACGGCTCCAAGTGCAAGAGGGAATTTCCGGGTAAGATTGATTTGTCATCGCCTGATGTCACAACATGCAGTCACGATTATGAAGACTACCGCATCGGTGTAACTTTTCTCAAGTCATTTGTAGAACAAGTATTCTAGTTATTTATATACAAAACCCAGGCAGGGCACTTGCCTAGATTGAGATTCAACTATTGCTAGAATCTTGCTGATTGTTAGGAAACTTATATTTAACCTCAATTTTAAGGCTTCTTTGATAAGTTCGTAGTCAGGACTTCAGCCCTCATATTATGAGATGCTAACTTGATGCAGAATCTTAGCAAATCGTTAACTCTAACATAAACTAGGCATCTAGGGGGTAACAAGAGTGCGCTACCATCCTAATAATGTAAAGCAAATTACAAAAGCTTATGGAGCCATCTCTATCAACCGAGGTGATTCTGACGCATCCGCGCCAATCCCTTGGTAACGTGCAATTTGATTGGACACCGCAACCCGGTAACTATCTCGATTTCCAAGGTAAAACCTACGCAGTTTTAGAGCGTCGCCACAAATATCAGCTTAAGGCAGGACGTTACCGTTTACAAAATATAGCTCTTTATGTGCAATGCGCCAAACGACCATCAGAGAAAAGTTTGGTAAACGGACGTTGGGTAGTCGGGGATGCCACCTGCCGCTATAATGCTAATTCAGAAATTATTCGCTGTGCAGTTAACCCAGAAGGACCTTGCGACTCTTGCCGATTTTATGAAGAGTTAGGAGTTACGAGTTAGAAATTAGGAGTTAGGAGTTAAAAGTTAGGAGTTAGCAATTCCCCACTCCCCCACTCCCCCACTCCTAACTACCAGCGCCAAATACTTCTCCTACAGCTAAACGGGTTCCATTAACAAAATCCCATCCTGATTGCGGACGTTTACCGGCTAGCTGAACTTCTCGTAGCAATAATAAACCATCACCAGTTTGAGCGATCGCTCCCATTCCCTTGACAATGCTTACCACCTCTCCCGGATTAACTGATATTGTTGACAGTTCAGATAATTTGTGCTCTATTTCTTGTAATTCTGGTGGTAACTCACTCCAAAAAGCAGAACCAAGGGGAGCGGTGGCGGTTATTTTTAGCGGTTGGTTGCGAAAGGTAGCGGTGCAGTTGGGGTAAAAACCTCTAATTTGATTGTGTAATGCGAAAGCGCTTTTTGACCAATCTAAAGCATAATCGTGTTTTTTAATTAAAGGCGCATAAGTAGCTTGTGAATCGTCTTGAGTAATTGGTTGAATTGAGTGCTCTTGTAGCTTAGATAGCGTTTCCACCAGCAAATCAGCACCTAGTAGAGATAGCCTTTGTGCCAAATCTTGGGCATTATCCAGTAATCCAATAGGTGTAGTAGCTTTAAGCAGCATGGCTCCGGTATCCATCCCCGCATCCATTAACATTGTCGTGATCCCGGTTTCCTTCTCGCCGTTATACAAACACCACTGAATCGGAGCCGCACCCCGATATTCGGGTAAAATCGAGCCATGTACATTAATACAACCCAATTTGGGCATATCTAAGATTTCTTGAGATAAGATCTGCCCATAGGCAACCACAACAAATACATCCGCCTTCAATTCTTTAAGTTGAGTTAAGGTTTCAGCGTCTTTTTTTATACGTTGGGGTTGCCATATTGGTAGATTAGCAGCAGTGCTGACAGTTTTTATCGGTGAAGGTGTAAGTTTGTTACCGCGTTCCCGACGTTTATCTGGCTGAGTAACTACTGCCAAAACTTCAAATTCCGGATGATTCAGCAATTTTTCCAAAGTAGGTGCAGCAAATTGGGGAGTACCAAAAAAGACGACTTTCATAAAAAATTAGGGCATGGGGCATTGGGCATTGGGAATTGGGCAATAGGCAATAGGCAATGGGAATTCACTCATTAGGGATGGGATTCTTTCCATGCCCTATGCCCTATGCCCCATCCCCTTATAATCTTGCAGTTTAACAATCACAACAATTAAAAAAATTTGCGTACTTTAGCTGTAAAATAATCAGGTGCTTCTAAAAGACAGCATTGCTAACCAGGGTTATAATAAATCATCTGGCAGACAAGCCAGTATGAAGTGCATCTGCTTTTGGCTTTAATTCCCTAGCGATGTTTAAGAACATTTTGTTCTGAGTTTACTACTCAATGTCGTTTCTCATAGTTCCCGCGACTTGGGCTTTAGTTATAGTTGATCTCAATTTAGTAGTTCGCTTTCGCAAATATTGCAACTCCAATTGTAATTTCTTTTGGTAGATGCCAGCGGTGCTATTTGAATAGTACTCGTTGTGCGTTTGCCAAATTTTTGAGTAAGGTCATACTTTTACAGTTATCGGGGTCTGCTGTGTGGCAGAAAATAATTAGAGGCTCGCCTACAATAGGTTAGCTTTTATTAATGCCACAACAAACACGTCGTATGAACGCAGGTTGCCAGTAAAAGTAGTAAGTACAATTGATGCGTTCAACAGCCGATTAGGGATACCTGTATTTTGGTGTAGTTGGGTTTTAGCAGCGGCGGATTTCTGTATCTCAGTAGTTCCTCTGTGCTTTGTGTCAGTACATTGCTAGCATATTCTCGTAAAAATTCAGTCCTTTTTAAAGGTATAGAGTATAGTACGTGCTTTATGTAAAACTGTGCAAAATTTGAATAGAATATCTCGTTCAACCAATTACTTTGTTGTTATACATATAATGTAGTTTTCCCCGTCACTGTCTAGCCTTTGCTCCTCACACAGCAACCGCCCTCTAGAGAGTTAAAACATGCTTAAAACCCTTTTGCTGTCAGAATGGTTCCGCGTGAAACCATTCACCAAGTATGTTGTCGTTGTGCTTTTAATCGCACCTTTAGTGGCTGCATCGGGTCACTCTAGTTCAGCGAAACAATCACAGGTAGCTCAAATCACTCCTGTGTCAGAAGACTCTGACTCAGAATCAGTGGAAATGGCTGCTCTTGATCCACAACTATCACAAGTAGATAAAATGCAGCCTTTGACAGCAGAAGATGATTCTGTGTCAAGTGAAAAATCCACTGTTGACCCTTTGGCAGCGGTTGAACTCGCACCATTAATTGAGGAAAAGGCATCTACTGCTGATCCCTTGATAGCGGTTGAACTCGCACCATCGACGAGTGTATCTGCTAGTCAAAATAATTTAGTACAAAGATTAAAAGCTGCCAAAATCAGGTCTTTTACAAGTGAAGATACTGTTATAGCTATAGATCCGTCTGCTAATGAATCATTAGATGCAGCAACAATCTTGCCTGTAAAGGGAGGATCGCAATCAACCCCAACAAACATAAATGTTGAGCCCCAGCCTGATGAGTCTCAAACAGCACAGACAGATCCGATAGGAAGTCCTTATCCTATTCCTTGGCAATGGATACAGTCTACTCAAGAGGCTATGAGTTCCAAGGGTGGTGGAGTGCGCTACTACCGCAGTGTACCTGTAGTTTCTCCGGATGGTAGGTATGCTGTTTATAGCCGCGTGCAATTAGAAGTTAAACCCCAAATGCACAATAGCCGGGTTAGCAGTGTTCTGTTTATTGAAGATAGGCAAACTAAGAATTTACGAGTGGTGTCTTCCACTTCTTATAATAGAGATGCGCTATTGAATGTTAAGCTATCATCACCAGATCCTAACGGAGAAGGGACTATTGGTGTTTTGGTTCCTGTAAGCTGGTCTGAAAAAGGCGATCGCTTTCTAGCACGTAGATTTGAAGCGGTATTTAATACATCTGATGCTTCCGATAGTGCGGTGATTTGGGATCGACAAAAGAATAACACTAATATAGTTGCTCCTAGTAATATAGAAAATGCTGGTAGCGGCGAACAAGAGCAGGATAAAATTTCTGTGTTATTAGGTTGGAGCAAAAATCAACCTGATAATGTGATGTTCCGTACTGGTGAATTAGGAGATGAAAATTGGCCTTTAGTCACAGTTTCTAGCGATGGTAAAACTGGCGCTGCAACTGAGGTAGATGAGCCTACTACTTATGGTGAACAAGTCACACAAGTTTGGGCAGGTCCACAAGTCGCTTATCGATAGTTTATACATAATCTTCTTATTATTCTCCCGTTGTAACATTAAGCTATGACGGGAGTTTTTTTGGTTATTGTCGTTGCGGAACCCAAAAATACCCTCAGCATGGAATGCTGGGGCTATACGAACAAAGCCTGCCTTCGCAGGCTAAAATGTTTTAGCCCAATACGCTTGGTGTTAAGCCTTTTTTCTCTTCCCCTGTTCAAGAACAGCCTGCCTTAACGGATAAATTTCGCGATTCACCAAGGGTATTGGATTTTAGCCTGCCTTCCTTCGCCACAGGCATGTAGGTGTAGCCCCACCCTTCTAGGCTATTGGGCATTAGAAATTAGTTATTTGTCTAATTACTATGTCAAAGGTAAAGTTATTCTAACTGTATTTGGGAGAGCAAGATGGAAGAATATCTCAAAGCGAGTGAAGTGATTGATTGGCAACATCCGACAATTGTAGAACTTGCGAAAAATATTGCATTAAAATATCAAACATCGGAGGCGATCGCCAAAGCTTGTTTTGAATGGGTAAGGGATGAAATTTATCATAGTTACGACTATCAAATGAATCCTGTAACCTGTCGAGCTTCAGATGTACTGAAATACAAAACAGGTTACTGCTTTGCAAAGAGTCATTTGCTAGCAGCACTATTAAGAGCTAACAGCATTCCGGCTGGATTTTGCTATCAGAGATTGAGCGTTAACGACAATGGCGAACCTTATACCTTGCATGGTTTCAATGCAGTCTACTTACCTAAAATAGGTTGGTATCGTGTTGATGCAAGAGGGAATCGTAATAATGTTGATGCTCAATTTGTTCCCCCAAAAGAACAATTAGCTTATAAAATTCAATTCCCAAATGAAGCTGACTTTGACAACATTTTCTCTGAACCATTTTCGATAGTTGTGGAGACTTTACAAGCTCATAGTAAATGGGATGATATACTTCTTAATCTTCCAGATGTTTCTTTGGAATTGTTAGAAAAGTATGGTTTGGTTTTGAGAACTGATGCTAATCAACAGCAAATTAGCAAATAACAGATATTCTAGAGGCATTCCGACGGAATGTCTCTACGACGGTTAATGATATAACTTATCTTTTTAGTCAGATTAATCGTTAGTAATTGGATAAAGCACAAATAGTAAAATTACTGCGGCTTTTCGGTGTTTTCTAAATTAGGTACCGTTTCTTTTATTCTGCGGATGGGTAAATTAGCTATTAAGGCTGTCGTTCGTTCGTTGCTTTCGAGGGAAAACTCTAAGCCATCCATTTCAACTTCTACGTAGCGACAAACTATTGCTAAGATTTCTTGCCGCATTTTTTCCAACGTCTGAGGATCTAAATCAGCGCGATCGTGAGCAATCACCAATTGCAAACGACGTTTAACTTGTGTGCGACTGGTGTCAGGAGTACGAGAAAAAAGTCTTTCGAGAAATTCAAGAATCATTGCGGCTAGGTATGCGAAGACTGGAAATTAAACAATCTTTGTCCATAACAATTTTCTCAAACGAGTGAAGATATTGTTTTGGGGTGAGTCCAACTCAAGAAATTGAACTGTTTCCCCTTCCAATCTCCGAGCAATGTTTTCAAAGGCTGTAGCAGCTAAAGAGGCAGTTTCGCTTAATACCAAAGGTTCGCCGCGATTGGTTGAAACAATAACGCGCTCGTCATCGGGTATTACGCCAATCAAGGGAATTGCTAGAAGTTCCTGAACATCTTGAACAGACATCATATCATTTGCCCGAACCATTGCGGGTCTGATGCGGTTAATTATTAAATGAATCCGCTTGATGCCTTGTGCTTCTAGTAACCCGACTACGCGATCGGCATCGCGGACTGAAGCAATTTCCGGGGTGGTGACAATTAAAGCTTCTTTGGCTGGGGCGATCGCATTCTTAAACCCCATTTCAATTCCCGCTGGACTATCAATTAATACATATTGATACTTCTGTGCCAGTGCATTCACCAATAACTTCATCTGGTCGGGAGTGACAGAATCTTTAGTGCGATTTTGGGCTGCGGGCAAAAGTACCAAATTTGGCTGCCGCTTATCTTTAACTAAAGCTTGTTCTAAACGACACTCTCTTGCTAGGACTTCCACCGCCGTATAAACGATACGGTTTTCTAGCCCTAGCAACAAATCTAAATTTCTCAAACCAAAATCCGCATCAACCAAGGCTACTTGACGCCCCATTTTGGCTAAAGTCATACCCAAATTTGCGGAAACTGTGGTTTTACCCACGCCTCCTTTACCGGAGGTAGTAACAATAATGCGAGTCATGATCGAAACGCGCTCAATTAAGAATCAGGAAAATATACAAAGAAAGAAATTATGGCTCTTGATTAATCCTACTTAATTGCGAGCGGGAAAAATCACTTGCTTTAGAGATGCGAATTCCTTCAGGGGTAATATGTGCCACTTCTGGGTAAAATTGCATCGGCGATTTTTCGGGTGCTCTTGCGACAGCATCGGCGATCCGCAATTGGGTAGGTTCCATTTGCACAGCCATAATTAAACACTCGCGATTGCCACCGGCACCAGCGTGAGCAATTCCACGTAGACGACCCCAAACTAGAATATCTCCATCTGCGACTACAATACCACCTGGATTTAAATCTCCCAAGATAATTACACTACCTGGGTGACGAATTTCTAGTCCAGAACGCACGGTCATTTGCAGATAAAGGGCATCTGCTAGGGGTTGTGCGGCTGTTGCTGAGGCTAAATTAAGAGTAGATTCGGGTTGTAATTGTTCTACAGAATAGCCAGATGAGACGGCAGCGATCGCTGTTTGGCGACGGCTGGTAGAAACTGATTTTAACTGAAGTTGAACTTCATTTAAAGATTCGGCGAGTTCTTGGAGTTGTCTGGTATCCAACAAGCGATCGCGTGCTACCAGATGCACTGGAGTGTTAGGTAAACGAAAGCGATCGCCTGCTTTTAACCGCAGCTTCATTTGTTGCCAAATTTCCGACCAGCTGACTTCTGAGGGAGGCACTTGAGATTCTGTTGGCAAAATTAATAACAGTCTCCCCTCCTGACTTTTCCACTGAACTTGGATATTATTCACCGTGCTATCTAGCAACGGTAACTCAGTCAAATCCACATCAGCAGGGCTAGATGACTTTACATCAGTGTCGGCATTTGATTGTACATCCTCAGTCAGGGCAGAATTTGCCTTCGGATCGGTAGGTTCAGAATTCGACTTTAAATATACGATGACAGAATCTACCTCCTGGTCGGGAAGGACAGAATTTGACTCTGTATCACCGGGGGTAGAATTTGCCTCGACATCAGAAAAGTTAGAGATTGACTCTGCGTTATTATCGGCAGAATTTAAATTTAAATCGGAGATAGCATAATCATGAGTCATGCAACACCAGCCAAAACAAGCGAACGCACTGAGCAATTACTAATATTAGATTAGTTACAGGCAACAACATCCTCACCCAGTATTTTTAGTTAATCTTCGATATGCAGTCGCTAAAGCATCAGCATCACCGACATTACCCGGAAATAGCACCACTGGCAAGTTGGGAAACTGGGGATGATCCGATGGAGTAATAACCATCGAACAACCAGCTAAAATTTGACCGAGTAAACGCGCTGAAGTCAAAGCTAGACCATTACTCAAGACATCGTTTGAGGTTATACCACCCTTACTAATTAAGAACCCTATATCAGATGGTAAACCCCGGACAATATCCATTAATAAGCCGGAAACCTTTTCTCCAAAGTTTAACCGTGTTTTTACATCTTTAAAAGAAAGTTCTTGACGACTTGTATAAACTACTGGTGTTTTTCCAGCGTTGTGTGCCGTTTGTGTACTTTCAATAATCTCGGTTAGCAGTGTAGCAGATTCATTTGACTCATCAAGTAATCGCTCTACATTAACTTCGATTCCCACCGTACCATCTGCTTGTAATAATTTTTCTAACTGCTGAGTGGTTTTTTTGACGTGAGAACCGACGATAACTGCACCCGGTTTACCTGAGCGTACATAAGAACCCATATTTTCGGCAGCGATCGCTTGAGGAGGTAACGCCGCCAAAGCAGTTAAAATACTCGCAGCACTGCGAAATAAAAACCGTTTCCCTTGACTCGCAGCACTCAGCACATCTTCAGCAAAGCGATTTAAATCAGCTTGAGTTTCACCGTCAACGACAGCGCACTGATTACCGCTCAGTTTCATCAGCTTTTCCAGACTACCAGCACGAATATCAGCGAGTAAAAATCTTTCTACTGCATCAGCTTTAATACGTCCTTGAGTTTTTTCTTCTACATACTTAGGTAAGTAACTGTGATGGTAGCCAAAAACTGAATCACGGGCAAATTCAGTTTCATGAACTGGGGTGGGTACACCGTCGATAATTAAGTAGTGTATACTGTCGCGCGTTATGCGTCCTCCTTCAAAAAACGCGGGTACGAGAAAATGAGCATCAAATGGACCGAGTTCAGCAGTAATAACGTCAGTTTCAACGGGGTAATGTCCCCGTAAAGTCGAATCCGAACGACTTACAATCAGAAAATCGTTAACTTCTTCCGCTTTTAACGCCAATTTCAGGTTAGAACATACTTCTTTAGTTACAGATGCGGCTGATTCTGGAGGTAGTGACCTTGTATTACTCAGCACAAAGAAAATACGGGAATCATCCTGTAATCCAGTGCATAAAGTTTCCACATCCCAGCGCATCAATAGCAAGCAACTGTGGACTGTTTGAGAACCTGTAGGGTCATCATCCAAAACAATTATTTTTGGGTTTTTGCTCATTAAAATCAACTAGAAGAATGTAACTTTCTTATCTCCGCTTGTACTTCAACGGCAATCTGCAATGATTCATTGAGAAGTTGAGCGTATTCGCTTGCCTGACTACTAACTTGTAAAGCTTGCAGATTGACTAAATTATTCACAAATAACTCTTGGTTATTTGCCAGTAATTTTTTATTATCTCGCAAAATTCGCTCTGTTTTCATAGCGCGAACTAAATCTTCCCTAATAAGTTGCAAAGCCGCGATAACATTGTCTCTATCATTGATGCTACTTTGATTTCTAGATGTTGCCAGTTGATCGTTAATATCTATTGCTTGAATAACTCCATGATATTTATCAACTTCGTCTAAAAGTATTGTTAGTGCTTGAGGACAGGTTTTTCGCCGCCACAACCAACGCCCAAAAAGCACGCTAATTGGTACGATAATTAGTAAGCTGATTCCTATTAAAATTGAAGACCCAATTGTCGGTAAAATAATAAACGCATAAAGAAACCCGACAATTATGGGGGTGAGTGCTAAAGCAACAAGCATTTCCGAAAGAAAAAATCCCCATCGTTTTTCTTTATCTTTGATAATAGAGGGTCGAAAGACATCATCTGGATCGAATCCAGTTAAGCGTCTGAGTTCCCCTTTGCTAATTTCCAAGCCTAATAAATCGGGCAGCACAACTGGATACTCCTCTTGAAGTGCGAGTTGCGTATTTATTTTAGTCGGGTTTGCTGTATAAGCAATGCGAGAAAGAGTGTATTGCTGTTAAATCGGCGATTTTACATTAATAGACATAAAAGGGTGGAGTTCAAAGGTGAGACCAGCCCCCGTCTTGGCGGCCTCCGTCACGATGGGGGACTGGCGAACCCGAAGGGCAAGCTTTAAACTCGCAACCCAGTTAAAATATTTTGTATCAGATAATGCACCCTTCCCTACTGTACGACGTGAATAATTGCGTCCGTATAAAGGATACACAAGTACAGAGACGATTTCCAGACAGTTCGGTATTTTTAGAAACAAGCGATGCCTTGCGGCAAGACGCGCAGCATCTAAGCAACAACCTTTTTTCTGATGCGATGGGGACGCATAAAGGTAAGAAAAACGAGCAACCTTCTCCCAAGGGAGACGCTGCGCGAAAACAAAACCGAGCGGGAAGAGAGATTTTGGTATATAGGGAATACTTTTTTCCCGCTCTCCCAAGGGGAGACGCTACGCGAACGGTTTTGTTTCAAGATCCGCGACGTGTAGCGTAAACCATCAAAAAGGTTGCGCGTTTTTCTCTCTTTTTTTCCACGGGCGTCTTGCTTGTCCTAAGCCAGGTAAAATGCCTTTACCACAAGTCGCTTTCAACCCCCTTCTAACTTTCTGATTTCCGCCTGTAGGTATTGTGCAACTTCCAAAGCTTCATCAAGTAAGTGTGTATATTCACGCGCCTCATTGTTGACTTGCAACGCTTGCATAGCCGTCAAATTACTTGCTAAAAGTTTGGTATTGCTCGCAATAAACGCCTGATTTTTCCGCAAAATACGCTCGGTTTTTAAAGCGCAAATTAAATTCGCTCTTGTGGTTTCTAGGACTGCAAGTACTTTTGTTCTATAACTTAAACTTGCTTTTTGGTTTCCAGCTGCTGCTAGCTGGTCTTGAATATCTATTGCTTTTATAACTGCATTATACTTCTCTACTTCGTCAAGCAGATTTTTTTGACGTTTTCTCAACCATTTCCATTTAATCAAATATCCGATAGGAATCAAACCCCAGCCTAAAATCAATATCTGCTGCACATACTCACTTATAAGCAATAAAAGTGCTAGGCGGGGGGATTTCAATTTGTAATACGCGCTCAAATCGCGATCGCTTACACCAGCTATGCGTTTTAAGTCCTCTTTGGTAAGATATAAGTTTTGTAAATCAGGTTGCATAGCTGTGTGTTCTTTTGATAGGGCGTAGACACCTAGCACAGCTTATTCGTCAGACATCGCTGTTCAAAGCCGATTTTAGCAAAGCGTTATTTTATTCCCTGGTTTTGCCAGGGAACGAGAGCTAAAATCAGAAAATTTTTACCCTTATCAAGGATAAAGACCCCTATCGTTCAACGCTTGCGCTACACGACCAACCCCCAAAGTGTAAGCTGCTAACCGCAAAGGAATTTGCTGCACCTTCGACTGTTGAATCACTTGACGGTAAGCTTGCACCATCAACTGTTCCATTTCCCGGTTGACGCGTTCCTCATCCCAAAATAGGTAAGAAAGACCTTGTACCCACTCCAAATAACTCACCACAACACCGCCCGCATTCGCCAAAATATCCGGTAACACAGTTACACCCCGCGCTTCTAGCGATCGATCTGCCTCAAGCGTCACAGGACCATTAGCTGCCTCTGCAACAATTTGCGCTTGGATTTGATTGACATTTTTCTCAGTGATTTGATTCTCCAAAGCCGCTGGGATTAGCACATCACAAGGTAAAGTTAGTAACTCATCATTACTAATTGCTGATGCTTGCGGGAAACCAACAATACTTTTACGGTTCTGGGCAGCATAAGCTTTCAATGCAAGGATATCAAGACCAGTTTCCGAAAAAAGTCCTCCCGAACCTGTGGAAACGGCGATAACTTTCGCTCCCGCTTGGTGTAATAATAAAGCCGCTGCACTACCTACGTTACCAAAACCTTGAATTACTACTCGCGTTCCTGCTAGAGATTGACCGCGATCGCTTAACGCCTCACGTACAACAATCATTACACCGCGTCCGGTTGCCATTTCCCGTCCTCGTGAACCACCAATCGAAAGCGGTTTACCAGTCACAACTCCAGGCACAGCATGGCCAACATTAACAGAGTAGGTATCCATCATCCAAGCCATCTCACGGGCTGAAGTACCCATGTCTGGTGCAGGTATATCCACACTCGGACCGATATCTTTAATTAACTCGCTCATGTAACGCCGGGTAATTCGCTCTAATTCGCCGACGCTGTAGCGTTTTGGATCTATAGCAATACCTCCCTTCGCACCTCCGTAGGGAATACCTAGCAACGCACATTTCCAGGTCATTAACATTGCCAGCGCTGACACCTCCCGCAATGTCACCGCTGGATGGTAGCGAATGCCACCTTTATAAGGTCCTAAAATATCGCAGTGCTGCACCCGATGTCCAGCTAGAACTTGCACTTCACCATTATCCCGTTTTACAGGAATAGAAACTGTGACTACCTTACGTGGGTGGCTAAGTATTTCCAACAGACCTGGATCTAAATTTAATTCTCGTGCTGCTGCCTCTAAGTAGCTACATGCTTGGTCAAATGGACAAATATGCGCCGGAGTTGGAGCTTCCAGCGGTAGCAAGGGTGTTGAAACCATAAAATCTTCTCCCAATCGCGGTATATACGCGAACCGGATATATATGATATGGCTAGCTTATCTTTTTTTTTGAGAAAATATCTAATTTTGGTAACATTCGTTACAGTTTTTTATACAGTTTTCCTTGTGAAAATATGAGTAATCAAAAAAGGATAAGGTACAAGATTTATGGCAAGCTAAGAACAAGATGCCAGTATTGTATTTTTTGAGGCAAAACTGCGATGACAAGCACCCGTACTGAGAAATCGCTTCCTTTACCCCCTGGCAGTTTCGGTTTGCCTTTCATTGGCGAAACAATTAGCTTTTTGCGCGATCGCGATTTTGCTCAGAAGCGACACGAGCGATATGGAGCGATTTTCAAAACCCATCTGTTTGGGCGTCCGACTGTAATGATGTTAGGAGCGGAAGCCAATCGCTTTTTGTTTACGAATGAGAACCAGTATTTTTCTGTCACTTGGCCTTATAGTACCAAAGTTTTGCTGGGACCTGCGTCTTTAGCGATGCAGACCGGTGAGATACACCAAAAGCGACGCAAGCTGCTATCACAAGTTTTTCAACCTAGAGCGTTGGCAGGATATATCTCCACAATGGAGAGTATTATCCAGAGTTATTTACAGAAATGGCAGCAGATGGGTACGTTGACTTGGTATCCCGAACTGAGAAAATACACTTTTGATGTTGCTTGCAAGTTGTTCATAGGCACAGATGCAACTGCTGATAGTCATTTTGGCGAGTTATTTGAAGAATATTGTCAAGGTTTGTTTAGTATCCCTGTGCGGTTGCCTTGGACTCAATTTGGTCGCGCACTGCGTGCGCGTGAGCAGCTATTAGCGAAAATTGAAGAAGTAGTGCGTCAGCGGCAACACCAGCCATCGATCCTGGATGATGCGTTGGGGTTACTTTTGCAAGCGCGAGACGAAGATGGAAATAGCCTTAGCTTAGAAGAACTCAAAGACCAGGTGTTGACGTTGTTATTTGCCGGTCATGAGACATTAACATCAGCGATCGCTTCTTTATGTCTTTTATTAGCTCAACATCCAGACATTCTTGCTACGGCACGTGCTGAACAACAGCAATTGGGGTTTCACGAACCACTAACCTTAGAACATCTCAAGCAGATGAACTATCTGGAATTAGTCATCAAAGAAGCTTTGCGATTGATTCCCCCCGTAGGTGGTGGCTTTCGAGAAGTAATCAAAGAATGTGGGGTAAATAACTTCGATCCGCTGCGCTTTGCCCAAGAGAGGGCTGAAGATAAAACAAAAGCCTTTAGTTATATACCGTTTGGTGGTGGAATGCGCGAATGTGTGGGCAAGGAGTTTGCGAAACTAGAAATGAAGTTGTTTGCAGCGCTTTTGATACGTCAGTATGAATGGGAACTAGTGCCGGAGCAAAACTTAGATATGATAATGGTTCCTACACCGCACCCGCGCGATGGTTTGCAAGTGAAGTTTCGGAATGCTGTATCTAATTCCCAGGCTAAACTTGGGAATTAGATTATCAGGCATTTGCTTCAAACTGGGTAAATCCGGCAAAATTTTTCCTAGAGACGTTCTGCCAGAACGTCTCTACAGTAGGGTTTTAATTCCACAAACAACTCCGCAGAGCGTGGCAGTATCCATAGTTTGATTTGACAGCAAACCTACCTGCGTCAACTATTTGGTGCAAATACTTCATTCGTAAAGCTGCCATGCAAACCATAGGGAATATGATGTTTTAGATGCAGCCGTGCTACTGGTCCAGTACTCAAATCATTAGCATCTAAAATCACCACATCTGAGCGGTGATGAGTAGAATCGTAAACCAAAGCTAGCACCCAGCCATCATCTTCTTTGTCAGAACCTGGACGCGGTACAAAAATCGGCTCACTGACAAACCCACGCGGTGCAGCACTCCAAAGTTGTTTTTCCCCAGATTCTAAATCTAGCTTGACAACAGCTTGCAAAGGTGCATACCCAGTTTCTGCATGAGCAGCACCCATGTATAAATAACGATACGGTCGTCCTACTTTATCTTGATGCACGCTGGGAAACTCACAACACCTGTCTAATAGCAAATCCCGTCGCACCGTCTTATCCTTGAGGTTGAGATGAAACCGCCATAAATGTCCGGGTGAAAGTGCTTCAAAATCAACTTGGCGAAAATTGCTTTCGGGTTCGACTTCTGGCAAAGATTCGTAGCAAATTGAGTCTACAACAATTTCATCGCCTTGCTCAAAAGCATTAGCGTGGTGGAAGACAAAACCTGACTGAGTTTCTAGAATTTGTATTTCCTTTTCTTGGGGATTGCGGGAAATGATTATAATCTGAGTTGGCTGATTTGGCTGAAACTTAATACATTCTCCTGCACCACGGATTCCCAAAGCGAAAGGTATGGGATTAAAAGCAACGGGATTTTGAAAGAGTATGCAGTAATTAGGGGTAATTACAAAATCGTGGATGAAACAAAAACCCGGAACACTATGAGCGTGTTTTCTGACAATCTTGCCAGTTGTATCTAGCTCGAAAATTGTAATGGTGGTGGATAGTCCCGGCTTGATAGAAAAGTTGACTAGACTTGGCGCACCGTTATCTTGAGCAGAACTAGGATCGAAGCGGGGATGTGCGGCGAAAGCTTCACCTTCTGATAAAACACCGTTAAAATGTTCTTTGCCTAAAGTATCCAACGTGTAAGGATCGAGGTGATGAGGCTCTGCTGCTTCCCACAGTGCCAACAGTTTATCACCCCAATAAATAACGTTGGTGTTGGCAATATTTTTCAGTTTGAAGTCGAAGATATTAGCTAACCAACCGCCGGGTTTTTGCGTACCAAAGACACCGCGATAAAGGATTTTCCCAGCTTTTTGTTCTTCCAAATAAGCTTCTGTGCGGATAAATCGGTTGCGGAAGTGGGCGCGACCATTGGAGAATGAAATCCGGCTAATCATTCCATCACCATCAAATGGATGATGAATGTGTTGCCCATTTACATCTAACAATCCCGGACCATTTCTAAACAGCGTACCGTGTAGTTCTGGCGGAATTTCTCCTTCAACATCATCAATCCAATAATCAAATTCTTCTTTGAGAGATTGATATCCTTCTTGCCAATCTCCGCGAGTGTAAGATTTATCAGGAATTGTCGAAGCGTGTTCGTAAAGTTGAAAACTCTGCATATGCTTAATCTGTTCTTTTTTGTCTCACGCAAGACACGAAGACGCAAAGAAATTCTTGGCGACTTGGTGTCAAATTCTTAGTTTGCTATTCTGCTAATTTTGACTCTGGTTCTCGCATCATGATCTCAGGCACGAAATCAGGCATGAAAGGTTGTTCTGTATTGTCTGCTGATGCTGGCGGCAATGTTTTTGCTGTTTCGCCTAGGGAGTCACCAGCTGGTAGCCAGTTGAGGAATGGCAATGGTAAAAGGTTACTAAGGTTAGCAATCACTACCAACAGCCACATAGCATCGAAGTTTGTCTCAGTAATGCCTAGCTGATGCATTAAGAGTGCGCCTAACTCGTGGGAAACTAGTCCGCCGAAGTTTGTGATCGACATCAAGAGGGCAAAAAATGTCGCTTCCACTCCTGGGGGACACAGCCTTGCTGCTAGCACCAACACTGGCATATAAGCAATTTGCCCCATCACTGTGAGAATGAGACTATCACCGATACTAAACCAGTGGTCATCTATACCCAAAGCCCGATTTGTGTGAGTTACTAACAAGAGCATTGTCATTCCCAAAACTGTGGAAATAACGGTACTCCAACCGAAGATGACGCGAAACGGAACGGTTTTCAGGAAACGCTGAAAAATCCAGACACCAACTAAAGAAGCAATACTTGTCACCAAACGCACTCGCCCTAAAAATTCTGGTTGAAAGTGCAGTTCGTTGGTAGTGAAAAAGAAAAAGGCTGAGTCAGCGCTTGGCATTGCTAGCAAGATGAAGAGAAACGCTGTTGGTAGCCAAATCGCTTTTTGAGAAACGGCTTTGCGTAATTGCCCCAATTGATGCTTGATTGTTGGGGAGTTGCTGTGGTTGTTATCTTTGTTAATTTTGCTTACGGGTGTTTCAGCAATGAACCAAGCTACCCCGGAAACGATGAGGGGAAATGAGGCTGTAATCAAAAATATATTCCGGGTAGTGAAATGCTGTAAAAGCATTCCGCTAAAGTAAGCCGTGAGCAAACCTCCTAAGGCTACAGTACCCCAGCTAAGGGATTGTAAGGAACCTGCTGCTGCTTGAGATTCTCGTCTAGCGCGTTCGACAACCAGTGAGTCAACTATGACATCACTGACGGCGACAGATAAAGAACTAAGAGCGATCGCTAATGTAGCTGCCCAGGAAGTGTGAACAATTGTTGCGAGGCTCACCCAGGATATTGCTCCGAGTATCCCCGATAAAACCAAGTATGGACGCCGACGATAGCCGAAGATGGGCAAGCCATCGGAGATAAAACCAAATACGGGTTTGATAATCCAAGGTAAAGCGACAATGCCCATTAATGCTGAAACCTGAGCCGGACTCAGCAACAGTTCATCTTTGAGGAAAAAGCTGACTGCTAAACGCGCCAAGCCCAAGATTCCTTGAACCAAGTAAACGGTAAGAATGGCAAGTAACTCGGCAGAGGGTTCGTTGCCGAAGAAAATTTTTTCTGTTACTGAGTTTTTTACCTTGGACAAGCCAGAGGAGGAAATCAGCATTCGGTAAATAAATTTTAAGTTTTATCGACTTTTATTATGATATCGATTTTCGCAGGTTGGGCGATCGCTTTAAAGGAAGATGTTAAAACTACACTTAGGACACAAGACACAGAAAAGAAGTGGGGGAAAGGGCAAGAAGAGTTAAAAAGATGGAATTTTCATGCATCCTGACTCCTGGATTCTATCTTCCCTCCAACAAATAATATTTTTGAACCCAACTCAGTATTAGCGCTTGCCTATGTGGAATTAGGCGTTGCTGATTAAGAATATGAATTTGTCTCACGCAGAGCCGCAGAGTCGCAGAGAGTAAGAGTTTGAGATGCTTGATTTTTAAGTTTCATATTTTGATTCAGCAATGCCTGGAATTAGAATGGGGAAAATGTCAAAGCAACCCTAGGCACGTTCAGCGCCCGATCGCCCATTTTCGACGACAAAGGAAGCTAAGGTGCTAATAGTTGCATTTTCTTCGCGAATGGTAGAAACAATGCGGTAGTCAGTTTGCCAAGTATTCTGTGTGAGATGACAACGCACGTAACCCCGGTTTTTGCCGTCAAAAAATTTAGTATGAGGATTGTCGCTTAAGGCTGCTACAGTCGGAGCAATAAAGGCTTCAGGGAAATCCGAGGAAATTGAAGTCCCGACGAACTCAGTGGCGACAGTGGGCGAATTTGAATTATTGAAATCAGTTTTCAAGTCGTGTACCCAGCTCGAATGGATGTCACCAGTAATCACAACTGGGTTACTAGGTTGACGCTGTTGAAGAAATTGTAATAAGCGATCGCGTGCAGCGACATAACCATCCCACTGATCCATATTAAATACTTCTTGGTCTGGGCGGGCATCAAAGTCATATTGCCCCATCATAGTTTGTTGAGCCATGACGTTCCAGCGAGCTTGCGACTTACTTAAACCCCGAAATAGCCACTGTTCCTGCTTTTTGCCTGTCATAGTCGCATTTGGATCTAAGGCTTCCAAGCAACGGGCTTTTAAGCCGTCATCGCAGGGCTGATCGCTGCGATACTGACGGGTGTCCAACACATTAAACTCCGCAATGTCGCCAAAGGTGAAACGCCGATAAAGCTGCAAATAAGAATTTTGAGGCAGCGATCGCAAAGGCATATGTTCATAATAAGCCTGGTAAGCGTTTGCCCTGCGAATCACAAACTCCTCTTGACTTTGATTCTCTTCCGGAATCAGGCTGGCGTAGTTGTTTTCTACTTCGTGATCGTCCCAAGTGACTATCCAGGGAAAAGCAGCATGAGCCGCTTGCAGGTTAGAGTCAGTTTTGTAAAGAGCGTGGCGGTTCCGATAGTCAGCAAGGGTGACAATCTCAGGACTATTGTGTTGACGTGGACCTCCGGGTTCCGGTCCATACTCATAAATATAGTCGCCCAGGTGAACGACCAAATCAAGCTCTTCTTCGGCTAGGTGTTGGTAAGCTGTGTAGTAGCCGTTCTGCCAGTCTTGGCAGTTGACAAAGCCAAAGCGAAACTCAGAGACACGCGCACCACGGGCACTAGCTGTGCGGGTGCGTCCGATGGGGCTAACTTCATTACCTGCTTTGAACTGATACCAATACCAGCGATCAGGCTCTAAAGTTCGCACATCTACGTGGACAGAATGTGCAAATTGGGGGGTCGCCATCACTGTACCCCGTTGCACGACTCTTCTCATGTTTTCGTCTAATGCAATTTGCCACTGCACTGGCACATTAACAAGGGGCATTCCACCGCCATTTAACGGATCTGGCGCTAGCCGCGTCCATAGCACCACACCATTTGGTAGGGGGTCGCCGGAAGCAATGCCAAGACTAAAGGGATAATTAGAAAAATTAGGCTTGGCAACAACTCTTTGAGTCCAAAGATTAGTACTCGCACCTGCGGTCATAGCTAAGGCACCAATCAAAAAACGCCGCCGCTTGGCTTTGCTGGATAGCAAGCGCTCGAACTGAAAACGCTCCATACTCATCCTTTGCGCGAAATTTTGTAAATAGAAGGGAAAGTTAAAACCAGATAATAGTCAAATAATAGTTAGTTTTGATACCAAAGCCGATTCTCTTTTTCGGACAAAGAGAAGTCATAGATGTGGATTTTGTATCAAAATTAACTATAGTTAGCAGTATTAACTTATCAATTTGGTATTAACTAATTATTAAGAGGCTATTAATGTTGAGATAAATACTTATATCGATTCAATAGACTTCTTCCAAAAGTAGGAAAAAGGGAAGGGAGAAAGGGGTAGGAAAAATGCTCTCTTATGCAAGAGTGCAAAAAAGACTTTTGCTCATAAATCTAATTAATGATTGCGACACGTAAATTGTTGTAAAGGCTGCTTGGATTCTCCGCCTCTACAAATGTATCTGCCCCATTGTTTTTTTAAATTGGTATTAAATTATGTCGGCAGAAGACGCTAAATAAACTGCCACTTCTTGTTGATATAAGCAGCTTTCCTGCCAATCTATACCAACGGCAGTGCATCGGTGAATGCAAATGCTAAATCAAATTGAGCGAAATAATTATTTTTACAATTTTATTCATATAGCCATATTTATCGCTTATTTTTACCGCATCTAATCTTGAGGAAAAACTTGTTAATATTTAAAATTTGTCGCAATTAACAAGTAACTTTATTTAAATTTAAATAATAAGATTAACATTGGCGAATTTGTTGCTTTTTCTAGCTTTGAAGAAACTACTTCAAAAGAAATTATTGCACTTTTCAATTCATCAGAAACAGCTTTCAATACTTACCCAAGGCGATCGCCGCATTCTGTCCGCCAAACCCAAAACTCAAACACAACACCTGGCTAATTTCAGCTTTACGCGCTGTCGTTACAAAATTTAAATCAAACTCAGCCTCTTTTAACCCTACGCAAGGCGGTAAAATTTGATTCTTTAATGCCAGAAGCGAGAAAGCTACACCTAAGGCTCCCGATGCTCCTAATGTATGACCTGTAGCGCCTTTTGTAGAACTAACAGCTACATCTTGAGTAAATAAACGTTGTATCACCATGCTTTCGATTCGGTCATTCATCTCAGTAGCCGTACCGTGAGCATGAATGTAATCAATATCATAGGCGGTCAACTTACTGCGTTCTAAACATTGCTTTACACAAGCGATCGCACTTCTACCCTCAGGCTCAGGCGAACTAGCATGATATGCATCGGCTGTCAAGCCAAAGCCGAGAATTTGACCATATATTTTTGCTTGACGCTGTTTTGCTAACTCTGCTGATTCCAAGACAAACACAGCCGCACCTTCGCCTAAAACCAAGCCTTCACGGTGTTTGTCAAACGGATAAGCCCCTGTTTTCGCTGCCGCACCCATTTGCTGAAACCCAGTTATTGTTAACGGTGTAATCGGTGCTTCGACTGCGCCGGCAATTACTCGCTGACATTGCCCAGTTTGGATGAGTAAAGCTGCTTGAGCGATCGCCCAAGTTCCTGTTGCACATGCTGCCATCGGTGCTAAAACTATCCCCGTTGCCCCAATTTGTCGCGCTGCGGCGATCGCATTCATATGCGGCAAAGTATCCAACCAAGAAAGAGGAGGGGGGGAGGGGAGCCAGCGCGTTGCGGAGGTTCCCTCGGTTGTCGCGACTGGCGTGGAGATGGGGAGATGGGGGGGATGAGGGAGAAATTTGTCCTCCTTGTCCACGGACACGTTCCTCTCCTTGCCCAGACGCTGCGCGAACAACGGGGGGGAAATACGCACTCGCTGTGTGCTCCCCTTGTCCGTTTGTCCCCTTGTCTCCCTTGCCTCCCTTGCCTCCCTTGCCATCTCTTCCCACAAAGCTTGATGGCTGCGACTTGAGCCGATGACAACGCCACAATCGGGCAAAGGCTGAATTAATCCAGCATCTTTCAAAGCGGAAGCAACAACCATTTGAGTTAAGAATGCTAACTCAACTGGTTGCTTACCAATCAAACCTAGAGGACGTGGTTCTAAATCTGGAAATGGTTGATGTAATCGAATTCCAGAATTACCAGCTATTAACTGCTGCCAACTATCCTCTAGGCTTGTACCTAAAGCGGAAACAAGACCAATACCAGTGATAACAACTTCAAGCAATTTTGGGGAGTGGGGAGTAGGGAGTAAAAAATGGTTAGTTGTACTTTTTTACAACGCTCCAACTAAGCACCAACAACTAACAATCCCGAAGGTTACTTACCGCCGTTTTTCAAGTTTTCTGCACCTTGGGTGACTTTAGCCGAGTCAATGCGATCACCTTGCTGAATTTTGTTAACTACATCCATTCCTTGGGTAACATTGCCAAATACGGCGTAACTACCATCTAAAAAGGCGTGATCAGCGAGTGCAAAGTAAAACTGAGAAGAAGCGGAGTCTGGTTGTTGCGATCGCGCCATTGCTACCGCACCAAGTTTATGTGTCAAAACAGGGGTTTCAGTAATCGTCTTGCTGTATACTGGCTGCTCCGCGCCTTTTGGCTTAATTTCTAAGGGGATAGAGCGCTCAGTTCCGGTTTTTGGGTCAACAAAACCACCTGTTCCCAAAAGTTGCGTTGGTGTCTTCGGGTCTTTACTTTTAGGATCGCCTCCTTGAGCCACAAACGGTTGCGGTTGGCGCACTACTCTATGAAAAGATAACCCATCATAAACACCCCGTTGCACCAAATCGACGAAGTTCCCAGCGGTGATTGGGGCGTTTGTGCCATCTACTTCGATAGTAATCGGCGAACCTTTCACGGTCATGACCACAGTAGCCTTACCTTCGAGTCTTGGTAAATCTTTCATTCCGGGGATACTCTCACTATTTGTATTTTGAGATACAGAGCTTGCCTCTGTAGTTGTCTTGGTGCTTGCTTCTGTAGCTGCTGAGGTAGCTGTGGAGGATGGGGAAGCGGTATTAGAAGCAGCTTGCTGTCCTGAACATCCCCCTAACATCAATCCACCTACAATCACTAGAGCAAGTAAAAACTGTGGAATTTTTAAACGCATTGTTACTTACAAAAATTTTCGGCTAGTTTTCCATTCGACTTATCTAAAGGTTGAATGAAACACTACACAGATACTAAGCATACCCGTCAAAATGCTATTGTGAAGTACCCACCACTATAAACGGTACTCCGTTTATAGTGGGGGCTTCGAGTTTCATTCGTCGATGCCACGCTTTTGAATTCCTATTGCTAAGAATTCGGAACCAAATCCGATGATAGTCTTACTCGGCATCCGGAGGTTTGGAACTCGTCCCTTACTCCCGTACACTTGTGTGTACCCTTGCAGCAACCCGCCTCCCGCAGGTCGTTGAATTGTTTTGTGCCACTTGGTTTTTGCCGACTGCGGTTGTATTAAATCACCAGTGTCGTGGGGCACACCATAGTTAATCGCCTTTAGAGACATTATGTAGTCACCGCTGAAGCGCTCAAATTCTTCAAAGTCCTTCCAGGGGAACTTGCAAAAAGCGGGCTAACTCGGCGCCTTGAACTTCTAACTCTGTTAGCGATAATGGTTGACCTACCCGTGTTAAGGGAATGTCTCGGCGACCTTTAGCCCGCAGGTAAAGAGCGCGACGTGGATTTATACCCTCTTTGAGATCGACTCGAACAGATTGCACATCTTGCGTCGCAAAGTCAACCTCAATGCGGCGGTTTTTCCCAGGAAATCCCCAGCGGAAAATTTTTATTTTGCCAGTTTCCCGATCAAACTCATTGTATCCGCCTCCCACATCCCATAAAATTACTAACCACAGGTATGAGGCTAAAAGCAAGCCAGCAATGGAATATAACCCCATCACCAATCCTTGGGGGACAAATACCAGTTGAGTTGGATCGCTAACTATGAGTAAATTGACTTTGAGGTAACTGGATATCGCTGCCAGCAAAAAGCCTATAGACCCTAAGCTAACGATAGTTGCCCACAAGTAGTTGCTGAACCGACGAGAACCGAGAACTTTTTGATGCAGGACATTTGTAGCGGAGCTACCGCCTTTGTTAATGGTTGTTGATGCCGTCATTGAACTACCTTAGCGCGTAATATCTTCACCTAAAAAAAGTCTGCCACTCTTAGAGGATGTATTGCAAGCAAGTTTCAAGACTTAACTTTTAAGATTTCTGAGAAAAGCTGTGTCAAATTGTAAAAATTCTGATATTCATATTAATTATGAGCCTCGTGTTTGATACGTGATTTACTGACGTAGATCGACGCAAACCGGGCAAAATGTGATAAGTTAAGAATCATTAAGTTACCACAAGCTAAATTTAGCAGTAAGTGGTGATTATGAAGGCACAACTGAGAAATGCCGTTGATTAAGTCGGTAGATTCTCAGAATCTCAGCAGCATGTAAGCTGGTAAGAGTGTCAAAAAAACGTTAATTCCTCAAAACGTGAAAAACGTCGCAATTTTAGTAAACAAGAGGATTTTAGTGAAATGACCATCGCAGTAGGACGCGCCCCCAGTAGAGGGTGGTTTGACGTACTAGACGACTGGTTGAAGCGCGATCGCTTTGTCTTTGTAGGTTGGTCAGGAATATTATTATTCCCAACAGCCTTTTTAGCACTAGGCGGTTGGCTAACCGGTACAACATTCGTCACGTCTTGGTACACCCACGGATTAGCCTCATCATACCTGGAAGGTTGTAACTTCCTGACAGTAGCAGTATCGACCCCAGCAGATAGCTTGGGACACTCGTTATTGTTGCTGTGGGGACCAGAAGCACAAGGCGACTTTACGCGTTGGTTTCAGTTAGGTGGATTGTGGGCATTTGTCGCATTACACGGAGCCTTTGCTTTAATTGGCTTCATGTTGCGTCAATTTGAAATCGCTCGTCTTGTAGGGATTCGTCCTTACAACGCAATAGCGTTTTCTGCTCCCATCGCTGTATTCGTCAGCGTATTTTTGATGTACCCCTTGGGACAATCGTCCTGGTTCTTTGCACCGAGCTTTGGTGTAGCGGCAATTTTCCGCTTCATCTTGTTCATCCAAGGCTTCCATAACTTTACCCTCAACCCCTTCCACATGATGGGCGTAGCTGGTGTATTGGGTGGAGCATTGCTGTGCGCGATTCACGGTGCAACAGTCGAAAATACATTGTTTGAAGATGGCGACGGTGCAAACACCTTCCGTGCCTTCAACCCGACTCAATCAGAAGAAACCTACTCAATGGTGACAGCAAACCGTTTCTGGTCACAGATATTCGGTATTGCTTTCTCTAACAAGCGTTGGCTGCACTTCTTCATGTTGTTTGTCCCGGTCACAGGCTTGTGGATGGCAGCAATTGGAATTGTTGGTTTGGCACTGAACCTGCGGGCTTATGACTTCGTATCGCAAGAATTGCGTGCGGCAGAAGACCCAGAGTTTGAAACATTCTATACCAAGAACATTTTGTTGAACGAGGGTATCCGCGCTTGGATGGCTCCTCAAGATCAACCTCACGAACAATTTATATTCCCTGAAGAGGTACTACCACGTGGTAACGCTCTCTAATAGACCTTCGGTTATGGGCGGCGGACGCGACCAAGAATCCACTGGATTCGCTTGGTGGTCTGGTAACGCTCGTTTAATCAACTTGTCCGGCAAATTGCTGGGTGCTCACGTAGCGCATTCTGGCTTGATTGTATTCTGGGCTGGAGCGATGACTTTGTTTGAAGTCGCTCACTTCGTTCCCGAAAAGCCGATGTACGAGCAGGGCATGATTTTGCTACCTCACATCGCCACATTGGGCTGGGGTGTTGGTGCTGGTGGTGAAGTTATCGACACCTTCCCCTTCTTCGTAGTCGGTGTACTGCATCTGATTTCTTCGGCTGTACTAGGTTTTGGCGGTATCTATCATGCCGTTCGCGGTCCAGAAACCTTAGAAGAGTATTCCTCCTTCTTTGGTTACGACTGGAAAGATAAGAACAAGATGACCAACATCATCGGCTTCCACCTGATCATCTTAGGATGCGGTGCGCTTCTGTTGGTGTTGAAGGCAATGTTCTTCGGTGGCGTATACGACACCTGGGCACCAGGCGGTGGTGATGTTCGCGTCATTACCAACCCAACACTGAACCCAGCCGCAATCTTCGGTTATTTGATTAAATCTCCCTTCGGTGGTGATGGCTGGATTGTCAGCGTCAATAACATGGAAGATATCATTGGCGGTCACATTTGGGTTGCCTTTATCTGTATTGCAGGCGGTATTTTCCACATTCTCACCAAGCCTTTTGCATGGGCACGTCGTGCCTTGGTTTGGTCTGGTGAAGCTTACCTCTCCTACAGCATTGGCGCTGTGTCCCTGATGGCATTCATTGCCTCGATCTTTGTTTGGTACAACAACACTGCTTACCCCAGCGAATTCTACGGTCCTACTGGTCCAGAAGCTTCTCAAGCTCAAGCTCTGACCTTCTTGATCCGTGACCAACGCTTGGGTGCTAACGTTGGTTCTGCACAAGGTCCCACCGGCTTAGGTAAATACCTGATGCGCTCTCCCACTGGTGAAATCATCTTTGGTGGAGAAACCATGCGCTTCTGGGATTTCCGTGGTCCTTGGTTGGAGCCTCTGCGTGGTCCTAACGGTCTTGATTTGGAAAAAATCAAAAATGATATTCAGCCTTGGCAAGCTCGTCGCGCTGCTGAATACATGACTCACGCTCCTCTGGGTTCTTTGAACTCTGTGGGTGGTGTGGCTACGGAGATTAACTCCTTCAACTACGTATCTCCTCGCGCTTGGTTGGCATGTTTCCACTTTGTCGTGGGCTTCTTCTTCCTAGTTGGTCACTTGTGGCATGCTGGTCGTGCCCGTGCAGCAGCAGGTGGATTCGAGAAAGGTATCAATCGTGAAAGCGAACCAGTAATGTCAATGAAACCACTTGACTAAGCTGCAAAGTTTTAACTTTCATCACTGACAATCAATAGTTTTAAGGCTCCTGTTGAAAAACAGGGGCTTTTTTTTATTACGATCTTGAAAATTAAGCTTTTGATCTAGATAGGCGCTATATGCGCTTTTATGTGACACAATCCGATTTATAGTCTGCCGCATCTAATGGGGGCGTGGATACTATGGATGATTCTAATTTTACAGACGCTTTGCAATGGACAACTGAAGCTAAAGCAAAGTTGAAAAATATTCCCTTTTTTGTCCGCGCTCAAGCCAAAGCACGAATTGAGCAATTGGCTCGTCAAGCCGAGCAAGATGTTGTGACGGCAGATTTAGTTGAGCAAGCTAGGCTTGAGTTTGGACAGTGAATTTTAACCGCAGATGAATGTGGATGATTTGTGGCTGTAATTTTCAACTGATAGGTTGAGGGTAAGTTTTGTAACGCTACTTTCAGGTAACAATTTAAAATTTGGCGTTTTTGAGTATAAAGGCTGAAATTCCTTATTCTTGGTAGAGACGTTCCGGCGGAACGTCTCTACCAAGAATAAGGGTTTTAATATTATAATCATCCGTAAAAATTTATTTTTACATATTGAAAATCAGCAACGTCTAAAATTTTCTTCTACAACTAACAAAAGGTCGTGTTTATGACAATTGCTGCTCACCGAGCCGATCGCGTACTACTTTACAGCATTGACTGGCAACAGTTTGAAAATATCCTCAAAGATTTGGGAGAGCATCGAGCTGCACGGATAGCTTATGATAACGGCACTTTGGAAATTATGACTCCTTTACCTGAACACGAATATTACAAAGAAGCTATTAGCATTGCAATACAAGATATAGCTGAGGAATTAGAAATAAATTATGAAAGCTATGGTTCAACTACCTGGAGGCAAGAAAGGAAAATGGCAGGGGTTGAGGCAGATAATTGCTTTTATTTCCAAAATGAAGCTTTGGTTAGGGGTAGGCTGGATCTAAATTTGAATCAAGATCCACCACCTGATTTAGCACTAGAAATTGATGTTACAAGTAAATCTTTAGATCGCTTTGGGATTTATGCTCGTTTGGGAGTACCAGAACTTTGGTGTTACGACTCTGGTGAACTGAAGATTTATCAACTGCAAGACGGGAAATATGTAGAATCACAGATAAGCATAGTGTTTCCGAGTTTAGCAATTCGAGAGCTGCCGAAATTAATTGAACAAAATCGCGCGGATGGAAGATTGGCAATTCGTCGTGCAGTACGACAATGGGTAAGAGGACAATAATGAAGCGATCGCACTCGTGATAGTTCTAAAGGCGATCGCTAATTTTTGGCTAATTAAGCAATAATATGTATGGTATAATATTTTTTATTCTTAGTAGTTACTTAGTAGTCCACGAATTCAACTTTGACACGTATAAATATTTTCCGCGTCTCCGTGTCAGCCACGACCCGTCAATTTTGGGTTGGTTGAGTAGTAATAAGCCCACACCTACAGAAAAACAGATAAATACTTTTAGGTAATTACTGACCCCACTCCAAGGTAATTTCTAGATTTGCCGTAGATGTACCTTTCACCAGTAAAGCCGTGAGTTTTCCGGATTCAATGGCTATTTCTATACCAAATTTTACAGTGAATCTATCTGGCTTAACTTTGTGCAATGCTTCGGCAATTTCCTTAGACAGAGATTCTATCGTGTCGGTTACTTCGCTAAAAGGTCGGGTGGGAAAATTTATTTTGCGATCGCCTATCGCTGTAGCTTCAACTTTGACACTTGTACCATCAGCAAGTTCTACGGAGATTATTCTACTTTGGAGTTCCATGTTGCTTTAACTGGATTACTCTGCTTTTATAACATTCAATCATTGGTAATAAATCGTACTAACAAAATAATCAAACTAAAAGCAATTTTGGGTGTAAATAAGAACTATATCTGATATTAGGTCACAAAAGCGTCGAGCTTATTCAACTTCCTCCTAAGTTCATCGCAGCTAAAACAGCTTTCTGGCTGACATCTTTGTAGACTGTATCCAAATATTTCATTACTACATCGGCAGAAGTTAAATTTGCTACATTTTCTTCTTCTTTTGCTAAAGGAATTGACCCCAAAACATCTAACACGGTTTCGCTACTCGATGGCGCAATTACTACTAAAGAAGACTCTAACGGCTCGTTATATTGCCAGAAAGAGTCAATTTTTAGAGTGTGTTGAGTGTTAGTTGTTAGTTGTTCGTTGTTCGTTCTTTGGGCAGATATTAATTGCGTCTGTTGAGTATTAGCGCTGCGTAATTGCCGTAAATCGCTGATAATTTGCTCTTTAGTGCGTCCGCGCAATTGAAATAGTACAAACGGATCTTCACTAAAGCGATCGCCTAATTGATAGTAAATTGCGCCAACATGTTTACACGGATTTGCTTTATCAGGGCAAGAGCATTTACTATGAACATCTGATAAAGTGAAAGGAAAGAGTGAAAGACCATTGCTAGTAAATACGTCTTCGATATTTTGTGGCATTTCTCCTGCCAAAAGTTTTGCCGCAAAAATCGCTCTTTTAGACATTGTTTCAATCACATAACCCCACTCCTCATCGCTAAACGGGTCAAGTGAAAGAGAAACTTTATATGGTTCAACTTCGCTACCTTGGACTTTAGCTAAGACCTTCGCACCTTTAAATTCTATGCTGAGAACATTTCCCTGACGAGCATAAGTTCTAGCGCGTTCTAAACGCTTTTTAAAGCGATAAGAATCTAATAAATCAAGCCATCTTTGTGACCACCATTCTCGGCTTGCTTGCAGTGTGTCATTAGTCATCATGATTTCTTAGTTGCTGGTTGTTGGTTGATAGTTTTTGGTTGTTAATTGTTACTTCTTGGTTGTCAAAAATTCCTCGTTGCAACCATCCACTATCCAGTAACAACTAACTAATAACCAATTTTTCATTCTGCATCTTCGTCTATTATTGCACTGCGGTCAAGTAGTAGTAAGTTGCGGAGTTGGTCTGTATCCATTTCTGTTAACCACTCTTCACCTGCACCGACAACTTGTTCAGCGAGTTGTTTCTTACTTTCTATCATGTCATGAATTTTTTCTTCTAAAGTGCCTGTGCAGACGAATTTATGCACTTGCACATTGCGGGTTTGACCAATCCGAAATACGCGGTCTGTGGCTTGATTTTCTACTGCTGGGTTCCACCATCTATCAAAGTGGAAAACATGATTTGCCCGTGTTAAATTAAGTCCTACACCCCCAGCTTTGAGAGAAAGAATCATTATTGGTGGTCCTTGGGGGTCGTGTTGAAAACGGTCTACCATTTCCTCGCGTTGTTTTTTGGAGGTGCTACCGTATAAAAAGAAAGTTTCTCGTCCTAATTTCTTCTCTAAATGGGGTTTGAGTAACTTACCCCATTCCGCAAATTGCGTAAAGATTAAAGCGCGATCGCCTTCTGCTATGGCTTCATCCAACATCTCTTCTAACCGCTGCAATTTCCCAGAATTATGCTGTTCTAAAGTATTTTGTTTTAAATATTGGGATGGGTGATTGCAAATTTGTTTCAACTTGATCAGTAAACCCAAAATCATTCCTCGACGTTGCAATCCTTCTGCTGTTTCAATCTCAGCTAAAGACTCGTCAACAACTTTTTGATAAAGTGTGCCTTGTTCCGCAGTTAAACCACAAAATACTGCCATTTCTTGCTTTTCTGGCAAGTCTTGAATAATTTCGCGATCGCTTTTCAGACGACGCAAAATAAACGGCTGCACTAATGAACGCAATTGTCGCAAAGAAGCCGTATCACCATACTTTTCAATTGGTATCGCAAATCGTCGCTGGAAAAATTGCTTACTTCCTAAATACCCCGGATTGAGAAAATCTAAAATAGACCACAATTCTTGCAATCTATTTTCTACCGGTGTACCCGTCAAAGCAATGCGAAATGTTGCTTCTAATTGTCGCACTGCTTGCGACTGCTTTGCCTCCGAATTTTTTACATTCTGCGCTTCATCTAAAACAATTCCTTGCCAAGAAAGGCTTTGTAATGACTTGATATCTCGGTAAACCAGTGAGTAACTAGTAATAACTAAATCTTGCTTTTTCACTGCTTCTGCAAACGCTTTACCTTTAGGACGTTTGTCACCGTGATATTGCATAACTTTGAGTGTTGGGGCAAATTTCTTAACTTCCCGTTCCCAGTTTCCTAACACTGAAGTTGGACACACGAGTAATGTTGGTTTGTCTAACGCTTCTTCTTGTTTAAGGTATAATAAAAAACAAATTAGCTCGATCGTTTTACCTAATCCCATATCGTCCGCAAGACACGCACCTAAACCCCAACGTTCCAGAAATGCCAGCCAAGCGACTCCTCGTTCTTGATAAGGTCGTAATTGTCCTTGAAAACTTTCTGGTGTTGCTAAAGGTGCGATCGCCTGATTATTTGTCAGTGCCCCAACTAACTCTTGTAACGCTCCAGACGCTTCAAAACTAACTACTGGTAATTTTTCAATTGTCTGAGTGTCCCCAGTACTCAAGCGCAAAGCATCTTCCAAAGAAAGCGTCATTTGTTCTTTACGAGAAGCAAAAAATGTTTGAGCAGTTTTGATATCTTGAGGACGCAACTCTACCCACTCGCCGTTAATTTCCACCAACGGACTATTTAACGCCACCAATCTGTCAAATTGCGCTTTAGAAATTGTCTGCCCACCAATAGCCAATTGCCACTCAAAATTTAGCAGACTTTGCAAACCCAAACGCCCCTGTTTGTTTGGGGTTTGTGCCACGATTTTTAAACCTAATTTGTTAGCAATATCCCCACGGTTCGCCAAACTCGCAGGCAGAATTACCCCCAAACCACTGTCTTCAAAACGCCATGCTACCGACTTGATAAACTCATATCCTTGCATTGGAGTGAGACGGCAAAATTCGGGATTTTCTGTTTCCAAACTGGATGCAATTGGCGGGTACAATCGCGAAGCTAAACCCAAACCTCGCAAAAACGTTTCTTGAGGCTGTTCAACAGTCCGATTTTTAATAACTAATTGCTCAACTGGATTATGCCAAATCGTTGCTGCATCTACTATAAATTCAGGATCGTCAGCCGCTTGCAAATAATAAGCTAACAACCAATCAGCCTCCCCTGATTCCGGAGGACGCAATTGAAAACAAGTGCGAAATAAAGTTTTTCCCGCCAGTTCGTATTGTACGGGCAAAGTCCAAGTTTTCAGCGCCGCTTCGAGTCTTTCCACTCCTACTGTATCAGCGTTGACTGTTTCAGATACACTAGTTAAAGCTTGCAGCCACAACTTTACTGCCGATGGTAGAGATGCCATTATCCTGGCTTCTATTAAAGGTTGGGAACCCACCATTTTACGAACTTGAGTATCTATCGTTTGGTGAAGAAATCCCAACAGCAATTCTTGAGGTTGCGAGGGAAATTTTACATGAAGCGGGGAGTTATAAATTTCTCCTTCACCATTCCCCAGTTCCTTATACATGCGGCAAACCAAAGGCATCTTCGCGGAAAATTTTTCTAGGCGAGTTTGATCGACAGCACTATCAATCAGTGCTTGCCATTTAGCCGCGATCGCCTCATCTGATTGCCTTTGAATTGTCGGTAAAAATTTCCCTCGCGAGATTAAATCTAAACTCCAACGGGCAATTTGCGACCAAAAGCGCAAATCTCCTCCCAAAAACGCATCTTCTCCGCTAGCAATACTCAAGGGTAGAGAAGTGAGAAATTCCATTGCTTCGCTTGGGTTGAGACAAAAACCCTCAACGCGCCAAGGTTGCAAGTATTGTGGAGATTCTGTTTGCTCTCCTAATGTGGCAGAATGCTTTGGAGCGATCGCTATTTCTTCACCACTTTCTAAAATATCAGTCGGTAAGGAAATTATTTGCGAGTAAGTACGCAAATTATTAGTAGGATTTGCAACTTTTGCCTTTTTCCCAGTTTTACCCTCACCGACTTGCGGCTGTATGAACTTGGCAAGTGCCATGTGACGCGAATTCAACCATTCCACCAATTCCATCGCATCCATAGCCAATGGATGTGATGGGATATCCGTAGCACTTAACGACAAATTCACATCGAAAGAATGCCAAGCCTCTCCCCAAACAAATAAACAACCGCCCTGATTTTGCACTAACCAACTACCGTGTAAAATTGCCATTTGCTAACTACTGAAATTTTCGTCAAACTAAATTTTGATTTTGGTTATTTTTTCTTTTTACTCGCGCCATAATTTTATTTATTAAATAATATATATACCTCAAAAATACGTCTGATAATAAATATTAACTATTGATAAATTTTTCTTGTAAATAATCTTAGAATTACATTATTATATACATTTTTGAATTAAAACATAGTAGAATATAGCCCCAAAAGCAATTTACTTCTAAACTCTAATTTGCATATTTGCAGCTAAATGGTATGAGAATAATTTTGTTGTCAGGGCAGTAGAAGATAGCGCGACAAAAAAACCGATTCATTTGCACCTATAGGCGTTTTTTGCAGCAAAATGCCAGTTGGTGCAGACTTTGTTTGTCACGATGGTTTCATTGTACAACCAAAGAATGCTTCCGTTAGAAGTAAGGGTCTGTCATGGCAGCGATGCGGTGACAAAGCGTGAATCAAGGAATTGGGCGCGAGGGCGATGATGTTGAATTTGAGCTTTGAAACTAATATACCTTTAATAAGAGTGTAGCAATCGACAAGGTTTGAGACAAAAGCCGCAGGGTAAGAGTTATGTTTTAACGCATCTTATATCAAACAACCGATGTATCCCTCATTGCATAAGTACTTGTTTATCTTTGTATGTACGTTCTTGCGCCAGCCCTAGTGCATAAATGTTAGGATTGCCACAGAAAGAGAATAGCGTGCATAGAAGGAAAAAAAACTGAATGGCAGAAGTTGATAAGTCAATATCCTTCGACGGACGGGATATTCGACTGAAGGTTGGCTTACTAGCTCCCCAGGCTGGTGGGTCGGTCTTGATACAATCTGGGGATACAGCAGTTTTAGTGACAGCTACGCGATCGGCAGGCAGAGAAGGCATTGATTTTCTTCCCCTCACCGTAGATTACGAAGAAAGACTGTATGCGGCAGGTAGAATTCCTGGAGGGATAATGAGGCGAGAAGGTCGTCCCCCAGAAAAAACAATTCTGACTAGCCGTCTAATTGACCGTCCGATGCGTCCTTTGTTCCCTTCATGGTTGCGGGATGACCTGCAAATTGTAGCAGTAACGCTATCGATGGATGAAGAAGTACCACCTGATGTGTTGGCGGTTACAGGTGCTTCAATCGCTACTTTGATTGCCCAGATACCCTTTAATGGACCGATGGCAGCAGTCAGGGTCGGTTTGGTAGGAGATGATTTCATAATTAACCCCACCTATGCAGAAATTACAGCCAGTGACCTTGATTTAGTCGTCGCAGGTTCGCCGGATGGTGTGATTATGGTAGAGGCTGGGGCAAATCAATTGTCAGAACGAGACATTATCGAGGCGATTGATTTTGGCTACGAAGCAGTGCGCGACTTAATTAAGGCGCAGGAAGATTTGATGGCAGAACTGGGTTTGCAAATGGTGCGACAAGAACCACCAGAAGCAGACTTGACGCTAGAGAATTTTATTCGCGATCGCGCTAACGATGAAATAAAAAAAATCCTGTCACAATTTAGTTTCACCAAAACCGAAAGAGATACAGCTTTGGATGAGGTGAAGGACAAAATTAAAACAGAAATCGCCGAACTTCCCGAAGAAGATGCAATTCGAGTAGCCGCAACCGCAAATAGCAAAGCGCTAGGTAACACTTTTAAAGACATCACCAAACAGTTGATGCGGCGTCAAATCGTCGAAGATAACGTTCGCGTTGATGGTCGCCAACTCGATGAGGTGCGTCCTGTTTCTTGTCAAGTTGGTTTATTGCCTCGACGAGTCCACGGCAGCGGTCTATTTAACCGGGGACTAACCCAGGTATTAACTGCTTGCACCCTTGGGACACCCGGAGATGCCCAAAATTTAAACGATGACATGCAAGCAGATCAACAAAAGCGTTATTTGCATCATTACAACTTCCCCCCTTACTCGGTTGGGGAAACCAAACCTTTGCGTGCACCAGGGCGTCGCGAAATTGGTCACGGGGCTTTGGCAGAGCGATCGCTCTTGCCCGTATTACCATCAAAAGAGGAATTTCCCTACGTGATTCGGGTCGTGTCGGAAGTCCTTTCTTCCAACGGTTCCACCTCAATGGGTTCCGTGTGCGGTTCCACCCTAGCTTTGATGGATGCTGGCGTACCAATTACCAAACCCGTCAGCGGTGCAGCGATGGGTCTGATTAAAGAAGGCGACCAAGTGCGAATCCTCACGGATATTCAGGGCATTGAAGACTTTTTGGGCGACATGGACTTCAAAGTTGCTGGGACGGATAGTGGAATTACCGCCTTGCAAATGGACATGAAAATCTCCGGTCTTTCCTTGGATGTTATCGCCCAAGCGGTCAATCAAGCCAAATCAGCTCGATTGCACATTCTGGAAAAAATGCTCACTTGCATCGAGCAACCACGTACCGAAACCTCACCTTATGCCCCACGCTTGTTGACCATCAAGATTGATCCAGACATGATTGGTCTAGTGATCGGACCTGGAGGCAAAACGATTAAGGGTATCACTGAAGAAACTGGCGCCAAAATTGACATCGAAGATGATGGCACAGTAACGATTTCTGCGGTGGATGAGAATAAGGCAAAGAGAGCACGCAACATCGTCCAAGGCATGACGCGCAAGCTGCATGAAGGTGATGTCTACGTCGGGCGCGTGACGCGGATTATACCTATCGGGGCGTTTGTTGAATTTCTCCCCGGCAAAGAAGGAATGATCCATATTTCTCAACTAGCTGACTACCGCGTTGGCAAAGTTGAAGATGAAGTGGCAGTTGGTGATGAAGTGATTGTGAAAGTGCGCGAGATTGATAATAAGGGCAGAATTAATCTTACACGCTTGGGTATTCACCCAGATCAAGCAACTGCGGCACGAGAAGCAGCAGCAGTGAATAAGTAATTCGCGCTTTAGGATTTTAGATTTTGGATTAATGACAAATCTAAAATCTCTAAGGCGATGCCTTTGCTGTACGCATCGCCGTCAGCATTTTTGAGAACGAGCCAAATAAGACGAACAAGTAAAATCGCGGCGTTGCGTGTAGAAAGCCTTCCGGAGCCCAGGCTAAATGGAATCAGATGATTTCCCAATCTGGAATAAGGGATTATTGGTGATGGTGGGCACTGGAGTTTAGGTTAGTCAGGAGTGCTAAACTGTTGAACAAATCAGATATAAAACTTTGTTAATAATCAATAGTTAGATGTGTCAACTATAAGAACTTCGTTTTGTACAGAGTAATACTAAGTTGCAATCAATGGTAGAACCCGTCATTGCGTTCGCGTTAGCGTGCGCGGAGCGCTCACGAAACGAAGTGAAGTGAAGCAATCTCATTGATTATAAGCTACTACGACAGAACGCAACTTAGTATAAGTATTATATTATTAAATAAATTTTTATATTTTATAAGTTTATTGTGGAAAATTTTATATAGATATCAACTTTAAATGCAATATAACATTTGAATAAAAACATTAAATACAAAACTTATAATGGTAGTTTTAATGAAAAAGATATTTATAACTAGTAATTTTTATTCAGTTTTATGTGAGTTTTAATTTATTTATATAATAAAGAATCAAAAGCTTATTAAATTAATCAACTAAAGTTACTTTAACTTCTGCTATTTTGACTTCTACATTGCCCCTTCCCTTTTCGGTAACTATGCGAACTTGACCTTGAGTAGGGTGTTCCTTAGCTTTAAAAGTTTTAGAATCATCGGCTGTTTGAACCGTTTGTGCAACAGGAGCGCTTGCAGTTGTTGAATGTTGCATCTGTGCAGCTACTGGCTTGGCGCTTGCCTCTTTTCCATAACTTACATTTAAAATAAAAGCGATACCCAAAATTGCTAAAAACTTGAACTTCATAACTTTAAGCTCCTTGATTTCGTCTCTGATGTAACTTTAAAGCCTGATTCCTCTTAGAAAATTAATTTAACCTGAGAACTGGTTTAAATTCTGTTACCAGTTTTTAGCAACTTCTAATTTTTTCACAAATCAAAGTGCGCGTAGTAAGCGATTTATCGCTTACTACAATATATTTAATCTGCCATAAGACATATTTAATTTGTCAGTTGCGTAAGTCTTATTTCAGTTAGGAATAGAGTTTAGCCTCCAACTTCTTCAAAATCCGCTTAGGATCATTCTTATCTCCTTTGAAAAACTTATAAGCTGCAAAACCTGCACCAGCTGCAACAACAGCAGCCCCTCCAGTCATTACACCAACCCCACCAAGGGCTGCCATAGCAGCACTGTAGGCTGCGGCTCCTGATAATGAACCAATGGCTGTACCTGTACTAGCTACACCAAAAGCACTGACAGCAGCCCAAGCTGTGCCAACAGCAGCCGCACTTGAGGCAACACCTACTCCGGCTGCAACTCCTAATTTCTTTTTATCTTCAGCATCCATCTGAGCAACAGAAGCAACAGATACCAAAGCAGCTGCACCAAGCAAAGCAGCTCCACCAGTTGCCACTGCCAATCCTCCTAACATTCCTAAACCACCCGTAGCTACAGAACCACCCCCCAACAAAGCCAGGGTTGCATTAGTTGCCGCGCCTCCAGATAGACTGGTGATAGCTACTCCCGTTCCTGCTTTCATTCCAAAAGCTCCAGCAAATTGGCATGTAGAACAACTACAACATCATTTCCCTGCAAGCCACACCCTTTTAAGGGTAATTTAGCCTCTTCAGGACTGTTAGCTGGAATCTTGACTTCATAGCTTTTTCTTGATCGCAGCGTAACTTTTTGAGTACCGCCTACAATTACTGTTTCATAACCTATAAAAATATGATGTAAGTGCCTTAAAACCTGCCGTGTCGCGTTTCATCCCCTGGCTGAAGCACGGAGTACGGCACTATGTGCCTGCTCAAGAGGGGCTTTCACGCTCCCGCCAAGTCTTGGTAATTCATCCTGGGGTTGAAAGTCCCGCTGTGTCATGGCTAGTGATTTATCTGACTCATCTTCGGGTTGAGAGCCTGAATCTATCATCGCTAGTAATCGCTTTAACTCTTCTTCTTCAAAGTCGGGCTGTATCATGGCTAGTTATGGAGGTAAGGAGCTTAGTAATAAAACTACTACTTAATTATTATCAGTTATATAAGTTATTCGCAAAAAAACAGTCTCAGTAAAAACCCTGATACATTCATGAGCATCAGCGAGAACAGCTAGCAATTTTCCTGCATTTGCCTCTCCACATAGCCTGCGCTCCGGAAGGCTTTGTAAGCGTAACGACGCGAGCTAACTCGTCCGGTTCCTTTTTGGCTCTCAAGCGAGTCAGTTAAAAATACTCAATTGGTCAGTTTGTGGATTTAAGCTATGTATGGTAGAAGTAGCCTACATGGTCAACCTTTATCTCAAACTTGACATAAAGCATAGTGAGTACTAAACGTCTGCCAGAAAGCATTGCCCATGTCAGGGTTACTCGCCAATCCTGGCAACACGGCTTCCTTGAAGGGGAAGTCAGTGCGGGTGACTTTGAGTGGCAGTTCCAATGGCATTTTCGCCGGGGAGAACTGTCTGTTAAACCTTCTCAAGGTCGTGCGTTAATTAAAGAACCCCTCGGTCGGTTCTTGGAGCAACGAGACTACGAGCTAGAGCCTGGAGGAGATTATGCTTTTACTATTCGGGCTGAATTATAACGAAAAGAGGGAAGAGGTAATAGATAATGGGGAAGGTGAGAATATAAGCTACCCGACGCTTTGCGATTAGCAATTACTTTATACCGCTGATTCGGTTAAGCGATTTAAATATCTTTCGATTAAGAGGATGGCAACAATGTCATCTATAGGTCTTGGTGGTTGTCGCATACCTTGTGGCAATAGTTTCGAGAGTCCTTTGGGTGGGTACATTTGCCAATAGCGATCGCGTGCTTCTAAGCTGGTGTAACGCTCATCCACTAAAATGATATTCAGCGGCTCTTTTACTTCTTCAGTTATTTGCTGTTTCCACCGTTTTGCTGTAGTTTGGTCGCCCATGACCATCAAGGAAATAGGAAAATTTTGGCGCAGTTTATCAATCGAGGCGATCGCCTCACTTGACAAGACAACTTGATGATAATGTAGTTGTCGATCTAGCCCCATCACTGCTAAACCACACTTATCTTTACCCGGATCAAAGCCCAAAATCACTGGTTGCGTCGGTGAAAATTCACGAATATTCATATTAAATAGGTCAATAATTAATAGTTAATAATTAACTAAGTACCACAAATAAAAACACGTGTTTCAACAAATTTTGTTCATCTTATTTTCTTCCAATGCCCCATCCCTTTTTTAGGTGCTAAAAATAATTTGTCCGTTTTGTATAACAAGTAATCTCACTTTCAGGGGTCCGACTGTATAAATATCTTCTGCCGCAACAGCTTTAATATCCACAGGTTGATCGTACTGCCTTAGTTGAGCAATAAAGCGAAGGACGGGACCCTGTATTTGAATATCTTCGACAATTCCTGCATTACGGGCGCGAAATTGAGAAGCAGAAATCAGCAGTTGTAGCCGTTGCTGCAACTGATAGGATGTCATGGTTTTAGGATCGGCAGTAGTTGTAGCCACCACTTCACCTCCGGTAAAGACGACTTGATTTCGCGCTGCATCGGCAAAAAATTCTATCTGCTTTTCGCCTCTGACGTAATTACCAGCAGAGAAAATTCGCACCGCGTATTCTCGACCATCACTAATCTGCTTGCTGAGTTGCTCCACCCTCTCTTGGGTAACACCCAATATTTGCACATTATTGACAGGATTTGTATTTGGTTCAGCTAATTCTATGTTGGCATTACGGTTAGCTTCTTGTAATAATTTAATCACAGCAGTACGGGCAACAGCAGAATCAGGAGCGCGAATTACACCAGCAGCAATAACTTGACCGCGAACCAAAGCAACTTTACCCAAACGCAAATAGCGAAAAGACTGGTAATATTTTTCTAGCCTTGCGACTTCCTGTTCTAGATAGTCCTGTTGTGTTTCTAATTCTTTGAGGCGAGATTCCCTTTGGGTAATTACTTGCTCTCGCGAGGCAATTGCTGAATTCCGCTCTCTAATGAGTCGATCTAGTTGAGAAATTTTTCGATCGCGCTGTTCGATAGTTTCTTGGCGATTAGCAAGTTCGCGATCGCGTTTTTTAATTGCTGTTTGAGCTTCGGCGATCGCTTTTTTGGCTTCATCAAACAATCGTTGACGTTCTGCTCGCAAGCGCTGAATTCCTCCCAACAGTTCTTTTCTCTGCTGGGAAACGCTTTCGAGTTGATTTATAGCTTGTTGATACCGACTAACAACTTGACTTAGTTGGTTTTGAGTACGTTCCAGGTTCGCTTGAGTTTGAGCCTGTTGAGCAATAGTACGGTTTAATTGAGCTTGTGTAACTTGTTGTTTAGCATTCGCCTCTTTCAACGATTGATTAGTCTGCTGCAATTGTTGTTGAGCTTGGGTTTGTTCTTTTTTGGCTTTGTCTAATTCAACTTCTACTTGACTTTTTTGCGCTTCTGCGGTTTTTAGTTGGTCGCGCTTCTGCCTGAGGTCTCTTTGAATATTTTCTAGCTCAAAGACTCCTTTACGCAATCCTTCGTCAGCGGCAAATAAAATCCCTAAAGTTGACGCAGAAATTAAAGCGCCTGTAAAAATAGTTATTACGACTGCGGTGTTTTTGGGACGCAGCTTGAATAGAGAGAGGCGTGCTTTGCCAACCCGGGTGCCAATGCGATCGCCCACGGTGGCTATCACGCCCCCTATAATTAAAATTGCCGCTATGAGGATGTACCCGGTGGTCATCTTAAGCTACCGAATCCTTCCAGATACAAGCCTACTACTTTCAATCATTCTCTGCGGTGGATTTGAGGTTGGCAATAGCTTAGAGCAGTCAATTTTTAGACTATGGGTGTTATTTCTAAAAAATGAAGGAGCGCTACTGCCTAAGCCTCAATTGTATGCTATGTAAATTGCCTACTTAAAGTAACAGGTTTGTGAACAGTAATCTTTTTTTTGTGAATGGAAATCATCTTCTTTTCGCGCAAATCGCCCAGTAAGCGGGTGACGGTAACGCGAGTCGAACCAATTGCCTCAGCGATCGCTTGATGAGATAGCTTCAGATCAATTGTAATTCCATCCGCACAAGGAATGCCAAAATCCCGACACAGAATCAACAGAAAACTCACTAATCTCGAACCCATATCTCGGTGAGCGAGAGTTTCAATCATCATCTCTGTCTGCAAAATCCGCGAAGAAAGACCCCGCAACATTAGCATTGACAATTCGGGATTTTCCTTAAGTGCTTGCTCAACCTGTTCGATTGGTGCTGATAGCAAATCCACGGGTGTAAAAGCAACGGCATGGTAAAACCGATCTGACTTATTTCCCGTTAGTAATGACAACACACCAAAAACGCTATTTTCCCTTAGCAGTGCTACTGTTATTTCTTCTCCTGCCTCATATACCCTGGAAAGCTTTACAGCACCCTTCAAAAGAAAATAAACTCTTTCGGCAGGATCGCCAGGAAAAAAGATCGTTTTATTGCGTTCAAACGTTTCCACAACCGGTGGAAACGCTCCGGTTGCCATCTGACGAAAAACATTTGCTAGGGCTTTATCTTGTGCCACGATCATCTACCTTCCCCTACCCAATGCCGGAAAAACTAAAACTGATTTCCTAAGAATACACCCGAAAAATCAATAACACACCGTCAACCTTTTTGTACTTTACTATACTTATGGTCATATATTCATAGCTATTTGTTTATAATGATACATAATTTTTGATAGTTCCAGCTACTAGTTCTTAATAGGTACGATCCAAAGTTGTACTCAACAGGTTTTTTCTCAAAAAATTCACGCTTTCTTGAGAATATCTTAAGGAAGATGCAAGAATCTATTCATTCCCCAAGGTGCTTCAGACAAAATATTCACGTGCAAATACTGTTTAAAACAAAGACAAAGCAGGCTCAGATTCGAGTATGCTCTATCTTGATCGTTCACGTTAACAATTTTTATGTTAAATCTCGCCGGTAAAAACGCTCTTGTCACAGGCATTGCCAATAACCGCTCCATCGCTTGGGGAATAGCCCAACAACTGCACTCTTGGGGCGCAAACCTCGGCATTACTTACCTTCCGGATGACCGAGGTAAAATGGAAAAAAAAGTCGCGGAATTGGTGGAGCCCCTCAGTCCTAGTTTGTTTCTTCCGTGTAATGTGGAGAATGATGAGCAAATTGAATCTACTTTTAATACAATCACCGAAAAGTGGGGCAAATTAGATATTTTGATCCACTGTCTTGCTTTTGCGAACAAAGAAGATTTGACTGGAAATTTTAGTCAAACCTCGCGTCCAGGTTTTAATAAAGCTTTAGAAGTTAGCACTTACTCATTAATACAACTAGCAGGTGCAGCTAAACCTTTAATGACAGAAGGTGGTAGCATTATCACCCTCACATATTTAGGTGGCGTTAAAGTGATTCCTAACTACAACGTTATGGGAATCGCTAAAGCCGGATTAGAAATGAGCGTGCGTTACCTTGCATCTGAACTAGGTCCACAAAATATTCGTGTAAATGCCATCTCCGCAGGTCCGATTCGCACTTTAGCATCGAGTGCGGTAGGCGGCATTTTGGATATGATTCATCATGTAGAGCAAGTTGCACCTTTACGACGCACTGTCACTCAACTAGAAGTAGGCAATGCAGCAGCTTTTTTATGTAGCGATTTAGCCAGCGGAATTACTGGACAAGTCCTGTATGTAGATGCAGGATATGAAATCATGGGGATGTAAAATTGGGCAAAGGGCAAAGGGCATTGGGGAGCCAGTGCCGTGCGGTCAAACATCGGCGCGGATGCCTTAACCGTCCCGCAATCATTGTTGAACCCGCTCGTGAGGTGTCCTCCGTTGTTCGCGCAGCGTCTCCGACAGGAGAGGTATAGCCGCGTCATTGGTAATTATTCCCAACCCCATGCCCTATGCCCCATGCCCCATGCCTTATTTATTATGCAAATCAGCGATGCCTCCGGCAAGGACTCCGTCCTACGCCAACTTCTCTCCTCACACCACGACCAGCCAAATAAAACTTCTCGAATTGCGACTGTAAGCCGCACTACGGGTGAAACTGATGTCCAGGTGACCATCAATCTAGATGGTACAGGCGTTTGTAATGCAGCAACTGGCATTCCGTTTTTGGATCACATGCTGCATCAAATAGCCTCCCACGGACTGATTGATTTGGATGTCCAAGCTAAGGGAGACTTAGAAATTGATGACCACCACACCAATGAAGATGTGGGTATTACTTTAGGGCAAGCATTCAGCCAAGCATTAGGCGACAGAAAAGGCATTGTCCGCTTTGGTAATTTCCTCGCACCTTTAGATGAAGCTTTAATTCAAGTGGCGCTGGATTTTTCCGGTCGTCCCCATATAAGCTATGGTTTACAAATTCCTACTCAACGGGTGGGAACTTACGACACCCAACTAGTGCGGGAATTTTTTGTAGCGGTGGTAAATCATAGCCAAATGACGCTACACATTCGCCAACTTGATGGCATTAATTCCCATCACATTATTGAAGCGACATTTAAAGCGTTTGCTAGGGCAATGCGGATGGCGGTGGAAATCGATACCCGTCGTGCTGGTATGATTCCCAGTTCTAAAGGCGTTTTGTAAAGAGGAGGGGGAAAGGGAAGCGCTAATTTGGTCTTCTCCCAAACGGAGAGGCGCTTCTCCAAGGGGTTTCTCCAGGTAGATCATACCTGGGTGAAAAAAATAAAAAACTTTCTTTTGTTCGCTTTTCCCCTTCCCCTTTGTCCTTTTCCCTTCTATAAATATAGTATCTTTGCTGTAGCCATGAGCACAATTTAAATAGAAATGAAGTCTGTTGCTTCTTCCCCTGATTCTCAACTAAATACTACAGACCATCCACCAGTAGTGTTAACTTCCGAGTTAAGAAAAGTCTATCGTACCGGCTTTTGGATGAATCAAAAAGTCGTATCCCTGAAAAACTGTTCTTTAAAAGTTTACAAGGGAGAAACCTTTGGTTTGTTGGGACCAAATGGTGCTGGGAAAACTACGCTTTTAAAACTTTTGCTAGGAGTTATCCGTCCAACTGCTGGGCGAGGATTATTATTGGGTAGACCGCTAGGCGATCGCACTGTTAAGGAACGTATCGGCTATCTACCTGAAAATGCTTATTTATATGACTATCTCACTGGCTGGGAATTTTTGCAGCTAGCAGCCGGACTATTCCAAATTCCTCAAAGCGTGCAACGCCAACGCATCCCCGATCTGGTAGAATTAGTGGGTTTATCCCCGGTGGATGCTCGCAAAAAGCAAATGCGCCGCTACTCCAAAGGAATGCTACAGCGTGTGGGTATGGCACAGGCATTAATTAACGATCCAGAATTGGTGTTTCTAGATGAACCAATGTCTGGACTTGACCCAGTGGGACGCTATCAAATGCGGGAAATTATTTTGTCGTTAAAAACTGCTGGCAAGACAATTTTTTTCAATAGCCATATTCTCAGTGAAGTAGAGAAAATATGCGATCGCGTTGCTATTCTCTCTCAAGGTCAATTAATTTGCTCTGGTTCCCTCAATGAACTTTTAGGAACTAGCCCCACATATCGTGTAAAAGGTCAAGGTGGTGACTCGGAAGTTCTCAAAAAATGGATACTTAGTCTAGAATTTGAACCCGATGGTTCTTGGCAAGGTGAATTACAAGAAGATTACTATGATTTTCTTGCTAGTCTCCGATTGATGGGTGGGCAGATTATTGCTATGAACTTGTCCCGTCCCTCCTTAGAAGAGTTTTTTATGCAACAAGTGAAAAAATAAAATCATTCTCTTAATTGGTAAAACAAGTCAACTGTGCTCAAAGCTGTAATGTTTTAAATTCTGATAGTAGTTAATTTATAACTATCGAGTTATTTGGTCAAGATACCAGTCCTAAATAAGAGCCAGAAAAACAAGATGCCCGATAAGCAAGAGCGAAGTCACGAATATGAACAAATCTGAAGCTATCGATTTTTTAAAAATCAGCTATTTTTTTATAGCTAGTTGATTAGACTTATCAAAAATATCATTTTTTTGTTATTTTTTATGAAGTACCCGTTATATTTTAAAATATTGTTCTTTACGCTACGTCATCTTAGTATATAATCAATAAAACCAAATTTTATACTTGCATAAATTGTATTTATGACTATGTAATATTAAACTAGTAAAACTTTAAATTAACTTTACCAAAAATTCAAATTCAACCAACAACTTGTCTCCGGAAAATGGCGCTATTTTCTGAAAAGAAGAATGTTGGGGAACTTGAATACTTACGTATAGTCAAGATAAAAATGTTAAGACAGCACTTTATTCATGGTGGTATCAGCTAAGTATGGTTAATACAGGTATGTTAAAATTCCTCACCCAGTCAGTTGCAGGTGTAGCGTTGTTAATGGCTGTTACTGTGGCTTTGCCGGATGTTAGCCAAGCTCAAAGACAACCTAGAGCAGCTACCACACAGCTTGATGCAAATTACACCTTAGGAGGAGGCGATCGCATCCAGGTTAAGGTGTTTGAAGTAGATGAATATTCGGGTGAGTACCAAATACCTCCTGGTGGCGCGATCAACCTAGCTTTGATTGGCAGCGTTTCCGTTCAAGGGCTAACAACCGAACAAGCAGCTGACGAAATTGCCAGAAGATATGCTCGCTTTCTCAAACGTCCCCTAATCTCAGTCAATCTTTTATCACCTCGCCCCATTAACGTGATCGTTGCCGGAGAAGTGTCACGTCCTGGGGCTTACTCTCTCAGCTTGCAAGGAGGCGCAGGTGACAATCCTGGCGTACAATACCCAACTGTATTAGCGGCAATTACAACGGCTCAGGGGACGCTCAGTAATGCCGATATAACTCAAGTGCAATTGCGGCGCAAGCTAGGACGTAGCGGTCGAGAGCAAGTAGTCAGCATTAATTTGAAAGAACTCATCCAAACAGGCAGGTTATCACAAGATATTACTTTGCGCGATGGAGATACAATTGTTGTGCCAACAGCAGCCAGACTCGACTTGGCACAAGCACGCAATTTATCTGCCGCTAACTTTGCCGCTGACCCCACCAGACCGCGCACCGTAGCAGTGGTTGGTGAAGTGAATCGTCCGGGATCGTATCTTGTCACCCAAGGTGCGACAGAAGGAGGAAACGCAACTGGTGGTGGTGCTGGCGTAAGTATCACCGGTCAGCCAACTGTAACGCGCGCGCTTCAGTTAGCTGGGGGAGTTACACCACAAGCTGACATTCGCAATGTCAAAATCCGCCGACAGACAAGAGCAGGTGGGGAACAAATTATAGATATCAATCTTTGGCAACTAGTGCAAACTGGTGATGTCAATCAAGACACAATTGTGCAAGACGGAGATACGATTTTCTTCCCCACGGCAACAGAGATCAACGCAGCAGATGCAACTGTCTTAGCTAATACTACTTTGTCTCCGGCTACTATTCAAGTTGGGGTAGTAGGCGAAGTTAAAAGACCGGGGAATGTAGAAATTAAGCCTAATAGCTCCTTAAATCAAGCGCTACTTGCTGCGGGGGGATTTGATGGTGCTAATGCTAGCAGTTCTGCTGTCGATTTGGTTCGCCTCAATCCTGATGGTAGTGTCACCAAACGTAAAGTAAAAGTAAATTTTGGCGCTGATATTAATCCGCAAACTAATCCAATACTCCGCAATAATGATGTTGTCGTAGTTTACCGCTCTGGTACAGCCAAGGTTGGTCAAACTGTAGGCAGTATTATCAATCCTGTAGCTGGTGTGTTAGGTATTTTGCGATCTTTATTTCTTGGGTTTTAGACAAACTATATATTGGAGCGTTTGTCAAGCTTTTTAGTCACAAAATAAGCGATCGCTAGCTAATTTGTGTAGAAGCGATCGCGCATTTTTGAACTTGTAGCAACCGTGTTTTTGTGCTAAGGCAGCTTTATAGACACCTGTTTCAGTCAGTAGAGCCGTCACAAAGATAATTCAGTTTCCAATGCCCAATATAATTACTAATTAATCAACACCAACTTGCGAATATGAGCATTTTTTTGATTCGTACTGCGTGAAAAGACAGCATTCAGCAAGAGCCGCCAAGCCACAGGAGAAAGTACAGATGGATCAAGCATTTGCAGAACGCTTTTAATGTTTCTTTGCTTGAGTGCAACTATTGCCCAATGTAGTTTCAAATAATTTTTAATATCTTGAAGCGCAGGGATATTAGGACGATGTTTTTTATCCACCAAAGCGTAGATTTTCTCTTTCATCAAAATATTTGTATCTAGCCGCCGAGACACAGAAAACTTATGATTGTAAGCACCTGCCCAAATGGTACGGTAGGCTAGGCACTGATTGAGGAAAATAGCATCGCCAAACTGAGCAATGCGAATCCAGCAATCAATGTCATCGCAATTAGCATTAAGTTTTGAGTCCCAAGTACCAACTTCCAGAAAAACGTCACGACGACAAGCTACTTGTACGGGGGTTCCAAAGGGCAAAACCTCTAAAAGCATACCGTAGTGAATATCAGTTTGGGGAATATAAAAAGCTAATCCGGAACCAAGATGCGGTGTGCGGTTGAGTTCAACTTGTAGCTCATCCACTTGAGCGGCAATACAAGAGCAGATGACAGCTTCAGAATTCTTTTCTGAGGATACGTCATGCGAGACCTGGGCATGTTTGGCGATCGCTTTTGTCATCTGTTCCAAACAATTAGGCGCCAAGTAGTCGTCATCATCCAAAAATTTAATCCAGTCACCACTGGCTTTGGCAACTCCGGTATTTACGGATGTTGCATGACCTTTGTTAACTTCGTTACGATAATAAACAACTTGATTTCCTAAGCTTTTGACATAAGCTTGAGTGTCATCAGATGAACAGTCATCAACAACAACCACTTCACACTCAATCGTCTGATTAAGAGCAGAGTCTATGGCTCGTCGCAGCAAGTTTAAACGATTATAGGTGGTGATGACGACAGTAAATTTCATAAATCTCAGACCTGTGGCGTACCCCTTTAAAATATACCTTCTATTTCCAGGTGGTTGTACCGGAAAAATCATTAACCGGAAATAACTAGACTGTTCGGGGGTTCTCGAATTATTATGGATGATTGTGAGTTTTTTAAATAGACTATGAACGCGCAAGAAATAATCCGCTCGATTGAAGCGGAACAACTAAAATCTAATTTGCCCGATATTTACGTGGGCGACACAGTTAAAGTCGGTGTCAAAATCAAAGAAGGCGAGAAATTCCGCGTCCAACCATACGAAGGTGTAGTGATTGCCAGACGAAATGGCGGAATTAATGAAACTATCACAGTACGTAAGGTATTTCAAGGCGTTGGCGTTGAAAGAGTGTTTCTTTTGCATTCTCCTCGCATTGACAGCATCAAAGTCATACGTCGTGGTAAGGTCAGACGTGCTAAGTTGTATTACCTCCGCGATCGCGTAGGTAAAGCTACCCGAATCAAACAACGGTTTGACCGTCCTTTGTAATTCGCTGCTCAACTATGGGAGAAATCTCCACATCAAGCGGCTCTTGCCGCTAAGATTGTTCCATAAGCTAAATTCGGTTGAAATAAAAGTCAAATTGCGTTAAACTAGATCAAGTTCAGCGCAATGACTGAATTATAGACAGCTTGTGCGCTCTTAGTTCAGTTGGTAGAACGCAGGTCTCCAAAACCTGATGTCGGGGGTTCAAGTCCTCCAGGGCGCGCTCTTAGAACAACAAAATTACCCGAAATAAGTACACAACTGCTAATTGTTCAGCAAGTACGGAAAGTTTCGGGTATAATTGTATTTGCAGCTTTTTGGCTTTCACGAAATCGAAAGTAATAGACAATAGCTGTAAATAAAAGCTGTAAGAAGAATCGCGGAGAGAAACGACTGTGGCAAAGAAAAACGAAGCAGAAATGCCAGAAACCACTAATGGCTTGAGCATATCCAACTTCTATCAAGGACTTAGAGAAGAACTGGACAAAGTGGTTTGGCCCAGTCGCCAGCAGCTAGTGAGTGAATCAGCAGCTGTGTTGCTGATGGTAACACTCTCCGCATCTTTGATATATTTAGTCGATGGATTATTTACTTGGGCAGCAAAACAGGTGTTCTGATGGTTGGTGCAACAGACGAACCACGCAACTTAGAAGAAGCAGAAACAGCGCTGGATGCTTTGCAAGAAGCACGCTGGTATGCAGTACAAGTAGCTAGTGGCTGTGAAAAGCGTGTAAAGACAAACTTAGAGCAGCGCATTCAAACATTTGATGTAGCTGATAAGATTGTCAAGGTGGAAATTCCTCACACGCCAGCGGTGAAAATTCGTAAAGATGGCAGTCGCCAAAACACAGAAGAAAAAGTGTTTCCTGGTTACGTATTAGTCCGGATGGTTATGGACGATGACGTATGGCAGGTAGTGCGAAATACATCCCATGTAATAAACTTCGTGGGAGCCGAACAAAAACGCGGCACCGGCAAAGGTCGCGGTCACGTTAAACCAATGCCCCTAAGTGCCTCAGAAGTAGAACGGATCTTTAAACAGACCGCTGAACAAGAGGCAGTTGTCAAAATCGACATGGCTACTGGTGATAAGATAATCGTGCTGACTGGTCCATTTAAGGACTTTGAAGGCGAGGTGATTGAAGTCAGTCCAGAGCGGAGTAAGCTTAAAGCCTTACTTTCGATTTTTGGACGAGATACACCAGTAGAATTGGAATTTAATCAGGTTGAGAAACAGAGCTAAATAGAAAATGGCGAAAAAAGTAGTAGCGATTATTAAACTGGCTTTGAACGCTGGGAAAGCCAACCCAGCACCGCCAGTCGGACCTGCGCTAGGTCAACATGGTGTGAACATCATGATGTTCTGCAAAGAGTACAACGCCAAAACAGCAGACCAAGTTGGGATGGTAATACCAGTAGAAATTTCGGTTTTTGAAGACCGGAGTTTTACTTTTGTACTGAAAACGCCGCCAGCATCAGTGTTGATTCGCAAAGCAGCGAAAATTGAAAGAGGCTCAAACGAACCCAACAAAAAGAAAGTTGGCTCAATTACCAAAGCGCAATTGCAAGAAATAGCCCAAACAAAACTGCCCGATCTCAATGCCAATGACATCGAAGCGGCAATGAGGATTGTAGAAGGTACTGCGAAGAATATGGGCGTAGCGATCGCGGATTAGTTAGTGGTTAGTAGTTAGCGGTTAGTAGAACAACTAACAACGAACAAACAACAACTAAGAAAAAAAATTTTATCGGGGGAGAGAACAAACCTCGCTAATTACCCCAGGAGAGAAAAATGACGAAAAAAGTATCACGCCGATTACACGCACTGCTAGAAAAAGTAGAAGACACTGATTATGCACCTCTGGATGCTTTATCGTTGCTGAAAGAAACAGCAACAGCAAAGTTTTCTGAATCAGCAGAAGCGCATATCCGGTTAGGAATTGACCCGAAGTATACAGACCAACAGTTGCGAACCACTGTAGCATTGCCCAAAGGTACAGGACAAATTGTCCGGGTGGCAGTAATTGCTAGAGGGGAAAAAGTAACCGAAGCAAGCAATGCCGGTGCTGATATCGTCGGTTCAGAAGAACTGATTGAGCAGATTCAGAAAGGCATGATGGATTTTGATAAGCTGATTGCCACACCTGATGTTATGCCACAAGTAGCGAGACTGGGTAAATTGCTTGGTCCTCGTGGTTTGATGCCATCACCCAAAGGGGGAACGGTGACATTTGACGTAGCAAGTGCGATCGCTGAATTCAAAGCTGGTAAATTAGAATTTAGAGCTGACCGTACTGGCATAGTCCATGTTATGTTTGGTAAGGCATCCTTCTCGCCTGAAGATTTGTTGGTAAACTTGAAGGCGTTGCAAGAGACTGTTGACCGTAACCGTCCCTCAGGAGCCAAAGGTCGTTATTGGCGCACAATGTTCGTCTCTGCCACAATGGGACCATCGATTAGAGTCGATGTTAACGCCCTACGGGATTTGAAACTGAGCGAAGCCGGATAATAGAGACTGGGTACTGGTATTGGGTAAGAAGGTTATTCGTAATCACCAATCACCAGGTCTTAGTCCCCAATCCTTAAGTAAATAGGCAAAACCAAAGACAGCAGGTGTCAATAGCTTAATATCCTGCCGAGGTTTGCACTTTGATTGCTTGAAGTTCCACCTATAAAAGGTGTGATGACAGCATGAGAAAGATTGCAAAACCCCGGCTGATATAGCTGGGGTTTGTTGTTTTGGGTCAGTCAGAAAAAACGCTTTCTTTAGGGAAAGCCAAACATTGTTTGAGGAGGTGAAACAAAGATGGGTAGAACGATAGAAAATAAAAAAGCGATCGTTGCTGACCTCAAAGAAACTTTGAACGAGTCAACTTTGGCACTGGTAATTGAATACCAGGGGCTTACAGTCGGCGAAATGAGTGACTTACGGCGGCGGCTGCGTCCGAGTGGCACTGTATGCAAGGTGACAAAGAACACCTTGATGGGCATCGCCATTGAAGGAGAGGACAAATGGCAACCGATGTCGGAGTTGCTCAAGGGTTCCTCAGCCTTTTTGCTAGTTAAAGAAGATTTCTCTGGCGCAATAAAGGCTTACCAAGACTTCCAGAAAGCCAGCAAGAAGACAGAACTTCGCGGCGGGGTTATGGATGGTCGCCTGTTGAAAGAACCTGATGTCAAGGTACTTGGAGACTTGCCATCTAAGGAACAACTCATGGCGCAAATTGCCGGAGCTATCAACGGCTTGGCTACCAAGATTGCTGTGGGTATCAACGAAGTACCGGGTTCCTTGGCGCGTGCTTTGCAAGCAGTTGCTGACAAAGATAAAGGCGACAACGCCGAAAGCGACAACGTCGAAGGCGAATCTTAGTTAGGAGTTAGGAGGAGCGGAGTTAGTGGAAAAGATAACAACTATCAACTAACAACTATCAACCAACAACTACAACGAACAATCAACAAATAAATTACAGGAGTTATATCGATGTCTGCTACAACCGATCAAATTTTGGATCAATTGAAATCTTTGACTTTGCTGGAAGCATCTGAATTAGTCAAGCAAATCGAAGAAGCTTTCGGCGTAAGTGCTGCTGCACCAGTTGGCGGCATGATGATAGCTGCTCCCGGTGGTGGTGGTGCTGCTGCTGAAGAAGTTGTTGAGCAAACTGAGTTTGACGTGATTCTAGAGTCAGTTCCAGCTGATAAGAAGATTGCCGTGCTGAAGATTGTGCGCGAATTGACCGGTCTGGGTCTGAAGGAAGCGAAAGACATGGTGGAAGCTGCACCTAAAGCAGTTAAAGAAGGTATTGCCAAGGATGCCGCTGAAGATGCCAAGAAGCGCATCGAAGAAGCTGGCGGTAAAGTGACAGTTAAATAGTCAAAATTCCATTGTTAGTTTTTGATCAAGGAGCCTAAATTACGGCTCCTTTTTTATGAAACGCCACCGGCAACACGCACCGAAACTGCAATTTGGAAATAACTTTAGCAACTGGGCTATAAAATATGACAGCATCTCGTGCAATCCTGTAATCATGCACGCTGCGAAAATTGGTCATGCTATCCGCACTAGAAAGACGAATCAAATGGCTGTGGAAACCCTTTCAATTGCAACCGGGTAAACCTGCGATCGCCCTAGGATTCCGAACGGCATTGGCATTGTGTGTACCAATTATATTGGGGCTGATTGCCGATCGCATCAGTTGGGGAACAACGGCAGCTCTAGCAGCCCTCTACGTCAGTATTGCCGATGTGGGTGGCGCTTATACTCACCGAGCGGTTGTCTTATTGGCAGCAATGATTGGTGTGGCTGTGGCTATGCCTTTAGGCGCTGTTGTAGGTTCTAGCTGGTGGTTGGCAGTAATAGTAACGTTTCTCTGGGTGTTTGTGGCGGGGTTGATGGGATTGTATGGCAACTCCGCCAATACTGTTGGTTTTATCGCCTCAATGATGTTTGTAGTATCGATTGCTGCACCTATTCCACCAACACTATTGCAACGATTAGCGCTGTGTTTAGCTGGTGGCAGTTGGGCAATGATATTGTCTTTGGGGCTGTGGCTGGTACACCCCTATAGAACCGATTTGAGATCTAAGAAGGGGTTGCAAGTCTCTTAACCATCAGCCGAATAAAACAAAGATTAACCTTGGCAGTCGCTGTCTTCTAGAGTTCTCTCAAAGTTCTTGACGAGGATGAG
>JAHHID010000041.1 GCA_019359015.1 Spirirestis rafaelensis WJT71-NPBG6
TAATTGAGGGGGGAGAAAGGGGTTGCCGTCGGCAACCCCTTTCTCCCCCCTCCTAATGATTATCATTCTTATAAAGATGCTGTCTTTTGTTTTTTTTGGAATATTTTATTCTTTGGAAGTCCCTTATGCGTTCATAACGACAGCTTGTGTTGTGGTAACAACAATAAAACTTTGTAGTCAGGACTTTAGCCGTGATTTAAGAATTGAAGAGGACGCGCATTCCTCACTACTGCTTTCTTCACTCCATTGCTTGAATTTGCTTGTTGGCTTCTGTTTGCGATCGCACCATTGCCTGTTTTAATGGTTGTTGCCCAAGCATTGCGCTGACAAACTGGTTATCAAAGTTGTTCATAATCACTGCTGAATATTTACCTGCTTGCCAAGGTATGGCATAATCAACGCCTGTAACGAATGGCGATCGCATTAAGTCTTTTTCATAACCTAAATTAGACGCTACTGATTTGCGCGTGGGTAGTGCAAACCCCGTTGCTGTCCACTTCTGCATTCCTTCTTTGCCTGTCAGATAAGACATCAACTCCCAAGCTTCTGCTTTGTGCTTGGCTTGTTTATTCATCACATAGGCAACTGTAAATGCCATCGTGCCTTTTTTATCATTTATGCTCGGCACTTCTGCGGTAGCAAATTCCAGCTTGGGAAAGGTTTCTGTTAAATAGGGAATTGCCCAGTTACCCTCAATCACCATTGCTGCTTTGCCTTGACCAAACATTTCACTACCTGAGTTTGTCCCTACATCAGATTTTTGTGCCGAAGTACGGTCTTTTTGATATTGGTCTACGGCTAACTGCAATCCTTGTAACCCAGTTTCACTCGCAAAGGCAGCATAACCATTTTCTGTCACAAGTTGCCCGCCAAAGGCTTTGATTTTATAAGCTTGACGCGCTAATTCGGGAATTTCTCCGAAGCCGTATTGATCGATTCTACCGTCTCGATTACGATCCACTGTCAACTGCTTCGAGTCGCTGCGGAGTTCATCCCAAGTTGTGGGAGGACTGCTCAAATTAGCTGCGGCGAAAGCTTGTTTATTATAAAACAGTGCCAGTGTAGAATAATCTTTAGGCAAACCATAAATATGATTTTGGTATTTAAAGCTGTCGAGTAGCGTCTGTTGAAAGTCAGCTAAGTCAAATTCTGGTTTGATATAAGCCTCAAGAGGTTCTAAGACATCCTGACTCATCAAGAAAGGAGCCTCGAACACATCCAGATAAAATACATCGGGTGCAGCTTCGCCGACAAAGCGAGTTTTCATGACATCCATGTATTGGTCATTGATGACTTCATGCTTGACTTTTATGCCTGGATGCTGTGTCTCGAAGTCGTTTAATACCTGTCTTAACAATTTTTGTTCAGCCGGATTAGCTGCCCAACTGCTGAGTTTAACGATAACTGGTGCTGTTGCAGTGGGTGCGCTTACAAGAGTTAGTTTTTCGCAAGCGAAAATTGTCAGGGCGATCGCTACTACTCCCAAAAATTTCCACACGTTGCTTATTATTCTTTCCAAAGGATTTTTCCTTTCACCAGCTTATAGCTTATCTAAGTCAGGATTTAAATTTTTGGAAGTTTAATTTTTGTTGAGAAATGCAAGTTAAGATAACGAACAATTACCAGCACAGCTTGGGAAAATCTAGTTCCTCGGCGACTGGATTATTGCTAAAAAGCTTTAACCACAGAGATAGTAAATGGATTCTGTTGAGTTTGATATCCCTGCTCCCTTAGTTCCAGAAATTACTAACATAGCATTACCAGAAACAGTAATTTCTCCTAGCGCTAAAGTTGGAACACGAGTTACTAAGGATGCTATTCGCACTTCATTGCGAGCCTCAACTATAGATAGTGCCTTCGCTGCGGTTTACACAATTACTACTACTGGCATTTTACTGAGTAATTTCCTAGTGGAGTTACATGCTAGTCCTGTGGCTATTGGGATGCTTACCTCAATCCCAATGTTGGTAAATCTGATTCAGCCAGTAGGTGCATATCTTTCAGAACGCATCACAAGCCGCTTCCGCTATTCTCTTTGGACTAATGGTCCGGCTCGCCTAGTGTGGCTAATTCTAGTACTTGGTATTGTAGCCTTCAGCTGGAGACTAGTTAATTCTCACCAACTGGTTATCTTGACGTTGGGAATTCTTGTAGTCAGTAATCTGTTTAACGGACTAGGAGGTGCATCTTGGCTAAGTTGGATGGCTCAGATAGTTCCCCGCAGATTGCGTGGGCGCTATTTTGGGTTACGCAACAGTGTAGGTAGCCTGACTAATTTAATTTGTGTACCTTTGGCGGGTCTAGCTATATCAAAATGGTATGGTGGCGCAATCCAAGGTTATGGTGTGGTTGTGTTTGTCGGCATTGTGTCGGCGATTGCCAGTTTGGGGTGTCAGTACTTTCAGCTTGATATTAATCCGCAGCAGCAAAATGCTTTACCCGATGGAATAAGTGAAAACAAGGCTCTTTCAATCGAAGTGGTTGATAGCGATTTGCCGAATACCGAGAATATAGAAACAAAGAGTGATTTAGCTTTATCTGGAGATTCCAGTACTGGCAAAAGCATCCTCAAGGATTTTAACTTTTTGATGTTTCTGTTGTATTTCGGCTTATGGATGTTTGCCGTTAATCTCAGCGCTCCATTTTTTAACTATTACTTGTTGGACACGTTAGATATAGATGTCAGTTGGGTGACGATTTACGGTAGCTTGCGGGCAGGGGCAACTTTAGTGATGCTTATTTTCTGGGGCAAGTTGGCAGATAAAATCGGCAATCGTCCCATCTTGATTTTCGTCGGGATTGTGCTAGCAGTTACACCGCTGCTGTGGCTGTTAATTGGTAACAGTCAGCTTGATATCTGGCTATGGTTGCCGTTGTTACACATCCTTCTCGGCGTAACTTGGGCGGGTATTGACTTGTGTAATAACAACATCCAGCTAGGAATAGCACCAGTTAAACATCAGGCAATTTATTTTGCCATCGCTGCTGCGGTGGCTGGAGTTAGTGGTGCTTTAGGTACAACTATAGGCGGTTTCGTCGCCCAATTTTCTATTTATGGCGGCTTACTAGGATTATTTGCTATCTCTGTTATATTCCGGCTATTAGCTTTGATTCCGCTCGCCTTTGTGCGAGAACCGAAACACTAATTAGGGGCATGGGGCATGGGGAATTGGGCATGGGGCATTGGGCGTTGGGCATTGGTAATTGGTGCTCCCCCTGCTCCCCCTGCTTCCCCTGCCTCCCCTGCCTCCCCTGCTCCCCTGACCCCTCTTCTAATCCCTTGTTTTGTTACTCAACTGCGCTGGAACTTAATGATCTAGTTTCCCACAACACCATATGAGGGGTGGTTGGTGCTGGCTGGTGTAAGGAAATCAGCTGCGCTAGGGTGTTTTTTAACTGGGTACGGGGTACGATGTCATCCACAAAACCGTGTTTTAACAAATCTTCAGCAGTCTGAAAATCATCTGGCAATTTTTCGCGCAAGGTTTGCTCAATCACTCGCCGACCTGCAAAACCGATCATTGCTTTTGGTTCTGCCAAAATCATATCACCTAACATGGCAAAACTAGCAGTAACGCCGCCTGTGGTGGGATTGGTTAAAACGGGAATGTACAATAATCGTGCATCTCGATGGCGTTGTAGGGCTGCGGAGATTTTTGCCATCTGCATCAGTGAGAGCATTCCTTCTTGCATTCTTGCGCCACCAGAAGTGCAGATGATAACTACAGGATATCGCCGTTGAGTCGCTTGCTCAATTAGGCGGGTGAGTTTTTCGCCGACAACTGAACCCATGCTGCCACCCATAAATCGGAAGTCCATGACTCCTAAAGCGATGGGTAAATTATTGATTTCGCCTAAACCAGTTTTTACAGCATCGATTAAGCCAAGTTTTTCTTGGGTTTCGCGCAAGCGATCGCTATAAGGTTTGCGATCGCGAAATTGCAGAGGATCACAGGGACGCAAATTCTCATCCATTGGTTTCCAAGTATTGGCATCTATCAATTGGCGGATGCGCTCATCACTATCCACTCGATTATGATGTCCACACTCAGTGCAAACCATTTGATTTGCCCTCAAGTCTTTGGCATATGTTAATACACCACATTTGGGACATTTATTCCACAAGCCATCAGCAATTTCCCGTTCTTGGCGTTCAACACTGATAGAGCCTGATTTACGCCGATTTGCAAACCAATCTAACAAAGACTTTAAACCGCGTGATTCTTCGTTGTTTGCCATTTTTATCTTATGCAAGGGTGTACTATGTTCAAAACAGATCAATCCGCTTTGCGTGGTCTTTTATATAATTGTCCTTTGTGAATAAATATACGACGAATCACGATTGACAAATAACTCATGACCACTCATTCCAATTTATCTTCTAAGCACTAATCGACTTTTCGCATGCGCCTTTGGTGCCAGCTTAACGAAAATACATAAACCAATTCAAGTCTGTTGTTGCTTTTCTAGGGAATTTATCAGCAGTTTTGCAATCGATTGGTAGACACGAAGGTAATGGCAAAGGAGTTGTAGTAACAACCTCCAAATTAATAATTTTTGTTGCTTTATTGTGAATACCGGTGGTCAGATTCCCAACTTGTTACAGAAGTCGGGAATCTTGCAAGCCATCAGCCGTTAGTTTGGCGGATTACTAGCTGTTAAGAGGGTAAACAAGAGTCAGAACTTGATATTACCAAAAGGGAAATGACAGATGGCGTAATGGTGGTTACAGTCAGGTGTAGAGGATATGGAGTACGAGGAGACAAGGAGGAGTGGGGGAGTGGGGGAGTGGGGGAGTGGGGGAGTGGAGGGGGACATTTCTTTGTATTACCCATTCCCGATTCCCGATTCCCATCAAGTAAGTGGGAAAAATAACCTGATATAGCTAGATAAAATTGCTTCGCCACCAAACAGAGCGATCGCAGCACCTAAAGCAAGAAAGGGACCAAAAGGCATCTTTTGTCCCCACTTCTTTTTTGATAATATAATTGCACTGCTACCGACTAAGGCTCCGAGGGTACAGGCGAGAAAACCAGCTAAAAGCAAAAGCTTCCAACCTAACCAAGCTCCCATCATTGCTGCTAGTTTGGCATCACCTCCACCCATCGCTGTTTTTCCAAAAGCGATTGAACCTGTTATGGCGATCGCATCAAATAACCATAAGCCTAATACTGCTCCCACTATCCCCCGCATCAAATGATGAACTAGTCCACTCCAGCTAGCTTCTGGTAAAAAACCAACAATCATTTGAAACACAATCCCTAACACCAAGCCAGACTGAGTTAGTTGATTGGGAAGAGTCATAGTATCAAAGTCTATGAGTGATAGCGCCAATAACCAACTACAAAAAGCCCAATAGCCGATTGTCAAAATTGAAATTTTAAATACAAAGAAAACTAGTAAAAAAACAATGCCCGCTATGGCTTCTACCACAGGATAACGGACAGAAATCTTACTTTTACAATAACGACAGCGTCCTTTTAGCCACAGCCAACCTACCACAGGAACGTTATCGTGTGCTTTTAGCTGTCTTAAGCAATGGGGACAGCGAGAAGGAGGGAAAAGAATCGACAATTTAGCAGGTAGCCGATAAACTACAACGTTGATAAAGCTACCGATAGATGTACCCAAAGCGAAGACAATTACACTCGCTGGTACGAGTATCAAGAAGTCCATATATATAGTTAGTTGTTGGTTGGAGCGTAGTTACTTGGAGCTTTGTTAGGAATTAGTTATTAGTTCAAAAATCCCTAACCACTAACCCCTAACTCCTAACTTTTAACTCCTAACCACTATCCACTATCTACTAACTACTGACCACTAACTAATACATGTACGATTCAATCTGATTTAAAGGTACAAAACATTCTTGCGGTAACAGGACTGGTTGACTAGTAAAAATTACCTTACCGCGAAGAGTAACTCGATTAATTGCTACTCCTGAAGCTTGTCCAACTATTTCGGGATGCACCTCGCAGTAAGTGTAGTAAATTTGTCCAGCCGATCTGATCACCGACGGATCGATTAAGGGTGGCTGGTTTTGTGAGTTGCTGGAATTCGCTTGCCCTTGTCGTAAAGCGTACACTAGTTGTTTTATTTGCTTTCTAAGTTTGTATCTAGTGTATATGAAAGTTTGAAAAAACAGTTGCCAAATTGTCCAACTTTAAAATTGATTAGGGATTGGGTACTGGTAAAAAACAGATCATTCACATGAATCAGTTTCCTAGTCCCTAATAACCCAAGTTGCTGGTTATGCGACTCTAGGTGCTGTGCATCCAAAGAGCCATGCGATCGCATGAAAAAATAGCGGTTGTGCGCTTATGCAACCGAGACAGACTTACTATCAAATCAGTATAAAAAACTACTTAGCAAACAAATGTTTATTTTAGTGACTTAAATATTTAATCTTGGTCGTTGGCTTAAAAGCATAGTAAAGTACTTTTCTTTAAGATGCGTTTGCCCTGCCTCGCTTTCTTATCTTGCAACCGGGGATGCATTAAGATTAGCAACCAACCCATAAGTTGATGCATACTCTTCTAACTCTTGCAAATCGAGTGTGCCATTTTTATCGGCATCCGCACCATTCACTTCTTTAGGTATTTTTAATAATATAAATGCAAACTTTTCAAAGAAGTAGGAAAGAAAAGTACTATTTGAAATTTTTATCAAAACAGAATAAAGGCGTCAGTCGCCAGAATTCAGAATTGAATTCTGTGTGACTGGCGGATGAATCAAAGGGTTTAATACCCCCACTAAATTTTCGATTTAGTGGTCAACAAGAAAGTGGTGGGTCTGAATCCCCCACTCATTGATTCTGACTCCTGAATTCTGACTTCTGAATTCTTCTTCAAGATTCTTAAGAAGTTAGAATTTCTGTGTTGACAAAATCAATTCCCGGCTGAAGAAGTTATTAATAACTGCTACAAAGTGCAAAATAACTGATATCAACAGGAGTTCTTGTGAATCTAGCTTAAACAATGATACACATAATTCTTATTTTGTCAATATTTAAACTTTAGTATAAAAAAATCGGGATTTAACCAAAGGCAGAAACACCACAAGCGCTACATAAGTCCTATGATTAGCTCAAGCGCCACATTTAAATATCTGTGAGTGAGAGGAATGTCAAATCTTGTCAAGCGCAAATCCCGCCCAACAAAGCGAAAATTCATCGGTTTAATGGTGATAATTTTAGCGTGGAGTCTGGCTATGGGCTGGCTTCTGGCTTTGGCAAGTAACGTTCAAGGTGCTACAAATGTAGTCGGCACAGTTGACGTAGTGCCAGCGCAATTCCAGTTAGGACAAGAATTATATTTAGAAAATTGCTCTAATTGTCACATTCCGATTCCACCGGCTGTTTTTCCCACCCAAACCTGGAAAAATCTACTGCAAGATTCGCAGCACTACGGCGCACAACTCAAACCTTTAGTCGATCCACCGCGCATCCTGGTGTGGAGATATCTCTCAACTTTTTCTCGTGCCCAGCTACGAGACGAACAAACACCTTACCGCCTCAGCGATTCACGCTATTTTAAAGCTTTGCATCCCAAAGTCCAACTACCACGCCCCATACAAGTAGGTAGCTGTGCCAGTTGTCATCCTAGCGCGACCGACTTCAACTTTCGTAGCCTATCGCCAGAGTGGAAGTAGGGGAAGTGGGGGAGTGGGGAATTTGAAGAGGGGGAAAGGGAAAAGGGGAAAGGGAAAGGAATTAATTTTTCATCTGCCCCTGCTTCCCCTGCCTCCCCTGCCTCCCCTGCTCAAGAAAGCTCCCCCTGCCTCTCCTCTCCCCCTCCTCCACTCCGCAAGTAGGGCGATCGCTACAGTAGCATGGTTGGCTATAACCTTCTTTGCTGAAGGCAAAATGATACTATGAAATAAGTTTCAAATTATAAAATATGAGTTAAACCAATCGTAGAGTAAACTGATTGGCTCGACGAGCGTGATGTTTTTGAGTTAATTCTCATTTTCAACCCATCGACGAGCGAGACACGGCTCGGTTGGGTTAAATGCTTATAATAAATGCCAAACCTTTAATCCTCATCCCCTCTTGATTTAGTTGAATAACCTGCCATGCTAAAAACTTTGTTGGGCGATCCCAACGCTCGTAAGCTTAAAAAATACCAACCTTACATTACTGAAATTAACCTCCTAGAAGAAGAAGTTAAAGCCCTCTCTGATGAAGAGTTAAAGAGTAAAACAGCAGAGTTTAAACAACGACTCGCTAAAGGCGAAACTACAGATGATATTTTGCCTGAAGCTTTTGCTGTTGTCCGGGAAGCAGGAAGGCGTGTTTTAGGGTTGCGACATTTTGATGTGCAACTCTTAGGTGGTGCTATCCTGCATACAGGGCAAATTGCAGAAATGAAAACTGGGGAAGGTAAAACCCTGGTTGCTACTTTGCCAAGTTATTTAAATGCTTTAAGCGGTAAAGGTGTACACGTTATCACCGTAAACGATTATCTGGCTCGTCGGGACGCAGAATGGATGGGGCAGGTGCATCGCTTTTTGGGGTTGAGTGTGGGACTAATTCAAGCAAATATGACTCCCGCCGAACGTCAAAAAAACTACAGCTGTGATATCACTTATGTGACAAACAGCGAGATAGGTTTTGACTATCTGCGTGACAACATGGCGACATCAATGGCAGATGTTGTACAACGTCCTTTTAACTATTGCGTAATCGACGAAGTAGACTCAATTCTAATTGATGAAGCGCGGACACCGCTAATTATTTCTGGGCAGGTAGAAAGACCGACAGAAAAATATCTGCAAGCAGCGGAAATTGCCGTTACTCTCAAAAAAGATGAGCATTACGAGGTCGATGAAAAGGCACGTAACGTGCTGTTGACTGATGAAGGTTTTGCTGAAGCTGAAAATCTTTTGGAAGTAACAGATTTATTTGACCCGGAAGATCCGTGGGCACACTTCGTTTTCAATGCGATTAAGGCAAAAGAACTTTTTCTCAAGGATGTGAACTATATCGTCCGCAATGGGGAAGTAGTAATTGTTGATGAATTTACTGGTCGGGTGTTACCAGGACGCCGTTGGAGCGATGGACTTCACCAAGCAATTGAAGCTAAAGAACACGTAGAAATTCAGCCGGAAACGCAAACTTTAGCAACGATTACTTATCAAAATTTGTTTCTGTTATATCCCAAATTGGGAGGAATGACCGGAACAGCAAAGACAGAAGAACCTGAATTTGAAAAAATTTACAAACTGGAAGTAACGGTAACTCCCACCAACCGGACAAGGCTACGGAAAGACTTGTCTGATATGGTCTTTAAAACTGAGCCGGGGAAATGGAAGGCGATCGCTAACGAATGCGCCGAAATGCACAAACTCGGTAGACCTGTGCTGGTAGGAACCACCAGTGTGGAGAAATCAGAATATCTCAGCCAGCTTCTAAAGCAGCAAAATATTCCCCACGAATTGCTTAACGCAAGACCAGAAAACGTAGAACGAGAGTCAGAAATTGTCGCCCAAGCCGGACGCAAAGGTGCTGTTACCATCGCCACTAACATGGCTGGTAGAGGTACTGACATCATCTTGGGTGGTAACTCTGAATATATGGCGCGTCTGAAGCTGCGGGAATACTTTATGCCCCGCATCGTCCAACCAGAAGACGAAGATACTTTTGGTGTCCACAGAGACGCTGGTTTGCCCACAGGAACTGGTGGTGGACAAGGTTTTGTCCCTGGTAAAAAGGTGAAAACTTGGAAGGCTTCGCCACAAGTGTTCCCCATCCAACTTTCAAAAGAAACAGAACAACTGCTGAAAGAAGCTGTACAAGTAGCGGTGCGTGAGTATGGTGAGCGCAGTTTACCCGAACTAGAGGCAGAAGAGAAAGTAGCTGTGGCGGCAGAAAAAGCGCCAATTGACGACGTGGTGATTCAAACCTTGCGGGAAGCTTATAAGCGCGTCAAGCAAGAGTACGAACAGTTTACTAGTCGTGAACACGAAGAAGTAATTCAATTAGGCGGTTTGCACGTAATTGGTACAGAACGCCATGAATCGCGACGGGTAGATAATCAGTTACGCGGACGTGCTGGACGCCAAGGTGACCCAGGTTCGACAAGATTCTTCTTAAGTTTAGAAGATAACTTGATGCGGATTTTTGGAGGCGATCGCGTAGCCCGTTTAATGGAAGCCTTCCAAGTTGAGGAAGATATGCCTATTGAATCTGGCATGCTTACCCGCAGTTTAGAAGGTGCTCAGAAAAAAGTCGAAACCTACTACTACGACATCCGTAAACAGGTGTTTGAGTACGACGAAGTGATGAACAATCAACGTCGTGCTATTTATGCCGAACGTCGTCGGGTGCTAGAGGGGCAAGACTTGAAAGAACAGGTTATCAAGTACGCCGAAAAAACGATGGATGAGATCGTTGACTATTACATCAACCCAGACTTGCCCTCAGAAGAGTGGGAATTAGAAAAGCTGGTTGAGAAAGTCAAAGAATTTGTCTATCTGCTGGAAGATTTGCAGCCAAATCAATTAGAAGAGATGACAATCGGCGAAATTAAAGCTTTTCTTCACGAACAGGTGCGAATTGCCTACGACATGAAGGAAGCCCAAGTTGACCAAGTACAGCCCGGGCTGATGCGACAAGCTGAAAGGTTCTTTATCTTACAGCGGATTGATACGCTCTGGCGGGAACACTTACAACAAATGGACGCCTTGCGAGAATCTGTGGGACTGCGCGGCTACGGTCAAAAAGACCCGCTGATTGAATACAAGAGCGAGGGATATGAATTGTTCTTGGATATGATGGTGAATATCCGCCGAGATGTGGTATATTCGCTCTTCATGTTTCAACCGCAACCGCAACCAGTAGTGCAAGCACCATCAGAGATGGTTTGAAGTTAAGCGCTAAAAATAATAGTTTCGCCAAAGACGCTAAGAATTACTTAGCGTCTTTTTATTTTTGTAAAAAATTTGACGTTATGTTTAGTTGTTAATTATTGTTATAAAAAATTATAAGTTTTCGTTTTTATAAGTAATAACACTTAAATATATTTAGTTTATCTAATCAACTTCATTTTATTTTCTGTGTTACCCCTGAGGGTATTTTTCGGCAAAAATAGGATTATTTAGATAGTTTTGTGCAAAATATTTGTCACAAACTATACAAGCTTGCTTTTAGTATCGCCTTCTTATAACTTTAAAAACGAATGAATACTTGCCCTTGCTGCTCTCACCGACTTTTGGCTCATATTCGCAAGAATGAAATTTACTGGTTCTGCCGAAGATGCTGGCAAGAAATGCCATCAGTGAGTAGGAAAAAGAGTAATTTCTATCTAGAAGTAGCTAGAAAAAAATCACCTAGAGAATTTCAGAAGTTAGTATAGCGTAATTGCTTATAGCCTGAGTGCGAAGAAAACACAACCAGAGTGGAGAATTCGTATTACATTTGGTAATAATGGCTGTGGAAAATGTGGAAAAGCTTTGATAATTCTGTTCCACAAGTTTTTCCACAGGTAGTGGCTTGTGGAAAAACTTGTGGAAAAACCCTACACTTTTTCCACAGAGTAATTATACTCAATGAATTTTAGCTCTAGTTCAAGTTTATTTTTGAGAACGGCTAGTCATATTAATGCGATCGCTTAATTGACGTAAGGTTTGTACCAAAGTGCGATCGCTTACTTGTAGCTGGGCTATCTTATCGCAACTATAAATCACCGTTGTGTGGTCTTTACCACCAAAAACTTCTCCGATTCTCGGCAAACTCAAATCTGTGTGCTGCCGCATAAGATACATACCAATTTGACGTGCCCAGCTTATTTCTCGTCGTCGCGAACTGCCTTTTAAGTCTTCAATCGAGATATTCAAAGCATCAGCTACTACTGACAAAATTGCTTCTGGGGTGGCTGGCAATTTTTCAGTTTTTGGTTGTAAAACTGGTACAAGATTTTCCACAGTCATGGCTAAACCCCAAATAGAAATATACGCCACTGCCTGAATTAAGGCTCCTTCTAACTCGCGTATATTAGAAGTGTAATTAGAAGCTATATATTCAATTACATCTTTAGACAAGATAATATTTTCGTATTCCGCTTTTTTTTGTAAAATTGCCATTCTCGTTTCTAAATCTGGGGCTTGGATATCAGCAATTAATCCCATCGAAAAACGAGAGCAGAGACGTTCTTGTAAACGGGGAATTTGGTTGGGGGGACGGTCGGAAGCTATAATAACTTGCTTGCCAGCTTCATATAAAGTATTAAAAGTGTGAAAAAATTCTTCTTGTGTAGACTCTTTACCCTCGATAAATTGAATATCATCTACTAAGAGTACATCAGCTGCTCGGTAATGCTCTCGAAAGCCTTGTCTATTATCATTACGAATAGCACTAATTAAATCATTAGTAAACTGCTCGGTAGAAACATAAAATATTTTAGAATCAGAATAATTTTCTCGGCGATAGTGTCCAATAGCCTGCATTAAGTGAGTTTTCCCTAATCCGACACCACCGCATAAAAATAAAGGATTAAACTCTCTTCCAGGAGATTCAGCAACTGCTAATGAAGCAGCGTGAGCCATGCGGTTATTTGCACCCACGACAAACCGCGAAAATACATATTTATAATTTAATTCACTAGCTTTGGTTTTGCTTTTAGAAGCATCTTCTAAAATCTTATTTTGAATAGGAACTCCCTTCGTAAGCTCTCCTTCATTCAAAAAAGAAACTTCATCACCCTGAGCAACGGTAAGATTAATTTCTACAGGATGACCAACAATGTCTTGTACTACATGAGCAATTGTATTGATGTAATACTTTTGTAACCAATTCCGCGCAAACGGGTTAGGAGTAAGTATGACTAAGCAATTATTTTCTAATCGCTCTGCACTAGCAGTTTTAATCCAAGTTTCAAAGGTGGGACGGGATAATTCTAGTTGTAAGCGCTCCAAGACCTGAATCCACAGAGTTTCTATGGGAATTTCCATTTATTTACCACCTTTGCTGCTAATCGTCAAAATAGAAGATATAAGCAAGCACGCATTCAGCATTGCTCAGATGCTCTAGACCTAGAACAAGCTTTTAAGTTGTAATTATTCTTGTTCCAGGTAGGCAAGATCCTACCACTCACTGACTCACAAAGGAGTTGCACGCGACACATGAAAATAAAACATGACTTTGGGCAAAAAAAAATTGATACCAGGAGTTTGCCTCAACGATGGGCAGCAACTAGTATTATATTAATGTTACTAAGTGGCGCAGTGGTGTCCCTTGGAGGCTGCTCTTTACCTATACGTAGTGCTGGTATCGAAAGTCAAAGAAATGATTCTGAGCCTCAGACAGAAGCGCAAAACGCAAGCGATCGCGCTCCAGTAATTGTCCCACCACCAATTCTCGCCAAGTCTGGAGATCCTAACTTTGTGGTGGGGGTAGTGCAAAAAGTAGGACCAGCGGTAGTTAGAATTGATTCTACTAGAATCGTAAGTTCTCGTACACCAGATCAATTTGACGATCCATTTTTCCGGCGCTTTTTTGGAGATCAGCCATCACAACCCAGACAAAGGATAGAAGGTAGCGGTTCTGGATTTATAATCAACTCCGCAGGTCAAATTTTGACTAATGCCCATGTGGTCGATGGTGCTGACACGGTAACGGTAACATTGAAAGATGGTCGGACTTTTGACGGTAAAGTGCTGGGTGAAGACCGAGTAACTGATGTTGCAGTAATTAAAATTGGTGCAAATAACCTCCCCACCATTGCTCTTGGTAACTCTGAAGCGTTGCAACCAGGAGAAGCAGTAATTGCTATTGGCAATCCTTTAGGTTTAAATAATACCGTAACCTCTGGCATTCTCAGTGCTACAGGTCGTTCTGGTAGTGACATCGGCGCTAGTGACAAGCGCGTTGATTACATTCAAACAGATGCAGCTATTAACCCAGGTAACTCTGGGGGACCACTGCTAAATGCTCAAGGTCAGGTGATTGGGATGAATACAGCGATTCTGCGTGGTGCTCAGGGGTTGGGATTTGCCATCCCCATCAACACAGCACAACGAATTGCCCAGCAATTAATTGCTAAGGGAAGGGTGGATCATCCTTATTTAGGTGTCGCAATGGAAACGCTGACCCCAGAAATGAAGAGAGTACTCAGTAATGCTTCTGAGGGTCGGTTGAAAATAAGAACAGATAAAGGAGTATTTATTCGTGGCGTTGTTCGTGGTTCGCCAGCTGCGACAGCCGGATTACGAGCAGGTGATGTGATTATCAGTATCAGTAACAAACCTGTTGCCAAAAATGAAGACGTACTAAAAATTTTAGAAAATAGTCAAATAGGTAGTCCGTTACAAATCCAATTGGAGCGCAATGGACAAACTACACAAGTCGCAGTTAGTCCTGCACCTCTACCTGCTCGACGAGAAAGCTGATTTTATTAAAATAGCTAATAGCTAACAACTATTAGCTATTAAGTAAAGCTAAAATACTGTCCTAATTAGCGCTCTTTTATTACTCTCGTCAGATGAAATTTGAAACCCTATTTTCACGTTAGTCCGCGCAGGCGGACTTTGCCTGTGTAGCCAAGCCACTGCGCTGGACGGGTTCCCCGGCTTGAAGCATGTGGCGCGCGACTTCCAGTCGCCTCGATTATTCTTTCTCCAGACTCATAAAAGAGCGTTAGTAGTGAGCGGTTTACCGCTCATATCTTCGGTTTTAAGGGCTGTTAGCGGAGCTTTCCCGTAGGGTAGCCCTTACTAAATTTAAGAGGATTTATTTATCCACAGGAGTTATATTATGGCTGAACTACGAAAAATTATTCAATTAGGCAATCCGATATTGCGCGAAAAAGCTGCGGAAATTGAGAATATCCAAGATGAGCAGATACAAAAACTAATTGAAGATTTATTGGCAACAGTTGCTCATAGCAATGGTGTGGGAATTGCCGCGCCTCAAATTGCAGAACAAAAGCGTTTATTTATCGTTGCGTCCCGCCCTAACCCACGGTATCCCAACGCCCCGGAGATGGAACCAACAGCGATGATAAATCCTAAAATAACTGCACATTCAAATGAGATTGTCAAAGGTTGGGAAGGTTGTTTAAGTATTCCTGGGATTAGAGGATTAGTTCCACGATATCAAGCGATAGAAGTAGAATATACTGACCGCGATGGAAAGTTACAAAAACAAGAATTTACTGATTTTATAGCGCGAATTTTTCAACATGAGTACGACCACTTTGAGGGAATTGTTTTTTTTGATCGGGTAGAAAGTACTTTAGATATAATGACTGAGAACGAGTATCAACAGCGCATTGTTTCAAAGTAAAATAACCTAAATAATAATAAATATTGATTAATTAGTGTTCAAAAAAAATATAATAGAAGGCAAAATTTTGAACAATCTAATTGACATTGCAGACCAATTTAAGCCACAAGGTAAAGTCATTGATATCCAGGAATTTGAGCATGGCAATATTAATAGCACCTTCCTTGTAACTCTCGATTCTTTAGATGAAAAGCACTTTATCCTGCAACGCATTAACACGCAGGTATTTCGTCAGCCGAAACTGGTGATGCAGAACATGAGTATCTTTACTCTTCATGTGCGCGATAAGCTGAAGGCTTTAAGCTCCGCTTATCGCCTGCAACATACCTCCCCAAATCGCCGCTGGGAGGTTCCGCGTGTACTTTTGACACAAAATGCCCAAAATCACTTTATTGATGGTGAAGGGTCATTCTGGCGGGCAATCAGCTTTATTGAGGCTGCCGAGTCTTTTGACACCATCAAAGATAGCAATCACGCTCGCGAAGTTGGCTATGCGCTGGGTATGTTTCATAACCTCATCAGCGATTTGCCTACCGAAAAACTCGCTGACACCCTTCCAGGATTCCACATTACACCGCGCTACCTCCAGCAATATGTAGAGACGCGAAATTTGGCGGTAGAGACGCGATTAATCGCGTCTGTACAATCTGCGGAAGTGAAGTATTGTTTGCAATTTGTAAGCGATCGCTCTTCTTGGGCACACGTTCTAGAAAATGCCCAAGCAGAAGGAATGCTGCGTTTGCGCCCAATTCACGGCCACCCCAAGATCAACAATGTCATGATAGACACCGCAACCGGGCATGGCATCAGTATTATTGACCTGGACACCGTTAAACCCGGCTTGGTTCATTATGATATCAGTGACTGCCTCCGCTCAAGCTGCAATCCCTTAGGAGAAGAAACAGACCAGTGGGAACTTGTGCGCTTTGACACGGATATTTGTCAGTCTGTTTTGCAAGGTTATCTCTCAGTGGCGAGAGATTTTCTCACTCTTAACGACTATGAATTAGGACTTACGCAAGCGTCACAATATAAGGTCAACTGGCACATATATTTCAATTTGCCGTAAATGCTTGTAAGCATTGATTTATAAACCTTAGAGCCATATTAATTCTATGTGACAGTTTTCAGATAAATGTGCCAGTTGCGTAAGTCCTGTGAATATATGTACGATGCAATCCGTTTGATTGCCTTTGAGTTAGGATTGCGATTTTTCACTGATTATTTAGCGGGTAATGTCTACTTTAAGACTAAATATCCAGAACATAATCTTAATAGAGCGATCGTGCAATTTAAGCTCACCGAAAGTATCGAATCTCAAGAAACCGCTATCCGCGCTATCATTCAGGAAATGCGATGAACGAGCAAAATTTTTCCTTACAGCCATTTGATTTAACAAACTCGCTGTCTGATATAAAGATTACAGGCAGCATTGCTCTAAACGCTAACAAATTAACTATTTCTTATGCACTGCTTGGCGATTTGACAAAAGTCCAGATTCCTGAATCAGCAGACTTACCAAAACGCAAATACGATCTTTGGGAAGAAACCTGTTTCGAGTTCTTCGTTGGAATTAATAATTCTCCTGATTATTGGGAGTTTAATCTTTCACCTGCCGGAGATTGGAATGTCTTTCGCTTAGACGATTATCGGCAAGGGTTACAAGAGGAAATGGCTGTTACATCGCTACCTTTTACCGTTGAGCAAAAATCAGATGCTTTGTTGGTTGATTTAGAAGTTGATTTAAATAAGTTTATCCTGGCAGAGCAATCTTTAGAAGTTGGAATTACTACTGTTATTAAATCGAAAGACGGCAATCTTAGCTATTGGGCATTAACTCATTGTGGTGAAGAAGCGGATTTTCATCGACGGGAAAGTTTTGTTGTTGAATTGTGAGATAGTTGTTGATGTGTCGGGTAGCAAAGTTCGAGGAAATCAACATGCATCGAGAACAACTCGCTAAATGGCTGCTTGGAGCTGCTGCGCTTTCAACAATTATCATTCCCATTGGTGTCGATGCAGTCTTACTAGCAGACGCTCATATGAATAATCCTGCATGGTTACCCCATGCAAAGCTGCATTGTGCCATGTCGTTTTTTGCAGGTGCTTCGTTGGGACTTGCTGCTTTGGCGATTTTGTTAGTACGTCCGGTAAGTTATGTCTGACGACAAGCCCTTCGGGTTCAGCAGTCGCTCATGGGGGAAACCCCCAAGACCGCGCTGCTTCACCGCTTTGCGTCTACGCTTTTCGATGGGTCTTGCTGCATTTCTCGGTTCCGCGTTTTGGATTGGGTTAATCGCTGCCGGATTTTTGCCCGGAACTTCTTACGGGTTTCTAAACGATCCAGTTTTTGGTAATATTCGTGAGCCTGAGTTGAGTGGAATCACGATTTATCCCAATGTCGCGCTTGGTATCATCACTATTGCGATCGCTATTGCAGGTTATTCGTTAACGAGTCAGGCAAAGTCGATTGACCAATTGAAGTGAAAAATCTTTATGCTGTGAAGTTATTTGCGATAGCCTAATTTTGAGATTCTAGTGGAGCATGGCAGAAATAACTATCCAGTTGAAAAAGTTTAAAAAGCTTATTGCACCAACTTTCTTTTCTTCTGCCTTCTGCCTTCATGCACTAGTTAGTGCGATCGCACTGTAGAATTTCCAGCTTTTCTTAACTGCCGCATCAGCAAAAATACTAATAATCCGATAATCATCCACTGACAGAAAAGCGCTAGAAAGACCGATGTAAATGACTCTGGGTATCCTGTGGGATATAACATCAGAAGTGGCGCAATGATTGAAAACAGCCACGCAATTGTATTGTTTCCTGGGTTGGAGAACAGCATAGCTACAATTACCAGTGGTAATATCATTACCGCACCCACCGCACCAGTAGCCCATAATACCCGTTGCTCAGTTTTCATCAACAACATTAGTTGAGCTAAACCTGCATAAATCATAGCTAAATTAACAGCGAAAATTAGAGATAAAAAGGCTGGCATTACCTCATTAAAAGGGATGCCTGAAAGTAAAATGAATAAACTTAAAGCAGCGATGGCGATTATTGCATTTAAAGCAATCGCTACTAAACCCGGACTCTTTTCACTCCAAATTAAATCCTTAATTAACTTGCTATTACCAAATTCCTTAAAAGTATAAAGGTGTCGGTAGCGTGCCCAATCATATAGCGTTTGTCGATGAGGATTGAGAGCTGCAATTAGATATAAAAATAGCCATAAATTAAAAAATAATAGGCTACCAATATTTCCATACATCGTATAACTAATCTTAGTTTTGGCAAAAACCAACTCTTGCCAATTAGCAAATCCTATTGTTAGGATTGCGAATAAAGATGTTAGTAAATAACTTAGCCCTTTACTCAACATAGTGGCATTTGGCTCACGGAAGCAACGCTGCAAAGACTTCCAAATAAACCAAGTTCCCATAGCGTAAATCAACAAAACAAAGCCAACCGTAGTTACAAAATTAGCTCCCAGTGGTATGTTAAACCAATGCAAGCTTGCTAATTCTGAAGGAACAGGTTTTAAATAAGAATCAATTGAAAAATGCGGAATTAAGCAAACTGGGTTAATTAAATTCAATACAAAAAATGGATGTTCAGATTGGCGTACTCCAGAAAACATTCCTGGTCTAGTTAATATAAGAAAACCCAAAACAGCACCGCTACCCAACCACGCTTGAAAACCGTTTAACCAAGAACCAACTAAGCCAAATAACAATGCGCCACTATAATATAAAATGCAAGCACTAACAATAACTGCATAAAAGCTGAAAATCTCAACCAGGAGAATGTTTGCGGCTAAACCCGACCACAAATGTAAAGGAATTGCTAGGAATACTGCAAGATATAGCAGCATAGGCACACCTAGCATTTTACCTAATAAGATGCTTTGGGGTGACTGGGGACTTAAGCGAATAAAATTCAGCGTCTCACGACGTTGTTCATTAGCTAAATCACTAATAATTAGATAGGTTCCTGCAACTAAAATGGTGAAGCAGCCAATAATACTCAGCCATGTAAATATATCTCTAAACCATAACTCCCAATTGATAATATAATTGCCCAAATCATCCTGTAAACATACCCGCGTAGGAACATTTACATAAATGTCTTTTCCGGTGCAATATCTGTTGGTAATAGTCGGAATTGCATTTACAGCATTTTTAGTTACTACCTGCATTTGGAAATATAGAAGTAGTAAAAATTGACTCAAAAAAGAAATAAAAATCGCTAAGAAAACATTGCGTGGTTTAATACGACCTTTTATTTCTCGTAAAAATTGTGGATTCCAGTTTCCTAAACGGTCTACAAAATTTTGCATGATAGCAAAACTCTCCATGATTAGTAGTTAGGGATATGACTTACACGTCTTAAACGTTGATAGAAAACTTTGTAGTAAGCGCTTTAGCACTAAAGCGCTTACTACAACTAACATCAGCGTTTCCAAGTCCAAGTAAATTAGAGCTATGGTAAACATTTAAAATGGGTGCAACTACAATCCAAATTAGCAAGGGTGTAGTAACGATCGCTAAATTAATTGTCATTGCTATCAGTGCAATACTCTTCTCACCAAATATCAAATCTTTTAGCAAAGAGTTCTTCCAAACACCTTGATGTTTATACCTTGCCCAATCTTGTACAGCTTGACGGTGAGGTGAAAGAATTGCAATTAAACCAAGAAGCAGTACTAAGTTACAAAATGCAAGCCAAATAAAATTCTGCCCTATCTGGGAATTAACATCGTACAAGCAAGTAGAAGGTTGGTTAACCGAACTAGGTGGGCAATAATTTTTTACATACTGCAAAGTGAATCCCCACATCATCACTTGCAAACCAGCTACAAGGAAATAACTGTGAAGCTTGCTGATAACAGCGGTATTGGGGTTACGAAAACAACGTTTCAATGCTTGCCAAATTCCGTAAGTACACAAGCTATAACTCAATAAATGGAAACCAACTATACTAGTAACATTTTTTCCAATCGGTAAATAGAAAAATTGCAATTGTTTCAGCGGTGAACCATTGTATATATGGTACAAATTGGGAAACAGATAATTTGTGATATTGAGAGGACTAAATAACCTAAACCAAGTCGTTGGATTGTTAAAGTTTCCTCCCGAAGACGATGCCATCACCATCGTCATGATTAAGAATACTAAAACAGATCCACTACCTAACCAAGGTTGAAAACCATTGAACCAACGACAAACCAAACCAAAAAGTAGCGCTGCACTAAAAAAGAAAATACAGCTAGCAGCAAGAACAGCGTAGAAACTAAAAATGTAACTTAAAGCGATATTAGCAGAGCGTCCAGCATACAAATGTAAAGGCACTGCCACTAAAGTTACCAGATAAAGTAAAATGGGTACTCCTAATAGCTTACCAGCCAAAATCTTAACTTCTGATTGGGGACTGAGGCGAATAAAATTTAGCGTGCCGCGACGTTCTTCATTAGCTAGGTTATTTATTAGTAAATAAGTTCCTGCTACTAATAGTGTGAAGATAAAAATCACACTTAAGGCTAGAAATAGATATTCCCAGTGATCTCGCCACCACAATTGCATATCTAATTGATTATTGGGACAAAAATTCTCTGAGATATATTTGCTTAAAGCTTGATTTCTGGCATTTACTGATTTTAGTTCGGTTTGCAGATCAACAAGTGAAACTGTACTAGATGGTTTAGCTTTTTTTAAGTTTGATATCGCTGTATGCAATGTGTTTGTTTGTCGAGACAGCGCGTTTTGTTGTTCGATATAAGATTTACTTAAATTACAGTATTGACCGACTATAGGGTATTTGTCAGCAGGAAACTCTCTTAACTGATAAAGGAATAATACTAGTTGACCGAGTAGCGATATAAGAAATGCGATCGCTACAGGAAAAATTTTCAGGCGACCTTTCAGTTCGCGCAATAATTGCGGATTCCAATCGCCTATTTTGTCTACAAAATTGAGCATCATAGTCAAAAATCTTCCAAGAATGTGAATAGGCTAATAATAATTAGCAATCCAAAACCCCAAATCCCAAATACCAAACTGGCTCAGGATGCTTGTTTATGACCGAGTTTGAGGAAAATTGTTTCCAGGTCTTCTTGAGTGCAGTGAAATTCGCTCAGGGTAATACCAGATTGTACAAGCGATCGCAACAGATTTGCACTATCTTCTTGACTCCCAGAAAAGTAGACGCGCACACCCTGTTTATCTGGCAGAATTTCCCACTCCTCCACCAAAGAATGATTCTTCAATTCGCTTAAAAGTGGTTCTAAATTTCCTAGAGTAGATAACAAAATTTGCTGGCGAGAAAGACGCTGATAAAGTTGTTTGAGTGAAGCACTTTCTACCAAAAAGCCAAGTTCCATAATTCCTACAGAAGTACACAGTTCTGCTAAATCGCTGAGAACGTGCGAGGAAATTAATATTGTCATCCCAGCTTCTTGCAATGCTTTAATTATTTCCCGAAAGTGCATTCTGGCAATGGGGTCAAGCCCGGAAACTGGCTCATCTAGAAGCAATAAAATCGGTTCGTGGATAATTGTTCGCGCCAAACTCAGACGCTGCTTCATCCCCCGGGATAAAGTAGAAATCTGACTATGGCGTTTATTGCCAAGTTGTATTAATTCTAAAACTTCATGTAAGCGTTGAGTGCGACGCGGTTCTCGCAAGCGATATAGACGCGCAAAATAATCGAGATAATCCCAAACTGTGAGATCCTCATAAAGCGGATAGTCATCGGGTAAGTAGCCGAGACGACGTTTGAGAGTAGGATTACTTTTGTCGCGTACGAGGCGATCGCCATTAATATAAATTTCACCCGTAGTCGGTTCTTCAGCAGTTGCCAACATCCGGATGAGAGTTGTTTTACCCGCTCCATTCGGACCAATCAGTCCGTAAACTTCACCTGCCTGGATCTCCAAATCAACATCATTAACCGCAACGTGGCGATCAAATTGCTTAGTGAGTCCACAGGTGCGAATTGCCATTTCTTTTACCATAGCTGCCAAGAGTGCGGTTTAACAGTTAACGTAACTTCTCTCTACAGCTTTTGTCAGGCTCGTTTCATAAATGGAAACTGACTTTACAAAAACTTAACATTAATACTAAGTGTTGCCCGCTTTTCATTTAGACCAGCAGGTGTCTGTTCTAACTCATCATCAATGACTTCGCTTCCCAGTATTTGCCATTGGGTGTTTTGACAACGATTCAAAATCAGCATTACACCCTCAGCTTCTAAACGAATACGTTCCTGTGTCTGATCGTCAAAAGGACGATTGAGGCAACACACATCTAAATAAATTAAAAACTCCATTGGGACATGTTGCTAGGTATGATATTTAATCTGCAAGACGATCGCACATTTACCCAGTAAAAAGCAGTTATGACTCAAAACTACCGCATTACCTTACTTCCCGGCGATGGCATTGGACCCGAAATTATGAACGTTGCGGTAGACGTCCTAAAAGTCGTCGGGAAGCAATTTGATCTACAGTTTGAATTTCAACAAGCCCCGATTGGTGGTGCAGCAATTGACGCTACAGGCGAACCTCTGCCAATTGATACCTTAGAAATGTGTCGCAACAGTGATGCTGTGTTACTCGCCGCTATTGGTGGTTATAAGTGGGATTCTCTTCCATCCCATTTACGCCCAGAAGCCGGTTTACTCGGACTGCGTGCGGGTTTGGGACTTTTTGCCAATTTGCGCCCTGCGAAGATTTTACCACAGTTAATTGATGCCTCAACGTTGAAAAAAGAAGTTGTGGAAGGCGTAGATATTATGGTGGTGCGCGAACTTACAGGCGGAATTTACTTTGGTAAACCCAAGGGAATTTTTGAAACAGAAACCGGTGAGAAGCGCGGTGTAAACACGATGGTTTACAGCGAATCGGAAATTGAACGCATCGGCAGAGTCGCGTTTGAAGCAGCGCGAAAACGTGGGGGTAAACTTTGTTCGGTGGATAAGGCGAATGTATTAGAAGTATCGCAGTTATGGCGCGATCGCATTACTTCACTTTCTCAAGAGTATCCTGATATCGAACTCTCTCATCTGTATGTAGATAATGCCGCCATGCAATTGGTACGTGCTCCCAAACAGTTTGATACTATCGTTACGGGCAACTTGTTCGGCGATATTCTCTCGGATGCGGCGGCGATGCTGACTGGTAGTATAGGTATGTTACCTTCTGCTAGTTTAGGCGCTTCGGGTCCTGGAGTGTTTGAACCTGTACACGGTTCAGCCCCAGATATAGCAGGACAAGATAAAGCAAATCCCTTGGCACAAGTTTTGAGTGCAGCAATGATGTTACGCTACGGCTTAAATCAAAGTGCTGCCGCTGACAAAATCGAAAACGCAGTATTGCAAGTTTTAGAAAAAGGCGATCGCACCGGGGATATAATGTCTCCGGGAATGAATCTTTTGGGTTGTCGCTCTATGGGTGAGACACTCATTCAAGCTCTGGAATTCGGGGCTAGCGACTAAGTAAGGCGTGTTTTCGCTCCTTGAAAAACCTCAGGCTGCAAGCCTGGGGCTACAAAAACAAAGCTCCGAAGTTATGACCGGAGGAAACCTCCCCAGTCCTGGAGTTTAGGCTAAAAGCACGCGATCGCTGCATCAAATTTAAGGAAATCTTCTTACTTAAGTACCTTCACCAATCGGAAGAAATTAATAGCTGACTTTTCTTTCGTAACTGCTAGTTCCCGATAATCTACACCGCGTCGCGGCAAGGTAGCCTCCGAGCTTCTAGGGTGGTTCGGACAAAATTCAAAATTCACGCATTAGAGTTTTTCTTTATTTTGAATTTTTAATTTTGAATTGAAGCCCCCGACCTTCAGTCGGGGGCGCGTCACCGAGACAGGACTTGGAAAAAGGGGGAGGGTTTAAAGCAAGAGTGATTTATCCTGGGGACTTCTAGACTGTCTAGAAGAACCCTCCCCTTTTTCTTGCGTCAAATTAGTCACCATCAAATTTGAGTTAACTTAGCTTTTAAAGCTAAAGTCTACTTATTTGCTTCCTGGTAATTGCTGCGATTGCTGCCTCGGCTCTAACACAGGTTTGAACGGCTTGATGCTCTCAATGTCCACACAGTTGGTTCCATCCAGCTTGGTTCTGAGTTGAGCGCTGAAGGTGACTAGCGTCTCGACAAGAACCTCACGGTCAGTTAAGCAGCCTTTGATTGCCATGAGTTCGCCTAAAGTCCACTCATAAAGTTGTCTGTCTGCATTGTTGATGAGTACAGTCAATTCGCTCTTGGTTCTTATGATTTGGTTGAGAAGCTCATCCACCTTGATGTTGATGATATTCGCGACCCGCGTGTTGAATGTGTCTCTATCGCCTATTATGTTGATCACTTCATCAACGTACTGTCTTACCAGACTTATGAATGTCTGATTCCACTCGTTGCGGACGCTCGAAATCTTGATGTCAACATCTCTGTAGACGTTATTAATCTTGTTGTTAATTTCAGTACTATTAACAACCAAGTTGACAATCTCGTTGTTCACTTCAGTGTTGTTGGTTACAGTCTGCTGTAAGCGCTGGTCGATGTACTGATTTAATCCCTCATTGTTATTGACAATGTTTTGGGTAATCAGATGCAAGTTATTTCGTACCTTTTGCTCATAAGTGTTGTCAATTTGCTGGCTGACGTAGTTATTAAGCTCAGTATTGTTATTGACAAACTTCTGAGTGATGAGTGTGTTGAATGTGTCTGTGCCACCGATGATGTTGCTCAGTTCATCCACGTGCTGTGTAGCTAGATTGATGAATGTCCGATTCCACTCGTTGCGGAGGTTCTCAATCTTGTTATTAATTTCAGTACTGTTGGCAACAACATTGACAATTTCGTTGTTCACTTCAGTGTTGTTGGTTACAGTCTGCTGTAAGCGTCGGTCGATGTACTGATTCAATTCCTCATTGTTATTGACAATGTTCTGAGTAATCAGATGCAAGTTATTTTGTATTTTCCGCTCATAAGTGTTGTCAATTTGCTGGCTGACGTAGTTATTAAGCTCAGTATTGTTATTGACAAACTTCTGAGTGATGAGTGTGTTGAATGTGTCTGTGCCACCGATGATGTTGCTCAGTTCATCCACGTGCTGTGTAGCCAGATTGATGAATGTCTGATTCCACTCGTTGCGGAGGTTTGAAATCTTGTTGTTAATTTCAGTACTGTTGGCAACCAAGTTCACAATCTGGTTGTTAACTTCAGTGTTGTTGGTGACACTGTGCTGTAAGCGCTGGTCAATGTAGTTATTAAGCTCAGTATTATTGTTGACCAGCTTCTGAGTAATAACTGTGTTGAATGTGTCTGTGCCACCGATGATGTTGCTCAGTTCATTGACATGCTCTGTAGCCAGATTGATGAATGTCTGATTCCACTCGTTGCGGAGGTTTGAAATCTTGTTGTTAATTTCAGTACTGTTGGCAACCAAGTTCACAATCTGGTTGTTAACTTCAGTGTTGTTGGTGACACTGTGCTGTAAGCGCTGGTCAATGTAGTTATTAAGCTCAGTATTATTGTTGACCAGCTTCTGAGTAATAACTGTGTTGAATGTGTCTGTGCCACCGATAATGTTGCTCAACTCATCCACGTGCTGTGTAGCCAGATTGATGAATGTCTGATTCCACTCGTTGCGGAGGTTTGAAATCTTGTTGTTAATTTCAGTACTGTTAGCAACGACGTTGACAATCTGGTTGTTCACTTCATTGTTGTTGGTTACAGTCTGCTGTAAGCGCTGGTCGATGTAGTGGTTTAATTCCTCATTGTTATTGACAATGTTCTGAGTAATCAGATGCAAGTTATTTTGTACCTTTTGCTCATAGCTGCTGTCAATTTGCTGGCTGACGTAGTTATTAAGCTCAGTATTGTTATTGACAAGCTTCTGAGTGATAACCGTATTGAATGTATCTGTGCCACCGATGATGTTGCTCAGTTCATCGACATGCTGTGTAGCCAGATTGATGAATGTCTGATTCCACTCGTTGCGGAGGTTAGAAATCTTGTTGTTAATTTCAGTGCTGTTGGCAACCAAGTTCACAATCTGGTTGTTAACTTCAGTGTTGTTGGTGACACTGTGCTGTAAACGCTGGTCGAAGTATTGGTTTAATCCCTCATTGTTATTCACAATGTTTTGGGTAATCACTGGAATGTGATTTTGGATCTTTTGCTCATAGGTGCTGTCAATTTGCTGACTGACGTAGTTATCAAGGTCAGTATTGTTATTGACAATATTCTGAGTAATTAAGTTGATGTTATTGCGTACCTTCTGCTCTAAAGAGGAGTCGATTTGCTGATCGACATGCCGATCAATGTGCTGGTTAAGTTCCTGCTTATTTACAAGGTTGTTGATAATTAATTCGACGTTGTTACGTATCTTTTGCTCGAAGGAGGAGTCGATTTGCTGATCGACATGCCGATCAATGTACTGGTTGAGTTCCTGCTTACGTACAACGTTGTTGACAATTAACCCGATATTGTTACGTATCTTTTGGTCAAAGATTTGGTCGATTTGCTGATCGACATGCTGATCAATGTACTGGTTGATTTCTGGCTTATTTACAACGTTGTTAACAATTAATCCGATGTTGTTACGTATTCTTTGCTCAAAGGTTTGGTCAACGTACTGGTTGATCTGCTGGTTAATTTTCTTGGATATCTCAACGTTGATCTTATCTTCGACAAGTTTGTCTAAGTAGCTAGACCAGCTTTGTAATTGCTGGTTCAGGCTAAACTCCATCTGCTCTTGATAGGCATCCATTGTAAACCTGACTTTTGCCACTTCTACAGCCAGGCTTTTGAAGTGCTTCTCGTAGTTTTTCAGGAGCCACTGTTCGAGCTGATCCCAATACTTAGCCTCTAGTGTGACATCGTTTTGATCAATTACATTGATAGATGCATTAATCTGCTGTAACTGCTCCTCCCACTTTTTCTTGAAGTCGTCTTCGTTGAAGCGGAAGGTGAACTCTGTCGAACTGTTCGCACTTACTGGTTGACGATCGCCAGATCCACCTGTACCTTGAATATTTGTCACAGACTCTGTGGAGCTGTTCGCACCCGCTGTTTCACGACTGACAGATCCACTGCCTTGAATATTGGTAACAGTGCTTGTAACAGTCCTGGTTGTAGTCGTCTGTTGTTGGCTCTCTCCTTTGACGTTATTATTCTCTTGCTTTTTATACTTATCAGCAAGTTCAGTTGCACTCACTGGCTCTATTGCCAGAATAATTTGTCCTTCATTATCTTCCTTGTAGGTGTCAAAAAATAAACCTGTCAAGGTAGTTTTTTCTTTGACCTCTAAAACGATTTCATCTTTCAGACCATTCAATGAAGTCCAAGTTTCTTCAACTTCAATGCCAGTCAGTTTTGTAACAAATTTTCCGCCTTTGACCCAAATTAAAGCCCAAGGTTCTAAATCAAACTTCTTGTTATCTGACCAATATGTTGCATTACCTTCACGAATTTTGATGCGATAGTTTCCTGGATTTAATTCAATGAAGTTAGCACCTGATTGTTTCAAACTTGACAGGTGATTTTCATCCAGCACATAACAATTACGTTTGCTGTCTACTGTTAAAGTCTGAGGGTTGAAAAATGGTTTATTGCTGGTAATTGAAAGATTAATTGAGCCATTATTATCAGTATTGTTTACATCAAAGAACAAGGCACAGACAACTGTTCTATCTTTGACTTCTAACTGCAAATGGTCATTATATCCGTTTAAAGTTGTCCAGGTTGCCCCTACCTCATAACCTGTGGTTTTATCTATAAATTTACTACCATCAACTCCATATATCCAGAGCAAGACAAAAGGTTCTCCTTCTGTTTTCGCTTTGGCATATCTGTAGCGACCGCTAGCAATTTTGATATCAAAAGTACCTTTCTCTAAGGTAAAAGAACTTGCAACATTTTGTTGCAGGTTGTTCATTTGGTTGGGGTCGATAACGTAACAATTGTTTTTGGTATCAATGGTTAAAATGCTCATACCTTCACTATTGATAGTTTTGCTTTCTTGAGAAACTACTGCTGGTATACCTTGAGAACTTTTTTCTTTTTCTACTGTTGCTGATATACCTTGAGAACTTTTTTCTTCTTTTGTTGTTTCAGATTTTTCGTCTGAGTTGGCTTCTGGGGTAATTTGCGTTGTTACTACCGTAGCTGGTTCATAAATACTAATCCCTGCCCAACGACTCTTAGGTTCGGTCATCGTGACTAAAGTTCCCTTACCAGTAGTCGTGTTAATGCGGATTAGTTGACCGTCTTTACCTAAGTTAAAGAAGTTACCAGTTACGCCATAGAGAACATTACCAACAAATTCCATACTGGCAATATTGGGAAAGCCTGTATCACCAATGATTTGGACTTTACTAGCCTCTAGATCCCAACTTACTAATAACTTCTTCTTGTTGTAACCAATCAAGGTAATATAAGCTTTGCCATCAGCATCAAAGGCAACTTCAGCACAGTTGTAGTCTTTATCCGCTACAGTTACTACTGGCGTACCTTTACCTGTTTCGAGATTAATGGCAACCAGTTGTTTAGCTGTTGTGGCGTAGAGCGTTTGACGCTGGCGATTATATGCTAAACCAGCTGCGGCAAAGCCAATATCACCAACTACGGTGGCATCACCTGAATTCAGGTTAATTTTAACTAGGTCAGTCTTGTCACCGTTTCTATCAAGTCCATATAGTTGCGAACCGACAAAAGCAATGTCAGAAACTTCTGTAACTATCTCGCCAATAAAACTAGCTTTACCTGTGACTAAATCCAGGGTGTAAAGTTTGCTTAATTCATTGGAGACGCAATCTTGGACATAAACTGCCCCTGGTTTGAGCTTAATAGTTTTAGCTGTGCGACTGCCACAGATAACTTTTTCTAAAACTCCACTGAAACCACTGATAGCGTCTTTATTTGTAAAAGATTGTCCACCAGTTGAAGTTGCAAGTCTGGCGTATTCGGTTTTGATACCTTCTTGATGCTTGCTTTTTGAAGTTCCAAAATAGGTGTGAACGGTAACTCCTGCTGCTTGGGCTTTTTGGATAGCCAAGTTAGCTGCTTTAACATCCTCTTGCTCTGTTTTATCTCCACCTCCTTCGAGTGCTTCATCACCGAGATAAAAAATAGCTCGTGCTGCACCTTCGCGCCAATCAAAGTAATCTGATATATCTTCAATTGCGCGAGCTGCATCTTCTTGCGCTCCTGCGTCTGCAACTTGTCCTTTTTTTCTACCCCGGAGTTGGGATTCTGACACTTTACATTTTTGAGTCAGATAAGCTCGGATACTTTGGTCGAAGTTTGTCCCTTTCCAAGTACCTTCTACACCCAACCAAGCCACTCTTAAGTCTGATGGACAACTAGATTTAGCTTTGGCGATCGCACCAGCAGCAGCATTACTCAAAGCCTGTGCTTCATCTTTCATCGAAGGACTAGTATCGATGACGATGACTAAATCAACAGGAGGTATAGTGCTTGCTTGATTACTCATGCTTTGTTCTTTTTTCTTTTTCTGGTTGAAACCGAATAATTTCATACACTTCCCGCTTGAACTTCATAGGCAGACTGAGTTTGGTAGCTAAGGGCAAATGCATTGGCAAAAATCTTGGAGCATAATTCCCAGCTTGTTTGCGGGAAGCTCCAAACTATGCACATACACATGAATGCATGCGCTTTGCGCTTAGAGAAAATTCTCCTTCGTGCATGTGCCGTGCAGACTTTCAATGTGAACGCGAGTGCGTGCGCCTTAGCATAGGCAAACCTATACATTTGGGATGCTCCCGTTAAATTTTTACTCAAATGTATAAATTCCCAGCATTTGCATGATTTTATTTGGGGGGACGCATTAATATTTACAAAACGCGCAACCCTACAACAAATCAAACAGGATTTTGAGAACTTTTCCAAATAAACTCCTTGATTTGAGGCATTTCATGATTAATTCGCGAGGAAAAAACGAATACTAGCGCCCAGTATTGTGCGTTTTTTACAGGTTTCTTTCACGGAATGTAAGAAATCCTTGACCAAGTTTTTAGATGAAAAGAAAACGATATTTCTAGAAGTACATTAATGAGTTTTATACTAGCATAAAATCTATCTATAGACTTAATTGATAAGAATCTATAAATATGTCAATAAATAAGAAAGGGATAAAATTGCTTAAACTTAATCTGTGCATATATTCTAGGAAATTGCCAATTAACTGCTAGCGAGATTTTATTTCTTTTTAGTACACATGGACTGCAACCTTGTTTACTAAAGTTTAAAGTTGTCAATTTATCGATTATGCGTTTGGCTTTGGTAGGCGTATCTTCCGACAATATCTTCGCTGCGGGCTTGCACGTGCGACTTTGTAGCGCCTTTCTGTTGTGGGGTCGCAGGAAAATTAATCAAACGATAAATTCTAAAAATTCTGATTATGAGCGTTTATACATCAACTTGAGTTGATGCTAAAACTATTTTGCGCGAAGACCAACAAATCATTTTAATTTTGCGATCATGCTTTGTAGATTTTGGTTTCTAATTGTTAGTTTTTAGGCAAATGTAACCGCTTATATTATGTCATAGTTTTTTTAAAACATCTAATCATATTTTTATATCAGCCATCTATAATTTATCAAATTCCACTTATTTGTCAAGGACAGCTAAGACACTTAAGAAATTAATTTTCTCATTAGTGGACAATTAAGACAATTTGTCAAGGACAGTTAAGACACTTAAGGAATTAATTTTTTCATCAGTGGACAGTTAAGACAGATAAGAAAAAAAATTCAGAAGGCAGAGCTTATACCGATTCAAAAAATGTTTGCGACAGATCACCCCACCCGCCCTATCAGGCACCCTCCTCTTACCAACTACAGTGTACACACATCTCGCTCAAAACCTCACCCTCGCTTTTAGCGTAGCTAAAATCTTTCCCTCTCCTTAGCAAGGAGAGGGATGTCCGGAACGGACAGGGTGAGGTTTTTCAAGATTTTTGGGGAATTCGATGACTTGTGTGTACACCGTAGCCCCTTGGTAAGGGGAGGATTGGGGAGGAGTTTTGCTAATGTGTTGCATTCTTTTTTCAAATTGGTATTACCTGCGTGGGCAATCTTAGGCGCATCTTCATAAAGAAACGATATGAGCGATCGCTAATAGTCTGTGTCATTAGTTCTGAGGAGTTAGGTTGGTCAAATTCCCAACTTCTTCAGGGAGCATCCCAATACGTGCAAAACCCCGCAGGCTAGAAGCCTGCGGCTACACGGACAAACCCCACCTAGCCTTCGGCAACGCCAAGGGCGAACGTGGGCTATAAGAGAAGAGTTTTTAGCCCAGCTTCGGTTAGCGTTGCCGCAGGGTAGGTGGCAACACACTTGTGTTTAGCCTTTTTTCTCTCCCCCTGCTCCCCTGCCTGCCTTTCAGCGCAGATCCTAACTTGTCGCTGCGGCTTTCTTTCCATTACCATTACTGTCCACATCGGCAACAAACGACATTTGCTGTGAACCGGAAGTTGATGACTCACCTCGCAGTCCCTTGCTGCGCTGGTTTTTAGGAACTCCTCCTGCCATGCCATACTCTACACTGCTTTTGCCATATCGGGTTGCAACTCCCAATAATATGTGCTCTGCCATGTCTGCTAACTGGCGTTCTGTTTCCAGCATTTCACGGTACAACTTATCCAAGCTAGAAAGAGCAGTGTTGTATGCATTCTCTTTAGTTCGCATCGTCTCAATTACAGTTGAGAACGCAGGTAGGGTGAGTCCATTGCCTACATTTAAATTCGGATCAATTGAGTTAATGCTAGCCGCACGACGCACTGCTTTTTCTAAAACTTTAGAGGTTCTTTTTTGACGAGCCATGATCTACGCCTTGTAATACAGTTCGGTTAATATTGTTTACCTTAAAAAACTGACCTATTGATCAGCCTGAGAAAATTCCGGTAAATCTGCAATAGCTTTTGCTACACAGCGATCATTGTCATGAGTGCGTAAATTACTGTAATGAGTCATTAAACAGGTAAATTGATAATGCAATATCCCGTTTGCTTGCTGAATCTACCCAAATGAGTGCGTGATCTACCGAAATGAGAAACCGATCAAGCATTTTGAGTAAGCAATATGCCTTTTTGCTTGCTGAATCTACCCAAATGAGTGCGTGATTTACCGAAATGAGAAACCGATCAAGCATTTTGAGTAAGCAATATGTCTTTTTGCTTGCTGAATCTACCCAAATGAGTGCGTGATTTACCGAAATGAGAAACCGATCAAGCATTTTGAGTAAGCAATATGTCTTTTTGCTTGCTGAATCTACCCAAATGAGAAAGCATTTAAGGCAAATGAGTAAGCAATATGCCTTTTTGCTTATTGAAATCGAGTTTATTCATTTTTCCGATGCTGTGATCAGTTATGGCGATCGCGAAAATCTAACGTTCAAAAGGGGTATAACAGAATACAGTAGCTTTTTTGAAGCTAAAATTAGTTGGGCAAATTTTGAAATCTTCTGCGATCGCTCTTTGGTTAGGGGATGGCTCTGGCTCAATCGTTTTGCTGCTGAGTTTGGGTAGAACTATGATGTGACAATGAGGGTTCAGGCTGAATCCAAATTAAGATCAATATGTAGGGTGCTTTGTCGCAAAGCGCAACGCACTATTATCTCAACTATCCCAAATATCCGACGCAAGCTGAACCTCACCATTGCCACCCCAATCTAAGGGTAAATGTCCTGCTGGATAAAATGGTGAATATTTCTAAAGTAAGGAAACAATATGGAAATTACTTTCAAAGAACCTATTGGTGATGGAATGTTTGGAGATGTTTGGGCTGGAAACGATGAGATAGGAAGAAATGTGGCTATCAAAGTTCTTCGAGAATCAGGAGAAGGTGTATCTACGATATTGCAACATGCCCAAGCTCTTGTGAGAGCCAAGCACACAAATGTCGTGGACGTTTACTCTATTGAATATCTTTTAGTTCCTAATTCGGAAAAAGAGAAAAAATGCATTGTTATGGAACACATAGATGGTGTTTCACTGCGACAAAGAATAAAAATAAAACCAACAGCAAAGGAGGCTTTTCATATTGGTGAACAGATTATTGCTGGAATTAAGCATATTCATTCTGAGGGACTAGTTCACATGGATTTACATGAAGAGAATGTCATGCTAAAGCAAAACGACACAGTTAAGATTATTGATATTCTCTATATGAATTCCATGTCGAAATTAGCCCCTGATAGGAAAAAGCAACGGTTAGATTATGATATTAGGCAACTAGATTGCATTCTTTCTTCATTAATCTATAACTCTGAATTAGGCATAGCGGGTCATGATGAATTCAGAAAAATGCTGGGCAAACCAGAAAGCATTGCAAAACTTGAACGAAGTTTTTTAGATTTATTTACTAATGTAGTAAGTGATCTAGACACTATTACCAATTTATTTGGTTTAGATGCTTTAAAGCTTCGCTCGTATAAGTTTAGATCTGAGTGCGAACATGATATAGATTCGCTTCGACAGTTACTGGGAAAAGATGTTGTCAGAATTAGTAAAACAATCGCACTATTTCCGGATACTGAGGTTGAGATAGTAACAACTCTTGGCTTAGAAGATCTCAGGGATAAAATGAGACAGGTTGAAGACGGTCACGTAATGGTTCAAACACTTTCACATAAAGCAGATTACACAGGGGATAGAAATTTCGATATATCGTAGTTATATATAGCACTTCTATTTGATTTGCGAATTTACTGATATAGACAAGCAACATGAAATAAGAGAGGTAGAAGAGTAGGTAATTTGTTCAACAATCAAACCGGATTCTTATAGTAGCCATATACAAGCTTAAATAAATAAAAAATGCAATCCCATCCCTCCTGTAACTTGCGTTGCGCTGCGCGACAACACACCCTACTACTGGCAATTTGATACGATTAGCAAAGTGGGCGATCGCCTACAACCCAACTTAAGCGATCGCGCTTGGCAATCAACATTGATTTAAGCAACCGCTGTTGAGAGCAAACGATTATGGTTGTTAGCATAGTCCCAATAACTAACTCGCGCCAGTGTATGAAAATCAAAGCAATCATTCATCCAGCACAAGAAGGGGGCTATTGGGCAGAGGTTCCGGCACTTCCCGCTTGTGTTACAGAAGGAGACACAATGGAGGAGGTAATGGTTAATTTAAAGAACGCTATTGAAGGTTGGCTCGATGTTGCTAACAGTTGTCATGCAATTGAGTTAACTTAAGCAAAAAGAGTATGATCGTGAGTGTACAAGTATTTAATTTTAATCTGTGTCTGCAAAGGACATCTTTCACGAAGCAGTTAAGCAAGCTCTACAAAAAGAGCAGTGGCTAATTACAGATGATCCACTCAAATTTAAATTTGGTAACGTCAACTTTCAGGTAGATTTGGGCGCAGAAAGACTGGTTGCAGCCGAGAGAGCTGGTGAGAAAATAGCAGTCGAGATCAAGAGCTTTTTGAACCCTTCTGCAATTACAGATTTCTACGGTGCTTTAGGTCAATTCCTCAGTTATCGGCTGGCGCTGGAAGCAACTGAGCCAGAGCGAGTATTATATTTGGCAGTTCCAGTAGATGCCTATAGAACTTTTTTTCAACTTGAGTTCACGCAGATAGCAGTACAAAAATATCAAGTTTTGTTAGTTGTCTACGATCCAGTAAATGAGGTAATTGTGCAATGGATAAAATAGCTAAGTATCGAGAGTACATTCAGACCTTGCTTACTCGTTATACCAGTGACGATGTTTCAGATGATCAGGTAGAGGCTCAACTTATCTTTGATACAGAGCGAGATCATTATCAGTGGATGAATGTGGGTTGGCAAGAATTTGATCGCATTTATCGATGTGTGATGCATTTTGACATTAAAAACGGAAAAATATGGCTTCAGCAGAATTTAACAGATCAGAATCCTGCTGAGGAGTTAGTTAAAATGGGCGTTCCGAAAGACGATATTGTTTTAGGATTGCAACCTCCGTATAAAAGGCAGTACACAGATTACGGCGTTGCTTAAAGAATAGCCATATATACAGCACGAGTGTTTTGAGCTTCTCTGTTTATGGGTCGCTACACTTAGCGATCGCTCGTTACTAATACCAATTCAAAAAATGTTTGCGACAGATTACCCCACCCGCCCTATCGGGCACCCTCCCCTTAGCAAGGGGAGGGTTGGGGAGGGGTTTTGCCAATGTGTTGCATTCTTTTTTCAAATTGGTATAAAACGCGGTGAAATACACTTCATCTCAACGCACAGCTTTAAGAACGTCGTACAATAACTTATATCGCTTAAACCCTGCTTCATACACAGCATTTACTTGCGGCTGTACCACATTGCTATCCTGTGGCAGTATTTTAAGTGCAGCTTGTAAATTGGGATATACACCAACTCCCACCATTGCCAGAATCGCTGCTCCGTAAGCGGCTCCTTCTTCGGCTTTGGGAGCAATAAGTTCTGTTTGCAAAACATCTGCCAAAATTTGTAACCATATATTGGATCGCGCTCCTCCACCCGTTGCCAAAAGTTGATGAACGGGAGCGATCGCACTGATGACTTCCAATGCTTCCCGCAAGCTGAAGGCAACACCTTCAAGAACAGCACGAGTTATATCTGCCTGGGTGTGAGCCAATGACAGATTTACTAAAGCACCGCGAGTATCTGGATCGAGGTGGGGACTGCGTTCTCCTGCGAGGTGGGGCAGAAATAAAACACCACGCGCGCCAGGAAGCGATCGCTCTGCCATATCCATCAGCTCAGTGTAGGATATATGCTGTGCAAACGTATCTCGATACCAACGCAGAGAACCCCCTGCTGCCAGCGTTACTCCTAGCTGATGATAGCCACCATCCACATGACAGAACAAATGCACCCGACCTTGTGGGTCAGGAATTGGGCGATCGCACGGTGCAAAGATAACTCCCGACGTGCCAATACTCAAACTGCCCCGGTTGAGGTTGGGTGTCCATCTAGCTGTTGAGCAACATCGAATAGAGCATTTAAACTAGCTTCGACCCAATCGAATGGGTTTTGCTCTGTCCAACCCGGTTGTGGAGTTAATAGGGGATAGCTTCTGGTTGTTTGAGCGATAATTTGCCCTTGCAGATCAACAGCGAGCGAGCGCACTCCTCCTGTTCCCAAATCTAAGCCAACTACGACATCTGCCAATTGTCCCCTCCTAAATTCTGACTCCTAGACTGCGATTAGCACCTGAATGCGATAGCAAAGCGGTAGCGACCTTAGGAGCGTCAGCGCAGATCGCGTGCGCTTTTGGCAAAAATAAATTGCTCTACGACGTTTGGGGCGATACCGTTAATATTGCCAGTACGTTGAAGTCGGCTTGTCCGCCAGGAGCTATCTTAGTTTCTCAGAACGTCTGCGATCGCTTGCACGATCTCTACGATAGCGTGTTCCGCTCCTTGGCTGCGGTACGGGAGCATCGCGGAGCGCACGGTGTAAAAGTTAGCTATGCGAGAATTCTGGCACTCCAAGATTTAAATGAGGATAATGTTTCTCTTAGAGGTTTGGATGCTCAGGGTGCAGAGTTAGTAGATATTAATCTCCCCAAAGCCAATCTGAGTGCAGCCAATTTCAACCAAAGCGACCTCAGTAATGCCAATCTGAGCAACGCTAACCTTGATAATGCTAACCTTGATAATGCTAACCTCTCTGGTGCTAATCTCAGTCATGCAAAGCTGAGTTTTGCTCACTTAAATAAGGCTAACCTCAGTAGTGCCAACCTCTGTAACGCTAACCTGATTTGTGCCGACTTGAGTAATGCGAATATGAGCGGTGTCAATTTGAGAAATGCAACTTTGAATGGTGCTAACTTAAATGGTGCCTACCTAACTGGTGCAAATTTAAAAGGTGCTAAAGTGAGCATTTCTGAACTGAGTGCTGCTTTTATTGAAGGTGCGATTATGCCTGATGGTTCAAAACATCAGTCTCTCAAAGATTCAAAGTAGCGTGTGTGATAGTTGGTGATAACTTGTTTTTTAAAGCGCGTTGGCGTAGCCTCTCCTAGGGAGAATCGCTCTATTTATTCTGCACATCAAAATTACTTTTTCAATGCTTTCTTATATACATCTAAGTATTTTTTCAGTACTTAAATATTATCCTAAATAAGTTTTGGTAAAAAATATTTTTATAAATCAGCACTCAACACTGATTACAGTCCTTTGAGTCAACCTTTGCCAACAGTGAAAGCAGATGAACAAGGCAAGTTTAATGCTAGTTTAACTCAGTTGGAGGCAAGAGACAAAATTAGTGCGATCGCTACTGTTCCTAAATACGGTACTTCCGAACCGACTTACAACGGCATTATCCGTTCTCCCAATGCTCCAAAACCAATCCAAAATCGAAGATTGGGGACTGGAAGAACTTTCTTCTCGTTCTTCTCGTTCCTACGCTCTGCGTGGGAATGCACATCTAGAGGCTCTGCCTCTGCTAATTGGAGGCATTCCTAGCTTTTACCTGGGAACGAGAAACGAGAAACGAGAATTATGGAATAGGAACAATTCGCAATAACCGCTCCATCACAGTTCTTGCCCTGCGTCCTCCCCCTGGAATCAGGCGATGACAAAGAACATAAGGAGCAAGAAATTTCACATCATCGGGAATGGCGTAATCACGCCCTAACAGAAAAGCTAACGCCTGAGTAGCCCGTTGCAGAGCCATTGTACCGCGAGGACTTACACCAAGAGAGATTTCCTCATCTTGTCGTGTTGCCCGCACCAATTCCAAAATATAGCGTTGCAATGAGCTTTCCACTCTTACCTGAGCGCAAATTTGGCGTAATTCCTGCACCTCTGCCAAAGTAATACAAGGTTGCAAATCAGCAACTTTGATATTTTTATCGGCGCTTTGCAGCATCTGTAATTCTTCTGCTTGAGAAGGATAGCCCAAACTCAAAGAAAGCATAAACCTATCCATCTGCGCTTCTGGCAACGGAAAAGTGCCTTGGTATTCGATGGGGTTTTGAGTCGCAATCACAAAAAAGGGTGTAGGAACAGCACGAGAAACACCATCTACAGTTACCTGCTGCTCTTCCATAACTTCCAGCAAAGCTGACTGAGTGCGGGGTGTAGCACGGTTGATTTCATCAGCTAGCACCACATTGGCAAATATTGGACCAGGAAGAAAGCTAAATTCGCCGCTTTTCGGGTTCCAAATATTGATACCAGTAATGTCACTAGGTAGTAAATCTGGGGTGCATTGTAGGCGTTGAAATTTGCCATCAATAGAACGAGCTAGAGACTTGGCAAGCAGGGTTTTGCCTACACCAGGGACATCTTCTAATAAAGCGTGACCACCACCTAGCAAAGCAACTAGCACTAAGCGTATTGCCTCACTTTTGCCAACGATAGTAAGAGCCAGATTTTGTGTTAGCGCGTCAATTTTTTTTCTCATGCACTGGATTAGGGAGTAGGGTTAGGGACTTGGGATTGGGGACTTGGGAAGGGGGACAAGGAGAATTTTTGAAAAATATCTTCCCCAATCCCTAGTCCCCAGTCTCCAGTCCGCAGTCCCTAGTCCCTAGTGTTCCCACTCAGCACTTCTCTAGCAGCAATGCAATCAAGTTGAATTTGTGTTTTTAGCTCTTCTAGAGAAGAAAATTTTTGTTCTGGGCGCAAAAATTTAACGAGTTGCACTGTCAAGTTTTTGCCGTACAAATCGCCAACCCAATCTAACAGATGCACTTCTACTGTTGGATGAGTGCCGTTTACAGTCGGGCGATTACCTATATTCATTACGCCAATGATTGCCGAAGTTTGGTTTTCTTCGATAAAAACGCGGACTGCATAAACACCTTGGCGGGGCAAAAATTTTTCTTTAGGTAATTGCAGGTTGGCGGTAGGAAAGTTAATAGTTCTGCCAATTTGTTGACCTTGGACAACAACACCGATGAGGGTGTAGGGACGCCCTAAAAGTTGGTTCGCGAGTTCGATGTTACCGTTTGCCAAATGTTGGCGAATCAGTGAAGTGCTAATACGCGCCTCCTCGGTGGAAGTAACATTCTCGTCGGCATGAGTTTGGATGGGAACGATGGTAACGGGAATGCCGTATTTGGCGGCGAGGAATTGTAAATGCTTGGCGGTACCGCTGCGCTTTTTACCAAAACAAAAATCTTCGCCGACGCTAATTTGCTGACATTGCAGTTGTTGCACGAGAATTTGTTCTACAAATTCTTCGGGAGTCAAAGCTGATAATTCTTTGCCAAAGGGTAATAGTACCAGTTGTTTTACGCCAAGCGATCGCAGCTGTTGCACTTTTTCATCCACTGGTGTCAACAAAGCATGAGGTATCCCTGTAAAAAATTCTTGGGGATGGGGATAAAAGGTGACAACTGTTGAGTAAATGTAATCAGTTGCCAGTGAGTCCGAATCACTTTCTTTCTCTCTATTTTCTCTGTTGGCTTGTTGCAAAATTGGTGCAATTACTCTTCGATGCCCGCGATGGACACCATCAAATTTGCCCAGCGCAACAGCAGTAGGCGTTAAAGCCAATTCGGTGGAAGAAACAACCCACACAGCAGACCCATTTGGAGACAGATTTACCACGTCGATTCGGAGATTTTAGGTTTGTGAGGCAGTTGAGAAATTGATTTTTCTACGCCAGTTTTCGGGAGAATAAATTCATCCTCAACTGACTTTTCGCTCAACAAGTTCAGCTATCAGCCATTGAATCCGCTCATTGGGCTCGTGCGGAAAAACCCACAAACCGAAGTCAACAAACTCCGGTTGGTGCAGTTCAGTTGCGCCAAAGACTGATGTAGACAGTCTTTGACACTTTCGCCGCGAAAGAGTAGGGGTATATGACGATAAAGCTGTTCATGACCAATCTAAACTAAAATCTTTGATCGCTTCGACTACAACTTTTAAACAGAAAACTCACTAATAGGAATAGGTTCTGATAAGGGTATGGATATGGGAACCTGAAGTACCATACCTTCCCGTGCCATGATCGCACCAGGAAATTGCACCGCTGCTTCTTCCCCTACACGATCCAAAAATTGATCGTCGTGCGCGGGGTCGTGGTGGAAAATTACCAAAGTTTTGACATTAGCTGCTTTGGCTATTTTCACAGCTTCCTGCCATGTGGAATGTCCCCAACCGATTTTCGGCGACTTTGGCGAATGATATTCGTCGTCGGTGTAGGTGGAATCATAGATGAGGATGTCGGCATTGCGAGCTAACCACATAACATTTTCATCCAACCTATCGGGAAAATGTTCTGTATCAGTAATATAAGCAGCCGCACCATCGCGCCAATTAACTCGATATCCTACCGCTTCACCCGGATGGTTCAGAGCTGCCGTTTCGACGATAATATCATTAATTTTGATTGGATCTCCGGCTTTGACATTGTAAAAATCCAAATTTGCTTGCATGATTTGCAAGGGTACGGGAAAATTTGGATGCAGCATTTGGTCATTCAGCCGCTGTTCGACGGTGGAACCATCAGGAGCGATCGCACCATAGATATGAAAGTCATTTCCCTTGACAAAACCTGGGGTAAAAAAGGGAAATCCCTGGACATGATCCCAATGGGAGTGCGTGAAAAATATATGAGCTTCTATCGGCATTTGGCGCAATAATGATTGCCCCAAAACATGCAACCCCGTACCACCATCGAAAATTAAGCGTTTACCGCCCACTTGCATCTCAACGCAAGGGGTATTACCGCCGTAACGAACGGTACGTAGTCCTGGACTGGGGATGCTGCCGCGAACGCCCCAAAATTGCACAGTAAATTGATTCTCTATCCTAGACATGGGTGTTGCCTTGCTGCATGCATACTGAGCGGGCGATTAATAAAAAAATTGTTACTTATTTTGTCCAGTTTATGCTGTATCTCAGCGCTTTGTTAGACGGGGAATTTATTGGTAAAATAGCATACCCTTTTCGATACTAGTTTTGCTTAATTTGATTATTTTGCTCTTGCTTTTTATTAGAGACTGCAAGGCAAATTCCTTGAGTTTTTCAGGCGTATATGTTTGAGTTGTTTTCACTGTTGGCTCCTACTTTATAGCCTAAATTTTTTTGTAATGCATTTAAAACCTTTAGCACCACACTTGGGCATAAAATTATTCAAGGAAACTGAAATTCCCACTGTGACAATTGATTAACACCACCAGCATAGGTGAGATTATATTGCAATGGCGTTATACTGATGTAGTTTTTACGGATAACATGCACGTCAGTGGGTACATTTTGAGGCAAGTTTAAATCGGATGGCGGTTCTACATCTTCCAGAACTTCTCCGGTTAACCAGTAGTATGTTTTTCCACGCGGATCAATGCGCTTGTCAAAAACATCTACATAGCGCCTAACTCCCTGACGCGTAATACTAACTCCGGCAATTTCTGACCACTTGACAGCAGGAATGTTGACGTTAAGCAACATCAATTCTGGTATGGGTTTTGCTGCTATTTGGTCAATCAGAATTTTTGCAAAGTCAGCAGCCGGTTGAAAATCTTTGGAAGTGTGACTGGTAAGACTCAGTGCCACACTAGGAATGCCTTCAATTATACCCTCCATTGCAGCGGAAACAGTTCCGGAATAAAGGATTTCCGTTCCCAAATTAGCACCTTGATTAATGCCAGAAACAACCAAATCGGGGGGAGACTCTAGCAAAGCCCACAACGCTAATTTAACACAGTCGGAAGGAGTGCCATCACAAGCCCAGGCATTGACAGCAGGATGAAACACCGAATCAATTATTTCGGCGCGAATTGGTTGGTGTAAAGTTAGTCCATGTCCGGTTGCCGATCGCTCGCGATCCGGGCACACTACAGTCACATCATGACCTGCTTGTGCCAAGCAATTAGCTAAAGTCCGAATCCCTAAAGCCGCAATCCCGTCATCATTGCTAATTAGTAATTTCATTCGTTAAGGTCAACAGTCAACAAGAGTGCCAGTTGCTCAAGTTGGCAATGCCTGACTTGAGCAATAAGAGCGTTCAATACTTAATAGTTAGTAGTTAAGAGACAATTGTCAATGTCGGGCATCACACGCGAAGAAGAAAAAACATGCTTACCTAAGACAATAGCCTTTAAACTGGTAAAAAGAGGTTTGGTTTCGACCCTTGCCTTTAGCTCATTCATGGCATATTACTAAAATCATTAGTTGTTTGTCTTTTGTCCAATGACTACTGACTAATGACTAATGACTGTTTACCAATGACTAATAACTGTAAGAAATGACGAATCAGCCCAGCAATTTAGAGGCTCAACTTTTAGCACTGCGACAAGAAGGAGAAAAAGCGATCGCAGCTGCCGATACCTTAGAACGGCTAGAAGAACTAAGAGTCGGCTACCTTGGTAAAAAAGGAGAATTGTCCATGCTATTGCGGAGTATGGGACAATTGAGTGCGGAAGAACGACCTTCTATTGGGGCGATCGGCAATACAGTAAAAGAAAGCCTTCAAACTAGTTTAGACAAACAACGCGCCTCTCTAGAAGCTGCTCAAATTCACGCACAGCTAGAGGCAGAAACTCTAGATGTGACAATGCCGGGAATTTACAGCCCCCAAGGACGTATTCATCCCCTGAATGGTATTATCGACCAAGCGCTAGATATCTTTGTCGGTATGGGCTACACCGTAGCTCAGGGTCCAGAGATGGAAACAGATTATTATAATTTCGAGGCTCTCAATACCCCTCCCGACCACCCTGCGCGTGATATGCAGGATACTTTCTACCTACCAGACGGAAATCTTCTACGTACCCATACTTCCTCGGTGCAAATTCGGTATATGGAAACCGAAGAACCACCGATACGAGTTATCGCTCCAGGACGAGTTTATCGCCGAGATAATGTAGACGCTACCCATTCGGCGGTTTTTCATCAAATAGAACTTTTAGCAATTGATGAGGGACTAACTTTTACAGACCTCAAAGGCACGATTAAGCTGTTTTTAGAAGCAATGTTTGGGGAGTTACCAATTCGCTTCCGCGCTAGTTATTTCCCGTTTACAGAACCTTCTGCGGAAGTCGATTTGCAGTGGAATGGACGCTGGCTGGAAGTTATGGGCTGCGGTATGGTCGATCCTAATGTGCTCAAATCTGTCGGCTACGATCCAGAAGTTTACACTGGATTTGCCGCCGGTTTTGGTGTCGAACGCTTTGCGATGGTGCTACACCAAATGGATGATATTCGCCGCTTATACAATAGCGATTTGCGCTTTTTGCGGCAATTTTAAAAGAGTTAAAAGTTATGAGTTATGAGTTATTAATTAAATTTAACTCATAACTCATAACTCCTAACTTTTAATTCCGCGCCTTCGTGCCTCGGCGCTTGGGTGCCTTCTGACGACGAATTAAATGCTATGGGCGCAAATCTTAGGGCGGCAACGGTTCTTGCGTTAGTGTCCATTAACTTCAGTCGTAAATTGTTCCAGAGCAAGTTAAATCACGATTCAATCCAGTAAGCAGGAGAGGTTGTGCATATGGGTTCACAGAGCCAGCACAGGCAATGGCATAAGTGGTTTGAGCGGCAGCGAATGGTTCAAAACCTAGAAATAGTTCAAAACCTAATCGTGGTTTTGTTGTGCATTAGTTTATTTTGTATTATGGTCATTCGGCTATGTCAACTATTCCTCTGCTTGCTTCAGCCTCTTAGATTCCAGGCTGTAACCTCAGATATTTTGTTCATTTTGATTTTGGTAGAGCTATTCCGACTGCTGATTATCTATTTGCAAGAGCAACGCATCTCTGTGGGCGTGGCTGTGGAGGTTTCAATTGTATCTGTACTGCGAGAAGTTATTATCAGAGAAATACTTGAAATTCCTTGGCAACAAATCTTAGCAATCTGTGCTTTCCTGTTAGTTATGGCATCGTTGCTGTTAACTCGTGCTTGGATGGCACGGATATATAATACAATTTCCGCTGAAACAAACAAAGAATTTGTTGATAAATAAAGCCAGGCAGAAGATAATTCAGCCAATTGAGCCAAGCAAATTCAAACAATGTGGATGAGCCGCAAGCTTAATTAGTGGTTCGTGCAATTATCGCAATGTCCGCAACGCCAGTTTGCCGCTTCTTGCTCAAAACCAAAAGCGTTTAACAAAAATTGCCAGCGGCATTGCTTTGTTGTAAGATACTGATTCATTTGCTTTGCGGCATGTAATTGCGTCTCTAACTGCTTTCTTGCGCCTTCTACAATAATGTACTCGAAAGGGTCAAGCCAGTTTAACTGACCGCTGCTGTGGAGAAGAGAAAGAGCGATCGCACCATCGGAAAATTGTTTGGCTACTGCATTTACTTCTCCCTTTTTCGGGAGTTTTTTGATTAATTGTTGTGCAGTTTGTTGTTGCGATCGCATCTGATCCTCAAAAAACTTCTGTCTTTGCTTATCCTCTGGATCTAACCATCCCGTAGGTTCACTAATCAACATCAACGCTTCCGCCGATTTCCCATCTCTTCCAGCGCGTCCAATTTCTTGCACATACTCCGAAAGCAAATGCGGTGAGTGGAAGTGAACCACCCAACGCACATCTGGCTTATTTATCCCCATCCCAAAGGCACAAGTACAAACAACAAAAGGGATTTTTCCACTTAGCCAACTTGCTTCTACTGCACGGCGTTTTTCTGCACCCAATCCTGCATGATAACTTGCTGTTTTGTAACCCTTTTCTCTCAACCACTCAGCTAAATTCTCGCTATCGCGCCGAGTGCGTACATAAACTAACCCTGGTTCTTGTTTCCGTTCTTGAATAAACTTTAATAAATGTTGCTTTCTTCCGCGTGGTGTCCAAACAATGCGAACACTGGGGTTAAGATTAGTAACGATACGGATTAACACGAAAAAACGCTGGTTGCTCTAATCTTAAGGCTTCTTTAATAGTTTTTTGAGCCAGAGGATCAGCGGTGGCGGTAAAAGCGGCTACGCTGATGTGTGTTCCCTGTGCTTTGAATTTTAGCAGCGCTGGTCGCACCGCCCCCAATCTTCGATAAGCTGGTCGAAATGTATCGCCCCATTGTACCAGACAATGTGCCTCATCCAATATCAATCCGTTAATTTTTAACTGCGGCTGACACAATCTTTCCCAAACTGGCGCACTCAGTAAAGTTTCTGGCGATAAATACAGTAATCTTAGCTGTTGTCGTTCCAAAGCTTGTAAAACCGCACGTCGTTGGCTAGAAGGCAATTCACTATGCAAAAGCGCTGCACTCAAGTTGCGCTGACGTAGTTCCTGCACTTGATTTTCCATTAACGCCACCAAGGGCGAAACTACTAGCGTTAATCCGGTTTTTAGCAGTGCCGGCAACTGAAAGCATATTGACTTTCCGCCACCTGTGGGCATAATAATTAATGCGTCTTTTTCTGCCAACAAACAGCCGATAATTTCTCCTTGTGGCGGACGAAAATCTTCATAACCCCAAATTTTTTGAAAAGCAGCACGGACATCTTTCCAAGCTGGGGGTTGTTTGGGTTTTGAACATGCAAGGGCGAATACCTCGATTACTTGCTCCATACTAAATTTTACTGGTGCGCCAATACGCTCCAAGTCTTGTAATCTGTGAAAAATAGACAACTCTTTATCGCTAGTTTCAAACCATCGATTTCGCCATAAACGAGCCATATCTAGACTTATATCTAATATTCGAGCAATTTCCCCATGATTTCTCCCCTCTGACGCTAAAAGAATTATTTTTGCACGCACTACTAATTGTTGCGGTGTATTGTGTCGGTTTATCAACTGTTGCAGTTGTGAGCGATCGCTCTCGTTCAAATTTAATACTTTTGGAGCTAATCGTGCCACACTAGGTTCCCTTGTTTTCAGCCTAAACTGCTTTGACTTTACTTTCTTAGTTTCTCACAATAATGCTTGGTTTATTTCCGCCGTGCTGTACTAGTCTGATGAACGAAGAATTAAAACATAGGTTTTATATAAGTACCGACAAATCTAAATTAGATATAAAAGCAATTCATGATTTTTTACAAGCTTCGTATTGGGCTGAGAATACTCCATTAGCAATTGTCGAAAAGTCAATCAAAAATTCTTTATGCTTTGGGCTTTATGAAGGTGATACACAAGTTGGCTTTGCAAGAGTAATCACTGATTATGCAACTTCTGCGTTGTTAAAAGATGTTTTTATTCTTGAGCCTTATCGAGGACAAGGTTTAGGTAAATGGTTTGTCAACTATATTTTAGAATACCCTGAATTGCAAGATGTCCAAAGGTGGTTATTAGGTACAAAAGATGCTCACGGGCTTTATCGTCGCTACGGTTTTAAAAATTTGACAGAACCGGAAAAAATTATGATGCGTTTAAATCCTAATGTTCATCAGTTGTGAGATTTTATGAGGACTTTCTTGACAGGGGGAGTGGGGGACAAGAAGACAAGGAGAATAATTCTTCTTTCCCCCCATCTTGCCGTCTTTTCATCTCCCCCACTCCTCTTCAGCATTCTGCTTGAAAGCAACGCAGTACTGTTTCTGGTAAGTTAAGGGCAAAATTATCATCAAGCGGCAAGTGCCCAATTAACAGTCGGTAGTGGATTGGACTGTAAAGAATAGACCTCTTGCACTCATTCTAGAAATGTATGTTTTTTCATGCCCTTTTCCCTTTCCCCTTTCCCCTACTTCTGCAAGAAGTCTAATGTCGATTGCTAATTCGGGGTCGAGTTTTTTGTCAAATTAGCTTGTCTCGATGCCTGGTTCAATTATGGTTCGTGCTGCTTTTCGACGTGGCAAGAAAAAGCGATCGCGAAAACTCTTGAGTGCTTCATTATCCGCTTGTTCGTTTGCTATAATCTGTGCCACAATCCGATCGTAATCGCCGGTAAATCCCTTGACTATAAAAGCAACTTGTGAATTAAGTGCTAATGAGGCAGAAGGCGTAAAGTAAGATTTAGACTTTTTTCCAAGCAATTTACTTGTTTTGGTGGCGATCGCGCATCTAATATGCAGCCTTAATGTGACTGTTGCATTGACATATTTAAAGGTTTTGACATATTCTTAACAAGTTTGTGTAAAGTAGACAACTTCAGGAAACGTTTAAGCCCTTACTTACGTAAGCACGCTAAACTTCATTCCGGGTTCATACATATAAGCTCAAATCCAATGAGGATGCCAAGTCCCTTGGAATTAAATTTGAGTTTTTCAGGGTTTTGCCTCTACCAACTTGGAGCAAGAAAACTCACACAAAAGTGAGTTTCAGCCAACCTTGATGAAAAAAGAAGAGGCAAATGATAATTTTTGATTCTAGTAGCTTGAGTACTATTAGCCATGCTGTCAAGGCTGCTTCCCCAATCAGCGTTAACATTCAAAATCAATCAAGCTTGAGTTCGAGTAAAGACACCAAATCGCAGCTAGTAAATAGCTCAAGAAGGCTTTCACACCCAACTCCTACTACCCCCTCTTTCATAGCTGAAGCCAGCACTCCAACATTCAGCTCGGATACTAGCAAATGCAGTCAAAGTGAAGCACGCGACAAGTACAAACAGCCGTTTGCCTGCGACAGCATCTGGAATATGCCGATTGGCTCAAACGCCCAATACGTTGATGCCTATATCGGCTCAAAGAGCGTTGGAGTTGACACCGACTGGTTCATCATAACCAAGGAAAGCGACCCAGCTGTGCCAACCTATATGCCTGGTTCCTGGGGTCCAGGTCGTTGCACGGGCACTACGCCTCAGCAGCAGGCGCAATGGCATCCCGAAGCGGGTCAGCCGTTGAAGGTTCCTTACGATCTCGTCATTGAGGATGCAAAGACATGGTCTACTCCAAACAACTCCTCTGCATTCTTGATGCCGGATGGCAAAACTCTGGTGTCTTATAACGTTGCCACCCGTTGTGAACAGGGTGCCCCGTTTTATGGCGTTTGGTTTGGACAACAAGACATCTACGGCGATGGCATTGACGGTGGACATGGTGGCTCAGGGATGTCGAGCATTGGCGGTAGTATTCGTAAAGGTGAGTTGTTCAACGACGAGCCTATTCGTCACGCACTCAAGATTGTTATCTGGGGCAAATGGATGCATTACAATGCTTCATCGTCAACTCCTGGTCGCCGCTGGCCAGCGCGTCTCGCTGATTTTAATGCACCAAACCAATATCATGGCTCTAATCCGGCGCTGGTTATGGGTTCGTTGCTAGCAATTCCGCCCAATGTCACAGCAGAGAGCCTGGGATTGACTAGTAAAGCAGGCAAGAAAATCTTTGAAGCGATGCAAGACTACGGTGCTTACGTCGTTGACGATTCCGGGTGGGACTACAATTACCTCTGCCTTGAGCGAAGCGCCGAGCAAGAGTACGAGCAAGTCACCGGGCATCAAGTTCATGGAGATGCAGCGCTCCAAGCCGACTTCGCCAAAATCATTGCTGCGGTGAAGGTTGTGGATAACAACAGACCGAACAGCATTGGTGGAGGTGGTACACCACGCCAACCTTTAGCAGCACCAATTGGAAATTAAAAGCGATTAAGTAGTGCTCGTTGCGACTCTTAGGGCAACCGAAGAAAAAAGCGGCGTTGCACGAATCAAGCAGATGAATCATGGGATAAGCGTTCGCGTAGCGTCTCGTAAGAGAAGGTTTAAGCTTTGTTTATCGCCTCAAGGTTGCGGGCGTTACGCGCCCGCACCGACACAGAACCATACAAGGTATACCCAAAGAAATTACCCCAAAGATTCTCCGGAATAACTATAAACCATATGGATATTTTTTTATCAGCTAAAAAAGCATTAAGGAGATATCCAGATTATGGTGACGGTAATTCCATATCTTCTCCACAGACCAACCCTAGAATTAGGTGCAAGTCGTGAAGAAGTCAAACAAATGCAAAAAGTTCTCAATCAGCGGTTAAGAGAATTTGATACCGCATCGTCATTTCCACAAAATGTGGCGGAAACTGGCTACTTTAATCAAAACACTTTAATTGCGGTTAAATACTTGCAATGCCTGACTTTTTTACCGATAGATGGCATTGTTGGACCAAAGACCTGGGCTTTCTTGTGCGATGGACCGAGTAGCTTACCCCGCTTGCGTGTTGGCACTGCTAGTTCAGTAGTTAAAGCTGTTCAAGAGGCACTAAGATACGCTGGTTACTACTTTGGTGCAGTGGATGGTGTCTTTCAAGAGAAAACTGCTGCTGCTGTCAAAGATTTTCAGGTATCTTGCCAAATGACCGCCGATGGTGTGATTAATCCTCAAACTTGGAAGGCATTAATCAAGTTAGATGCTCATGCTAAATACTGTTACGTTAACATGATTGACAACTGTTATGAAAAGCACGAGTATTGGGACGGAAGTTTTTCTTATGTCAATTGGCATAACTGATATGCACGCGGGTGTAATTTTGTAAATAAGTCGGTGGAGTAATACCTGGTTGCAAACGAGAATCAGCGATCGCTTCACCAGCAACTAATTGCAATGGTACAACACCTGCCCATACTGGCAAATCGTAATCTATTTCATCATCTAATGGCGCACCAGTCCGTATCTTGGCAGATGCTTCGGCTAAAGAAAGAGAAAGTACTAAGGTTCCCTGTAATTCTTGCTGGTTGGGTTGGCGCACCTCTGACCATCGTCCGGGTACTACATGCTCAGTGAAAGCTCGTAGAGCTTCTAGCTTTTGCTCGGCATCTTTTACTACGTTTGCTGTACCAAATATGACTACAGAACGGTAGTTCATTGAGTGATGGAAGGCTGAACGTGCCATTACCAAACCATCAAGTAAGGTGACAGTGAGGCATACTTCAATACCAGTAACAAGCGATCGCAACATGCGACTTGCTGGTGAACCATGTATGTAAAGTTGGTTTTCCACACGACCATAAGCAGTAGGAATGACGAATGGCTGATTATCTACCGCAAATCCAAGATGACAAACTAACCCTTCATCCAAAATCTGATAGATAACTTTCTGTTCATAATTTCCGCGTTGAGGTACTCGTTTGATTTGGCTGCGTTGTGTGGGAGTTAGGTTTTCTGGATTATTCATAGATGATTTAGAGCGGTGAAGCGCTGACTACAAGATTAAGTACCATTTGATTGGCTTGTGAGAAACCAAGACTCAAGTAAACTGGTTTACCTGCTGGTGAGGCATTAAGAACAACTTGCGTGCAAGCGATCGCCTGCAAATATTCAACTGCTATACTAGTTAATCGTTTGGCAATGCCTTGTCTGCGGTAAGATGGTTCAACGTAAACGCCCCAAATGTATCCGGTTTTGCGGTACTCTGGTTTGAGAACATTTGAATATAAACCTGCAAAAAGTTGACAACTCGCAGAGCCAACAACTGCATTATCAACCTCTGCAACAAAGCCTTTGTAAAACAAATTCTGACGCGCTTGTTCGATAAACTCAAGGGTGGCATCACACCAATCTGGGTTGATAGCGTCTTCCGGAACGCCCATATCTCGCCACATTTGGTAAAAGTGCTGTGCAATCAGTAAGTCTTCTTGTGTTGTTGCTTCTCTGATGATGATTTGTCTTTGGGTCAGCATTATTTGCCTCACTTTCAGCACATTTAAAGCGTAATTTTGAAAGTGGTCTTCTACAAGAGCCACTTTTGTGATTTGATATAAGTCCACTTTGGATGGAATTAAAACGCAGAGTGTCGCAAAGGAAAACGCAGAGGTACGCAGAGTATGGATTTAGCAATAAGGCTTGACAATAATTCGGTTGTACCCATATATGAGCAGCTTTACCAAGAATTGCGAAACTGCATTCTTAGCGGACGGTTGTCACCTGGAGGACGCATTCCTTCAACGCGATCGCTTGCAAAATCTCTGGGGATTTCTCGTACTACTGTCACCCAAAGTTATGAACAACTATTATGCGAGGGTTATTTAGAAACTGTTGTCGGTTCTGGTACGTTTGTCTGCGCTCAACTTCCCGATGATTTGTTGCGTTCAACCCCGATTGAGTCTGCTGGAAAAATTACTCGTCCACCAGTCAAGTTAAATCAGTATGCAATCATTTTATCTAATACAGAGGATGTCCCTAGAATCGCTGAAGTAAATGCCCCAATTAACTTTCGCTACGGACGACCGGCTTTTGAGCAATTTCCGATTAAGTTGTGGCGTCGGCTACTTGGGCGTTACTGTAGCTCTAATTTGAATTGGTTGGACTATTCAATAGATCCCTTGGGTTATAAGAAGTTGCGAGAAGCGATCGCTCTTTATCTATCTTCGCGCGCTGTGAAGTGCGAAGCCGATCAAGTACTAATTACTAACGGTACGCAGCAAGCACTCGATTTAATTGTCCGTTTGTTGATCGCGCCCGGTGATATGATTGCCCTTGAAGATCCAGGTTATCTCAGCGCCCGGTTAATCTTTCAGACTCAAGGTGCGAAACTCTTACCGATTGCGGTGGATGAGTCAGGCTTGCTAGTTAAAGAACTGACAAATTATACAAACGCACCGATTCGGCTGGTATACGTGACGCCTTCTCACCAATTCCCCACCGGCGCAACTTTATCTCTACCGCGTCGTTTGGAATTACTCGCTTGGGCGCAGCAAACTGGGGCGATGATTATTGAAGATGATTATGATAGCGAGTATCGTTATGGTGATAGACCGATTCCGGCTTTGCAAGGATTGGATCGCAGTGATTCGGTGCTGTATATTGGTACTTTTTCCAAAGTGCTATTTCCCGGATTGCGGATTGGTTATTTAGTGCTGCCAAAAAGCTTAGTTTCTTTATTTGCCCGTGCTAAGTGGTTAAGCGATCGCCATTTACCAATATTAGAACAACAAGTGCTTGCAGATTTCATCACCGAAGGACATTTAGAACGTCACATCAGAAAAATGCGCTTACTTTACGATCGCCGTCGTCAAATTCTCGTCAAAGCCTTAAAAATTAACTTTGGGGAAAAAGCAACAATTTTAGGTGAAAAAGCGGGAATTCATTTGATGGTGCAGTTACACACCCAGCATAGCGATGAAGAGATAATTCAACGTGCGGCAAAAGTTGGCATCGGGATGATGTCTGCTGCTCCTCAGTATCTCACACCGCATCGCACAGGTGAATTTATCTTTGGTTACGGCGAACTCACACAACAGCAGCTAGTCGAAGCAATTCGCAGATTAGCTGAGATAATTTCGTAGTGAGGACTTCAGTCCTCATCTGATAAGACGAAGCATCTGACAAATTAATTGATAATACGACACGAGTCGTATATATTCAAATTGTGAAGAAATGAGCCAAAGATAAGATACCAAGGCAACGCGATCGCCCAAAAACTTAGAGGTAAACTCATGGCTGGTAAATTGAATGGTAAAGTTGCAATTGTTACCGGAGCATCATCGGGAATTGGTGAAGCAACAGCCTTAGCACTTGCCGCAGAAGGGACAAAAGTTGCCATAGCCGCAAGACGCACAGACCGGCTGGAAACCTTAACCAAACGCATCAAAGAAAGTGGTGGCGAGGTATTATCCATCACGGCAGACGTTGCAGATGAAGCACAAGTACGCGAAATGGTGTCTAAAACTAAAGCCGAATGGGGTCGAGTAGATATTCTGATCAACAATGCAGGTGTAATGCTCCTCGGACCGATTTTCGACGCAGACACCGAAGATTGGCGGAGAATGATGAACGTTAACGTTTTAGGATTAATGTATGCGACCCATGCAGTTTTGCCGCTGATGAAAGCGCAGGGAATTGGACATATAGTGAATATTTCATCAGTTGCCGGTCGTGTAGCCAACGCAAATACAGGAGTTTACAACGCCACAAAATGGGCAGTCGGAGCATTTTCCGAATCACTCCGCAAAGAGATACACAAAGACAACATCCGCGTCACGATTATTGAACCGGGATTAACCGCAACCGAATTACCCCAACATATTACCAATCCAGAAACCAGAACGCGCACCCTCACACGTTATGAGTCTATCAAAGCGTTAGACAGTGAAGATATTGCAGCGGCAATTGTTTACGCCGTTAGCCAGTCAGCGCATGTGAATGTTAACGAAATCTTGATTCGACCGACTGAGCAAGAGGGATAAAGAAATGGGGATTATGCTTAAAAGTCTAAAGCGATCGCTCCTAGTTCGTAGTGAGCCAGCGTAGTCATGTTCGTTACCACGCGGCTGTGCTTCAAGCGCGGCTCGCCTTTCCAACGTACTGGCTCCCCATGAGCGACTTATGAACCCGTTCGCGGAGCGTCCCGAAGGGAAGGAGAAGAGAAGGGTGAGCGGTTTACTACTCAATTGCAAGCGTTTCAACGGCTGTTAGCGGAGCTTTCCCGTAGGGTAGCCCTTACTACATTTAGGAGCTTAATCTTGAGGCTGTGAAGGCAGCTTTGTACCTGTAGCCCAACTATTCTAAGGTTTGAGCGCATTGTTAGAGAAAATGAGCATAACCCTTAAATGTTAAACAATACAAACTATGAAAGCAGCATGGTATGAACAACTTGGCAATCCTCAAAAAGTACTAAATCTTGGTGAAGTAGAAATTCCTCAACCAAATGCCGACGAAGTCCGCGTGCGAGTCTACGCTTCCGGAGTTAATCCATCCGATGTCAAGCAGCGGAGTGGCTGGGGTGGGCTAAAAATGCGACATCCACGGGTAATTCCCCACAATGACGGAGCTGGGATAATTGACGCAGTGGGAGAAGACGTATCCTCTCAAAGAGTGGGCGATCGCGTTTGGATTTATGAAGCAACCTTGGCTCATCCATTTGGAACGGCAGCAGAATACGTAGTTGTACCGAGCGAAAATGCAGTTATATTACCCGATAACACAGAATTTTCCGCAGGCGCTTGTTTAGGAGTTCCAGCCATGACGGCGCATAATTGCGTCTTTAAAGATGGTGCAGTAACTGGTCAAACTATCCTTGTAAGTGGTGGTGCGGGTGCAGTTGGTAACTATGCGATTCAACTGGCGGAATGGGGGGGTGCAAAAGTTATCACCACCGTAAGTTCTCCCCAGAAAGCGGAAATTGCTCGTTTGGCGAAGGCAGATTATGTGATTAACTATAAAACAGAAGATGTGGCGGCTCGGATTAAAGAAATTACAGATAACAAAGGCGTTGACCGAGTTGTTGAAGTGGACTTTGCCAGTAATTTAGAAACTAACTTGGCAGTGCTGAAGCGTAATGGAGTTATTGCCACCTATGCATCTGATTCTAACGTTCAACCCCACATACCTTTTTATGGATTAGTTTACAAAAATATTACAGTTCATTACGTGCTGGTTTATGTGATGAGGAAAGAAGCACATCAGAAAGCCACAGAAGACATTACAACTTGCTTAAAAGCTGGATTGCATCATGTGATTGCTCAACGTTTTCCCTTATCACAGATTGCCGCAGCGCATGAAATGATGGAAAGTGGAAAGGCAGTTGGTAACTTGGTTGTGGAGATTGCATAAAATGAGTAGTTCTCATCCTGTTGCTTTAATTCTCGGTGCTACTGGCAGAACAGGTTCTAACCTTGTCAACTTATTGGAAAAAGATCCTGGTTCAGATAATGTTGAGATCTGCGTTGCAGTTCGCAAACCTTCACAAGCTGAAACCTTCACAAAACGCGGCATCTCAACTGTACATCTTGACCTTGATGACCTTTCGACTTATGAAAAAGCATTGCAAGGGAAAGAGCGTCTATTTATGATTACAGGCTACACCGTGGATATGCTCAGTCAAGGCAAAAATTTAACTGATGCTGCCAAAAACGCAGGTGTTGAATATATTGTACATGTCGGTACTTTTCATCAACCGGAACGCCCGCAAACAAAATTGATTCGCCATTACATTTAGCATCAACTTATTGAAACATACATCGAAGCCACCGGTATTGCTTGGACTCACCTGCTCCTCAACGCATTTATGCAAAACTTCTTCGGTGCGGTGCAAGATAACAAACTTCGCATGTTTTTTGGTCACGAGGTGTCGGATTGATAGACTGTTTTGATTTGGCTAGTGTTGCGGCAGCTGCCTTGGGTGACCCCCAGAAGCACGCAGGAGAACGATATTTCCTCAGCGTAGAAGCGCTCAATATGACAGAAGCCGCGCAAATCCTCTCAGAAGAACTTGACAAAATCATCACTTACGAACCGTTACCTGCTGCTGATATGCGATCGCTTCCTATCGGACAAACGATGGAACCTGCATACTTTGAGTGCATCGTCCGTCAGATGGAACTATTGCAAGCGGGAAAACTGCCCGATTTTGCTGATGTTTATGATAATATTCCACAAATTACCAGAGAAAAACCAACTATGTTCCGCCAATTCGTCCGCAATAATCGGGCTTTGTTCGAGGCTGGGTAAGTTGAGTTATTAAAGATTTTTTATACGCTGGAAAACATGTTTGTAGTAAGGACTTTTGCTTTCAGCTAAATCTAGGTCAATTCTGCCGATCCAGACTCGTGCAACACTGTCAGCTACTTGCAATAAATAAATTATGGGCGGGGTTTCCCGCCCAATCATGTCTTAAATTTGCTGTGCAGTTACCTGTTCTTGCTTTTGGGATTGTTGCAAATAACCATACAATCTATTAAGTGCATTTACGTAAGCTTGAGCAGAGGCAACTATGATGTCTGTATTCGCCGCGTGTCCTGCAAATACTTGAGATTCATACCGTAAGCGGATGGTTACTTCCCCAAGTGCATCAATACCCTCTGTTACCGACTGTACGGAGAATTCAATTAACTGATTTGGGACGTTAACCACGCGGTTAATTGCTTTATAAACCGCATCAACAGGTCCTGTACCAATCGCTGCATCAGTCAATTCTTCACCTTCTGGGGTGCGGAGGGTGACAGTTGCGGTGGGACGAGCGCGATCGCCACTAGAAACTTGCACCAACTCTAATCTAAACAAATCGGGTGCTTGTTGAATTTCATCGTTAACAATCGCTTCCAAATCCCAATCAGAAATTTCTTTCTTTTTATCGGCTACTTCTTTGAACCTAACAAATGCTTTATTTAACTCACTTTCTGAAAGTTCAAAGCCCAATTCTTTCAACCGAGTACGGAAAGCATTTCTGCCTGAATGTTTACCCAAAACGATTTGATTGTCTGTCAATCCAATCAATTGGGCATCCATAATTTCATAGGTGAGCTTGTTTTTTAGCACACCATCTTGATGAATCCCAGACTCGTGAGCAAAAGCATTTGCCCCGACTATTGCTTTATTTGGTTGCACTAACATTCCCGTCAAATTGGAAACTAAGCGCGAGGTTTTATAGATTTGACGAGTGTCAATATTTGTCAGTGATTCTTCGGATTCGCTTGGTCTTCCTAAGAACGGATTAAAATATTGCCGTCGGACGTGCAACGCCATAACTAATTCTTCTAGCGAGGCATTTCCTGCACGTTCACCAATTCCGTTGATGGTACATTCTAACTGCCTTGCGCCATTTTTCACAGCTTCTAGGAAGTTAGCAACTGCCAAGCCTAAATCATTATGTCCGTGAACGGAAATAATGGCTTGGTCGATGTTGGGGACATTTTCTTTAATTCCCTTAATTAACGCTCCAAATTCGCTAGGGGTAGTGTAACCCACTGTGTCAGGGATGTTAACTGTTGTTGCGCCGGCGGTGATCGCTCGCTCTAATACTTGGTAAAGAAATTCTGGATCGGAACGGACAGCATCCATCGGCGAAAATTCTACATCTGCCATGAAACTTTTCGCATAAGCTACCATTTCTTCGGCGATCGCCAACACTTCTGAGCGTGACTTCCTCAGTTGATACTCTAAATGGATATCAGAGGTAGAAATAAATGTGTGAATTCTACCTTTTACGGCTGGTTTTAATGCGGATGCGGCAGCTTCAATATCTGCTTTAATAGCTCTTGCCAAACTACAAATTACCGGACCATTTTCTGTGCCGACAGTTTCCGCTATTTTGCTAACAGCCTGAAAATCTCCCGGACTGGCAAAGGCAAAGCCTGCCTCAATTACATCCACACCTAGACGCGCGAGTTGCTTGGCGATCGCTAGCTTTTCGTCTATATTCAAAGTCGCACCGGGACACTGCTCGCCATCTCGCAGGGTGGTATCAAAAATGATAATTCTCTCTTCGTTGTTGTTCATTTTCATCTAGTTATTAGCCTTTCTATTTTTTCCGAAAAATATCTTTAATATTAATTTTCTTTACTCCTGAATTTGTAAATAATTGCTAAGAATATTAACCTTCTGTTTTTTCTATTTTATCCCGGATATCGTTTAAATCTATATATCTATCAGTAGCATTACGTAACTCTCTTGCTATCATTCCTTCTGTCGATACTACTGTAATATAAGTATTTTTTCCTCTTAATAATTCTATCGCCCTTTCAAAATCTCCGTCACCACTAAATAAAACTACACGATCATATTGATCTACTGTATTAAACATATCTACAACAATTTCTATATCTAAATTTGCTTTTTGTGAATAACGACCGGAGGAATCATCATAATATTCTTTAAGAATTTTAGTTCTGACTGTATATCCCAAACTAATTAGAGCATCTCTAAACCCTCGCTGATCTTGTGGGTCTTTTAAACCAGTGTACCAAAAAGCATTGATTAAGGCTGTTTCTTGATGCTCGTGTCTAAAGTATTCTAAGACGCGTCGTGGATCAAAAAACCAGCCATTTTTTTGTTGGGCATAGAACATATTGTTTCCGTCTACAAAAATAGACAGACGATTCATTTGAGAACCCATAGTAAAGTTACACCTAATATATATAGAAAAGCATTTAGATTGAACAATAGATTATAGCAATAATAAAATGACACATTTGCTAATATCTATAAACTATATCGTCATTTATAGCTTTGACTTACCTCTTTCAAATGATAAAATCGGCTGAAACATTGGGTGGGGCTTCTAATTGAGCGCTGAACCTTTTTTACTCCTGGCTCTAGCATAATGCCAAGAAAAAAATGCCCAGTAGTTCATACTAGATCTAAGACTACCCCACCAACACTCTCCGAGACACTGAGAAAACCCTTTATTTTTATGGATCACCTCTACAAGAAATACCTTATGATCAAAATCTACCAATAAAATTGACTTAATAACACCTTTATTAGCCATATAACAGTTAAGTTTACTCCTAAAGAGGTATGCATAGCCTGTGAGTTGGATCTAATCATCCTTATCTATAGATTTTGTCTTTAAAGCAATTCACAACATGACTTTAAAGCCACTTCCAAGCTAGATTAACGGTTCTGTTTGCAACTCAGGTGTTTATCTCTTTGAGGACAGGCAAGAGATGGAAATACGATCGCATTTGCGTCATCCATACACATCTGCTCATCACAGAACGTGGGAGAGATAATAGAATTAACTATACTCACGCTCGTTGCAACCGAACCTAGCTTCAGTCTGTGGAACAATCATATATAGGAAGTTGCGTTACTAAAATATATGAAGCTGTGTTTGGTTTATGATTTTATATAAGAGCTTTACTTAGGCTTTGGTAAAAAATAAAGAATATGTTACAAATGTATAAGTTTTTCATTTAAGTATTATGTCAAGATAGGGGACTATAACAGGGTGTAAATAAATAAAATCATTGTACGTAAATTTATGAATAACACCATATGGCAGAAGAACCTAAATCTACCTTACCTAAAAACTATGTCTCTGCTGCCAATAGACTGTCAAGTAAATCTACAAAAACGACTGCGACCCCATTAGCACGTTTCTCAAAACAGATGACTCGCTTAGGTCATCTACTTGCTGGTACTTCCGCATTAGGTGCAGCATTGCTGAGTGCTTCTGGTTTGGGTTTAACGCAATTGATGGAAAGTCAGGCACTTTCTACTTTTTATCAACTGCGCGGCTCTGTGATGACTCCAGAAGATATCGTGATATTGGCAATTGACGATCAGTCAACATCAACTCCTGGACAATACTATCAAGCAGACCCGGAGCAGTATGCCTACTTTGAACCGCTGCAAAAATTTCCTTATAAACGTGAGGCATACGCGCAGGTAATTGATAAGTTGATGAAAGCGGGGGCACGCTCGGTTGCATTAGATATAGTATTTGATCGACCTAATCTTGACGATACTGCTGACGATCAAAAGTTGCAACAGTCATTGCAACGTTACGGTGACAAAGTTACTTTAGGCGCAGTTTACGAGAATTTTGAGACGCATCAAGGTAAATTTTGGCAACTGTTGCAGCCAGAAGCGCAGTTTCGTACAGGTTCGGTGTCGATTGGGTCAGTAAATTTCCCGCTAGAGGTAGATGGCAAGATTCACCGTTTAGGAAGCGAATTTCCGAAGTTGCTAGCAAAGAACGAAGGTTTTACTCCGGCAAATAAAATACCATCGTTTGATGAAGCGGTGCTTGGGGCAGCAAATGTGAAATATCCCCGACCAAAAGGCGATCGCATTCATTTTTACGGAAGTCCGGGTACATTTGAGCAAATTCCTTTCTGGTACGTACTCGATCCCGAAAATTGGAACTCTTATTTACAGCAGGGAAAGGTTTTCAAAGACAAGATAGTTTTGATTGGCGCAACAGACGAGTTAAGTAAGGATTATCATCCAGTAGCTGCTGCCCCAAGTTATGAACAAATGGCAGGGGTAGAAATTCATGCAAATGCGATCGCCACTTTAATGCAAGGAAAAGCGATCGCCCAACCAATTAAAAATCCATTTCTGCAAGGATTGTTTGTCCTTGGCTTAGTTGGTGGATGTGCGCTGATAGTTACTCGCAGCAAACGAGGGATAATTAGATTTTTTGCTAGTGCTGCCCTAGCAACCATTTGGGGAGGAATTAGTTATTCTATTTTTATATATAATCAGTTAATTTTTCCGACTACAGTGCCAATGATCGCGATGGGTGCGATCGGACTTTCTTATCTCGGAACCGAAGTCGCTAAAGACAAATTAAGAAAAAGCCAACTAGTCAATATTCTTCATAAATATGCATCTAACCATGTTGCCCAAGAAATTATCAGCATGGAAGATGACCTGCAAGACCTGCTTGAGCAAAGAGAAAAAGCAATAGCGGGTAAAATACTTGACGGACGCTACAAAATTGTCAAAGTTCTTGGTTCAGGAGGATTCAGCGAAACCTACATTGCAGAAGATACCAGACGTCCACAAAACCCGCTATGTGTTGTTAAACAATTAAAACCAGGCAATACCAAATCAGAAAGCTTAGAAATTGCCAGACGTTTGTTTAAATCAGAAGCCCAAACTTTAGAAAAACTAGGAACACATAACCAAATTCCTCAGTTATTAGCTTATTTTGAAGAAGACGAAGAATTTTACTTAATTCAAGAATACATAATCGGTCATCCTCTCAATCAGGAACTTCCAGCAGGTAGACTCATACCCGAAACCGCAGTTATCGAGATGTTGCGCGACTTACTGCAAACATTAGCATTTGTTCATGGCAACGGCGTCATTCACCGGGATATTAAACCCAGCAACATCATGCGGCGAGATGACGGTAAGCTGGTACTAATTGACTTTGGTGCCGTCAAAGAAGTCACCACACAATTGCTTGATAATCCAGAGCAAACAGCCTTTACCATTGGCATTGGTACTAAAGGTTATGCACCAAGCGAACAATGTTTTGGGCGTCCGCAATACAGTAGTGACATCTATGCAATTGGCATGATTGGTATTAAAGCTTTGACTGGCAAACATCCCCATGAACTAGATAGAGATGCTGATGGAGAGTTGAAATGGATGGACAAGGCAAACGTCAGTCACGCCTTAGCAGAGATTCTTAATAAGATGGTACTAGATGACTTCAAACAACGCTATCAATCTGCATCCCTAGCTCTGGAAGCGCTTGATGAGTTGAGAAGTTTTCAAGAAACACGCTATTTGTCGAATACTTTATCTTTAGAAAATACAGATACTCCCACCACACCTTGGGTAGAATCTGAAGACACTCCCCATATGCCATCTTCTACATCAATTCTTCCACGACCATTTGACAAATTAGATACTAATAATTAGCTAGCTGGACATCAATAAATTAAAGTTCGTAGTTAGCGCTTCAGCGTTAAAAACTAACTACGAACTGCAAACTAGCTTTGCTTGAATTGTTTCTTCACTTAACCCGACTGAATCAAACATTCAGTCGGATAATTTCATGTGCTTGGTTTGACTGGAGGTGGTGTTGGGTTTGGATTCGGATTTGGGTTTGGATTCGGATTTGGGTTTGGATTCGGATTTGGGTTTGGATTCGGATTTGGGTTTGGATTCGGATTTGGGTTTGGATTCGGATTTGGGTTTGGATTCGGATTTGGGCTGGGATTCGGATCTGGCTTGGGTTGTGGCTGTGTAGGAACGATTGGATCTGGCTTGGGTTGTGGCTGTGTAGGAACGATTGGATCTGGCTTGGGTTGTGGCTGTGTAGGAACGATTGGATCTGGCTTGGGTTGTGGCTGTGTAGGAACGATTGGATCTGGCTTGGGTTGTG
>JAHHID010000042.1 GCA_019359015.1 Spirirestis rafaelensis WJT71-NPBG6
TCGCTAACGAAGGGACTGCACCTAAAGGTGCTTCGCATTCATCCCACCCCTGAAGGACGTAACAGCCTGAAAATTTTTTGGATTTTCAGGCTGTTACTGGTGGGCTTTCTGCTTCAATACTTGTAAATCTTTGAAAGGTTGAGCTTGCCAGTTATCAACTGGGCGGAGTTTAACAGGAATTATACAGGCTTTTCCTGCATTGTGCCGTTCCATCGCCCGCTTCGTAATGTTCCTGCAATCTTCCGCTGCCAAAAAGTCTGGACTAACCAGCAGTACAATCACTTGAGCTGAATTCAGGTCTCGGTTACTTTCTTGCTTCCAGTCTCTTCCAGCTAGCGTTTGACTTTTATGCCAGTTTATACTCACTCTTGCTGGTTGCAAACTACTAAGGTGCGATTCTAGTTTTTCCCGCAGTTTGTGATCATCACGGGAGTTAGAGTGGGCAAAAAAAAGTTTGATAGTTCTGGTAGATGTCAGCAAGAAAGACATAAATTACGATTTACGCGGCTTTTATTGGAAGGCTTTCAAAATTCGTATTCAAGGTGATTCAGCAGCTATTTGCTCGACTGCTTCTGCAAATTCTTCGGCAATCTTCACGAATGCTTCATTCTGATTTTTCCAAAACCTACTGTCAGTTACAAATTTACCATTTCTAGGTAAATACTGGAGGTTGCCAAGCTGGAAATCATTAAACTTTATACTTTGCCAACCTGCAACTGGACTGAGGAGTACAGGAATAACGTGGGCTTCCCCGGCACTTTGTCTTTCTATTGCTTGCTTAACCTCAAAATTGCTACGGTGCAGCGAGGCGATAAAATGCCGACTTATAAGTAGGAGAATTATACGGGCTGAATTCAGGTTTTTATTAATTTCAAGATTTCTATTTCTGCCAGCTCTTATTTTGCCGTCATGCCAAATACTTATAACACCTTCTCCCTCCAGAATACTGAGAGAATTTTCTAGTTCTATCCGCAGTTTTTCATCTTTGGGAGAGTAAGACAAAAAAACTTTCGTAGAAAGTTCTTTTTTGGGATCATAATTGAGGTCGTCGTTACTAAAGCCAGAATTTGAAGCGGTTGTATTTGCACCTTCCGTCTCAAACTGTTTTTTTCTCAGCAATTTAGGAGTCAGATGCTCTGGAATACTTGCTATGTGGATAGCATTCTTACCAAATTTATAGGCATCTTCAAAACTTCTCCCGGCACCCAAACCATCGTAAAAGCCAACGGCAAATTCAATTGCAGCCCGATCGCCGATCGCCTGACTCATGCCAATGACATAATCTATATGTTGCAGTTGCACGATCGCTTCCGCTTGATTCTCCGAATAACAAGCATTGAGCACTACACATTTTACGTGTTTGAACAGATCAAACAGTTCTGCTAGTGCCTCTGCATCTACTAACTTTGCTTTTCCTGTGCCATCCTCAAATACCAAGCCACCTTCTCCCTCTCCATGTCCAGAAAAATGGACAATCTGTGGATCAAAATCTAGCAAAGCTTGGCGAATATCTCTGTAGCGCACTGCCAGCTTGAGCTTTACTTCAAATTGCTCACGTTTTCTTGCTCTTTGTAATACTTCCTCGATGTCACGCAACTCGTCCTCTAGACGCACTCTGTTCATGTCTTTCGGACTTGCTGCCAAAATCAGGATTTTGTTGACTGGAGTTCTACTGTTCATGCGAGGAGTTTATGTAAATACCATTTGGCACTGAAATTTTTAGTAATTTGGTAGGCAATTCGCCGCTCACAGCCGCTTCACAGGATAAATACTGTCTTTAATGATTACATATAAATAACGGTAAATTCCGAAACGAAAGAAACAAAATTAGATAAAAATTAAATGATACTATCGCTAAATTCTATTGTTATCCTACTTTTATACCCGCAGAGGAAACAGAGTAATGTTAAAAGTTTTTGCCGATCGCGGTGGTACATTCACAGATATTGTAGCTGTTACTAATAATCAGGCGATCGCAGACAGACTATCAACACATCCTGAACGCTTTCTAATCGTTCTCCTAGCAAACCAGCAATGGGTGATAGTTTATAAATTACTTTCAGAAAATCCCGAACAATATCAAGATGCAGCAATTCAAGGAATTCGGGATATCATCGGTCTTTCAGGTAACGAACCTATTCCCACAGAAACTATAGAAGTGGTAAAAATGGGCACAACAGTTGCCACAAATGCACTATTAGAAAGAAAAGGCGATCGCCTAGCCCTTATCATTACCAAAGGTTTTAAAGATGCCTTACGAATAGGTTATCAAAACCGTCCTAACATCTTTGCTCGTCATATCATTTTACCAACGATGCTTTATGAACAAGTAATTGAGGTTGATGAACGATATGATGCTCATGGTCAAGAATTAACTCCTGTAAATATAGAACAAGTAAAAAACGACTTACAAGCAGTTTACAATACAGGAATTCGCAGTTGTGCCATTGTTTTTATGCATAGCGATCGCTATCCGAAACACGAACAACAAGTTGCCCAACTCGCGCAAGAAATCGGATTTACGCAAATATCTGTATCACATCAAGTTAGTCCTTTAATGAAATTGGTCAGCCGAGGAGATACAACAGTCGTAGATGCTTATTTAACTCCTATTTTGCGTCGCTATGTTAACTCTGTATCCAGCCAGTTACCTGGAGTAAGATTAATGTTTATGAAATCTGATGGAGGCTTAACCGATGCACAACAATTTCAAGGCAAAGATAGTATTTTGAGTGGTCCTGCTGGTGGTATTGTCGGCGCAGTTCAAACTAGCAAAAGAGCGGGTTTTGAGTCAGTTATTACTTTTGATATGGGTGGAACAAGTACAGATGTTGCTCACTATAAAGGAGAATATGAACGACAACTAGATTCAGAAATTGCTGGAGCGAGAATGCGAGTTCCCGTATTAGCAATTAATACAATTGCGGCTGGTGGTGGTTCAATTCTATTTTTTGACGGTTCTAGTTTTCGTGTGGGACCTGAATCTGCTGGTTCAAATCCTGGACCTGCTTGTTACCGACGTGGTGGAGCTTTGGCAGTAACAGATGCTAATGTGATGTTAGGCAAAATTCACCCGCAATATTTTCCTTCTGTTTTTGGAATAGATGGTAATTTGCCTTTAGATAAAGATATTGTTATTGATAAGTTTACACAATTAACTCAAGAAATTGAAGCTATTACAAAAAATGCTCGTACCCCGGAACAAGTAGCCGCTGGATTTATAGCGATCGCTGTCGAGAATATGGCGAATGCAATAAAAAAGATAAGTTTACAAAGGGGCTATGATGTCACTGAATATGTCCTTTGTTGTTTTGGCGGTGCGGGGGCACAGGTTGCTTGTTTAATTGCCGATACATTGGGGATGAAAAAGATATTTTTGCATCCTTATGCTGGAGTTCTCTCTGCTTATGGAATGGGATTAGCTGATGTTAGGGCGATTAGAGAAGCAGGAGTAGAACAGCCTTTAACGCAAACATTAATTCCGCAATTACAGAACTTAATGGAGTCTTTAGAAATTCAGGCGAGAAGCGAATTAAATAACGTTCAGGAACCCGTCACTCTAAATGGTGAGACTACGCAGGCAAAGCCTGCAAAGGCAGGCTTTGTTCGTATAGCACCAGGCTTTAGCCTGGAGGGTAACCAAGCAAGCAGTGAAGAGGAAATAGTTAGAAAAGTTAATTTCAAATATGAGGGCACTAACTCTACCTTGAGCGTAAATTTTGCCTTGGATGTAGCGGTAATGCGAGAAGAATTTGAGATTGAACATAAATCTCGCTATGGTTTCATTCAATTAGAAAAAACCTTAATTGTTGAATCGATTTCAGTAGAATTAATTCAGAAGATGGATACTCCTGAAGAACCCTTAATTACTCGGAAACGTCCTTTAGATGAAATCCCCGCATCTGTTGAAACAGTCAGAATGTTTAGCGCTGAAAAATGGCATGATACACCCGTTTATCGACGAGAAGATTTACAACCTGAAGATAGTATTAGTGGACCTGCAATTATTGTCGAAAAAATTAGCACGATTGTAGTTGAACCATTATGGAAAGCAAGACTAACTGAACGCAATCATTTAATTTTAGAACGTCTTTAGTTTATTCGTAGTAAGCACTTCAACGCTTAAAAATACTCACGTTCGCTACACTAACCTCAACACAGTTTCACAATAAAAAGGCTATCCATTCATGGACTCTCGCATTCAGTCATATTTGCGCTTCGCGGCAAGCCAGCAACGTGACACGCAGCAAATCGGACCGTTCCTCGCTACCTTCAACCCCCATAGCGCCAATCCCTTTCTTAACTATGCCATCCCCGACGACGCAGCTACACCGTCACTCATCGACGTAAACGCCTTAATCGCTGCCTATGAAAGTCGCGGACGAAAACCGCGTTTGGAGTACGTTGCAACACTCGCACCTGCTGTCGAAGAAGCATTAGTTGCTGCTGGTTTTACCGTTGAGGGACGCTTGCCACTTATGATTTGCACTCCTGGTTCAGAGCAATTCCTTCCCGTCCCCCTAGATATCGAGTTAATCGTACCAGTTTCGGATGCTGAGATGCTTGCTACAGTTACGGTGCAAAACGAGGCTTACGGAGAGTCTGCACCAAGCGCTGAAGATGGTCAACGTCTTCGCAATAGTTTAGCAGCAGGCGCAATCGCCGTACTTGCTCGTGTAGCATCAACAGGCGAACCTGCGGGAGCTGGAGTGTGTTCGGTGCCGGGAAATCAGACGACAGAAGTCGCTGGTATCGGTGTGCGTGTTGCTTTTCGCCGACGGGGGATAGCAGGAGCTTTAACAACCCGGCTGGTGCGAGAAGCTTTCGACGCGGGTGTTACGGTGGCGTTTCTCATGGCGGCACATGAAGAGGAAGTGCGAATTTACACCCGTGCTGGATTCTCTACAACAGGCGAAATTTTGCACATTTCGCTTTCACAGTAGTAAGCACTGAAGTGCTTAAATAAAGCGCTTACATTGATTAATTCATCACCTTTAATTTGTATTTGCGGGATAATTATCAATGTCAGTTCTAGGTTTTCAACGATTTTCACAAGAACAGAATGTACAAATTTGCTGCGGCTTGGAAAAGTGAGCCGATTGTGTTTGGTTCTGCAAGACCTGGATACAGTAGTGAAAAAGTCAACCAGTGGATTGAGTTTATGCAGAGTCAAGACATTAAGCGCGTTTGTTGTTTACTTCCCCATACTCAGCTAACTCGTTATTCAGATTTGCTTGGAGTTTACCGACAGACATTTGGATTGGATCGGGTTTGTTGGGCACCGATTGAGGATTTTCAATTTGCCGACAAAGAAACTTTAATCCAGCAAATTTTGCCGTTCTTAGCTGTCGCAAATCAGCAAAGTGAGAAAGTAGTGGTTCACTGTTCTGGTGGAGTTGGACGCACAGGACATGTTTTAGGTGCCTGGTTAGTCAGTGGACGGGGAATGTCTAACACTGGTGCGATCGCAGCAGTTAAACGAACTGGAAAAAATCCCTATGAAGCGGCAATTCCTGCTGTGCTGAAAGGTCGAAATCCTTGGAAAGTTATTGCGGAACTAAACGCACTTCTGGATGATTGTCGTCGTGCTGGAGAAACGTTGGTTTAGCTTGTAGTAACCCAACGAACACTCTTGTTTGCACCTTTGCGTTTCTACGTGAGATAAAAGATATTAGACCTCAAGACTCATTCTATAAATGTATGTTTTTTCATACCCTTTCCCTAAATAAGTGCAATAAGTCTATTGATGCAACTAGTCTAATTATTCACATCTCAACTAATAAAAACCAAAAATGTATACAACATCTCAACCCGACCCAGTTCGCTTAGAAATCTTCAAAAACCTCTATCAATTTATCGCCGAACAAATGGGGATTGTTCTGCAAAACACAGCAGCATCGGTAAATATCAAAGAACGCCTAGATTTTTCTTGCGCTATTTTTGACTCTTCGGGATTATTAGTTGCTAATGCCCCCCATATTCCTGTACATTTAGGCTCAATGAGTGAAAGTGTTCGCAGTTTAATTAACGATAAAGGCGACACTTTAAAACCGGGAAATGTCTATCTATCAAATAATCCCTATAACGGAGGAACCCATCTTCCTGATGTTACTGCAATTACCCCTGTTTTTCACCAAGATGGAAAACAAGTCATTTTCTACGTTGCTTCTCGCGGACACCAAGCTGATATCGGTGGAATTACTCCCGGCTCAATGCCTCCCCACAGTACCACGGTAGAAGAAGAAGGAATTTTATTTGATAATTTTCTCTTAGTCGAAGAGGGTAATTTTCAAGAAACATTAGTACGGCAGCATCTCTCAAATCATATTTATCCTGCTCGTAACCCTGAGCAAAATATAGCTGATTTTAAAGCACAAATTGCTGCTAATGAAAGGGGAGTGCAAGAACTGCGGAAAATAATTGCCCAATACGGACTTGAGACAGTCCAAAATTATATGAAATTTGTGCAAGAGAATGCAGAGGAAGCAGTTAGACGAGCGATTGATGTTTTAAAAGATGGCTCATTTACTTATGAAATGGATAGCGGAGCGCAAATTCATATTAAAGTGACGATCGCTCGAAAAAATCGCACTGCTAAAATTGATTTTACAGGCACATCAAAACAACTAAATAGTAACTTTAACGCTCCTAAAGCTGTAACTCAAGCAGCAGTTTTATATGTTTTCCGGACTCTGGTTGATGATAATATTCCCCTCAATGCCGGCTGTCTTAACCCTTTAGAAATTATTATCCCTTCTGGCTGTATGCTTAACCCAACTTATCCAGCAGCAGTAGTCGCGGGTAATGTCGAAACTTCGCAAACCATTGTCGATGCTTTATATGGTGCTTTGGGTGTCATGGCTGCATCTGCCGGAACCATGAATAATTTTACTTTTGGAAACGATCGCTATCAATATTATGAAACCATTTGCGGCGGTTCAGGCGCAGGGATTGATTTTGATGGAACTGATGGTGTCCAAACTCACATGACTAACTCCCGCCTCACCGATCCAGAAGTTTTAGAAACCCGCTATCCTGTACTTTTAGAAAGTTTTAGTCTTCGTCCTGATAGCGGCGGCAAAGGAAAACATTCGGGCGGAAATGGGGTGATTCGCCGTATCAAGTTTCTCGAACCAATGACAGCTAATATTCTTTCTGGACATCGATTTGTTCGTCCTTTTGGCTTAAATGGTGGAGAAGCCGCACAAGTAGGACGCAACTGGATACAACGTCAGGATGGAACTCAAGAGAATTTAGATAGCACAGCAACAGTAGAAATGCAACCAGGGGATGTTTTTGTAATCGAAACCCCTGGTGGGGGCGGATTTGGTGAGGAACACAGGCTGTAAGCCTGTGGCTATACGAGCAAAGCTCCGTTGGCGAAGCGTCTCGAAGAGAAGCTTTGATCGGAGGTTTCCTCCGATCAAACTTCTCTCTGCCTTTGCAGGCTAGAATCTTTTAGCCCACGCAGGTGGGCTTTCTACGTATAGCCGCACCTTTTAAGGTGTCGGTGAGGATTAATTATTCAAAATTTCTATTTTCACTGCTGCAACACCACTGCTAATCATTCCTAATTCTTTTGCCGCACCCAGAGAAACGTCAATTACTCGACCGCGAATAAATGGACCCCGGTCATTAATTCGCACCACAACAGAGCGACCATTGCCAGTGTTGGTGACACGAACTCGTGTTCCAAAAGGTAAGCTGCGATGAGCTGCGGTGAATCCTTGGGGATTAAATCTCTCACCAGTTGCAGTCCGATTACCACTTTCATAGCCGTAATATGAAGCCATACCTTTAGAGGTGGCTTGCACTTGCCCACCAGTATTTTGCTGTGGTGGCTTTTTCACCTGCTGCGGCTGTTTAATCGGTTGCTGCGGTGGAAGTGCGATATTATCAATCTGGCTTAAGGCATGAGCAACATCAATTAGTCTCCGTAAGCGATTGGTGGCTTGCATCGCATCTTGTGACAGGTTATTGGTTGTATCTGGTAAACGTGTTGTGTTGCCATCGATTTCGACTAGTTCTTCGCCATTGACTTTGATGATATAGCTTGCGGCTTTCCAACTGACCGTAATTTGACTGGCATCAACTTTGTCTGTGATTAATTGGTTGATTCTAGCAGCGATCGCACTCGCTCTTTCATCTGAGCTGCTGATATGCGTTTGACTCACGAACGTAAGAAACGGAATATTACGGATATACAGCGTTGTCGCCTGACGACCTGCTAAGTTATGAGAATGAATTTGAGTAACCATATCACGGGAAATAAGTTTTTCCCTGATCGATTGCGGCTTTTTCACATTCACCGCATCATTACCAGGTGTCTCGTCCGGAGTGGTAGAATTTCCGTTGGCTGTTGCAGCACGACCAACTGACGGTAGCCCCAAAACAGTTGTTGACAAAGCAACAACAGACCACAATTGCGTTTGTTTCATGTATCCGATTTTCTAAGGAACTGAACAACTGCGATTTTGATTGCTGGGATGTTCCACTGTTTGAAGTGACATCACCCGATAACTCAAACTTCGCTTTTACTTTTCTTTAGTAGTGACTGCAACACCTGAATGCTAGCCTTGAGATTTGAAAACTAAGATTTTAGCTTCAATTTGGTCAATTTACCAAAATAAAGTGGTAGTTGGCAAGCTAAAAATGTTACAAAAAAATATTGTGCGTGCGTAAGCCCTTTTTACTTTTTCAAATTAAAATTTTCTCTGTCATCAGGCAGGAAAACAACCTGTAAATTCCTTAGACATGAGTAATATTTAATACTTTTAAATTATTAAAAAGCAGTGTCTTAGTTCCCGTTCATTACCAGCAAGGGCGATCGCCTGAAATAAACTTTGCATTTCAATCAGCCATTTTCCTTCAGCAATGTACTCTTTCGAGGACTAGGCAAGGCGAAGTCATCAATATTACTCTAGTTTTACGAAAAGCATTGATAAATAACGAATATGGCTAACCCAGAATACAACATTGGTTTGTTAATGTACCCTGGCATGACTCAGCTTGATTTAACTGGACCGCATCAAGTGTTTGCCTTTATGCCTAATACTCGCGTGCATCTGTTGTGGAAGACTTTGGACGCGGTGACAAGCAGTGAGGGAATGACAATTTTGCCTACTACGACTTTTGATGATTGTCCACCTTTAGATGTTTTGTGCGTACCCGGTGGACCAGGACAAGTAGAAATGATGCGGGATGGTGAGGTACTAAAATTTCTTCAGCAGCAAGGACAAACAGCCAAATATATCACATCGGTCTGTACTGGCTCTTTAATTTTAGCTGCTGCCGGACTGCTTCAAGACTACCGCGCTGCTTGTCATTGGGCATTTCGTGAGCAATTGGTGATTTTAGGTGTTGAGGTGGGAACAGAAAGAGTAGTAGTTGATCGTAACCGCATTACAGGTGGTGGGGTTACTGCTGGGATTGACTTTGGATTGGTAATTGCTGCGACACTGTGCGGCGAGGAAACCGCTAAGATGATTCAGCTGCTTTTAGAGTATAATCCCGCGCCACCTTTCAACGCAGGCTCTCCAGAAAATGCTGGAGATGTTTTAGTGCAGCAAGTAAAGAAATTTGGAGAGGAATTAATACAAGCATCTTTGGCACAGACTCAGGCGATCGCAAGCTTGTTAAGCATTCGCCATTTGTGAGTATTGCTATAGTTTAAAAAAGATATTCAAAGCGGGAAAGCGCAATGCTCACTAATGAAAACTTCCGCCTCATTAAAGAGGCGGTTTCTACAGACACGCAAGGTCGCATAATACTAGGAGAAAACGCTAAAACAAAAGTTTACCGAGTGATGCTCAATGACGCTGGACAAATTCTATTAGACCCAATAGACATTCATGAACAACAGCAGTGGTTATGGCAAAATCCAGAAGCACTAGCTGCTGTACAGCGAGGGATTCAACAAGCCGAGGAAGGAGAAGTACATGATTTAGGTTCTTTTGCTGAATATGCAGACGTTGACATCGAAGATTAATGCAATTTAGACTCCAATTCTCCACTCAAGCAAAAGATACTTTAGCTAATCTTGAACAAACAGAGCCTAAAAAGTACCGCAAGGTGATAAAAACTCTGGCATTAATGGAAACTAATCTGCGCCATCCCAGTCTCCAAACTCACAAATATGATGCGCTTTCGGGTTCCGATGGGGAGGAGGTATTTGAGGCTTATGTTGAGAACAAAACGCCTGCTGCTTTTAGGGTTTTTTGGTACTACGGTCCAGACCAAGAAGTAATAACAATTTTAGCAATTACCTCCCATCCCTAGAATTATGCTCTGTATAAGCATAATTTTAGGAATATCAATTCAGCACATCTTGTAATTTCGCCACCATCTCCGCACGCGCTGACACTTCCAGCTTGCGAAACATCCGCTTCAAAGCTTGCTTAACTGAATTTTGGCTAATCCAAAGTTTTGTCCCAATTTCCGCGTTAGTTAAACCCTGCGCTACTAATTCGGCAATTTCTAATTCTCGTGGTGTCAGGCTACTTGCTAACTGAGAATTAAATGTTACTGATTTGGTGCGTAAAGTTGCGAGTTTTGCTGACAAATGCAAGCACAAGGCGCTAAGGTCGGCTAAATCGTTGGCATCAAAGGCAGGATTTCCGCTAAAACGGGCAAGGTTTAAGGTTCCAATAAGACGACCATCACAAATAATTGGACCAGTCATGACATGTTCGTGGTCTTGACGCGGGCAAAGTTGTTTCCAGCTTGTTGGGGATAATATTAATTGTTCGTGAGTCGGTGCATGACGCTCGACTACATAACGTCCGATAGGGTTGCTTTCTATACATACATCCGGGATATCTTGAATACCATCCTTTGCTGTGGATTGGTCATCAAGCAGATGAATACCCCAACGTTGCACACCAAAATGTTCGCCAACTGTTTCCATGATGGCAAGTTTAAGTTCTTGCTCGTTTTGGGCGTTGGCGATCGCATGAAATACGCTATGAAGAGAATTAGGCATAAGTGTACCCAGTTGGGGACTAGGCAAGGCTCCATAATTACTTCTATGCTAATACCAGCGCATGTAAAACGTTAAGATAACTAGTAACGATAGGAAACTAAATGACTGTTACACAAATTTCTGCCCAAGAACTTTTCCAGGCTGCTTATGAAAACCGCTACACTTGGGATAAAAATTTTCCCGGTTACACCGCAGATATCACCTTTAAGGAGGATGATAAGGTAATTACTGGTAAAATTCGCGTTAACGCCGATCTCAAGGCAGAAGTGTTTGATGTCGAAGATGAGCAAGCACAGAAAATTATTCACGGTCAAGCTTGGGAAATAGCAATTCATCGTGTCCGTCGCAGCTTTGAACAAACCCACAGCACCAATACGTTCAGCTATGGTAACACTGACGAAACTGGTGCAGTCGAGATTTTGGTCGGTGGTAAGTCTGAGGGCGATGGATACAAAGTCCGCAATAATGAAGTGTGCTACGTTCACCGTCTAATTCATGGTACTTTTGTCACGATTAATACTTTCAGCAGTCACGATACTGGTGAGGGCTATTTATCCCACACTTATGACTCTGTATACCACGACCCGAAAACACGCGAACAAAGAGGTGGTAGAAGCGAATTTACAGACGAGTATGAAAAGGTTGATAACTATTTTATCCTCAATCGTCGCGAAATTCGCACCCAAACAGAAGGACAAGTTTCAACTCAAGAATTTATCTTCTCGAATATCAAGTTGTTAGAACCTGTTGCAGGTTAATTTTTGTCATTGATTAATTAAATAATCAGGCGATCGCATTTTGGAAGTTTTTCTCAGGCGATCGCTTTTTTTCAGCGTGTAATGCTCAAAAGATAAAATCAATTTATCACAACTAGCAAATTACTTATTTCCAAAAGCTAGTAAAAAATATGACACTATCTTCTAATCACACCCCGCGTCGAGGACGAGTATTTCCAGAAAATCAACTATCACCGGAAGAGAAAGCACGACGTAAAGCTGAGTGGGAAGAGTTTAATCAGCGTTGTCAAGTAATTTTTGAGCAAGTACAACCAGAGTTAATCAAAGAACACTACGATTGGTTTATATTTATTGAACCAGATAGCGGTGAGTATTTCATCGATCCAGATGAAATGGTTGTCAGACAAAAGGCACGTGAAAAGCACCCTAATAAAGTATGCTTGATTCTCCGCATCAATGAAACTGGAGCCTGCGGCAGAATATGATTTACGGAGAATTTAACACTCAGGGTGAGTTAATCTTTGAAATCGGTTTAATTTCTGCTGATGGTGATATAATTCCAGTCCAGGCGCTTCTAGATACAGGATTTACCGGTTGGCTGGCAATTGACAATCAAGATGCTCTGAGTTTGGGATGGCTTGTTGACATTAATCCTAGTAGAATGCAGACCGCAAGAGGCGAGGCACGATTTAATCTTTATCAAGGAAGCGTGCTTTTAGATGAAGAAGAGTTTGCAATTGCAGCATTGGGAGGAGATGAACTGCAAGATATCCTCTTGGGTGTACGTTGGTTGCAGACAAAGCGATTGCTAGCAGATTTTCCCGCAAGAGTGTTGACGCTGGGATAAAAGCATATAGACGTTATTGAGTTTATGTCAAGGATATTTTTTGTCAATAATCTTAAATTAGAGTAGCGATCGCATTTATTTTTTCACGTTTCGAGTTCAGAACACGAAGTTTCGAGATCAAAGGCTGACGTTTCGTGTTCGGAACACGAAGTTTCGAGATCAAAGGCTGACGTTTCGAGTTCGGAACACGGAGTTTCGAGATAAAAGGCTGACGTTTCGTGTTCAGAACACGAAGTTTCGAGAGCAAAGGCTGACGTTTCGTGTTCAGAACACGAAGTTTCGAGAGCAAAGGCTGACGTTTCGTGTTCGGAAGCTGAAGTTTGAAGATAAAAGAATGTGCTTCATTCAATTGAAAAACGCTATTGAAACGGGAGCATCCCAATTTTGCCGCAATACCCTAGAAGGGTATCGCTATACGTACGAAGCCTGCCTTCGCAGGCTTGAATATTTATAGCCTGCGAAGGCAGGCTTTGTTTATTTAGCCCCAGGCTTCTAGCCTGTGGGCGTTTTTGCCAAATTGGGATGCTCGCTATTCAAACAGAGTTAATTAATCAACTTGTGAATATTCTCTTCCCAATTCGCACCATCAAAAGGGACAACTTCAAAGTTTGACATCACATCACCATCAAGACACCGCACATTCACATCAATACAATCGGGGTGACTGCGCGGAATATAGAAAGAATGAATTCCACAAACAGAGCAAAATTTATGTTGAGCAACTCCCGTATTAAATCTGTAGTTTGTCAACAAATCTTTCCCTTGCAGTAAAGTGAATTTATCTTGCTGCACAATTAAATGTAAAAAGCCCTTTTTTCTACAAATGGAACAATTGCAATCATCGATTTTGTGATTATCAACTACCACCCGAAAGCGCACTGCACCGCAATGACATCCACCTTCATAAGTTGCTGGTTGATTGGTATTTGTTGCCATGTTAATTTACTATCACCGTGACTCCAATTTAGCAACCCGCGCCTCTAATTTATTAACTTGTTGCTTGAGTTCAACTACTAAAGTTGCTAGTCTATCAAACATCGGATCTTGTCGTGATACATTACGTCTGTTGTTACGCGCCGACTGTGGTAATGTAACTGGTAATCTTGAGGATGGGGAACGGTTTTGATTCAGCACAGACTCTATCTGATTTAACCGCGCCTCCACACGATTAACATCCGCTTCTAAGTTATAGAGACGGGATTCTACTAGCTGCGATAAGGCAGGGAACGATAAGAAACCGCCCCAAATAATAATTACCAAAAACACGGCGACACCAAGCGCCCACATTTTTTTCATATTATTGTCTAGCCTGCCTACGCAGGCTTTGTACGCACAACGCTGCACCCTTCTAGGGTGAGGGCATTTATTTATCAGGTTGCAGATCAGAAAATAACCTCTGCCAATCGATAGAATTAGCGTTATTTTCTTTCTCTTTTACCTCAAAAGTGACATTACATGCCTTTGTTTGTTGTAGCGCTTGCACGCAAAGTTCAGCTACATCCTCGCGGCTGATTTTTCCTCTGATATTATCGCCTTGCTCAAAAACTAATTCCTTTCCTCCAGCTTCTTCAGTTAACGCACAAGGTCTAATAATTGTATAAGGAATTCCACTTTCTCTTAAACTATCTTCTCCCTTTAACTTCCAAGTCAAAATTCCCCCCAATTGATCATTTAATCTGACTGCTGGCGGTTCTTCCTCTAAATTAATTCCTGGTCGTCCAGGACGAGTTACACCCGCTGAACTCACAAGAACAAATTGTGGTAAAGTTTCCTTGCCATACGCTTTAATTGATTCCAACTGCAAAGCAAAACCACCATCAGAAAACTTAGGATTTAAAGCGCCATCGTATTCAAACTTACTTAACATCAATTGAAATGAACAGATTTTGCTCTTCTCAATTGGCGGACAATCTTTGACACTTTTTGCTCGAAATACTGGAATCAAATTAGCAAAAGGGATGTGAATATCTATCCAACTATTTGCGACAGTATCGAAAGAATAGCCGTAACCAATACCATCCCATACTGCTTCTGTCCGCAGAAAGATTTTATAACGTTTACCGTCACCTCTAACGCGCAATTGTATACCTTCGTAACCAGATAAGTTGAAAGGTGGTGAAAAATTTGTAGTTCTGACAGAAGCAAAACCTCCAGAATTTGCGGTGGAAACATTGCCGGTAAATAAAGCTGTGTTTTCCACAAATTGCATGTTACTTGCACTCACACCACCCATCACCACATCATCCAAAGCACCCCAAGTATTCTTTAACTCGTCTGATATATTTGTGAAATCAAATATCACCTTTTCGCTCGATTTTTGCAGAGATTTCGCTGCCGCTTGTACCAAATTTTTCACACCTCGATATTCCACGTTTTCGGGAGTATCACCGACTACTTCTGGCAGGTAAAATTTGATGCCTTGGTTGTATTTGGCTCTATCTGCTGTGTCTCCCTCTACTGGCTGCACCCGCACTGCTGTACAAGACACGACAGCTTCGATATTACTCATCACCAGGGAAGTTAAAGTTTCCGGTTTAGTAATATCCGCAGCAATTAAGTCAACATCATTACCCAAAATAGACCGTGCTTTGTCGATATCGCGCACGAGACATTGCACTTTATAACCTTTTTCAAGCAGTCGTCGCACGACTCGCTTACCGACACCACCCGTCGCACCTGCTACTAATATCGCTCCCACGCTTTTTCCTCCTAATGCTTTATCTTTATTATCGTTGGGACAACAGATGAACGAGTGGAGAAGTTATTTACAGCAATTTTCAGTTAAGTAGATCGCGCAGACCTCTCTCCAAACCTCTCTCTCTTGAAAAGCTTTGATCGGAGGAAACCTCCGCTCAAACTTTTCGCTCCGACGCGGAGAGAGGCTTTGACTTTCCCCCTTAAAAGCCAGGGAAGGGCGAACTCTGCGAAAAATGCCAAAATATAAATAAGATTAATAGTACATATGTATGCACATTCTTTGGTTTCGACGAGACTTGCGGCTAAATGACAACGAAAGTGTCGCGAATTCGACTGCTAACAATGCGGAAGTGTTACCGTGCTTTATCATTGATCCGTGGTTTTATCAGCAACCAGAGGTAGGTAAAGCGCGTGTAAGGTTTTTGTTTGAGTCTTTAGAAAATTTAGACCGCAATTTACGCTCTTTGGGTAGTCGGCTGTATTTATTTGAGGGGAATTCTCTAGATATTTTACAGCAGTTGACAAGACAACTAATGGAGGAGCCTGAGAAACCGAAGCTTTATTTCAATCGAGATGTGCAAGTTGAGTATGGTATTGAACGCGATCGCGCGATCGCAAGCTTCTACCAACAACTCAATCTCGACTGTCACATCGGTCTAAATAACTTTGTGCAAACCGACGACGAACACCGCGACCGATGGTTTGATGAATATTACACTTATATTAGACAATCCCCACACCCAACTCCAACTCAGATAAATACCCCGAAGCGTTCGTTTAAGTTACCGCAAATCACCATAAAACAACTTAAGCAAAAGTACAGCGCTTTTTGGGAAACAGAGCAAGTTTACTTTAAGGGTGGAGAAAAGCAAGCTTTGACCACTTTAGATTCATTTCTGAAGCGCAGATTCCACGGTTATCACTGGAAGCTTTCACAACCGTGGTTAGCTCAAGCTGGGTCAACGTCTCACCTTTCACCTCATCTGGCATTTGGTACTATCAGCGTGAGAAATGTCTATCAACGCACCAAAGCAAGAGCAGCAGAACTTGTCAATGAGCCGAAAGCGGAATTTTCTTTAAAAACGTTTCGCGATCGCTTGCGTTGGCACGATAGCTTTACTCAACGGTTGTACTTTCATCCCGAAATAGCACACACCAATCGTTATCCTGAGTTTGATGAGTATTATACACCAACAGAATTAACTCCACAACAACAAGAGTTATTTCAAGCTTGGCAGCAAGGTGTAACTGGTTTCCCGCTACTCGATGCCAGTATGCGCCAATTGCAAACAATGGGCTGGATGAACTTTCGGATGCGGGCAATGTGTGCTACATTCTTAACAATTAATTGTGGTATATCTTGGCATCATGGCGCACGTCACTACATGAATTATCTCGTGGATGGTGATTTAGCAATTAACAATTGGCAATGGCAGATGCAAGCTGGAATCACCAATCCTTTAAGTGACACTTTCCGCATTTATAATCCCAACAAAAACATTCCCGAAAAAGATGCAAATGGTCGCTTTCTTAACTATTGGCTTAGAGAACTACATAGTTACAGCTTAAGCGAAATTCTTGATGGAGCGTACATCAACAAAGGTGAATATCCTGCACCTATTTTAGATTGGTCAAAGACTCGGTTGATAAATGGCAAAATTGTCTCAGACATTCGCAAGCGCGTGCGGGAACGTATAATTTCCGAGGGTGGTGAAGATTATGAAAACGCGATCATTACTAAAAAAACCGTAAATAAATACGTTGAATCCAAAGACAAACAATACCAACAATTTAAGCAGATGTCTCAGCAATAACAAAGCTAGGACTAAACCTGTAAAACTCGTAGTAAGCGCTTTAGCCCTTATCTTAAGCACTTTAGTGCTTACTACGAGTAAAATTACTTGAAAACTTGCTTTTTCTTCAAACCGCAAACATCCGCTCAAAGAAAGCTATTATTTCCGACCAAGCAGAGGTAGTAGCAGCAGAATCGTAGCGATAACCGTCGTCGCGCATGAAAGTATGTTCGGCTTCATACAAGAAAACTTGGTGAGGTATACCAGCATTCTCAAGTGCTTTAATTAAAATTTGGCGGTCTGCTTCTGGGATATGGGGGTCAAGAGTACCGAACACCATTAGCATTTCCCCTTTGATTTCGCTCACCCGCTTGATTGTATCAGCTATCCCTTTACCGAGTTTACCACTCGGAATACCTGTAGGATAGCAGCAGGCTGCTGCCTTAATTTCGCTTTCAAAGGCTGCCCGAAAAGCTAAATGTCCACCAATACAAAAGCCGAGAGTGCCTATTTGACCACTAGAAACCGAACTTTCTGCTTTGAGGAATTCTATCACAGCACGGCAATCAGCATCATAATGAGCGATCGCAGTTCGCCGAGCATTATCATTACCCCGCATCCGACCAATATCGTCTGGTTCAATCACTAAACCAACTGGTTCAGTTCGATGAAAAATTTCTGGAGCTGCTACCACATAGCCATATCCTGCCAAGTAGTTAGCTAAACGAATCATTGCACCGCCTAACTGATAAATATCACTATAAAATATAATACCTGGGTAATTTCCTGGGGAAGAAGGTGCTGCTATATAAACACGCATTAAACTGTCATCAACTCTTAACTCGACATTGCGCTTAGTAATTTGCACTTTTTTGTCTCCTCTACACAAGTTGGTTAGGATGCGCGAACACCTTCATATGTTGATGCATATGAATGCATCTTTTAATTATTTACCTTTCTTTTTATATATAAGTTGTATTTGCATACTTTTATCTAAGATTTTATGTTTTACTTCAAATTTTATAATTTCAATAGAATAAAACTGAGACTTAACACTTTTGCCACCTTCGTACCATTTGCGTGTAAGGTATAAATAATTATCGAACTGAATAACATATATTTGCTACACTAGTCAAAACAAAAAGCCGTCTACTAGTTAACTTACACCCTAAATTAACTCATAGCTTTTATGCCTCGTCGAACTCCAGCACCCAAACGCGCTACCGCTACAACTCTAGCACCCTCGACAGTCCACATTCGCTTAGAAGGGCTGGAAACACAACACCAACGTCTATTAACACAAATTAAGAGAAAACGCACCGAACTGAATAACTTTGTTGAGCAGATGCGCTCTATCGCTACACAAATTTATCAGCGCACTACCCCCAAGTTTCAAAAAATAAATGCTCTCGACGAAGAAATTCATACACTCTTCAATGAAATCCTAACTAAGAAAAAACTTGGCAAACAAACCAAGCACAAAATTGCACAAATTTACCACAATCTTCAGGTTGCAGGAATCATCAGTCAAAAAGTCGATGAGGAAGAAGATACAGAACTTGACGAGTTATTTGAATTCAACGAACAAGAAAACGAAGTTCCACACGAATACCGACAGCAGCAATACCAACCCCAGCCCGAATTAGAATCACCGTCTGCTAGCAGAACCGACGAATCAAAAAAGATTCGCTCTTACTTCTTGCGTTTAGCCGAAATCTTTCACCCGGATAAAGCCACCGATAGCGAAACGCAGATGCGCCATACCGAGATAATGAAAGAAATTAACAAAGCTTACCAAGAAGGCGATTTAGCACGACTGTTGGAAATTGAAAAAAAACATGAGGTAGGAGAAGTTATTGATAGCAACAGTGAAGACGATTTAACCAGGAAATGTACTCGCTTAGAACAGCAAAATCAATTCCTCGAAACTCAATATGAAAGCTTAAAAGCAGAACTTCGCAGCTTTAAAAATACCCCAGAAGGCGCAATGGTTTCAGAATGCAAGAAAGTCAAGAAAAAAGGATTTGACCCGATTGATGAAATCTCACTACAAATAGAGTCTCAGATTAGCGTTATATCAGAAATACGCGATTATGTAAAAGACTTTCACTCAGCGAAGATGACTATTAAAGAGTTTCTCTGCGGTCCGGCTGTTTTGAGTTCTTTAAATCAAAGTATGATCGAAGATTTTCTAGATCAGATATTAGACGAAATGGGCGAATAAAAGAAAAAATTAGATACTTTTGGATTATAAATAAGTTGTTAATAAGTGACAAATTCATTTTGAGGCAAATAAAAAAATATTTTCCCCCCACACCCCCGCTGTCACCAGCTACTGCAAAATATATTCATGAAATTAGTACATTATGCTTCGATTTCAACCTCCTGGTTTTGGGCATAAAGTCGTTAATACTTCCTTGGGAGCAATGGTTTACTATACCCAAACCACTGCACCTTGGTTAATGGCTGACATTGATTTACCCCCGCTACTGTTTCTGCATAACTTTGGTGGTGGAGCATCAGCTTATGAATGGTCTAAAGTTTACCCCGCTTTCGCTGCTACTCACCGGATATTGGCACCAGATTTAATTGGTTGGGGTGATTCTGCTCATCCAGTGCGAGATTATCAAATAAGCGATTATTTAAACACGATCGCTCAATTTATCACTCAAACTTGTGACAGTCCTGTAACCGCGATCGCATCTTCTCTGACAGGTGCTTTGACTATCCGACTAGCGATTCAACAACCTGAATTATTTAAAGCCCTCTTTCTCGTTTGTCCCTCTGGATTTGATGACTTTGGGCAAGGTGCTGGACGTAGACTTCCACTTGGGTTAATTAATACGCCACTGTTGGATAATTTAATATATGCCCTTGGCGCTGAAAATGAAATCGCAGTCCGCAATTTTTTACAAAGTTTTTTGTTTGCCAAAGCCGAACGAGTATCTGAAGAAATGGTACAGGCTTATTTAACTTCTGCACAACAGCCTAATGCCAAGTTTGCAGCATTGGCGTTTTTGCGCGGCGACCTTTATTTTGACTTAAGTTTGTATATCAAGCAATTAAGCATTCCGACTGTGATGTTTTGGGGTGAAAAAGCACAGTTTACTAGTGTTAAATTAGGACGAAGGTTGGCAAATTTAAATACAGATGCAATTCGAGATTTTCAGGCGATCGCTTTTTCGGGAGTCCTGCCACATTTAGAATTACCAGAGGTGATGATTGGTTTGTTGCAGCGTTATCTATAAGCTAAAAACTGGCGTTTAACTTATTAGTCAGGCTAGCGCACAACCAGCATATCCCCTTGTGCCTAGGTTCTTTTAAGGTATACGTTCGGCTATGAAGCATTACCATTCCCCTGATTGAGCTGGCATGAAATGAGGCAGAGGGGGAGATGAGAGGGATGAGGAGGATAATTGTTTCCATTACCGCGTTCCCGCGTTCCCGCGTTCCCCATCTCCCATCTTCCTCATCGCCGAGTGTTAGACACGGATTGTTTTGTTTTGGGTTTCTTCTTGGATTTGATTGACTTGGAGGTAGGTTTTTCGATTTTTAGTTTGGGAGGACGACAGCTATCGCAATACAACGGCTGTGATGGAAAGCAAGTGCGTTCAACCACCAGATTGCATGATTTACAGACAAAGCGATAAACTTTTTGCTTAATCACACGAACGTGAGCCTTGACAAAAACTTCCTTAGATTCCACCGATTTGTTCCTTTCACTGAATAGTAGTTCTATGTCTGAGTTGTCTGAGATTCTGAGTTTACTAGAAGCAGAGCGCGATCGCTACGTCTTAGAAGTAGTTGACTTAGAGCGTCGTCTATCATTAGTCCGCAAGCAGATTACTACTCTAGAAGCTCTAATATCAGGGTACGCCCTAGAAGAGCAGATGTATCAACCTCAAAGACGTATATCTGAGTCATCCTCTAGTACAGCTGTGCTCTTGAATAGTCAAGATGAAATTGAGCACTCCGGAATTGAGAACTCCGAACAGACTGCTTCTCAACTAGTTGATTCTACCGCTCCTGCCGAAAAAGAACCGGACATTTCCGACATTCCCAAACTTACCATTGCCAGAAAACCCGGAACTTTACCTTTACTGCCAGAATTCCAAGATTACTCCATTCAGAATGCCATATTGATTTTGATGCGCCAGCGACCGGAACTGCATTTTCACGTTGATGCAATTGTCCGCGACTTATATGGCGATCAATTAACCTTGTCACAGTTCAAAACCGCAAAAACCAATGTCAGTAAAATGCTATCCACAGGTGTGCAAATGGGTTTATGGTATCGGGTGTTTCGTGCATTGGGCGTGTATACCCTGCATTATGAAAAAGGAGTGACAACCAAATCTATTGGGAAATAAGGTTGGGAATGGGGCATGGGGCATTACCACGTTCACATGGGTAATTCCTCTCCCTTGTCTCCCCCATCCTCCTCAATAGACATCTTGCATAAATCAAAAATTAAGAACCCCACCCCGCATTTGCTGACGCAAACGCTCCCCTCCCCGCTTGCGGGGAGGGGTTGGGGGTGGGGTGTTATGGACTTTTGCAAGAGGTCTAATGAGTCTTTGAACCTCATTAATGAGTATCTGAACCTCATTAATGAGTTTATCCAGGATAAACTCGTCCTTTCCAAGCACCCCCTCGTCCTTGCCAATGACGCCAAGCTGAGTCTAAAGTCATCAAAGTATAAAGGAAAGCGATCGCACTCAAGCAAAATATTAACCACACAGGACATTTATAAAAGCGGATGGTGGGTAAATAAGCCAAACTCATCAGCAACCATCTCAACAAACCTGTAAATGCGATTTCCCAATTCCCCATCAACACACCCAAAGACGGAACATCGCAAGCGACAATCAGGATTAAACGCTCTTTTTAAACATTAAAAAACCCCCACAAGTGGGGGCATTACTGAGTTTTAGCTTTTTACTACTACACTCCTGCCTCGGCAAGTGCCTCTAGATGAAAGGCAAGATTGTTGAGCGACATTTGAATTTCGTTACTGTAAGAAAGGGTTCTCCACCTTCGAGTCGTGGCATTATCTAGCGCCGTTGTATCCAAGTATCGCGCAAAAACTACTAGCCTCTGTGAGTCTGTTTCGGCTAGCGCCAAATCTTGTAAAAATTCTTGAGGTGTCATAGTTTACAACTCCATTCATGTTCACGTTTCGAGCCTTTATATTTTTGCCACACCTGCATTTAAATTTCTGATATCAGCTTACCCAGATTCAAAGACTTCTTGAGCGATAGTGACACGCGCCATCTCAAAAAATAACCAGCATGCGGGGGTGTTGGGTAAAATATTTGAGGTGACATAGCCACACCTCACTTAGGGGTAGCTGATGGGCTACGAGCGCGACTCTTCGCTTGAATGAGTTTATCCTGGATACACTCGTCCTTTCCAAGCACCCCCTCGTCCTTGCCAATGACGCAAAGCTGAGTCTAAAGTCATCAAAGTATAAAGAAAAGCGATCGCACTCAAGCAAAATACTAACCACACAGGACACTTATAAAAGCGGATGGTGGGTAAATAAGCCAAACTCATCAGCAACCATGTCAACAAACCTGTAAATGCGATTCCCCAATTCCCCATCAACGCACCCAAAATAATACCCAAAGGCGGAACGATATAAATCAAAATCATCCCCACCAAAGTCAAAATTAACAGCAATGGCGAATTATTCAATTGCGTATAAGCTGTACGCGCAACCATATCCCAAATCGTAGTTAAAGAAGGATAGGGACGCAAACTGCGAGTTAAAGTACTTAATCCTAGCCAAATGCGACCGGTTGAGAAAGTAGAGACAAGGGTTATCGCGTCTGTGGAGGTTTCCGAGGAAGATAACAGAGAAATTCCCCCTTGTCTCCCTGCCCCCTGCCCCCTGCCCCCTGCCCCCTGCCTCCTGCCCTTCACCGCAGAAGCAAGAGCGCAATCATCAATTAAAGCGTGTCGTACAGTTTTAATTCCACCGATGCGATTTAAGGCTTCTCTACGAATTAAAATACAGCCTCCGGCGGCTGCGGCTGTTGTATTATTTGGATCGTTAACCCAGCGAAAGGGATAGATTTTTTGGAAGAAAAACACAAAAGCCGGAATTAAAAGTTGTTCCCAAAGGCTTTTACAGCGAAGTCGCACCATCACCGAAACCAAATCTAAATTATCTTTTTCGGCTTTGGCAACAAGTCGGCGGAGATTTGCTATATCATGCTCAATGTCTGCATCGGTGAGCAAAAAATAGTCGGGTTTTTCTAGAGACGTTGCATGTAAGGTCTCTACAGCTTGAATGCCTTGTTCAATTGCCCATAGTTTACCAGTCCAACCGGGAGGTAGGGCTTGGGCAGAAACAATATGTAATTGCTGTGATTTATTTAAAGCGTGTGCCACACCTTCAGCTATATCTGGAGTGCCGTCTGTGCTGTGGTCGTCTACTAAGAACACGGTAAATGAGCCGTGATAATCTTGACGTAGAAGCGATCGCACAGTAGTTGGTAGCAAATCAGCTTCGTTACGTGCTGGAATTACCGCACACACCGTGGGTAATGATTCTAGCACTGTTTCTCCTACCTCTAGTCGCTGGTCTGTTCGCCAAAACTGACCCCGCAAAGTTAATAATCCAATCCAAGTTGCCAAAGATAAGAGTATTACCACGAATATAATTCCTTCCATAAGCTCTTGCCAATTCACTGCCTCTGTGAGCAAAATACTATGTTTGCTGATTGTAAGCAAAGAACTTTTTTTGTAATGGTGTGTCGGTAATATTGTTGAGATTGAGTCATATTACATGCAAACTCAAGATAGGCTAACAGTCAATAAAGTAACTGAAGCGATCGCTAAGAGCCAAAATCATCTTCTCTCGATTCAAAATCCTGGAGGTTATTGGTGGGCAGAGTTAGAATCTAATGTCACGATCACGGCTGAAGTTGTCCTTCTACATAAAATTTGGGGGACGAACTCCGAAAGACCTTTACACAAAGTTGAAACCTACCTGCGTTCTCAACAACGACAGCATGGCGGCTGGGAACTCTTCTACGGCGATGGCGGAGAGATTAGCACTTCCGTAGAGGCTTACATGGCGCTGAGGCTGCTAGGTGTCTCTGCTAGCGATCCGGCAATGCTGCGGGCGCGAGATTTTATTTTACAGCGCGGCGGCATCAGTAAAACTCGCATCTTTACAAAGTTTCATTTAGCACTGATTGGCTGCTACAACTGGCGGGGTCTTCCCTCAATTCCACCAGCAATTATGCTTCTGCCAGATGCTTTCCCATTTAATATCTATGAAATGTCGAGTTGGGCAAGGTCAAGCACTGTTCCTTTATTAATTGTCTTTGATGATAAGCCTGTTTATCAAATTGATTCACCTATCACTTTAAATGAATTATATGTTGAAGGTGCAGATATCCAATTTGAATTACCTCGCAATGGCGATTGGACAGATTTATTTATCACCCTGGATAATGCTTTCAAGTTAGCAGAAAACTTGAATTTAATGCCTTGGCGCTCTGAAGGTATCAAAGCCGCAGAAAAATGGATTTTAGAAAGACAAGAAGCAACCGGTGATTGGGGCGGAATTATTCCGGCGATGCTAAACTCAATGTTAGCTTTGAAGTCGCTCAATTACGATGTTAATGATCCGATTGTCGTTAGAGGTTTGCGAGCAATTGATAATTTTGCGATTGAAACTGAAGATTCCTACCGAGTGCAACCTTGTGTTTCTCCAATTTGGGATACAGCTTGGGCAATTCGTGCTTTAGTAGAATCTGGTTTAGCAGCAGATCATCCAGCGGTAGTTCGCGGTGGAGAGTTCTTGTTAGACAAGCAGATTTTGGATTATGGTGATTGGGCAGTTAAAAATCATCAAGGTAAACCGGGTGCTTGGGCATTTGAGTTTGACAATCGCTTTTATCCAGATGTAGACGACTCTGCTGTGGTTGTCATGGCGTTGCAGATTGCGAAACTACCTAATGAACAATTAAAGCAGCAAGCGATCGCACGCGCTATTAACTGGATTGCTTCGATGCAATGTCAAGCAGGTGGTTGGGCTGCATTCGATCTCAACAACAATCAAGACTGGCTTAATTTAGTGCCTTATGGTGACTTGAAAGCGATGATCGATCCAAACACCGCTGATGTTACCGCCAGAGTATTAGAAATGCTGGGCGAATGTAAACAGTCAATTGATACTCAAAGCTTTGAGAAAGCGCTTGTCTATCTCATGAACGAACAAGAAATTGATGGTTCTTGGTTTGGTCGTTGGGGAGTAAACTACATTTATGGAACTAGTGGCGCACTTTCTGCTCTTGCTTTAGTTGCACCGCAAACTCACAAAAACAGTATCGAACGCGGTGCAACTTGGTTACTCGGATGTCAAAACCCCGATGGTGGTTGGGGTGAAACTTGTCGCAGTTACAACGATCCTAGCCTTAAAGGAAAAGGAAAAAGTACTGCATCCCAAACCGCTTGGGCAATAATAGGGTTGATAGCAGCAGGTGAAGCGATCGCTAAAATGGCGCTTCCTGCTATTGAAAAAGGAATTAACTACCTTTTAGCAACTCAACAATCAGATGGTACTTGGGACGAATCAGAATTTACAGGTACTGGCTTCCCCGGTCATTTTTACCTGAAATATCACCTTTATCAACAATATTTTCCTTTAATAGCTTTAGCCCGCTATCAAAATCTTTAGTGTTTGATACTTTCGTAGTGAGCGGCTTGAGCCGCTCATCTAAGCACTCATTTTCGGGCGTTACCTATTTTCAAAATAACTATGAAAAAAAACAAAGGTTTTAATGGTGCTGCTAAACTCACTGCACTTTTATTCTTGATAACCATTTTACTAACGCCTTTTGTAATAGTAAACGCTGGGCAACGCGGCGTATTAATGAAATTTGGTCAAGTCCAAGACACAATACTAGGAGAAGGAATCCACACAATCATTCCTGTAGTTAATACTGTCAAAAAATTGAGTGTTCGAGTCCAAAGCCAGGAAATTTCCGCAGAGGCATCCTCAAGAGATTTACAAGATGTCTTCACCGATGTAGCGCTAAACTGGCATATTATCCCAGAAGAAGTAAATGCCATTTTTCAACAAATTGGAGATGAAAATAGTGTTATACAGCGGATTATAAATCCAGCAGTTGAAGAAGTGCTCAAAGCCGTGATAGCAAAGTATACTGCTGAAGAAGTTATCACAAAAAGGGGGGAAGTCAAAGCAGGAGTTGACGATGCACTAACCACGCGTCTAGCTACTTATCATATTGCAGTTGATGATATTTCTCTAGTGCATGTCCACTTCTCAGCGCAATTTAGCCAAGCAGTGGAAGCAAAACAAATTGCCGAGCAAGAAGCAAAACAGGCAGAATTTATAGCGCTAAAGGCATCAAAACAAGCTCAGGCAGAAGTCAATCTAGCAAAAGGAGAGGCTGAAACGAACAGTTTGCTGCATGAAACTTTGACTCCAGAAATACTGCAAAGACAAACAATCGAAAAATGGGATGGCAAGTTGCCATTAATTGTTGGCAAGGACGTTCCCAAATTGTTGAATTTGAGAGATTTGGTAGATGCTAATAAAAATTGATGGTGTTGTTTGTTAGTGGGCAATGGGCATGGGGCATGGGGCATTGGAAATTTCCCCTTTCCCCCTCTTATAAAAGCCCTTTTAGCCTCTTTAAATTGCCACTAACAACTAACCACTTTTCATTAACCATTAGAGAATAAAACGGGAGTATCAAGAATCTTAAACTGAATTAAGAGGATAATCACTACAGTAAAGACTGTTGAGGAAACTAGACCGGTGAATAACTCTTTTTTCAGGTTACGTTCTTTTTGCTGGTTTTGAAAAACATCTACAGACCCTAATTGCATTAAGAGAATTCCGACAACGTTAGATAGCCAGTAGCCGATAATTGAACAAGGTATAAGTAACTTTGGGGAAAATAAACTACACATATACCCAAAACCATAAGCAATTGGCAGATTGAATAATAAGTCATTCCACCAACATAATGGCGACAGCAAATATCCAAGTACTAAAAAGAATCCACCTCTAAGTTTTTTCCAAATGTCTGGTTTGATGACCTCATTCGCGGTTTGTGATGGCTCGTCAGAGGTGGTTTGTCCAGCTACGCTCAAATCCTGACTGACATTTTGGATATTTAACATGATAATCACTCAATTCCTATCGGCTTACCGTAGTTTATATAAAAACGCAGAAAAAGTCTAGTGTAGGAATAGAGTGCCATCTATGCAGCCGAGATTATCCCCGTCACTAATAGAATTAACGGAATTGAAAAAAGTAAAATAGCGATCGCCTGTTATCAGTTCCCTTACTATCTACGTAGTAATTAGTATATTATTTTACTAAATTTTCAGAAGAGGTTGTGCGATCGCCTGATATCTGCTTACCCGGAATATTTCAACATCCAAACATTTAAAATCATTTGGCGTTGCTGATTAAGAATATGAATTTGTCTCACGCAGAGGAGCCACTGCGTTGCGGGGGTTCCCCCCGTTGTAGCAAGTGGCGTCCGCAGAGTCGCAGAGAGTAAGAGTTTGAGATGCTTGATTTTTAAGTTTCATATTTTGATTCAGCAATGCTAATCATTTTTCTACCTTTCCCCCTCTTAAAAATCTCTTTTCCCTTTCACCTTTAACATGAGTCTCCTGCGAGGTAATAGCTATAATAAAAATTATGGATGAACTTAATAATATGACTAATCCCCCTTTAACTACTTTATTTTTGATATTGGGAATAGTTTTCCTGACAATTTCTGTTATTGGGCAATCAAAATTGTTTTTTGCTGAAATTAATCCAGGTTGTTTTGGTAGGTTTTTAGCTTTAATTATTGGTGTATTCAGCTTAATCTGTGCTGTTTTAATAGGGGTATTTCCCCTGGAAAGCGTTGATGTACTCAAAAATTATTTAGCGCAGCAGCTTCAACAAAATATAAGCTCGATTAACCAATTGTTAATTGGCTCGTAAACAAGTAAATGTGAAAATTTAATAATATATTACTTCGGGTGCGTTAGGAAAACGCAACGCACCCTTTAACTCCAGACTTATACAATTAGTATTAGTAATAAGCTCCTATCAGGCTATAAGTCAGAGTCGCTAGTACCAAAAAATTCACAATAATGTAAATCAAATCACGCTTCAAAATAAAACTAAAAAGCGAAACTATTACACGAACTATAGGAGTAGCAATTAAAAGCAGCAGTCCAAGTTGAATAATTCCACGGCTACTACCTGAAAAAACAGCTTCTACCACAGCTTTAGGAGAGCGAAACTCAGATGGTGTTCCGCGAAAAAAGTGATATTCAGCAGGTTCGGCACCATGACGAATTAAATATAGAATACCGCCTAGCAAAACTACAGCACTAGCAATCATAACGCCATATCTGAGAAGATTGCTAAGTAGATTTTCTAGTTGCTGATCACTTGATGTTTTCCTAATTTTATTACTATCAATATCAGGAGTTATTTTGCTAGCGCGTTGTGTTAACTCTTGAATATCAGAATCTGGTTCTGACTGCAAAGGTAGTGCAACTACTTCAATTTTTGACTGTACCGATGATTTCCACTCCCAACCCGACGAATTAAATTTATACATTTTACAGCCCCCCTAATAGACTGTTATAGACCATCTTCAAAGCCATTACCACCAGCACAAGGCTGAAGATAATTCGCAAAATCTGCGTTTTCGCTCCCACTAGAACTTTTGCGCCTAAAAAAGCACCAGGTAATACCCCCAACATCACCGGCATTGACAATCCTGGATCGATGTAACCCCGTGCTAAATAAACCCCTGCGGATGCAGCTGCTGTTACACCGATCATAAAATTGCTGGTAGTGGTGGAAACTTTGAATGGTAGACGCATAGCTTGATCCATCGCTAATACTTTGAATCCTCCCGAACCAATTCCCAGCAAACCAGAAAGCACTCCAGCTACTAACATAATGCTAAACCCAGCCGGCACAGATTGAACTTGGTAAGACATTAATCCATTAGAAGTTGGGTAAGTACTATTGAGTTTCAGATAGTTTGCCAGAAAGTCAGTTGACTCAGTTTCGAGATTTTCGGGTCTAGGTCGTTGTGAAAGGTATGCTGAATAAATTAAAACGATCGCCAGCACAATCGTCAGCGCTTTGACAGAAATAAAACTAGCAATTAAAGCACCAACTATCGCGCCAATTGTTGTTGCCACTTCCAGAAACATTCCCAAGCGTAAATTAGTGTAGCCTTTTTTTATATAAGTACATGCCGCTCCGGAAGAAGTCGCAATTACAGACACCAGTGAAGCACCAACAGCGTAGCGGATATCAACGCCAAACATTGAAGTTAATAAAGGAACAATTACTACTCCACCCCCTAACCCAGTCAGCGCACCGAGAAAACCAGCGCTAAATGAGCCAATCCAAACTAGTAAAGAAAATTCTAAGATATTCAAATTTAATTCCTCTTTTTTTAATATGTATAAAAAGGGTGAGATAATATTTTTATGCTTTAAATTTAAACAGTTATCTTAATACTTGTAGTAGCTGATTAATTGTTACGTGTGTTACATGGTAGGCGCGTGAAGCTAAAATATTATTCGTCACTTTCAGCCCCAGCCGATGATTTTTGTGTGCCGTGGTTACTCATAGGGCGAGATTTCGCCATTAAATACGTTTAGCAAACTTAACGTACCACTATCTACCATGATAAAAGCACCTAATCCGATCAGCACAAAAGGCATAAACTTATTGCCGTAGCCAGTCATAACAAGAGCGATCGCTTTGTTGTGGGTTAACTTATATGCCACATAACACAACACTCCTACCAGCAGAAAGAATACCGCTAAAATTACCAGCAGACTCTCCCAAGTCCTGCTAGCAAACAAAGGCACATAGATGCTAATGTTGTCAGTACCATTAGCAACCGTAACGGCTGCCACACTGTAAACTTGGAGATTGATTAACTTGGCAAGAATCGAGTTGTTATGCGGTCTTTCTCCCTCGTCTTCCTCTAATGTATCTTCAAAATTGAGCAAGCATTTGATACCGATTAGTATTGGCAGTAAGCCAAATAATCCAATCAAAGGACGCGGTATCATTAAACCGCCAAAGAAACCGGGAATACTGAGGATTATTAGTGTTGCAAAACCTATATACTGACCTGCAACAATATGCCAACGACGGAACTTAGCATTGACTTGTGAAAAAAACAGCGTCAGGAGAACCATATCATCGATATTGGTGGCACTGAAGGCTGTTACCCCTGTGAAGAGTGCAGTAACTAACTCGCTCATATTAATTTTTGATGCGTTTGTGGATCGTCAGCGCCGGCTTTCCCTGCAATTTTGTACTTTCCAAGATGGATGCGTTTTCTGTGGAAAGTCAAAAGCTGGAAATTTTATATCCCAAAACCAGGCAAAAGTTGGTACGTTCCACTTTTAATTAGAATGGAGAGTCCCAAGTAGATTAACATAAACGGAAAGATTTTTTGACCATAGCGAGCTACAACCGGAGCTGCCAGACGGTTACGAGTCATGTGGTAAGAGAGGAAGCACCACAGCCCAATTGTCAAATAGCAAACACACAGAATTACACCCAAACTAGGAAGATTGCTACTGGCAAACAATGGCACGTAGATCCCAATGTTGTTTGCTCCATTTGCAATGGTGACAGCAGAAACCCGGTAGGTTTGGCGATCGCGTATAGTTGCCCACAGTGATTGATTATGGCGCTGAAGTTCGTCATAAGATGTGAAAACTGACACAGTTTGCACTGATTCCTCTTCTTCTCGACTCATTAAATTGCTAATACCAATGGCAATGGGAAGGAAACCTAGCAATCCAATCCAAGCAGCTGGAAGTATTAAACCACCAAAGAAACCAGGGAGACTAGCAACAACTAATGCAGTGAATCCAATAAATTCACCGAGAATAATATGCTTGGGACGAAAAGTACGATTGATTTTTCCGAAAAAGGCAGTCAAGTATAAATTGTCGTCAAAGGTGGTTGCAAAAGCGGCAGAGATCCCAATAATTAATGTACTAATTAGCCAACTCATGATCGTTACACAATGATTAAATGCTATTTTTCCTAATTTTTCTCTGTTTCTCGATGTGAGGATCAATCAGAGGTGGTACGACTCCCAAACTGGTTGATGTTGCTACTGACAAAAACTAGCCCAATTAAACCAATCAGAAAACTTAGCCAGATGCCGTTTCCAAATAGAGGCAATGATTGTTTGTCCTGAATGCAATAACAGCGAAAGGTTGAGCTAGGACTTCTGGTAAATATTGGCAATCCGGCTTTAAGCTGTTGACGCTAGGTAGATGCAGTTTGATTTTCATTTTTCAAAATTTATCGTGACTAATGAGGCATGTATTGATTGGCTTTGATGCAATTTATAGATAGATTCAAGGCGAAATCTTTTTTCTATTCAATTTATGACTTTTACCTTAGGTTCTTATAACTCTATCTATTTAATGCGTATTTTCGTTATTTCTATTTATTAAGACAGATTAATCCAACATGATGTTTTTTTCATAATCAAGTAGTAGTAAAAAAATATTTTAATTTTCTCAAAAAAATACTTAATTGCCCCAAAGTACATCGGAATACTGACTATTAAATTATGTCAATCTAAAATAATTATTAATCCAGATTAACGGTAACAAAACATACAGAATAAAAAACTATAATTTAGGCAGTTAAAATTAATACAACTCATCAAATAGCCTGAATTCAACCTTTAAAGGCGATTTAAGCTAATTCAGGTGACTGTAAGAGAGTAGTATAAAAGTAAATTTATTTGCTAATCTTGCGAAAATAAAGCTCAAATGGTAAGGTTAAACATGAATTGTTAAGTAGCAAAAAAGCATTCTTTACAAAAAATAGGTTTTGATATCCTCCGTAATATCGAGAATTATGTTGGTTCAAAAGCTTTGATTTATAGAATTAGGGGCAAAGAATCATGAAAAAGTTCAAATACATTTTGATAGTGGCGCTAGTTTTAGCAAATTTAGTATTTGCTCAACCTTCATTCGCAGATGCGCCAAGTTTTACCAAACATCCTGACTACATCGCACTAACTAAAGAGATCAATAACTTGCAGACTCTTAAAGAAACACATGCGGGTGTAGAAGGTTTCACAACTGAGGAAATTGATAAGAAACTCAATGAGTTAGAGTTTCAAAAATATGCATTTGAGTCAGGTATTAACTGGGCACAATGTAGTAATCAGACAGGAAAGACTTTAGCTGTCTACGGACCAGAACCAAATCTGGACGAAGATGAATACTCCTCCGGAGCTTCACTGTATTTTTTGGCTGATGGTAAGACAACAAAAAATAGATGGGATTGCAAAGGAGTTTTGCTCCCCAGCGATATCAAAGCTGTTGCCCTCACTCCTGGTGGACAAAATCAAGACTTGAACGGTGGTATTATTATCAACGTTCCTGTTGGGACTAACTTAGTATTGAAGACAAATGCAGATACCGGGGCAATTGAATTCAATCAGGCTGGTACTAAAGTCTTCAAACCAGGTGAAATTAACTGGTTTATCCCTAATGTGTCGCAAGCGATTGTAGATGCACGAGTGACCAATGCACCTACTAATAAGGATTGACGAGATGGTGTGCTTAGGTCAGCACCTCATACAGACTTGATATTATATGAGGGCTTTAGCCCTCACTACAAATAATTCCCAATTATTTAAAGTGAATTGGGATTGCTATCAAAACTGTGTTTCTTCTGGAAGTAATGAGGTTTCTTCTACTGGCTGTTCATTTTCATCGCTTGCTTTAGTCAAATGCGGTTTAATAATTAGACTCACACCAATTGCCCACGCTAATGCAACCATCCATCCTGCAAGAATATCACTAGGAAAGTGAACGCCAAGGTAAAGTCGCGTCCAGCCGATCGCAACGACGAATAAACTGCCAAAAATCAAAACTAACCAGCGCGAGTAGCTATTCCAAGCCAAAACTACCAAAACAGCTATTAGCGTCATACTTGTCATTGCATGACCACTGGGAAATGCATAACTGAGTTCATGAGCGCTTGATTCCCACAAGTCAGGACGCACTCTATGCATGAATTCCTTAACTGTGCGGTTGATGAACGCACTTCCCAATGCCGTGGTGAGTACATAAGCTAGCGATCGCCAACGCTTCAGCAACAATAACACGAGTGCGATCGCACTAAAAATTGGTATTGCAGTCCAATACGAACCAAACTTAGTCAGTGATAGTGCAAAAACATCTAACTGTGGCTGCGCTGTTTTGTGAATTGCTATCAATATCGGCACATCCCAGGGAAAGCCACCTTCATGTTGCCATACTTCCAAGGCAAGTAACCCAAAGACTTGCAAAGGTAAATAAACCCCAATAAATAAAGTTAGCAGAGAACGCCAACGGGCTATCAACAGTTTTTTGATAAAGCTCAAAGGCGATTTTTGTTGTGAGCGATCGCCTTTGACGTTTTCTAATTTTTCCATATTAAATATGCCCTTCGACTGAGGTAAACAATTCTTAGATGCCATCCAAGTCATTATGCTGCACTTGGATTTTTTGCATGCTATTTGATTACATTAATTTTAAAACTATCTTCTAATTTTATACATAACGTAACAGTCCATTACCAATAAATAATTAAGTAATTTTTATTACCACATAGAAGCGGGTATCTAGTGTCACAGCATGTTTCATCCATGTAATTGGGTAATTTACAACACTGTGGACTAGACGTTTGTTTATGATTATGATTAAAATACGGTAAGTCAGTAGGATTTTAGTGTTTTACTTGTAAAATGCTAGAAAAAGAAAGAAGCAGGAACAGTTTAGCAGGAGAAGCGTTCCATCGGCAGTTACAAGCTGCTCAAGAACGGAAAAGCGCGATCGTGCTGAAAAAAGTCAACAGACGGCTTTTTGGTCGGGATCTTAAATCCTCAAAGCCTTCGCTAAATAACCTTTGTGTTTCTCATCCAATTAGAAACACAAAAATTTGTGGTGTTTACATTACCCCACTTAAAAACCCCCGTTTTGGATAGGAGTATGGACTATTTATTACTACCACTGTTAAGCTTCGGCGTTGGCATCATCGTTGGTTTGACAGGAATTGGCGGAGCATCTCTCATCACCCCTATGTTGATTTTTGTATTTCAAGTTCCCCCTTCGGTGGCTGTTAGTTCTGATGTCGTGGCTGCCACACTAATGAAGGTTGTTGGCAGTGTCAAGCACTATCAACAGAAAACTCTCGACATGCAAGTTGTCCAATGGCTTGCATTCGGAAGTGTTCCAGGATCGCTCTTTGGGGTGGGGATTTTGCATCTAATTAGGCGTAATGGTGGATCTAGCCTGGATTATATTCTGCTGCGCTTGCTTGGGGTGATGATTCTGTTAGTCACAGTCTTAGCGCTCGTACAATTGCTACTTTTGACTTTTTTCCCCAAGTTCACGCTACCCGAAATGCCAAAGTTTGACTTAAAAACTAACTTAGGTCGTTTTCAGACGATCACAGTAGGAGCAGTTTTAGGGTGTTTGGTCGGTCTAAGTAGTGTTTCTTCCGGTTCAATGTTTGCACTGGTGTTGATTGGCTTTTTCCGGCTTGATGCTCGTAAATTGGTAGGTACAGACATTTCACAAGCCGCTATTTTATTGTTTTTTACCTCCCTCGGACACCTCACTCTGGGAACAGTTAATTGGAGTCTGGTAATACCGATTTGGATAGGCTCAGTTCCAGGGGTATTACTAGGTGCTAAAATCTGTCAAATCGCGCCTCAACGCCCACTGCGGTTTATCATTTACACAATGTTGATGATGGTTAGTTGGAAGTTAGTTTATCAAGCGTAAGGCAAGATAGTTACGAGTTAGGAGTTAGGAGTTCGTATAACAACGCTCCAACCAACAATCGAAAATCCAAAATGGTTAGGCTTTCACCCACGGGAGTAAGTTGAATGTGCCTCTTTCATACATTATAAAAAGTCCCAAAAGAATTAAGACATAGGGGACAATAATCTTACCGTAGCGAGTTAAAATATCAGCAATCGTAGGATGAAGAGTTAATAGGTAAGCAATAAAGCACCAAACCCCTACCATGACAAAAAATACACTCAAAATTACTCCCAAACTGGCAAAATTCTGACCAGCGAATAAGGGAATATAAATACTGATATTATCACCGCCATTGGCAAAAGTTACCGCCGCTACTTTATATGTATTAGGATGCAGAAGGCTCAATACAAAAGATACTATGGGGTTTCTGTCTGAGGACTGCTTAAAATTACTGGTTACTGTCTGAACTTCTGTAGTTTCTTCCCGACTCAGCAGTTGCTTTATACCAATCAAGATTGGTAGTATTCCGAGTAATCCAATTAATTCTCGCCGCACTACCAAGCCACCAAAAAATCCTGGTAAGCTAGCGATGATGATGGCTGTAAAACCAAGGTATTGACCAAAAAAGATATGTCGGCGACGAAAGTTAGCATTTATCTGTGAAAAAAATAGCAACAGGATAATGATGTCATCGATATTAGTGGCGAAGAAGGCGATTATTCCTTCTATGAAAGCTGTCCCAAGCTTATTCATGCTGGATTGTCAGAAAATATTATTTACATACTAGATTAAACGAACCTCAGAGAGAAGTTTGAGCGGAGGTTTCGTCCGCTCAAAGCTTCTCCTATCAGAGACACTTCTCTTCTCAATCGCCGAGACCAAGGCGAACGAGAGGCTTGTCTGCGACACGCTCCGCGAACGGTGGGCACAGAGAACATAGAGAAAGAGTAAGAGAAGAATGAATGAGTTAGTTGCTGCAATTGGTACTGGGGTAACGGCGTTTACTGCTACTAATATTGATGATATTGTGATTCTGTTACTGTTTTTTTCGCAGGTAAGTGCAACTTTTCGGCGTCGTCATATTGTTGCTGGTCAATATTTAGGTTTTACGGTGCTGGTAATTTTTAGTCTTCCCGGTTTGTTTGGGGGGTTGATTTTATCGCCACAGTGGATTGGATTGCTAGGTTTGATGCCAATGGCAATAGGTATTAGTAGTTTGGTTAATTCTGAAGATGTATCGGCAGAAGTTGAGGCGGAAACAGAAGAATTTGATAATTTAAATATTACTAGTTTTCTTGCTCCCCAGACTTATAGTGTAGCGGCTGTGACTATTGCTAATGGTAGTGACAATATCAGTATTTATGTGCCATTGTTTGCTAACAGCAGTTTTGTCAGTTTCTTAATAATTATTATTGTATTTTTTGCACTTTTAGCTGTTTGGTGCTACGTAGCACTTAAATTAACCGACCAGGGTAGAATAGCTCAACTGATAACTGACTATGGCAATTATCTTGTGCCTTTTGTCCTAATAGGGCTAGGTGCTTTTATTGTCTTGAAAAGTGAAGCGTTAAGTCTAACTAAATTAATTCTTAGTTGTATGTGTTTGACTGTTTTGGTGAAAAAAGACGGGGGCTCCTTGAACTGATTCTAAGTCTTTAAATAACGCTGTACTCAGGTAGCGATCGCGCTTTGCTAAATATCATCACAAAAAAGCGCGATCGCTATTTTCTAAACGCTTCACCACAAGGATTGCTGCATATAAAGCTGCTGTCGTAGAAATTCCCAATAGCAATCCTTCATATGTGGCTAAAGGACGACTAGCCAATTGACGACAAAAAGTCAGCGCGTTTACGCTCATCATATTGGATGGGCATTGTTAGAATAAGATGGTAGCCCTGTTCTGCCACCATAAAATAAAGCAATTCCGGTGTTACAGGAATAAGCTTGACGACAATTTGCGCTCCGCGCTTTGGATTGGGGAATCTTCTTGAAATGAACGGGCACGAGTCCGTCCAATTAACTCCCTCGTATATAAGCGCAAACCGTATATGGGTACTCTTGAATCGCTAAATGTAATACATCGGATTTTGCTGTGTTTTTTGATCTCGTTCTTGACACATGTCTTGGAGTGTATAGCTCCTCAAAACTTCAACCGCAGCATTGTTAGCTTGTAGCCAAATGTTTTGCACCAGATTCTTTTCTAAAGTGGGAGGTTCAGAGCTTTCTTTTGGTTTGCGATCGCCCTCCACGAAAGTGACAATTTCCAGCAAGGTAATTTGCCAAGGTTCACGAACTAAAAGAAAGCCTCCCCTAGAACCGCGTTGACTCTTAACCACACCAGCACGTTGCAGGCTAGTAAGAATTTGCTCTAGATAGCGTTCTGGAATCGGTTGCTTGGCAGTAATCTTGCTCATCGTCAGAGGAACTTTTTTGTCGTGATGGATTGCCAGTTGCAAAAGTGCTAGCAAAGCATATTCGACTTTAGAAGACAGATCCAAAAGAGCGTAATTTGGGCTATTCAAGTCTCTACTCAATATACTACGGTTTACCGATAGATTTGAGGCATACAGCGGCGAGCTTAATTTTTCTCAAACTGACGGATGTGATAGCATCCCAATTATGACTGACTGAAACACCTCAAATCTATCGGCTTACCGTAGATTATCCATCATAATTCCTGTCTTTGGAATTAATTATTTAGGTATTTGATTTTATCTCCCTTAGCAACAAAGATCCAAACTTGCTTATGCTACTAACTGATTTCCGAACGATTTATGAGCGCGATCCAGCTGCCCGTAACTGGCTGGAAGTGTTGTTTTGCTATCCTGGACTTCAAGCCATAGTGCTTCATCGCCTCGCACATCGGCTGTATAAAACAGGCATGCCCTTTATACCTCGGTTTATTTCTCATCTCAGTAGGTTTTTTACGGGGATTGAAATTCACCCAGGAGCTACGATTGGCAAGGGTGTTTTTATAGACCACGGTATGGGAGTAGTCGTTGGCGAAACAGCGATTATCGGCGATAATGCCCTAATTTATCAAGGTGCCACCCTTGGCGGTACTGGGAAACAAAGCGGCAAGCGTCATCCCACTTTGGGTAGTAATGTGGTCGTCGGCGCAGGGGCAAAGGTATTAGGCAACATTCAAATCGGCGATAATGTCCGCATCGGCGCCGGTTCGGTGGTGCTGCGCGATGTGCCCAGCAACACGACTGTAGTCGGAATTCCCGGACGTGTAACTCGTCAAGACAACACAAGTGTCAATGCTTTAGCTCATGATAAAGTGCGCGATGTCGAAGCCGAGGTAATACGCGCTTTATTTGAACGAGTCAAAAAGCTAGAGAAGCAAGTTGTCGAGATGGAAACTGAATTACATATGTCCATCATTCAAGTGGATAACGGAGAAACCGACAAAGGTAAGTGTAATACAGATTCGGTAATTAAAGACTTTCTCGATGGTGCAGGAATTTAGCTTTGTTAATTGTTGCCTCGTTCCCAGTCTCAGACTGGGAATGTGATACGCGAGGCTCTGCCTCCAGGTTGACGGGAGGCAGAGCCTCCCACAAGAGCATTACAAGTCTGAGCCTTGTAACGAGACCTACTCTACTCCTAACTCCTAACTCCTAACTCTTTCTAAGCGTAAGCCGGAAAAACTCTTGCTTTCTTGGGTTTAACGTAGACACGCTGATCTTCCTTGAGTGGAAGTTGATTGAATTGCTCTCGCGTGAGGTGAGCATTTACCCTTTCCCCAGACTCTAAAATTAACTCGATGCGAATTTCCCAACCTAAGTGAATTATGTTGTCAACTTTGGCTGGTGTTGCATCTTCGACTCTCTGGGGTTGAATGAGAATGTCATGAGGACGTAAGAATACGCGATCGCTCGCAGTGAAGGAATGATTGCCTGTTTGAATACCACAGTTACTAGATAGGATATTCACTGGACCAATAAAGCTCATGACAAATGGTGTTGCTGGGTGGTCGTAAATCTCGGCTGGTGTACCAACTTGTTCTACTCGACCTTTATTCATGACGACAATCTCATCAGCAACTTCCATTGCTTCTTCTTGGTCGTGGGTGACAAATACTGTAGTTACATGCACATCTTCATGCAGACGTCGCAACCACATTCTTAAATCTTTACGTACTTTCGCATCTAAAGCGCCAAAGGGTTCATCTAGTAGCAAGATTTGCGGTTGAACTGCTAAAGCACGCGCTAAAGCTACTCTTTGCCGTTGTCCCCCAGATAATTGTGAGGGATAGCGATCGCCTAATCCAGTCAACTGCACTAAATCTAAAAGTTCGTCTACTCGCAGCTTAATCCGGTTTTTGGGAGCTTTGCGGAGTTCTAGGGCAAAAGCGATGTTTTGCCGCACCGTCAAATGCTTAAATAAGGCATAATGCTGAAATACAAAGCCAATATTACGCTCTTGCACCCGCTTGTGAGTCGCATTTTCACCAACTATCCATACTTCACCTGAACTAGGTGTCTCTAGTCCAGCAATCATCCGCATTAATGTTGATTTTCCTGAACCAGACGGACCCAAAAGCGCAACCAGAGAGCCAGTTTTAAACTCCAAACTCACAGAGTCAACCGCATGGAAACAACCATAGTGTTTGGAAACATTCTCAACCGCTATCCCCATATGAAATCCTTCCAGAAATTGATATATTTTTAATACTACGGTAAATGTATCGAATAATAGGATTATTTGCAATAATGTCTTTATACTCTGCCCCGCCAAATTCTTTAAGTAAGAATACTGTTCAATCTTTTTCCCGTCGCACCTTGTTGCCACAACAGACTCATGGTCTGTGGAAAATTGAAACAGGGGTTGTACGAACATTTACTTATCTCGAAGACGGTACAAGCGTCACTCTGGGAGTGTGGGGATCAGGAGATATTGTTGGCAAAGCTTTGTCAAAAGTTGAACCCTATCAGATGGAATGTCTTACCAAAGTGCAAGCGACAATCTTCAATTTGCAAGGATGGGATCAAATTGCAGATGTATTGCTAGCACACATTCACCAAGCTGAAGAATTGATGATTGTTCGTGGCTATAAAACAGTTGATATCATGCTTATCAAGCTGTTGACATGGTTATCTAAAAAATTTGGTCGTGAAGTTGAACAAGGACGTTTGATAGATATGCGTCTGACTCATGAAGACATTGCGGAACTATTGGGTTCAACTCGCGTGACAATCACTCGTATTCTTAGGCAATTAGAACAGGAAGGCTTTATTCACCGTCTGAGTCTGCATCGAATTGTGCTGCGAGAAGAAGAAATTTGGCACTATGAGATTTAATAGTGGGGAATTGGGCATTGAGCACTGGCTCGGCTACACAAACAAATCCTGCCGTCACAACCTAAAATCCATAGTCCGCGTAGGCAGACTTCGTTAGTATAGCCCCACCCTTCTAGGGTGAGGGCGCTATGCGCTTTGTTAATCCCTAGTCTCTAATCAGCAATACCAACCATCTCCATCAACATTAGGTTTGCCTTTAATTGTCAAATTTAGAGATTCTAAATAAGTCAGACCACTGCTAATCTGTGGTGGTGTTCCTTGAAGTTCTAAGTCAAAAGAACCATGTCCATCTGTATGTTCTTCCACTATTGCTTTAGTAATATTAACAACTAAACCATGAGCAGAAATTAATCGGCAAATCACAGGTTCTTGTTGATAGCATTGGGGAATATGTAAGCGCAAGCGAACTTTAGTAAGATTATTTTTTTTGCAAGGCTGGGGAAATCACAGATGGTCTGGTTTCTACTGCTGGTTGATATTTATTAAAAATTGTCATTTGCAATTAATTGTTATCAGGAATTGAAACTAACCAAAGTGGTAACTCCAATTTTTCTAAGTAACTTATACTAGCGCGGAGTTGTTGCGGTCTACCCCACAAATCTAAATCAAACCAGCCATCATCTTGGATGTCGGGATTTAGCAGCGCACTGGTGATGTTGACTGTGAGCATATAATGAGAAACTAATTCGCAAATTATCGGTTTATGGTAATAGTTTTTCAAAATGCACAGTTGCAAACGCACTCGATTTGTTTGAGCGATCGCATTATATATTGGTTCTTGTTTCAATTTTGTTGATGCAGATTCTCTGTTAGTTAAATTGCTAACTAAGTGAGGGAAAGGCTGAGTGTTTCCTGATTGAATGTGATTGGCGATCGCTAGTTGCATCAAATCGACACCCAACGAATGCAGGTAGGATAGGCTATTTGCCAATTCTGAGGGATTTCCTGAAAGTTCTAGGTCAAACCAGCCATCATCGTTACTGTCTGATGTTAAAGATGCTGCGGTAATATTGACGGTTAAATTATAACGAGATACAAGACGGGAAATTATCGGTTGTCTATTATACCGCTGCGGTATGCGAATCCGGCTGTGGACTGGGGCGGGTTTTTCTAAGTTGCTGAAAAACATTACACTCCTTGACAATGATGAATTGCTTTTCTCGGTGATTAATAATCTACGACAAGTTTATCGAATTACAGTACTTATTGTTGATGTAAAGGAATTTAACACAAGAAAAACTAAAAAACAATGCCCCAATAGTGCTGAATATATAGTAAATGGGTTGGGGCAATAAGCATGGGGCATGGTAAATTACAACAAAAAATGCCCAAGTGCGTTCCGTAAGGTTGCGGGACTCCGCATCGCCTAACAAATCCGTCTCAGGGCATTATTTTTCCTAAATATTTTATTTTGTTTAAAACAAGCAGTAATTAAGCTGCTTTACCAAATACCTGTTTGGCTGTTGTTATCCCAGATTTGCAAACCCAAGTCATGCAGATAACTTAAAGCAATATCAATTTGTCCAATTGTGCCTTGTAAATCCAAGTCAAACCAACCATCACCAATAGCATTGGCACCGAGAACAGCAGCAGTGATATTCACAGTCAAACCGTAGTCAGACACCAAGCGAGAAATCACAGGTTGGGAGTGATAGTCCTTAGGAATTCTTAAGCGAATCCGTTTATGGGTGAGCGCAATGTCATTAGCCATAGTGGAAGCGTGGATAGTGGTTAAGAGTTAGGAGTTAGGAATTAGGAGTTAAGAGTTAGGGATTTTCCAATTAACAACCGTCAGCCAACATCCTATTCAACATCTTTAATACGGGTTTTCCGTTCGAGAATTTCCTTCAACACCAAAGTGACAACTGCTAGGAGCGCTAACAATACAGCAGCCGAGTAAGCGGCTTCGGTTTCATACTGCTTATAAGCGTCTTCGACAAATAAAGGTAAGCTTTGAGTTTTATCGGCAATGTTTCCTGAAACTACGGATACAGCACCGAATTCACCCATTGCTCTGGCATTTGTCAAAATCACGCCGTAGAGTAAGCCCCAGCGGATACTAGGTAAAGTGACGCGCCAAAATATCTGCCAGTCCTCTGCACCCAAGGTTCTGGCTGCTTCTTCTTGATCTTTGCCGAATTCTTCTAAAACCGGAATCACTTCACGAGCGACAAACGGCATAGTGACGAATGCTGTAGCCAACACCATACCAGGAAAGGCAAAGATAATATTGATATTATGAGCCTGGAGCCAACCGCCAAACCATCCATTTCGCCCGTATAGCAACACAATCATCAAACCTGCGACAACGGGTGAGATAGAAAAGGGCAAGTCAATAATGCTGAGGACGAAAGCACGACCGGGGAACTTGTGACGAGTGATCGCCCAAGCTGCACATAAACCAAATACTGTGTTTAAAGGTACAGTAATTACAGCTAGTATCAGTGTTAGCCAAGCTGCATGAAGAAAGGCAGGATGGGTAAGGTTAGACAGAAATGGACCAACCCCCTTTTTGAAAGCTTGGTAAAAGACGTTAGCAGCAGGGATGTAGAGAACTAAGCCCAAATAGGCGATCGCTATCCCAATCAAAATAATTGGCATCCAATCCCTCGATTTAACAGGTTTTTGCGGCTTTGGATCTGCTGCACCTGAGTGAATGCGAGGTGGAAAAGAGGCATCATTTTGTGTCATATCTTCTTGCCCAAGCTTGTAAAAGATTAATTCCTATTAACAACACCAAGGAAATCAGCAGTAAGACAGTACCAATTACAGTTGCCCCAGAATAGTCATACTGCTCTAATCGCTGGAAAATTAGTACAGGTGCAATCAAATCTTTAAACGGAGTATTGGAAGCGATAATCACCGTCGAACCATACTCCCCAACTGCACGGGAGAAACCCAAGGCAATACCAGTCAAAATTGTCGGAAATAAAGGCGGAAAAATCACTTTCCAGAAAGTCTGCCATTGAGTTGCACCCAAACTCCAGGCAGCTTCTTCAATTTCGCGTTCCATTTCCTGAAGTACAGGTTGCACTGTCCGCACGACAAAGGGCAGCGAGATATACGTCATTGCCACCCCTACCCCCAGACGGGTAAAAGATACCTTAATGCCCAGCGGTGCTAGCAACGAGCCAAGCCAGCCATTATCGCTGTAAACTGTTGCCAAAGTTAACCCCGCAACCGCTGACGGTAGCGCAAAAGGTAAATCTACTGAAGCTTCAATGAACCGTTTCAAGGGAAATTTATAACGAACCAAAACCCAAGCAATGAGAGTACCAAAGACCCCATTAAACAGAGATGCAATTAGTGATGTGGTAAAAGTGACATCATAAGTTGCCAGTGCGATCGGACTAGTGGCAATTTCCCAAAATTTAGCCGGGGGTTCGGTACCCGCTTTCAGGAACATTGCGGCTATGGGGACGAACAACATTACCGTGAGGTATCCCACAGTAATTCGCCATGTCCAAGGAATTCTAGACAAATTGCTTAAGAACTTCTTCCAAGCTGGAGGTTCTGGGGGAATGAGTTGCCGAGGAGAAGAGGGAGGTGAGGAGACTGCCATTTTGAAAAAGAGGGGGGGAGGGGGAGACAGGGGGAGCAGGGGGAGCAGGGGGAGCAGGGGGAGCAGGGGGAGCAGGGGGAGCAGGGGGAGATGAAAAATTAATTCCTTTCCCTTTCCCCTTTCACGGCAGGTGCTCCACTTGGGGAGACCCCAAGACCGCACTGCCTCCCCTTTTCCCTTTCCCCCTCAACAAAATTGCCCAATGCCCATTGCCCTATAACTATTTCTTTTGGGCTTGAATCTTGTCAAAAAGACCGCCATCTGCGAAGAACTTGTTCTGCACGGTATCCCAACCACCGTAGTCACCAACTGTACCGAGAGTTTTGACTTTGGGATATTTGCCGGCAAGTTCTTTAGTTTGCGGTGCTGTCTCGTCTACTGGTCGGAATCCCAATTTGGCGAATTCTTGTTGTGCTTCGGGGCTATAAAGGTATTTGACAAAACCTTCTGCTACTTCCCTTGTGCCGTGCTTATCAACGTTTTTGTCTACGACTGCGATCGGGTTGTCGATGGATATATTGACATCAGGGACGACATAGTTTACTTTTTCGCCTTTTTGTTGTGCCAAGATAATTTCGTTTTCGTAGTTAATTAGGGCATCTCCTTGACCCTGTTTGAAGAAGGCATCGCTAGCTTCACGGGCATCTTTGGTCAAAAGAGGCACATTTTTATAAACGTTGGTGACAAAATCAGTCGCTTTAGCTTCGTCTCCACCAGTTTTAATTACTGAATTCCATAATGCTAAGAAATTCCAACGCGCAATACCTGATGTTTTCGGGTCAGCGGTAATCAGCTTGACACCATTTGTACCCAAATCCGCCCAGGTTTTGATGCCTTTCGGGTTGCCTTCTCTGGTGACTAATACGGCAACTGATTTTGAGACAATACCATTGTTGGGGACTTCTTTTTCCCATCCTGGCTGAATCAATCCAGCTTTCTCAATTCTTTGAGTGTCTAATGCTAGTGCTAAGTGAACCACATCCGCTTCTAGACCGTCGATGACTGCGCGAGTTTGCGAACCAGATCCGCCGTAGCTTTGCTTAAACCTGACATTTTGATTGTGGTCTTTCTTCCACTGTTCGACAAATTTGGGTATAATTGCTTCGTGAACCGCTTTGGTGACGGCGAAAGAAACAAGGGTTAGTTCAACGTCTTTGTTGTTGGCGGCAACAGGGCTAGCACCAGAACCACCAGCAGCGTTATTGGCAGAATTGTTTGCATTTCCACCAGAGCAGGAGGCGATCGCCACACTCAATATCGCTCCCACCAAAAACATCGATACAAAGCCTTTGAAGGAACGCAACCTGAGTCTGCCCCTCAGATGCCCAATGGTAAGCCCCGATTGCTTCAGCTGGCGTTGCCAAAAACTCATTTTTTATGCTCCTAATAAATTAATCTACTATTTATCGATATACATATCGTGCAATAGATATTACAGCGATGAAGCTAAAAACGCAAGCGAATAACTCCACATGGTCGATAGATAATATGTAGATTTAAGAACATAAAAAATTTCGGCAATGGGCATCGGGCAATGGGCATTGGGCACGCTCGAATTAAAAAAGTTCAAGAACCTAATGCGCGAACGATCCGAGGATTCCTTCCATGCCCCATGCGCGACTATCTATGTAAATTTTAAGGGCAAACCGTCCTGAAATACTAGTAGTTCTCCTGGTTGAATTTGCGTCCAAACTTCGTTGTCGGTGAGGGGGGTAGTAGCGATAACAGCAACGCGATCGCTTGGAGTCGTCAATTCTTGGAAATCTACAGTTACATCTTGGTCAATCAAGTGAGCCGCAGCAAAGGGCGCTTGGCGTACAATGTAACTAAGTTTAGTTGAACAGTGAGCAAAAAAATGCTCTCCCTCTGATAACAAGTAATTAAAAATACCGTATATAGAAATTAATTCAGTAATTTCCCGAAGTGCCAGATAAAGTTCTTTAACGTTTGGCTGACCTTCAGGAAATCGTTGTCTTAACGTTTCTAGTATCAAGCAAAACGCTCTTTCACTATCGGTTTTACCTACGGGGTAATAAAACCCCATACTTTGAGGATGAAAATCTGGTAAATCTCCATTGTGAGCAAATACCCAATACCTTCCCCACAGTTCCCGACGGAAGGGATGGCAATTTTCTAAACTAATTTCACCTTGAGTTGCTTTGCGGATATGGGCAATTACATGGGTAGAGTGGATGGGATAGCATCGTACCACTTCTGCGATTGGAGAAGTAACCGAGGGTTTGGCATCTATAAAAAGCCGACATCCTTTACCTTCAAAAAAAGCAATCCCCCAACCATCACTATGGTCGTCAGTTTTTCCTCCTCGTGCAGAAAAGCCTTCAAAAGAAAAGCAAATATCCGTGGGAACATTGCAGTTCATTCCGAGTAATTGGCACATAGCGATCGCATCTGTGAACTATAGACATTAATGCCTGTAGCCTCAAGATACTTCAGAATGGCTAATTTAATCTGGAGCGATCGCAACAAGAATGAAGATTTAGCTTTGTGACGGGGGAACGGCTTGAAAAAATGCGTTAAATCCTTCGTCTGCTTCTGTTTTTATGTCCCTATCTCCCCAATGCCCACTTGGCGAGATGCTACCATGTAGCGGAATATATATTCGATCAACTCTATATAGTTATGAGCTGTTTCGGGAGAAGATGCCCAGACTGTAACACCGTGGTCGCGGATGAGCAAGGCTGACACCTGCGGTAAAGTAACACTGAAGCGCTCTTTAATCTCAGCTGCAATCAGGGAAACTTGTAAATGGTTAGCGAATATGGGAATAACACAACGAGGATTTTCTTCCCGCACTCCTAGCCCTTTTAACATCTCCAAGGGTGGCAAGATTACGGTATCTCCCTGCACAAAGCGAGAAACCAAATTTGCCTCAACTGAGTGGATATGATAACAAACTTGTGCTTCGGGAAATAGAGTATAAAGAATTTGATGAATGGCTGTTTCCGCCGAAGGCTTCAAATCAGGTGATGATTGTGCTACTTTGCCATCTGGATAAATGCGAACGAAATCACTCTGGCATAATTTGCCTTTAGAGCGACCGCTAGCGGTAATCGGTGAAACTATTATCAGGTAAGCGAATCGAGAGATTTCCCGCAGTTCCCATCATCCAACCTTGATGGTAAAAGTTACGGGCTGTAGCGATTAGCTCGTAACGAGGATCTAATTGTTGACCGTGGGTAGATAGTGATTCGTATTCAATCATGCGATCGCTCCCATAATCTGGCTAATTGCTCACGCACCTCAAAGAAGTCATTCCAGGGAATATAAGGTTTTTGGGATTCATCAAGATATTTGGCTAGGCGATCGCGTGCAAATACCACAGAAGCCTCAATTGCCATATTTAAGTCGGTAACCGAATCCCCAATCGCTATCTTCTCATCAGCCGGATACTCTTCCATCACCTGCACTTTCGCAATTAGTTCTGTATCCCCCTCGTACTCACTGCGTACCACCAAGTACTCACCACTTGTATCTACATCCACAGCATAAAGTGCATGAATCCGTTGCACCAACCCACCTAAAACAACTTCCACCATTCCCCGCAGTCCCCCAGAAACCACCACCAAAGGCACTTTTTCCACCTCTAGAAAATCTAGCAGTTCTATAAATCCCGGACGCATCGCCTGAGGTCGAGTAAATTCCAAAATTTCCCCATAGCTTGAAGATGGAATTGATTCGAGTATTTGCCGGACTCCCTCTCGCAAAGTCAACTTTCGTGCATACATTTGCGGAAGCAAACTGGCAGAAAGCTTTGGTGCAAAATGTTTCAGAACCGCAACAAACGTTTCTTCAGCCGTAATAGTGCCATCAAAGTCGCAAAAAACTATCCTTTTCATCAATTTTAACGGATTGCGGAAGTCGCCACCTTCAATGTACTCATAAGGTGGGGATTGTGAGCGGGTGATTCCTTATACATCCAGGATGTATAAGGAATCACCAATTTTTGTGGTAGGATAATTAGTGTCTTGACCCTTCGGGTTCGCCACTTTGACGGGACAGAAACTGACACCGCCAAGTGGCTCACCATCAATGCCACAAGCGAAAACCAAGCTAATAGGTATATGTTGCAAGAAAAAGATTTGGGTCTTGGGAATCAGGACTTCTGCCCTTGGAGGGAATGTCAGACCAATAGAGCTACGGAGTCCTAGAGGCTATTCCCGATGAATTGGGAAGCCCTGTCCGTCTATAGGTTGGGGTAGTTCACTATATTGTTCTGGCTGAACTGTGAATTCTACCTGGCTGCCATCTGGACGCACAAATTTTTTGTGGCGCTTATTCAAAGTTTTAAAGTTTCTACAGGGATCAACATTTGTTCAAAAGCGGTAGAAAGCCGACTCTGAAAACGCTGGCGATGTTTTAGCTTTAAAAAAGGACGGGTTATTTCCGTAGGACTTAACGAACCATTTCTATTATCAATGACTGTAAGCGATCGCAAAGTTGACAGAGACAGTTCTTTTTTCACCATCAAATCAGAGATTGCTGTAGCACCTACACCATTTTCAACTACAGCCTTGACCATCTCGCCACTATTCAAAACAGAAATGACATTTAATTGCGATGGATCGATCCCCCAATTTTGCAAAGCTTGGTCAAATCTTTGCTGCGTACCAGAACCGGACTCGCGCATCACCCATGCAGTTTGAGTTAATTCGCTTAAGCGAACCTCTCCTAATTCAAACCAAGGGTGAGATTTGCCAACCACAATTAGCAAGCGATCGCTGGCGACAATTTCTTCCTCTAAAGAAGCCTTCAACGATGGTTGCACTTCTCCTTCCACCAAACCCAAATCAAACACACCCGTCGCTGTTCCTGCACAAATCGTTTCTGCATTGGCGAGAGTGCAATTGACAGTGATCCCTGGATATGTGCGCTGAAATTCACTAATCTTTTCTGGCAACCAATAATTACCAATCGTCAGACTTGCTCCCAAATTCAACTTACCACGTTGCAGATCGTTTAATTCCCGTAAATTCCTTTCAGTCAGAGTAACTTGCTTTAATATTGCCTGTGCTTCTATTTGTAGCAACTTTCCTGCCTCAGTGATCTCAATGTGGCGACCAATTCGATGGAAAAGTTTGACTGCATATTCCTCTTCCAAGCTTTGAATTGCGGCACTCACAGCGGGTTGAGTAATGTAAAGCGCTTCGGCAGCACGGGTAAAGTGGAGATTTTCCGCCACAGCTACAAAAACTCGCAATTGGTCAAGTGTCATTCCCGCCATTTAATGCATCCCTAAAACTTAGTGTTTGATAAAAACTTTTCAGTTAAATCTTGATCCCACAATCCTTTCAGGAAAGAGAAATAAAGACTCATTTCCTACTAGGGTTGGGGGGTATCTGCAATGGCTAAATTTATTCAACCAAATGTACTAATTATCTGACTCTTAATCACTTTTATTTATTGTTTGGAAAATAAATAACATTTGCTTTCATCATATAGGTCGCTTAGAGTAAATATCAAGCTAGATGCACGGCAGCCCTTGCAAAGCTGATGCGTATCAAGAAAATTAAGTTTTGTAATTTTAAAACTTAAATTGCTTGAGGCATAGCTTGCTTTTTTGAAGTTGAGCCAAGAAGCATAGGTGGTAGCGCTTATAGCTACACATAGCTTGGCAATAAAAGGAGATTGTCTATGACTGCTGAAATCCAACTAAATCAAAGTGCTCACGGTTTAAAGAGAGAATGTCTTTCCTACGGGGAAATTATAGCTCAATCTATTGCCGTTATCGCACCTACGACAACACCAGCCGCAAATATAGCCTTGATAATTCCCTTTTCTGGAAACGGCACGTCGCTGAGTTTTCTGGTTGGCATGATTGGGCTAATGTTTGTCGCGATATCCAAGATGGTGTTCTCGTTGTTGGCAGTGGCTTTCATCCCGGATTTCTCTTGTCGATACTGTTGGCATTGGCAGTAGCATTACAAACATTCTGCCTACTACACCTGACAATACTTTCCCTTAGTTGTTCTTGTTGTATTTGATGCTCCGTTGTAGCTGGTTTTTCATTCAAAGAGGACGTTATCCCAAAATGGTGAGGAAAATGAAGCACGAAATTGAAACAACTCACTTCAGTTTCACTGATGCCGAAAATATTTTCTACTTAGTTGCACTAACTAATAACTACTATCGACTAACAACTAACCTTGCAAATAAGGAATGAATGTAAATGAATCAATTAGTAACAGCAATTCCTACTGGTTTAGCCGCTTTCACTGCAACCAACATTGATGACCTTGTTATCCTCACGTTGTTTTTTTCGCAAGTGAATAAAACATTTCGTAGTCGGCACATCTATATTGGTCAATATTTGGGTTTTGCAGTACTAGTTATTGCTAGTATGACTGGGTTCTTTGGTGGTTTAGTAGTGCCACAAAACTGGATTGGACTACTTGGATTGATGCCAATTGCGACTGGTCTAAGTCGCTTGCTGAGTAAAGAAAGTGATTCTGTTGAATCAGAAACAGTTGTGACGGAAAAAAGTGCGAGACTCCATTGGAGTCGCTTCGCGAACGCTAGTTTTATTTCTCCTCAAACTTACAGCGTAGCTGCTGTGACTATCGCTAACGGAAGTGACAATATTGGCATCTATATGCCTTTATTTGCCAACAGTACCTGGGAAAGCCTCTTGATAATTCTCGGAATCTTCTTTTCGCTCGTAGGAGTTTGGTGTTACGCTGCCTACACATTAACTAGGCTCCCAGCTATTAATCAAGTTATTACTCCTCACAGCAACGCACTCGTTCCCTTTGTCTTGATTGCATTAGGTGCTTATATTGTCTGGGAAAGCGGCGCTTCAATTCTCATCACTTCAGTTGCAAGCTGCTTATATTTAACCTGGTTAATTCTGGCAAAAAATTTGGGAGAGTCTCCGGAAATGGAGAAAAATTAAAGGCAAAAGCGAAGTATTCAATTCAAGATGTTACTCTCAAATTTTCATGTTTCTAAAGAATACTTCGCACTGGAAATTTTTGATAAAAAGTTAGTATTTATATGTTGTTCATCTCTAAAAGTTATTATTATATAATTAATAGGAAGTAAATTAAATACCACAGAAAATATAAAGTTAAGTAAATATTTTAAGTTTGATAACTTAGAATAGACTTAAATAAAAGTTGTCAAGTTGACTACATGGCAAAATCGATAAGGAGAAAAAACGTGAAAATATTGCAATCTCTTTTAATTGTTTTGGTAATTTTGGTCAACCTAGTGTTTGCCCAACCTTCATTTGCTGATAGACCTAAATTCACCAAAAATCCTGACTACATAGAGGTGACTAAAGCTCTTGAGAGTCTGAAGACGGCGCAAAATACACTATCTCAAGGCGAAAACACTAACCCTGAGGAAATTCAAAAGAAAATTGATGAGTTAGAGTTTAAAAAATACGCTTTAGAAACCGGAACCAGCTGGGGACAGTGTGCAAATGAAACAGACAAAACGCTGGCTGTCTATGGACCACAACCAGATGAAGACGACGTTGGAGAAGATTATCCATACGATACTGCACTTTACTTTTTAGCACCTGGTCGGACAACCAAAGAAAAATGGGATTGTAACGGAGTTTATCTACCAAATGATGCCAAACTAACAGCTATAAGCTCTAACCAACAAGGTGAAGAATTAGCTGGACCTGGTGCTATTAAGATAGTTAATGGAACTCAGTTAGTGGTAAAGACAAATCCTGATACTTCTGCTGTTGAGTTGAATATTCCTCCTACTCAAGTTTTCAAAGCAGGTGATCTCAATTGGTTTATCCCTAATGTAACTAGCGCAACTATAGATACACGAGTTGCAAACGCGCCTACTGCTAAAATAGCTAATAAAAAGCAATTGGTTGTGCAGAACAATCTAGAGAAAGAGACTGTAGAATCCAAGATTCCTACTAAGATTGAGCCACAGGTGCAGCCTCTACTTCAAGGTCGCTACGACGAGCCAACTTTACCAAAAGAAGGCTATTATAAAACACCCTGAAGAGTTGATCTGCGCTCAATGAATAAAAGTCGCGGCTCAAAAAACGCGCATCCGTAACTAGGCGAAAAGTGCAAACAAATCTGAATATCGCCAAAGCCAGAATCTGGGAACAAATAAAACTTGGAATCTGGCTTTCTCTTTTTAACACAAGAGACATTGCTAGTAAAATGAAAGATGAAATTGCTACTGAAGGTAGTTGGATTTTAGGCTCATTTTATTTATAAATATAAAATTAGAGTTAGGGTGTTACTCATGCGGTTGCTGTTCAAAGCCAGAAATGTAGATATACAAAAGGCAAAGTTAAGGAATCCGTCGCGAGTGCGGGATCACTTGGCTAATGAGCGCACTTACTTAGCATGGATGCGGAGTGCGATCGCTCTTATGGGTTTTGGTGTTGTCATCGTCCGTCTTCGCCACTTCCAAGCACCACTAATACCACATCCTGGGGCAGGGTGGAAGTTGGGTTTAACTTTCGCTCTAGTTGGTCTATTGACAGTTTTACTCTCAACTCAACACTATTTCGCCGTCCGCGATAACATTGATGAAGATACCTATGAACCCGCAGATCGCTGGGTAATTCTTTTCAGCCTCGCTATGCTTATTTTGGGTGCTGGGGTAATCTATTTTGTCTTCTCTGTCCCTCTCGATCCAATGAGTCCTGTGATACCTGAGTAATTGCAGCAACCTACCACCATAGCAGGTTTCAATTAGTTGCAATACATAAAAGAATAAAGGAACCGCAGATAAACACCTTCTTATAACTGTTTCTTTTATTTAAATGCTTATTTTCTCTCTAGCAGTAGTCAGCTTTTTTGCTTGGTTGGTTAGCACCCTAGCTGGTGGTGGTAGTCCTTTCATGCTCATACCTCTAGTTAACTCGATTCAAGGTGCCGCATCGGTTCCGCCGGTAATTACTATCGGTATGTTTTTGGGAAATGCACATCGCATCGTACTTTTTTGGCGATATATTGACTGGAAATTGACATTATGGTATGCTCCAGGCGCTATTATTGGGGCGATGCTCGGTGCGTATACTTTTACCCAAATTCATATAGATTGGTTGCAGTTACTCATCGGCGTTTTTTTGGTAATTAGCATTTTTGGCTTTGGATTAGAACAAAAAGAAACTACATTTAAAGTCAAAGCTTGGTATATTTTACCTGCGGGCTTCGTCAAAGCTTTTGTCTCTGGACTAATTGGAACTACAGGTCCAGTATTGAATGCTTTCTATTTAAATTATGGTCTAGTTAAAGAAGAGTTGATTGCTACTAAAGCAACTCATGTAGTAATTATTCACTTAGTTAAAATATTGACTTATGCTGCATTTGGAATATTATCACCGCAGATTATCGCTACTGGTTTAGTCATTGGTCTAGTAGCTATACCAGCTAACTTTCTCGGTAAGTATATTCTCAATAAGATAAATGCTCAACAGTTTCGCTCGATAGTACTGGCAACAATGGCTATCAGCGGTGTATGGATGCTGTGGGGACAACGAGATTTACTCGTTTTTTGGTAATTGGGCATCTCCGAAAAAGAATGTAGAGACGCGAAATTTCGCGTCTCTACAAGGGTTTCAGGTAACGCATAATTAATTTATGGAGATGTCTATTGGGCATTACGCAGGGGGAAAGGGGAGGCAGTGCGGTCTTCTGCCAAAGGGAGAGGCTAGCGCCAAGGGGTTTCCCCAAGTGGAGCATCTGCCGTGAAAGGGTAAAGGGTAAAGGGAAAGAAAGAAGAAATATTTCTTCCTCTGCTTCCCCTGCTTCCCCTGCTTCCCCTGCTCCCCCTGCTCCCCCTGCTCCCTTTTTTCCCATAACCCATTCCCTATTTTGCAAATTACAAAGCATTCCGGGCAAACCTTGCTTCGGAATGCTTTTTTAATTCTGTCTTTAGGAGGATAATACGCAAACATATTTGAAATAAAATGTTATATTTACTACTAAGGTTAAAAATAAATTAAAAGTTTGCATAAAATTACTTTTTATAGGGGGTAAATTAATCGTGCAGCCTAATGAAAACGAAAAAGACAAGTTTCTTTACCCCAGAAGTCGCTATTACGGTCAAGCTAAACCACAAGAGCTTATATTTAATGCGAATCTCCAAGAATTTGCCCAAAAAGTTGGCTTTATCACCGCTTTAGAAACATCTGGGAAACTTTCTCCTGTTGATGCTTATGACCAGATTAAAGCGCTGTGGAAGCAGTTGAAACACAGCAAAAAACAACTAGGAATTGGTGAAGATCCGCCAACATCGACCTAAAATTGCTCTTTTTAGCGTATAATCACCTGAAACTCATTTACACTCAGCGAGACTATTATATTTTCAGAATCTATCTGAATCAACCAACGTCCGCTAGGTTGACCGTCTGAAAGTATTTCTTGAGCACAGACTACTCCAATTTTACCAGCCACATACGGTGGATGTAGAATCAACACTTTTTGTCCAATTGGAAAAGTCTTTGGGGTATGCAATGGCTCTTGTGAAATTAAAGGTTGGGTAAGTGAAATCCGATGTATTTCATAACCAGATCTTAATCATAAAAGATGCATTTTCTCTAACTTTTTTAATTGCTACTTGGATGCTCATATAAAGAAACATGGAAAGTGGGGCAATGGTGTTTCTCTAATGATGAGTAACGGATCGTGCAGCTCGCCAATCAAGCGATTTAAAGGGTGTTTTTTAATTTTGGGGTGAGTTTTCGGGCTAGCCCAAACACGAAAAATCTCAGATTAAGGCTTACTTAGAACTTACGCATTGACATAAATTTGATCGTATGCGTAAACTGTTGTTTGCTTTGCATTGCTCAGAAGTTAAGTATGAATGAGCTTCATAGCTGTATTTAGAATGGGTGTAAGCACCATCAAATTATGCAGTTTTAGAATAGAAATGGAAAAATTGCTACTATTCTGGTCAGTTCAATCAAGAAGACTGAGTGTATTATCGCTGATACACGTAAGCGTCTCTTTGTAAAGTGCGTAAGTCCTATTACTACTGAATTGAGGGCAGAAATTCTTCGGTAGAGCGATGTTAGATGGTACAATTAGCGTTTAATCTAGTACAGGTGAACTATGAAAAAGATGGAATGTCTGATTTAATTTTGTTTTGGCATCGTCGCGATTTACGCATCAGTGATAATACAGGACTTGCAGCAGCGCGATCGCACTCGTCTAAAGTCGTAGGTGTATTTTGCCTCGATCCGAATATTTTAGAACGAGATGATATTGCCCCAGCCAGAGTAAGTTATATGATTGGCTGTTTGCAAGCACTACAAAAGCGATATGCCGAAGTAGGTAGCCAACTATTAATACTCCACGCCAATCCGATGCAAGCGATACCCGCACTAGCTGCGGCTTTAAATGCTAAGGCTGTATTTTGGAATTGGGATGTAGAACCGTATTCCCACATACGCGATCGCACTATCATCGATGCGTTAAAAGAAAAAGGGATTCAGTTTCTCGATCAAAACTGGGATCAAATCCTGCACCCACCCGAAGAGATTCGCAGTGGTTTGAATCAACCTTACACAGTTTACACTCCCTTTTGGAAGAATTGGGTTAGCAAACCGAAGGCTAACCCAGTCCCAACGCTGGAAAATGCGGAGAAATTGACAGAAGCAGAAGAGGAAATTGCAAAACTTACTGGAGCGATCGCATTACCAACAGCGAAAGATTTAGGATTTGTTTGGGATCAAGACTTAGTAATTGCACCAGGAGAAGCAGCAGCGCAAGAACGCTTAGAGGAATTTACTAATTCTGCGATCAACGAATATAAAGAACAGCGGAATTTTCCAGCAGTTAACGGCACATCTCAACTGAGTGCGGCTTTAAAATTTGGGGCGATCGGTATTCGCACCGTTTGGCAAGCTACTTTAGAAGCGTTACAAAACAGTCGTAGTGAAGAAACAGAAAGCAACATCCGCACATGGCAACAAGAAATCGCGTGGCGGGATTTTTATCAACACGCAATGTATAACTTCCCGGAATTAGCTGAAGGTGCTTTCCGCGTAACTCTGAAAAACTTTCCTTGGCAAACCAACGAAGAATACTTTCAAGCTTGGTGCGAAGGTAAAACAGGTTATCCCATAGTAGATGCAGCCATGCGGCAAATGAATGAACTCGGTTGGATGCACAATCGCTGTCGGATGATTGTCGCTAGTTTCCTCACCAAAGACTTGCTGATAAATCCCCAACTGGGAGAAAAATACTTCATGCAAAAGCTGATTGACGGTGATTTATCTGCCAATAACGGGGGTTGGCAATGGAGTGCTTCAAGCGGGATGGACCCCAAACCCTTGCGGATTTTTAACCCAGCCAGTCAAGCGCAAAAATTCGATCCAGAAGGTGAATATATTCGGGAATGGGTTCCGGAATTGCGCTCTATGGATACAGAATATTTAGTTACCGGTAAAATTCCACTTTCGGAACGTGATGCAGTTGGCTATCCTCACCCAATTGTGGATCACAACCTCCAGCAACGCCAGTTTAAAGGACTTTATCAACAGCAAAGAGAAAGTATACCGACGCTGGGATAGGGAGAAGGGGGATGGGGGATGGGGAGATGGAGAGATGGGGAAGCAGGGAAAGCAGGGGAAGCAGGGGAAGCAGGGGAAGCAGGGGAAGCAGGGGAAGAAATTCCTCCTTGTCTCCTTGTCCCCTTGTGTCCTTGTCTCCTTGTCTCCTTGTCCCCTTGTCCCCTTGCCCCCTTGTCTCCTTGTCCCCTTGTCTCCCTGTCTCCTTGTCTCCTCTTCAAATGCCCAATAACAAATAATTAACAATTAATATAAGTCACCATAAACAAGTGCCATAGTTAAAGCTAAAAGATACTTTAATCATCATTTTGATTCAAGTATCAAGCTTTACTCTTGCGGTTTATGTCATCGCCTCTTGATCGCCCTTTGAAATTTGAAGTCAAACTACCATCATCCCATCCTGAGTTATTAGAAGGATTGGATACATTGCTGCGCTTGGGTTTGATATCCGATGCCCAAGTTAAGCAAATAGCCTTTGAATTTCTCGTTTGTCCGATGGTGTCGCAACCTGAGACTAAATCTGCACAAGTAGCATTTAAAACTACCGAAGCTGTGAAAGCCGCACCAGTACCACAAAAGCCTGTTAAACCGAACTTGATCGCAACGATGTTGCAATCATTGGGGGCAGAATTAAGTGTCCGCTGGCTGCTATTTTTAGGTGTATTTCTGGTAGTAGTGTCATCTGGGGTGCTTGCTGCAAGTCAGTGGGAGAAATTCCCCGCTTCGGGACAGTATGGAGTTTTGTTCGCTTATACTTTGAGTTTCTGGGGGTTGAGTTTTTGGGCAGGCAAACAGCCTAATTTAAGATTAACGGCACAGACATTGCTAATTGTCACCCTTTTGTTAGTGCCGGTGAACTTTTGGGCGATGGATAGCTTCAAGTTGTGGCAAAATCCTGTGGATTGGTTAGTGATAGCGATCGCTTTTCCTATTCTCACAACTATTACTGTTTTACTCTGCAATAATCGGCTATTTGTCGCCAATTCGCCAATCGGGAAATTGCCCCTAATAAATATTTTGGCGCTGTCATACTTACACTGGGGCTGGAAATTACCAGGATTTCCTTTAATTGCCGTTTATCTGGCGATGATCAGCACAACTATCATTACCGTATATCACAATCGCAATCGATCCTCTGCAAATCCTTTGCAAGAAGACGATACGCGCGTCGGACTTGGTATCACTTTACCTGCCTTGGTAGTAGTTTATGCTTTAGCAGTATTACTAGTACGGGCGATTTTTGTTGTCCAAGTAGATATTACCCAGTTAGGTTTAGCTATTGGCATTTGCGGTTGGTTAATCGCTTGGTTAGCACAGGGAAGAGGAGGGGGAGAGGGGGGGACAAGGGGAGGGGGGGAAAGAGAAATTGCTGCACCTGGTGTTTCTCCTACTTCCTCATCTCCCTCATCCCCCCCCGCCCCCCCCCCCCCCATCTCCCCCACTCCTCAACTACCGTGGGAAATCTTAGGAGGAATCTTACTTTTCCTCGGTTGGCTAGTTTCGGTGGTATCATCACCTTTGCAAGCGATCGCTGTTAGCGGTTTGAGTTTGTGGTTTTTCAACCGTCGTTTGCAACAACATGCTTTCAAAGTTGATTTAGCGGCGATTTTCGTTATCGGTTTACAAACAGTTTGGCTAGCTTGGCGTTTGATACCTGCTGAATTACAACAATCAGCGATCGCTATTGCAACAAAACTTACCAATTCGCAAAACGAACCTTGGGCGTTACTAAGTGTAGCTTTATTTCCCTACCTAATTTTCATGGTGGCGTTAACGGATCGAATTTATCGCACACCAAAGCGGGAATTAGCTACTTTTGGAGATGGTTTAACGCTCTTATTTGGAATTTTCTTAACAACGATCGCTCTGGTCAATCCGATATTGCGATCGCTAAATTTACTCTTTTCCACAATAACTCTCGCAGCAGTCACCCAACGGGGAGTGGGGGAGCGGGAGAGTGGGAGAGTGGCAGACGAGGGGACAAGGGGACTAGGAGACTCCTTGGAGAATAATTCTTCTTTCCCACGCCAGGTGCTACAACGGGGGGAACCCCCGCAACGCACTGGCTCCCCATCCCCCCCTCTCCTTGTCCCCCCCTCTCCCCCTCCTCTTTCCCTGATATATCTGACACACATCACCGGAGTACTAACACTTTGCTCTACAATTGATTGGCTGTTTCCAAATCTGCATACTCATGTATGGGCAAGCATTTTGTTAGCCCTGATGGTGGCGGAATGGTTGCAAAGCGTCGGTGGGGGAATATGGCGACGTAGTGCATGGCACATCGGTTTTGGATTGGCGGTAACTAGCTATTTACTACTTTGGGTAAATGCTTCCGCATCTTGGACGAGCGGTATAATCAACAATCAAAATTGGGGATTAATTTGGTTAATTACCCCTATTACCCTCATGGGAATTGCTAGCCGCACCTCTGGACAACGCCGCATTACTAGCAGTTACTTCAGCGTTTTAACTTTGTTAGCGGCACAGTTACTTATTTTACCTTTGCCAGGAACCAGATTAATTGGTTTAGGTGTGGGTACAGTTTTGATGTTTGTAAATACGCGCTATTTGCGAAACAAGCAATCTGCGGGAACTACGGTAGGTTTTGGGCTGAGTTTTGTTGCTGTGCTGCTGTGGGATGGCGTTTTTGGTTTACCGCATCTATCGCTAGATGGATGGTTTGTGGTGGGAGCGATCGCTATCTTCAGTTTATGGCTTGTCAGCAAAGTGCTCAGTCGAGGTGACCGAGCGATGCAAGAAAAAATGGGGAGGGTTTCTACAAACAATCTAGTAGACCCCACGATTAATCATGGGGCTTCAAACCCTCCCCATTTTTTTAAGAGCAAAATTGGTGAAGAATTAGCCGCGATATATGCAGTTGTCACCGACAAATGGGCGATCGCATTATGTAGCTTTGAGTTATTGAGTCTAACACTGCACTCGCTGCTTGTTTACCAAACCTTTGCTAACCCCAGTTTTTTATACTTAAGTTCTACGGCATTAACTTTGGCTGCAATCGTTTATCGCAGTTGGCGACAACCGAAAAATTGGGCATTTTATGGCATCGGCTGGTGTCTAGAATTGTTGATAGCTCAGGTTTTCGGGTTTGGCGAGCGCTCAGTTATCAAAATAGCGATCGCTAACATCGCCTTAGGTTTAATCGCGCAGCTTTTTGGCGAATGGTGGCGACGGCGACATCAATTATCAACAATGCCCAGTAGTTTCCACATTCTACCTTTAATATACGGTGCATTCAGCGTACTATTGCGTTTAAACACCTTTAGCGAGTGGACAGGTTTATATTCTTTAGGTGTAGCTTTAATTATTATTGGTGTAGGGCGACGCCACCAAGATTTAAAACCGCTACTTTATTTAGGAATTCTAGGCATATCAATTTCCGCTTATGAACTTTTGTTTTATCAAATGTCTCAAGCTTCGGGAGGTGCTTGGGGTGATGGATTGATTGCCATGTCCGCTTTGGGTGCCAGCATCATGTATGCTTATCGCATATTGTCGCCTTGGCTAATTAACTATTTACGTCTTACACCCCAAGAATTAAAAGCGATCGCTCATCTTCACTGGGCTGTGAGTAGTTGCTTATTAATGGCAGCCATTACCGCCCCCATTGCCGTCAATCGCCTTGTAGGATTAGCAACAGGGGCATTTTTAATTCGCTACGCTATTTTTCAAGGGCGTCGTTCTCCCACTTCCCCAACTCTCCGTCTCTGGGGAATTACAACAGAGGAAATCTGGGTTTACCTGGGTTTATTAGAATTTGCAGGAATGCGAATTTACTGGCGCGAAACAGCAGTAGGACAATTATTAAGTGGTGTTTTAGTTCCTTGGAATGGTGCGATCGCTTGTGTATTTGCCTATTTTCTCTACATCTTACCTTGGGAGAGTTGGGGCTGGTCGAAAAAACCTTGGCAACTCGCGGCATACATAATTCCACTGATAATATTATGGGAAACTAGACTGCATGTCTACCCGATTACGATAGCGATCGCTGCTGCATATTACATCTTCCTCGCCAAAATTCGCGAAAATATTCGTTTTACCTACATCAGTGTCGCTTTGATTGATTGGGCGCTATTTCGCTGGTTTTGGGATTTACATCTCACAGATACTTTGTGGTATATCACACCAATCGGATTATCACTGCTATATATTGCTCAAGTTGATGTAAATCTCATCCTTCCAGATTATAAAACATCTCGTCACTACTTACGGCTGCTAGGCAGCAGCATAATTTGTGGGTGGGCAATTTTATTTCATCAAGACACAGCAGTTATACCAGGAATTTTCAGCCTCATCGCCATATTTGCCGGATTAGCTTTGCGAGTGCGGGCTTTTCTTTACGTTGGTACAGCGACTTTTTTCATTACTAGTACAGTACGGCGGAAATAAGCCAAGTATCAGATAGCCAACACTTTACCCTTATATGTCCACTTAAAAGGTTTAGCCATTGTTTTATTAAAATAGTCGATAAATTCAAGAATTTGAGTTTTG